>JAMIIV010000127.1:0-11481 GCA_035913415.1 Fibrobacteria bacterium | reverse complement strand
CCTGTCGAGACCCACGCGGCTGGTCTCGACAGGCTCGACCACCGCACGACTGGCTCGACCTCCGGTACATATCGGCAACTCCGCAATTCCTGACGCCCGCGGCCCGCGACTCATCCCTCGTCATCCGGAGCACGGGCCCCACTCACCGGGATCTCCCCTGTTCCACTCCTGCGCCGTGGCCTCCACGGCGCGTCCTTCGCTCGGGCACGATCGCCCGCGCCTGCCCTCAGGGAGCCTGCCATGTCTCGTCTGCTCATCGCGCTGTTGCTGGGAGCTTCGCTGGTCGTCCCGGCCGCCACCCCCGTCGAGGCCAACGGGGCCTTGAAGGTCTCGGGTTCGAAGGTCGTGGGCTCGCACGGCCGCCCCGTCCAGGTTGCTGGACCGAGCCTGTACTGGTCGGTGTGGGGCGGGCAGAACTACTACAACCGCGCCACCGTCGACTGGGTCGTGAAAGACTGGAAAGCGACCCTGGTGCGCGCCGCGATGGCCGTCGACATCAACCAGACCTACGACAAGGGCTACATCGCCAACCCCACCGCCCAGGTCCAGTTGGTCAAGACCGTCGTCGACGCCGCGATCGCCAACGGGATCTACGTGATCATCGACTGGCACGACCACGACGCGAACTTGCACGCCACACAGGCCAAGGCCTTCTTCGAGGAAATGGGCAAGCTCTACGGATCGAGCCCCAATGTCATCTGGGAGATCTGGAACGAGCCCGACGGCAAGAACGGGACCGGCGACAACGGCAAGGACTCGTGGGCCGATATTCGCGGATACGCCGCGCAGGTGATTCCGGTGATCCGCAAGTACAGTTCGAATCTGATCGTGGTGGGCACCCCCAACTGGTCCCAGGATGTCGACGTCGCCACGGAAGACCCCATCGACGACCCCAACCTGGCGTACACCCTGCACTTCTACGCCGGCACCCACAAGTCTTCGCTGCGCTCCAAGGGCATGTTGGCGATGTCGCGCGGCAAGGCGATCTTCATCACCGAATGGGGCACCACCACCGCCGACGGAGGCCAGCATCCTTCGGCAAGCAACGGCAATGTCGACAACTTCAAGATTTTCCCCGCGGAAACGGCGACGTGGCTGGACTGGGCCGACAAGAATGGCATCTCGTGGGCCAACTGGTCGCTCTCGAACAAGGACGAGGCCTCGGCCGCGCTCCTGAAAAGCACCACCACCACCACCGGGGGCTGGGCCTCGATCCAGCTCTCCGAATCGGGAAACCTGATCCGCAATCGCCTGCTGCGCATGGATTCCATCGCCCGCGCCGCGGCGCTCCCCACCACCCCCCGTCCGGTCGCGGCTCCCTTGGAGATCCGCCAGAGCCCGGGTCGTCTTTCGCTGACCGCAGCCTCGGACGTGCGATCGGTGGTGTTGCGTGACCCCCGCGGACAGGTCCTGTTCGCGGGGACGCCCACGGCAGGACGCGCCGAGATGTCCATGCCTCGCGGAGTCGCCCTGCTGGAGGTGGTCGGCGAAACCGGCACCCAGACCATCCGCCTCGTGGGGATGTGAGGGAACGGGAAAACCCCTCGCCTCGAAGGATGGGCGCAGACTCGATACCGTCCGGATGTTCGAATCCGTTGGTCGAGCTTGTCGAGACCAGCCGGGTTGGTCTCGACAGGCTCGACCAACGGAAAGAAAGCTCCACCACGTCCCTCTCCGTCCTGGCGGAGGAGAGGGTGGGGCGGCCTACAACTTCGGGAGAATCCTGGCCAGGATGGCCAGGGCTTCGTCTGCCTGGGCACGCGTGAGCGAAAGCGGTGGCAGCAGCCGCAGGACGTCGGCCCCGGCGCGGTACACGATGAGCCCCTGTTCCCGCGCGGCGGTGATGACCACGCCCGGATCGACGGAAAGCTTCACGCCGATCAGCATGCCGCGACCGCGCACCTCCAGGAAGGGCCCCTGGGGGCTGCACAGCGCCGCCAGGCCGGATTGCAGGTGAGAGGCCACATCACGCGCCTGCTCGAGGATGCCGGGCTGTCCTAGGCGATCCAGGACGGCCAATCCAGCCGCGATGGCCACCGGATTGCCCCCGAAGGTGGTTCCGTGGTCGCCGGGCTTGATGGCCGCGGCGATGCGGTCGGTGACCAGCACGGCGCCCAGGGGAAGCCCCCCGCCCAACGGCTTGGCGAGGGTCAGCATGTCGGGACGCAGGCCCGTGGCCTGGAAGCCGAACCAATCTCCCGTGCGGCCCAGACCGGTCTGGATTTCGTCGAAGATGACCAGGAAGCCGTGTTTGTCGCGCAGGGCGGACAACTCTTCCCAGAATTCGGAGGGAGGTACCAGGACTCCGCCTTCGGCCAGGATGGGCTCGATGAGCACGGCGGCCGTGTGGGCGCCGAGGTTCTCGCGCAGCGATTCGACCGAGAGTTCGGCCCGCACGAAACCCGGCAACATGGGGCCGAAGCCGGTCTGGAGCTTGTCCTGGCCCGTGGCCGCCAAGGCGCCATAGGTGCGCCCGTGAAACGAGTCCTGGAAGGTGACGATCTCGTGGCGCCAAGCGGAACCGGCATCGTACCAGTACTTGCGCGCGAACTTGATGGCGCCTTCGTTGGCTTCGGTGCCGGAATTGCAGAAGAAGGCTTTGTCCAGGCCACTGCGCTGGCAAAGCACCTGCGCCAACCGGCCCGTGCCCTCGAAGTGGTACAGGTTGGACACATGCGCGAACCGGCTGGCTTGCTCGTGGATGGCCGCCGTCACGACAGGGTCGGCGTGGCCCAGGGCGTTGACAGCGATGCCGGACACGAGGTCCAGGTACCGCCGGCCTTCCAGATCCCACACTTCGGCACCATCGCCATGGCTCAAGTACAGCGGAGCCCGGGCGTAGGTGCCCAGGACGTACCGCGCCTCGAGCTCGCGGACCTGCTCCGGGGTGCTCATGCCGAGTGGTGTTGCGGGGTGAGCTCCTCGAGGGAGCGGGTGTGGAAGATGCGGTAGCTGTCCGAAGGTGCGTCGGGGTCTTCGATGAGATCGATGTGGACCCCGAAGCTTTCCAGGCGATGGAAGCCGAAGGAACGCTCCTCCAGGAGGTACTCGATGATGCGGGGGGGCAACACCAGAGTGATTTCCTTGGGGCCGTTGCGTCCCTGGCTACGGCGGATCCAGCGCTCGATGCCCGCCACGACGGAGCTGGGCAACAGGATCTGGCCCTGGCCCTGGCAGTGCGGACAGGTCTCGGAGACGGTCTTGACCAACTGCTCGCGCACGCGCTTGCGGGTCATCTCGATGAGGCCGAATTGGCTGATCGTGGGCGCCACGGTGATGGGCGCGCGATCGGGACGCAGGGCCTTCTTGAACTCCTTGAGGAGCCGGTCCTTGTCGTCTTCCGAATCCATGTCGATGAAGTCGCAGACGATGATGCCGCCGAGGTCGCGCAGGCGCAACTGCTTGGCGATTTCCTTGGCCGCGGCGATGTTGGTGTCGAGGATGGTCGCGGCCTGGTCGTCCTTGCCGACGTTGCGGCCGGTGTTGACGTCCACCGTGGTCATGGCCTCGGTGGTCTGGATGACCAGGTGGGATCCCTTGCGGATCCAGACCTTCTCGTGGTAGACCTTCTGGACTTCCTGTTCGATCTCGAAGGCGTCGAAGAGGGGGGTCTTCTGCTCGTAGAGATGGATACGGTCGACCAGGTCGGGAGACAGCTCGCGGATGTAGGCGCGGATGGCCTTGTATTCGTCCTTGTCGTCGACGATGACCTTGTCGACCTTCTCGGAAAAGTAGTCGCGCAGGATGCCCACCGCGGCTTCGTTCTCGGCCAGGACCAGAGCCGGCGCGGAGACTTCGGCGGCCACCGACTTGATGTAGGCCCACTTGTCCTCGAGATTCTTCATCTCGATCTTGAATTCGTCTTCGGACTCGGTAAGGCCGTTGGTGCGGACGATGAACCCGACGTCGGCGCTGGTGCGAAGATCCTGGACCAGCCGACGCATGCGACGACGCGCGGAGTGGTCGCGACTCTTCTTGGACACGCCGATGAACGTGGTGTTGGGCATGCAGACCAGGAAACGGCCGGCCAGAGACAGGTATCCGGTGACCTTGGCGCCCTTGGTGGAGATGGGCTCCTTGGTCACCTGGACCAGGATCTCCTGGCCTTCGCGCAGGAGCTGGTCGATGGGTTTTTCGGTGCGGCCGCGGCGGCGGGGGTCGAACTCGTCGTCCGATTCGTCGTCGTCGTCGGGGAGACCATCGCGATCGAGCGGCGCCACGTCCGCAGCGTGGAGGAACGCGGCTTTTTCGAGGCCGATGTCGACGAAGGCGGCCTGCATGCCGGGAAGCACGCTGACGACGCGCCCCTTGTAGATGTTGCCGACGATGCGGGCATTGTCGGGTTTGTCGACCACGATTTCGGAGAGACGGCCGTCTTCGCACAGCGCGATGCGCTTTTCGAATGGTGTGACGTTGATGAAGATGTCGCGACGCAAGGGAAGTACCTCAGAAGTTGTATCGAAGTTGGGCCTGGGCCAGGATCAGATAGGCGATCTTGGACCCTTCGGTATCGGACGTTGCCCAACTCTCGTTGCGCTGGTATTCGGCCAGGAATTCCGCGACGAGCTTGGACGTGAAGTTGTAGGAGGCGTTGGACCTCGCATAAACTTTAGTATTCTCGCTGAGCTTCTGCCGCTCGGCGACCCCCATCTGGACGATCTCGCGGGTCTTGCGGTTGTACCCCCAGCCCGCGCCGAAGTTGATGATCAGGTCGTTTTCCAGCCGCAGGAACCAGCGCAGGATCTGGATGCCGCGTTTGGTGGGCAGCCTGTAGGTGGCCGTGGCATCGTCGCCGATTTCCAGGGTGCGGGTGGCGGTCTGGCCCACCTGCACGAAGCACCGCGGTGTCGTGATCCGGTAATCCCAGTAGTACTGCGGAAGACTCCGGTCGGGGCAAGCCCCTTCAACAAGGGTATCGCCCTTCGATCCGGGTACCGAAACCCCTTCGGTGGGTGCCTTCTCGAAGTCCCAGCCCCAGCCCACCCCCCACTTGACGTCGTTGCCGAAGGTCCAGTTGCCGTGGGTCTTGAAATTGAGGCCCAGGAAGGGCTGGAAACGCAGATTTTCGTTTTCTTCGTCGGAGATGATCTTGTGGGGGTGGACCACGTAGGTCTTTTCCCAGGTGGTGGTGTGGTTGGCCACCACACTCGAGAAGAACCGCTTCAGCAACGAAAATCGGTCGGCGAAGTTCGCCAGTTGCAGGTTCACGGAAATCGACGGATCCGTGATGGAGGTGTCCACATTCGTCGGATCCATCCAGGATTCCGTCCAGCTCTTGCTCCAGCGCCAGGATGGACTGACCGTGAGCTGCACATTGGGAATGGTGAAACTGGTGTTGGCCCCCAGTTGGTAGGCGCGGGTGGCCGACTGCGAAGAGCGGTCGACGTGGACCTCGTAGGGCCCTTCATCCCTGGGGGCATACCAATCGCCATCCTTGTAGGTCGCGTAGTCGTCCAGACGCCAGGGCTCGTACTGGCCCAGTCCCGACTTGGAACGGGAGCCGGTCATCATGTCCCAAGGGGAACGCCAGGTGTCTTCGTCTCCCAGGCCCGCCTGCCAACGCCACCAGGCCGCCTGGTCCAGACCTTCCTGGCGCTCCAGGTGCCCCAAGGTCTGGCGCACACCGCCCACGCGGGCATCCACCCCATAGGTGAACCCCACGGTCGTGAACCTCCAGCGCTCCAGGGTGGACTTCACCGAGTTCACGTTTTTGTCCCAGGAATCGGGGCCCAAGGCCTGCATGGAGCGCAAGAGTTCCACGAACGACAGCGACGTGTTGGCCGAAAAACCATCCTGCTGATCCAGTCGCCAGTACTGGTGGCTGAGGGTGTCGATATGGATGGAGTCACGGCCGCTGATGCGAATGGTGTCGCGCTCCACGTAGGGCTGCACGGCGTCGCGGTTGGCCGAGGCCGTGGAGCGGTACGACGTTCCGGTGGTCAGGAAGGGAAGCAATTTGGGGCTGAATTCGATCTGCCAGTTGGAGGTGCGGCGGTTTTCATTGCGCAGCAGTCCCAGTTCCTGCGGTCCCCGCCGCTCGTTGGAATTGAGGCCGACCACGGTGGTGTCCAGCGCGAACACCAGCGGTGTGGCCTCCCAGAGGTGGACGGGATTGAAACGCCCCGCTTCCTCCAGGTCGGTCCAGGATCGGTCGGTACCGACCTTTCCGGATAGCCGCAGGAAGTCGATGAGTTGCCACTCCGAGGCCAGCGAATGGGTGACCGAAGCGGAGCGGTCGAAGTCGATGGCGAAGGTGCGGGGAACCAGCACCCGGGAGGAGGAGTCTCCCGGCCTGGTGTAGACAGTGTCCCAGGTCCGCGCCAGGATCGTGTCTTCGTCCGGATCCAGAGACGTCCGCTGGCGTTCCGTGAAGTCCAGGTCCAGGAGAGTGGCGGTGATCTTGTTCGGCCAGGGCTGGAATCCCACGTTGGCCAAAAACGGCGGCATCCACTTGCGGGAAGTGGATTTCGAGCCTTCGAAGGGCCGCCAGGTGGGGGTGGTCGAGGGGGAGAAGTCGTAGTCCACCTGCAATCCCTGCACGTTGCTGGTGTCGCGCGACTCCGGGGCCAAGCGCCCGGTTTCGGTCCAGGACCAGGCCACGGTGGGCCGGGCGAAGAAGGTGTTGGTGAGCACCGGCATCCAGCCGCTGCGGGTGTCGCGCTGGCGGGCCCAGTTCGTGGAAAGTCCGCGCGAGACGTTGATGGTCTGGTAGGCCTTCGAGTTGCGTACATCCAGGTCTTTCTCATCGCGGCGGAGGTCGTCGTCCCACCAGTCGGAGAGCATTTCGGAGATGCCATCGCGGGTGAGCACCACGTCCTCGCCGGGGCGGGCCCAGGGGCGCTGGAGTCCGGCGCTCAGGCGCGCGTTCAACGGCAGGGTGGCCCCCCACGATTCGGGGAGGAACTTGGCCAGATTCAGGCGGCCCGAGGTCGAGAATGTGAGGTTGGACGCCTGCTGCGACAGTTTCGGGCGGGTCTGCCCCATGCGCACGAAGTCGCCTTCGTTGTATTCGGCCGAAGCCGAAAGATCGAGCAAGTCGGCCATGTTCGTCTGGGCCGAGGCCCGCAGCGCGGTTCCGAGGGAACGGTCGGGGCCTTCCAGACGCAGGTCGTTGAGCCAGATCTCGCCGGACTTGGAGCCGGATGCGGAGGGGTTGGCACGCACCCAGAAACGGACCCAGTCGACCTGCGACAGGGATGGTGTGCCCCGTACCAGGATGGTGTCCTGGCGCGATGCCACGTCGCCGAAGGGGACCAGTTCGAGGCCTCGCCGGAAGGTGCTGTCCTTGGAGATGCCCGCCGCCTGGCGGAGATTCTTCAAGGTGGCCAAGGACTGCAGATCGACACGCACCTTGTTGCGCGACCAGTTCTCGCCCATCAGCGCTTCGCGGGTTCCGGCGTCGGGGCAGTTCGATCCCCCCACAGCCAACGGGCAGTCCAGGGCTTCCGGCGAGAAGGAGTATTCGTAGTAGTCTTCGCTGCGCTGCCAGTCGCCGGTTCCGTACTGGATGCCCAAGCGCACCGGGGTGCGATCGGTGCCGCGGGCGGCATGGTAGACCTGCAGGATGAGATCGTCGTAGAGGGTCAGATCGCGGGCCGATTCGAAGGCGCGTACGGCGAATCCGGAGTCGGCCAGACCATCGGCGCCGGAGAGTCCGAAGTCGGAGCGCAACTGGTGGTAGGTGAGCTTCAGCGATTGTTCGGTGAGCACCGCTCCCGAATTGGCATCGGTGCTGGCCGGCACGTCCCAGGCGCGATAGCTCCCGGCATCGTCGCGATTGTTGACGACGCTGATCTCCAGGCGACTGGAGTCGGGGTAGATGAGCGAGTCGCGTTCGAGGTACGACCCCGTGATGGCCGAATCGAGGTAGGCGACGGAGTCGTTGCCATCCATGTGCCCACCACCCCGCCACTGGTTGCCCACCAGGGCCATCCGCGCGATCTGGACACCGTCTTCCATGCTGTTGCCGCCGTTTTCCGCCACCACTCCGGTGTAGACAACGCGCATGGTCGACAACGAACTCCAATCCGCACCCGTCCCCGCGCGGAACGCCGTGTCGGACAGCGGAATGCGGTACAACCGCCAGCCGGGTCGGAGCTGCTGGAACGGCGTGCGTCCTTTGCCTCCCAGGCGGATGGCGTAGCGACTGAAGTTGTTGGTGCGATCGAGGGTCCCGTTGCGGTTGAGGTCTTCGGTGTCGAAGTAGACACCGTAGGTTCCTAGATCAGGGCTGTTGTTGTTGTCTTCGGTGCCGTTGATGGCGCGCGGGGGGTCGTTGTTGGATGTGAGTCCTTCTCCGTAGTTGTCCCGGGCGGGATCACCTTTGTACTGCGTCAACGAGACCGAATTGCAGACTGTGCCGAAGCAACTCCATTCCAGCCCCGTCTCTGTCGAGTCGTCCTGCCCGTCCAGACCCATGTCGTGCCGGGCCACGCCGGTGGCGACTCCGGTGCCGTCGACGTCTTCGCCGTCCAGGCGCCCGTTGGGAGCCTGCCCCGCGATGGAAAGATCCTCGTCGATCTGACCGAAGTCGAACAACAACACACCACCGGTGCCGAAGACCACGACCTCCAGGAACTTGGCGTCGGAGTTCTCGGCGGTGCCGCTGGAGAAGGGACGCATGATGCCGCCCCAGGAGGTGCCCCCCCAGCCGTGGTCGTTGGGGCGCAGGCGCAGGCGCAGCACGTTCTGCCGGGCCGGGGCATTGTCGCCGTCGTCGTGGTTGGGGTAGATGTTCGACATCGCCCATGTGGCGTTGGAGCTCCAGACGAATTCGCCCAGACGCTGGTAGGACGCCTCGGGGAAGGCAAACCCCTTGGCGGGGAGGATGGTTCCCAACGGCGGAGAAGCCGGTTTCCAATTGGTGCGTCCGAGCGGGAAGGACATTTCCTGGCGGGCCGCCTCGAAATCGTCGAGCAGGGCGTACCCTTCCGTGTTGGGGTCATTCCAGCTCTGGGCGCCTTCCAACTCGATCTTCCACTTCGAGTCGCCGGTGGGCTTCACCAGGGGCACCTTGTCGGCCAGTTCCGTCATCCATTCGGCCTCGCCAGCCAGGGTCATGTTCGCGCCCCAGAGCCAGGCCCGGTTGGGTTCGCGATCCAACTGAGGCCGCGGATCGGTGACGGTTTCCGACCGGTACAGGAGGGTGGCGCCCATCTTCGATTCGGTCCCGATCCAGGGGATCTGCCAGTCCAGGCGCGCGCCGGCGACGGTGCGGGTCTCCAGGCTGAAAAACGGCGTGCACTCGTAGTCGACCTGGATATCGGCGTTGGGATCCTTGGCGCGGTCGGACAGCAGGTAGATCGTGCCCGTGGCGTAGGTGACGTCGTAGTCGGTGATCTTGTCGAGGCGGGTCGAGCCATTGAGCCAGAGGACTTCCGAGCCTTCGCGGATGTCCATGCAGTTGCCGCCCGAGACGTTGGAAACCCCGCCGTTGCCCACCTGGATCTTGTCGCTCTTGCCACGAGCCAGGATCTCGATCTCGAAGGCGGGAGGATAGATGGTGGTGAGAACCTGCGACAGCGCGCTGTCGTACAGAGGTCCGCGCCCCCCTTTCGCCGAGTCGCGGAAGGGCTCTTCGTCCGGGAAGATCAGGACCCCGTGATCCCAGTCGAACACACGTTCGTCGTCGTGGCGCACCTTGCCCGTGCTGTCGACGAGCCCGAAGACACGCGCCCAGGGCTGTCCGGTCAAGGCATCGACCGAGGGATCGGAGCCGCCCCCCGAACGCCTGCGCATGACCACCTGCACCTGGGGTCGGTCCGCAGGAGCGACCGAAGGCAGGCGGTAATAACGGTTGCGCAACTGCGTGGCGCGCAAGGGAACGTGATCGGTGTTGTTGTCGCGCAGCAGGATCAGGCTCACCGTGGTCCCCGACACCTTGCCCTGGGAGGCGTTGGTCCCTTCCGTCCAGACCGCACCGATGGGTTGCTCGGTGGCCGAGCCGCGAGGGTTGATGCGCACCAGACCGCGATCCCACCACCAGTCCGTGCCTTCCACCAGTCGCCGCCATTTTTCTCCCTCGGCGGTTTTCACCCCCGTCGGACGTGAGCTGGAATCGAGGACTTCGGCCGAGCCGGTGTACCACGGCTTCCATTCCGGTCGCAGAGTGATCTGCTCCCCCTGGACACGCTGGAAGACCTGGAGGTTGGACGGCTTGCCGGGCCCGCTTGGGTCCAGGGCGTACTCACGCCACCGCTTCCGCCACTGGGACGTGAGGAAGAGGTCGCGAGGAGGATTGGAAAGGGCGTTGTCCAGGAAGGTGGTGCGGCTTTCGGTCGCTCCACGTCCGATCTTCTGCCGTTGGCGTTCCCCCTTTTCGGCACCTCCCACCACGGTGAGATCGACGTC
This sequence comes from Fibrobacteria bacterium, assembly GCA_035913415.1. GTDB lineage: Bacteria > Fibrobacterota > Fibrobacteria > UBA5070 > UBA5070 > UBA5070. The sequence goes on along the minus strand of JAMIIV010000127.1, from coordinate 1,131 downwards.
GCCGAAGCGCATGCGGGCCATGAGACCGATCAAGCCCGTGGCCGCGTAGTTGTAGCCGGTCAGGGTGGAGCCCGGCAGATTCAGCGCGATTTGGCCGAACGCCGCTTCCTGGAGAATGTCGTCTTCCGTGTCTTCGGGCTTTTCACCCGCGTAGCGCACTTGCAGGACCTGGCTCTGGTTGGCCCCGAAGCCTTCTTCGGTCCAATTGAGGGTCACGCTGATGAGCCGGCCGATGGTGCCTGTGAGGAAGATGTTGGGGATCTGCTCGGGGATGATGTCGGGCACACGGTTGGCCGTGCCGGCATCCTCCTCGAGGTTGGTCCAACGCGACTCGGCCTTCAAACTGAGGGTGTAACTGCCCGTCAGGGTCAGCGCCGGCTTGGAGACACCCAACCTGGTGGCCCAATCGGGGATCCGCACCGGCAACTCGAAGCGGTTGCCGGCATCGGCAATGGAATCGCGGAACGAGCGCATGGAATCGAGCTCGCGCAGCCACCCCACTTCCTGCCCCGACAGCGCCAGATCGGCGAGGTAGTCGGACAGCTCGTCGTAGTGCGCCTGCCAAAGGACCACCGAGTCCAGGCCCAAAGTCGAATCCCCCGGCAAATACCGAACGATGTCAACCGCCCGGGTATCGAAGCCGATGCGAAATTCGGTGATGATCGGACTGCGCCCCCGGCGCAGAAGCCCGTCCCGTGGGGGAGAGTCGTCGAAGGGGCGCGACGCTTCCGGCATCGGAACAACTCTGGGCGCGAGTACATCGCCAGCCGCATGCACGGCTCCCGCCACGACCAGTCCGGCCGCGAGGATCGCAAGGGAATGGCGGCAGCGTCCTCTCAATAGGTCCTCGGGACAACGGTGGTTCGCCCGTGGACCGCCCCTGCCGCATCCCGACCACATTGGTTCGCGATTCTCAGAGGGGAGCTGCATCCACGCTTCGAACCGCTCAAAGTACCCGCTGTGCACCAAAAAAAACAGACCCCCCACTCCCCCGCCCAAGTCCCTCCCCCGCAACGACTTGCCCCCCTCTCCCCCCACGCCCTCCCCCAACGCCCTCCGCCCCTTCCTGCAAGCCTCCCCCTCTCCGCCCAAACCCGCCTCTCCCAACGCCCCTCCCCCCTTCCTGCAAGC
>JAMIIV010000126.1:0-7434 GCA_035913415.1 Fibrobacteria bacterium | reverse complement strand
AGGGGGCGAGGAAGAAGGCCCAGCATCTGGGCCAGAAGGTGCGTACCTTGCATGGTGCCGTCTCCGAGGTCGGTCGTGGTGTGGAGTGTAGGAACCCCAAACCTAGCCCTTCCAAGGAGCGGCACTTTCCCCTCATCCCAGGGTGCGACCATTCAGACAGAGTCCGTCAAATCCGCGGGAATGAGTGATGTCGTGAGGAATCGTTTTGGACAACAGTGCATGGACCTAGGGATGAGGCTGGTGAGTACATAAGCGATGCTGATCGGTTTCAGGAACAAGTTGCCCAAGCTATTCGGGTGCCCCACGAAAATGGGAACTCTTATAGAGTTGTTCCAGCCCTCCGGATGGATCCAACTTCGCTGCAGCACTCTGTCGGCACCCATCCCTTGGTAAAATTCGATGGGGAACGCCAAAATGGTGATGTAACCGAGCTCATTGATGCAAAATGGTTGAGCCGTCCCGGCAATCCCGTGACCACCAGAAAGGCCACCAACCAGACGATCAGGGCGGTTGAAGCTGCCGTTCAGAATTCTGTGGGTGAAAAACAGTATCGGGTTGAGTACTATTTTTCGGACCAGAAGTCGGCGGAGAAGTACCTGAATTATATGAGGGAGAATAGCTCGTATATGGAAGAGAAAATTCGTCTTGGTGTTTTTCGCGTGGAGTGGAAAATATAATGGACCAGATAACGATTCTCCTTGATCGAGTTATCGAAGTTGAGCGGAATATTTCTGATATTCTCGCGGCTGATTTGGATGTCCTTGGATCACTCGATGCGCCTTTGGGTATAAGGCGTGACATCAGATTTGATTTAGAGAAAGGCCGCATCATCAATGGGTATGATTTTCGGTTAACAAAGTATTCGTTGGGCAAGAATAAAATTGGACTCCATTTGGACGGAAGTAGAGATATGGCTCCAGGCCATGACTCGCTTTTCGTTGGGATTGATCGATTCTGGTGGAAGGTCCAGCCGAAAAAAAAACGATGGATTTGAGTGTTCCAACAAGATTTTAGATATGTTCACCAAACTCAATGGTTACAAAGCTGAGATTCGTAGCTCGGAGTGGGAAGATCGTGTCGTTGAGCATTATGCCTCGATGCGCGAAGGGCGCAGCCACGGGTTTCATCCCGACAGCAAATACCACCAGATTGGAATTGCACCAGCGCACGTTTGGAGTGAATTGTTTTGCCGCCGTGCTTTCGGAAAGTCCTCGCGTGAAATCGCGGAATGTGTGCGGCCTGTCGCGAAGGTTGTTCACCTGGACGAGGCCGGCAATATCCAGATCGCTTTCTTGAACATGGATGCCGACGTTCCACAGATTCTCGCAATGAACGAACGCGTACGCCCCTTGATTGGCGGTTACGGCATGTTTGCGCCTTTCCCCGAAGATTGCTCCGGAATAGAAGGGGTCACGACCGGTCCTCCAGACGCGAAACCGGTCGCTGAAGATCCCAAGTCAGTTTCAGAGCTTGATTTCATGGCTCAGGCGTATCTCGACTCGCTGCCGAACGGTTGCCACATCGAAGGGGGAGTCCTCGAAGGCGATGTCCTGTCGCGGCTTCCGCTCGATTTTACCCTGCAAAGCCTCGATCGCCTGGATGCCTTGCTGCTTTCCATCGCAGGGTCCAGAATCCCGTCCGAACGCGACGTCACTCGTGGGGACGTCCAGAATCTGTCGTTCCTGATCGCCTTTTACGCCGGAGCGACCCTCGCAAAGGCGCGTGGAGTCCAGCCAACCTGGCGCCTCCACTCCGAGATTGCCCAATCGGATCCTACTTTTGCCCATCGCATTCCGTCGTCCTTCGAGACCTACCTGGTGTGCTGCATCGAAGCCGATCGCTTCTTCCCACTGGTGGCGGTGCGCCATTTGCTCCAGATGGGAGAAGCTTCCACCAAACGCATTCGCAGCAGCGTAGAAGCCTTCTTGTAGCCGCTGGTATCCGGAGGACTTGTCCTAGCTTGAGACATCTCCTTTGGTCAACAGGACTACTCGATCCTCCCTACCGCACACCCTAAGCCTTAGGGCCTCCCCATGATCCGCGCCTTCGATACCTACTACACCGAATCCCGCTCCAAGACGGTCTGCTTGGAGTTTCCCGCCTGGGACTCCTCCGCCGCTACCGGCGTCCACCAGGAAATCCGCGATGGGGTCGAGCCCTATGTGTCCGGCGAGTTCTACCGGCGCGAGCTGCCCTGCATTCTTTCCCTCTGGAAGCTCCTGCCGGACGTTGTCCCGCAGGCCGTGGTGATCGATGGTTTTGTTCATCTCGACGACGAAGGCCGTCCGGGACTGGGGCTGCATCTGTACCAAGCCCTGGGGGCACACATCCCGGTCATCGGGGTGGGCAAGACCAACTTCCACCACCTCGACGCCCTGAAGCTCCCCGTTCTTCGCGGCTCCAGCAAGTCGCCCCTGTTCGTGACCGCGGTGGGAGTGCCCCTGCCGGACGCTGGACTCTGGATCCAGCAGATGCATGGCAGCTTCCGCATGCCCACCCTGCTCCAGGAGCTGGACCGCCACACCCGGGAAGACTTCGCGACAACCCCGGCCTGATCCCGCCCGGCAGGGGCGGACGAACTTGTCCGACTCGTGCCCCGTCGTCCACATAGGGATCTCGATGAGATTGCTAGACTCAAGACATGGACGACGAATCCGAATTCATCGAGGTCCGGGTCGAGGCGCTGACGCTCTCCAAGGTCGGGTTCGTGCTGCTGTTGCGCCCCGAAGGCGGCGACCGCGCGCTTCCCATCTTCATCGGCGCCCCCGAGGCCCATTCCATCGCCATCGCCCTGTCGGACGAGGAGTTCCCGCGCCCCCTCACACACGACCTCTTCCGGGCCGCCCTCGAGGAGTTGGGGGCGCAGGTGGTGCGTGTGCGCATCGTCGACCTGGAAGACCAGACCTTCCACGCCCGGCTGTTCGTCGAAGGATCCACGGGGGAATTCGAGCTCGACGCGCGTCCGTCGGACGCCATCGCTCTGGCCCTGCGGTTCGAGGCTCCCATCGAGGTTGCCTCCGAGGTCTGGGAGCAGGCCTCCGCGCCCATTGAGGTCGAAGGCGAGTCCGAAAAACAGTCCGACCCCCGGACACAACTGCAGAAGCGCCTCGACGAAGCGGTGCGCTCCGAGCACTTCGAGGAAGCCGCCCGCCTGCGCGACGAGCTGCGTCGGCTCGGCACGGGCAACTGAGCCCGGGTGAGCGGGGTTAGATTTCCGCTCCACGTGAACGACCCCATCCTGGTCCTGCTGGACATCGACGGAACCCTCCTGGACGCCGCAGGGCAGGGGAGGGAGGCCTTCCATGAAGCCCTCGACTCCTTCTACCCCGGCCGCACCTTCCCCCTGGTCTCGATGGCCGGCCGCACCGACCGCGGACTGTGGGAGCAATTCACGGCTCTGGTCCCGCAAGATCCACCCTCGTTCGATGCCTTCCTAGAGCGCTACGTCGCGATCCTCGATCGTCGCTTGGGTGGTCACCCCCCCCTCGCTCTCCCCGGGGCACAGGCCCTGGTGCACGCCCTCGAGACCGAGCCGGATTTCCACCCGGGACTGGTGACCGGCAACATCGAGGAAGGGTCGCGGCTGAAGTTGCACCACTGCGGTCTGTGGGAGGTCTTTGAGCGCACCGGACTGAAACCGGCGGCATTCGGCGACGTCGATCCCGACAAGGGGCCGCTGGCCGACAAGGCACTGGCTCAATGGGGGACTCCTGCCCGCGCCATCGTGGTCGGGGACACCCCGGAAGACATCCGCTGCGCCCACCTGGCAGGCATCCCGTGCCTGGCCGTTGTGCACGGACATTTTTCGGAAACGCAGCTCCGCGAGGCCGGTGCTGACGCCATCGTGCCCAACCTCTCCGACACCCCGCGAGTCCTGGGCCTGATCCGGGAGCTGGCGCGCCATCCGCAGGAGACCGCCTCGTGAAAGGCCCGTTCCGCTACCGCATCCACGGCGTGGCCCTGGGGCCCAACGACCGAATCGACCCCATCGACAAGGCCCTGCGCGACTGGCGCATTCCGGGAGATGCCGTCCTGGAGGCGAAGATCACCCGCGAAAGCCTGGACGCCCGCAAGGCGAACAACCCGGTCCGCAAGTACACCCTGGAGCTGATCCTCAAGCGCCCCTTCGAACGGCGCATGATGGAGCCCCTGGGCGAGCCGACCCCCGATCCCGACGATCCGTATCGGGGAACGCTTGTCCTGCCAGGTCTGGTGCATGTGGTGGGTTCGGGGCCTTGTGGCATCGCGGGGGCCATTGCGCTGGCCGAAAAAGGGTACCGCGTGGTGTTGCACGAACGCGGGGGCGACCTCGTGGAGCGCTCCCGGCTGGCGCGCCACTTCCTGAAGGAAGGGACGCTGGACCCCGAGACCAACTTCCTGTTCGGGGAAGGCGGCGCGGGCACGTTCACCGACGGCAAACTCACCACCCGTACCCGCGGACGCCTGATCCAGGACGCCCTCAAGCAGTGGGTCGACTGCGGCGAAGAGCCGTCCATCCAGTGGCGCGCCAAACCGCACCTGGGCACCGATCGCATGCGCGTGCTGGTGGCCGCGATGCGGCGGCGTTTTGTGGATGCCGGCGGCGAGGTGCGCTTCCTCTCGCGTCTGGACGACATCGAGCTGCACCAGGGACGACTGGTCCGCGCGAGCTTCAACGGCAAATGGGAGCCGGTCGAAGGCCTGGCCTTGGCCATCGGTCATTCCGCCCGCGACACCTGGGAAATGCTCCACGCCCGGGGTGTGCCCTTCGAGGCCAAGGAATTCGCCATGGGCGTGCGGGTGGAGCACCCCCAGGCCTTGATCGACCGCAACCAGTACGGCCCCCGTGTGGATCCGAAGTCGCTGGGCGCGGCCGAGTATTTTCTGTCGTGTTCGCGCCCTCCGGAAGGCGTCGCGGCGGCACATTCCTTCTGCATGTGCCCCGGGGGCGAGGTATTGCCCACCACCACCTCCGACCAGGAATTGGCGACCAACGGCATGAGCTTCCGCGCGCGAGGCAGCCGTTGGGCCAACGCCGGCATGGTGGTTCCCATCCACCGCGAGACCCTCTCGGCCTGGTGTGCCGAGGCGGGAGTCCCCGACGACGTCTGGGCCGGTGTGCACCTGCAACGCTTTTTGGAACGACGTGCCATGGCCATGGGTGGGGGAGCGTTCCGCGCCCCGGCCCAGCGCTGCGGCGACTTCCTGTCCGGCCGGGTCTCACCCGACCTTCCCGATTCCAGCTACGTGCGCGGGCTCACCCCCTCGGAGCTGCACGACCTCTTCCCGTCGTTCATGACCCGCGCCCTGGAGGTCGCCCTCCTGGACTTCGACCGCAAGATTCCGGGGTTCGTGGAACACGGCCTCATGCTGGCCCCCGAGACCCGCACCAGTTCGCCCGTGCGGGTGCCTCGTGCGCCCGAGACCCTTTCGCCTCCAGGGTGCGATGGACTCTTCGCCCTGGGCGAAGGCGCCGGGTGGTCGGGTGGCATCGTGACGTCCGCCGCCGACGGAATCCGTCTGGCGGATCGCGCCGTCGGCGTGAAGGGGCGCTGAGATGCCGTTCTCGCTGGAAGGCAAGCTGGTGGTCGCCGTGGCTTCCTCGGCGCTCTTCGATCTGACGGAATCCGACCGCGTGTTCCGCGAACAGGGCGAAGACGCCTATCGGGAGTTCCAGCGCGCGCGCGAACACGAGATCCTCCCTCCCGGTGTGGCCTTCCCGTTCCTGCGCCGCCTGCTCTCGCTGAACGGAACCACCGAAGACGATCGCCCCGTCGAGCTCGTGCTGCTGTCGCGCAACGATCCGGACACCGGCGCACGCGTGTTCCGCTCGGCCCACGCGCTGGGCATCGAGCTGGAGCGCGCCGTCTTCACCAGCGGCGCGTCCCCGTGGGGGTACGCCGAAAGCTTCGGGGCCTGCCTGTTTCTGTCGGCCAACCCCAAGGACGTGCGCGAGGCCGTGACACACGGCCTTCCCGCGGGACAGGTGTTGCCGGAAAGTGTCGCGGAAGACGACCCCTCCGATCCCGAACTGCGCATCGCTTTCGACTTCGACGGCGTCCTGGCCGACGATGCTTCGGAGAAGGTCTATCGCGCCGGGGGACTGCTGGCGTTCCGCGCCACCGAAGAGGCTCTGGGCGACATGGCCCTGGCGGCGGGGCCACTCCAGCGCCTGCTCGTCGAGCTGGGCAAGATCCAGTCCCTGGAGAAGGAGCGCCAGCGCAAGGATCCGGCCTACCGCCCCCGCCTGCGCACGGCCATCGCCACCGCGCGGGGGGCACCGGCCCACCAGCGTGTGGTCACCAGTCTGCGCGCGTGGGGGCTGCGTGTCGATCAGGCCTTCTTCCTGGGCGGTGTCGAAAAGACCAAGGTGCTGGAACGCTACCGCCCCCACATCTTCTTCGACGACCAACTGGCCCACGCCACTCCCGCCAGTCGCGTCCTGCCCGCCGTACACGTCCCCTTCGGGGTGGCGAATTTGTGAGGGTTGCTCGGTCGCCCGCAGAGTCACAGGGGACGGTCACTGGCGCAGGCGCCTTAACGCTCCCTGGTCCCCTGTGACCCTGCGGACTCCCAGTGCTGGCGGTGTTGTGGGGGATGGGTGATCTTCCAGATCACTGGGGAGCGGTCGCAGGTGCTTTGAGGTTCGCGGAACCCGTTCGCCTGCGCACGCAGTGGGGCGGTGGCGGGGAATTCCTTACTTTGGTGCTGGTGCCGGGCCCGTGGCGAATCGTCGGCGGGGAGGTGCTGTCGGATTCTGTCGCCCAAGGGTGGCGGGACGTGTACCGGGGAGATCTCCTGAATCAGACACTTCTAGCAGCCAGGGAAGCCAGGCGCGCGGCGCGTTGCCTGGACATCGCGGCGCGGATCCTGCCCTCGGACGTGTTGAATACCCTGCGCTTCGAGGTCGAGGAGAGTGGACGGGCGTTCCACTTCCGATTCACCAAGCGCAAGCGGGGCCTGCGCATGGATGCCTACGACGTGGGAGAGAATGCCGAAGTCTGGCTAGAGCAGATCCAGGATGGCGAGGAAGCCGAACACGGCACCGTCTGGTTCCGGGTGGATGCGCGCCACTTCCTGGCGTGGGACTACGTGGTTTCGGAAGAGTGATGACTCGAGCTGGGCGAGCTCCCAGCTCCACTCGAAACCCGCGCGATCGTTGGTGCTTGCCCGTTGAACATCGTGCTTCGACCTCACCTGGAATGCAGTTGCCGCGGGCCGATGGGGAGCACATGAAAAAAGGCCCTTCCGACGGAAGAGCCTTCGAAGCGAAGCGAGGTTGATTCCACTCAGAGCCTGAGAAAAAACCGATGCACCAGTAAGCCGCTCGTCCTGAGGAAGGGCGAAGCCCTGTCTCGAAGGGCAGCGGCGGCACGCTGGGCACAACATCTTGTGACCGCGAATCCACCGCCCGCCCTTCGAGACGCGAGGCATAGCCTCGCTCCTCAGGACGAG
>JAMIIV010000125.1:0-6822 GCA_035913415.1 Fibrobacteria bacterium | reverse complement strand
TGCAAGTCCCTTGTGTTCGTGAGGACTGTCCCAAACCACAGCCCCACGCCAAAGCCACCCGCCTGGCGGCATGAGCCCAAAGGCGCCGGTACCGTCGCGATCGCGACTCCTCCGGGTCCGGTCGACAACTCCCCCACCCGGCGCGAGATCCTTCCGCCCTCAACCCGGCGGAGCCCCCGCTCAACCGTCCTTGGGAAGCCTGCGCATGCCTTCCGAAACCTGACGGTAGGTCGATTCCAGCAACGGGAGGAACAATCCTTCCCGGATGCCGTCCAACTGGGGCTCCCCCAGGCTCTGGATGAGTCGGGCGGGGTCGCCGCCCGAACCCCAGCCGGTGGGCCGCAGGACGGATTCTGCCAAACGTCCCATGCGCCAGAACTGGGCGAGATCCTCGGCTGGCGGGGGGGATGACTCGCGTCGACCACCCTCGCGTCCTCGTTGTTCGCGCAGGTCCTGCAGGAACTGGTCTCGGCTCTTGCCGCGCAGGGCGAACAGCAGGAACGGGTCGCGCTGGAGGGCGTCGGCCAACACGTAATGGACGGACGCGACGTGTTTGCAGGGCACGACGGGATCCGGGCAGGTGCATCGTGAGCGCACGTCGTTGTCGCCGTGGGGAAACAGACGGGCGCCCGCGGCGAAGAAGACGTCCTCGATTTCGGGAGGAAGGGTGCCTTCGAGCAACTGCGCCAGGAACGCGGCCTTGCCTGCCAACTGGTGCAGGATGCGCCCCCACGTCTCGCGACGCAGGCGATTGAGTTCCAAGCGCACCTGGTAGGGTTTGGGACGGCTACCCTGGACGCGTGCGAGCACACCGTTGGGGCCGACCTCCAGCTCCGTCACCTGACCGCGACGCGCGTAGCTTCGACCCTTCTGCAAGCGCGCTCGACTGGCGCCACCACTGTAGAGAACCTCGAAGGAGCGCATCCACTGTTCGGCCCACCAATAGCCCGAGGCGCGGTCGACGGGGGCAGGCTCGTTGCGTTCGCGCCGCTTCTTGCGGCGGCGCTTGGACCGGCTTTCGCGCTGTTGCCCGGACGGAGGCGGTCCGCCTTCGACAGGCAGGTCGGAAGAGGTCTCGCCCTCCTCGCCGTCGTCGTCGGCCTCCGCCTCGGTGCCGGCGAAGGATGTGTCGGGGAAGGAGCTTTCCAGGAACGCGCTGGAGCCACGCGAAGGTGGTGGCATCTCGGATACGTGGAAGTCGGATTCATCCTCTTCGAAAGACACGTCGTCCGGGACTTCCATGTCCATGGGAATCGCGGGCTCGAATGCGTCCATGCCCTCGGGTGCCGATCCACCCCCCTGCTGGCGGCGATCCTTGCGGCGTTTGCGCCGACGGGCGTTGCGGCTCAAGCCCGAAAGCCCTGACTCGAACCGCCCCGAATCCGGCCCTACGGCCCCGGAAGCGCTGTCTCCGTGCGCCCGGGTCGATCCGCCTTCACCACCGGACGAACCCGTGGCCGCACCTGCCTCGGCATCAGGGCCTTCCCGAGTCTCGAAGATGTCGAGCTGCCCGGGACCTTCGGGAGCGGACGGCGCCGGCGGGGGCTGCTGTCGGGGACGCGAAGGGCGTCCGTCCGTGCGCTGGGGACGGTTTTTGTCCTTCTTGCGGCGGATCCCCCCCTTGGGACGGTTCTCCCTGGAGGCCGCCACGTTCTGACCAACGGCTTGCGTCGGCGGCGATGCCGGGGTCTTGGGCTTGCGGACGCCACCGCGGCTGGAGCGGGTGTCGGCCGCGGGCGGTGGTGCCGGAGGCGGGGGAACGGAAGGCGTCGGGGCATCGACTCGGCGCGGTCCGATGCGCGGTTTGGTCGGCTTGGCGCCCTCGCCGGCCGGAGCCGGAGTCGCCGCTCCCTGCCGGGGACGGCGTCCGAATCGCGGTGCCGAGGATTCGTCGGGGCGTTCGTCAGGCATCGTCGTCCTCCACGGCGTCGTCGCGCAGCGAGAAGGCCTCCTTCAACTGGTCGACCGACATCTCGGTGAACAGCTCGTTGCCCTCGCCCACGATGCGGTCGGCGAGATCCTTCTTGTTGGCGATCATCGTGTCGATGAGTTCCTCCACGGTGCCCTGGCAGACGAACTTGTGCACCAGCACGTTGCGTGTCTGCCCGATGCGGAAGGCACGGTCGGTGGCCTGGTCTTCCACGGCCGGATTCCACCAGCGGTCGTAGTGGAAGACGTGGCTGGCGGCAGTGAGGTTCAAGCCCGTTCCACCCGCCTTCAACGACAGCAACAGCACCTGGGGCGACCCGGCGCCGCCCTGCTGGAAACGGTCGACCATGGCATCGCGTTCGGAGCGTTCCACGCTGCCGTGCAGGAAAGGGATCTCGGTTTCCAGGTGCTTGGACAGGTACTTCTGGAGAAGATCGCCCATCACCTTGAACTGCGTGAACACCAGGGCCTTCTGGCCCTCCTCGACGATTTCCTCGAGCATTTCGCCCAAGCGCTGCAGCTTGCCCGAACGATCGCCCAGATCGGAGCCGTCTCCCAGGAACAACGCCGGATGGTTGCAAACCTGCTTGAGGCGCAACAGCGTGTTGAGCACGCGACCCGAACGGCCCTTGACGCCCTGCTCGACGGCGATCTCCATGGTCATCTGGTCGACGACCGCCTGGTAGAGCGTGGCCTGCTCGCGGGTGAGGGCGCAGAAGACCTTGTTTTCGACCTTCTCGGGGAGATCTCCGGCCACCGTGGGATCGGTCTTGAGGCGACGCAACAGGAACGGTGCCGACAACCGCTTGAGCAACGCGGCGGCGTGTTCGTCCTTCTGCTGCTGGATGGGCCGCGCGAAGCGCTTGCCGAACGACGCTCCCGTACCCAGATGCCCCGGCATGAAGAAGTCGAAGATGCTCCACAGCTCGGAGAGGCGATTTTCGACCGGCGTGCCGGTGAGCGCGAAACGAGACCCGGCAGGAAACAGCTTCACCGCCTGGTGCTGGCGCGTGGAGGGGTTTTTGATGTTCTGCGCCTCGTCGAGGATGACGCGTTTCCACTTGACCTGCGAGAATTCCTCGCGGTCGCGGTCAGCCAGTCCGTACGAAGCGATGACCAGGTGCACGCGTTTGGCGTCGCGCACGAACGCGTCGCCTTCCAGACGCTGCGGGCCGTGGTGCAGACGCACGCGCAGGTGGGGAACGAAGCGCCGCGCCTCGCGCTGCCAGTTGCCCATCACCGATGTGGGGCAGATCAACAACGTGGGACCGACGTCCTCGCCTTCGAGGGCGCGGTCGACGTCGTCGGCGAGCAATGCCAGAACCTGCACGGTCTTGCCCAGGCCCATGTCGTCGGCAAGACATCCCCCCAGCCCGAAGGCGTCCAGGAACCGCAGCCAGGAAAGCCCCTGCTGCTGGTAGTGGCGCAAGGTCCCCACGAACTTCTTGGAGACCGGCGCGGCACCGGCGGAGCCGCCCGACTGGAGCCGCTCGAAGACGCCCGAGAGCCAGTCTTCCGCCCGCGTCTCGCCGATGGCCACCACCGGCTTGGGCACGTCCTCTTCGGCCACGCCCGGCGCCAGAGGCAGTCCGTCGGGCTCCAGGCCCAGCGAATGCCGCATGAGAGTGCCCAGCGACGCCTCGCCGGAAGAACCCGGGCTGTCGAGGAACTCGAGGGTCTTGGCCGCGGCATCGGGGTCGAACACGAGCCATTCACCGCGGTGCTCGACGACGGGGATCTTGAGCCGGACCAGGCGACGGAATTCGTCGACCGGGATGTCCAGCCCGCCCAGCGAGACTTCCCAGTTGAAATCGCAGAGCTGGTCGAGCCCGACGGCCGAGGCCTGGGTGGCGCCGTGCACACCGCGCGCGGTGGCGGGTCCGGACCCACGGGGCTTGAGGCGCAGGTGGAGCTTGACGCCCCCGCCGACCTGCTGTTGGACCTTGTCCCACGAAGGGAGCAGGAGACCGAAACCTTCGTCGCGCAAAATCGCGCTGTAATCGGACACCAAGGCCCGCACCTCGGCGGGGTTGAGTTCGACGTATTCGGGACGACTTTCCTGCAGGGAACGCCCGATGGGCGAGAACAGCCGCGCGGCCCGGGCCAGGTCGGAAAGGAGACGCTCCTGCGGAGCATCGAAACGCAGGTCCATGCGCCGCAGCGTGCGCGAGCGGGTCTCCCACACGTCACGGGCCGGCACCAGCAAGGATTCGTCCTGGACGGCCTGGAGGTGGTAGGTCAGACGCCAGCCATGCCCTTGGACGATCCCCCTGTCGGACAGTTCACCGGTATCGGGGGGATCCAGGCGCAGGCAGGTGCGTGCCTGCACACCGGCTGAATCGCCGCGGGCGGGTTTGGTCCAATGGTCCCAGGCGTCCTGGAAATCGGGCGAGGCGCTCCACACCGAAGTGCGTCCATCCTGCCGATCGGAGAACAACGAGGTGAGCCAGGCGCTGGAGGCGCCCAAAGCGCCCAGCGAGGTGTTGTCCAGGGAGTTCACCGCCGTATCCAGCAGGCAGCCGATGAAGTCGCGTAAAAGCTCTTCGGCATCGGGCAGACGCCCCCCACGAGCCGCGCCCGCGCGGCAGACCGGGGGCATGGCCGCGACCAGGGCATCCAGGCGACGGCGGTGTTCCGGGTAATCGAGGGCCGGGACCCAAGCGGCTCGTCCTTCGAGCAATCCCGGAAGGTATTCGCCCTGGGCCAGGAGGTCGCGTACGAACTGGGCCGCCATCTGCCACAGGAGAAGGTCGTCGCCAGGAGTCTGGCCGCGCACTGGGCGCCCCTGCGGGAGGGCCACCAGAGCCTTGAGAGTGGTCAGGGGAGCTGTGGCAAGGCCCGGAATGGTGAACGGCGAGAGGCGATCGGGAGGGGTGTCACCCGCGGTCTCGAAGGAACCGAAGACGGTGCTTCCGCGAACCGGAAGCAAAAGGATGGAATGGACCGACTCGAAGGAGATGCGCTCCTGCTTGAGCTGGTTCTGGAACTTCTGCTCGGACTGGTATTCCTGCAGACGCCCGTTGAGGATCCCCTCGAGTTCCTTCAGGATGGGATCGGGAGCCGTGATGTGGTCATACCAGGGCGGGCCCCCACGTCCACCGCGAGGGCCTTGCAGGGCCTTCAGGGTGACGGGATCGAGAGCCTGATGACTTTCGGACCACCAGAGAAAACGACGGCGCTCGGGCAGCCACGCGCCGTGGATCACGCTCATGGGCATGTTTGGTTGGTTCGCCCTTCGGAACGACCAAGCGACCCATGGAGGGGCCGTCGAGGCCGATGGTTGAATCACACGGACGGGACGAGAAGGTTCTCAGGGTACAGGCACCGAAACCCGCGCTCTCCCGGAATGAAGGGAAAGGTACCATGCCCTGTGGAATTAGGTCAAGGGCGATTCGACGCGGGCCCGATTATCATTCGTCGGTATCGTGCGCCACGCACCAACGCCCCACCAGATCGGCCTGCTCGGTCTCGGTGAGCACGTAGTTCTCCCGGCCTCGTTCGTCCATGTGGCGATCGAGATGCGCCACGATCATTCCGGCGCAGACCGACACGTTCAGACTCTCCGTGAATCCATGCTGGGGCAATTTGAAGACGACGTCGGCCGCCCCATGGATGTGCTCCGATGGCCCCTGGTACTCGGTGCCCATGTAGATCGCGGTGGCCGGCTCGAGATCCAGCGCGTGGAAGCTCTTTTCGGCGCGTGAACTGGCGACCGCGATGCGAAACCCGCGGGACCTGAGATGGTCCAGGCATTCCTTGCGCGACGTCCAACGGATGATGTCGATCCATTGCGCAGCGCCCTTCACGATGGGACGAGAGACGCGAAAAGGACGCAGCTCCTCGATGACATGCACCTCCTGGATGCCGAAGCACTCGCAGGTGCGCAGCACGGCCGAGATGTTGTGCGGATCGTTGAGGTCTTCCAGGACAAAGGTGTAGCGGCGGGTCCGCAACTTGGCGGCGCGGCGCATCTTCTCCAGGCGTTCTTCGGTCGGTGGCATAAGGAGGGGAAAGGTAGTCCCCCACCCTCCATTCCAATTGCAGGGTTGACAAACTCGGGGATCGTGCTACATTTCCTTCTCTAGCCGCGGGGTGGAGCAGTCCGGTAGCTCGTTGGGCTCATAACCCAAAGGTCGTAGGTTCAAATCCTGCCCCCGCAACTCCAAAAGAAGGTCCGTCTCGAAAGAGACGGACCTTCTGCTTTCTTGGCGGGCCGTAGGCGAACGCCTGAGGTGGGCAGTCTGGTAGCTCGTTGGACTCATAACCCAAGTGGTCGTAGGTTCAAATCCTGCCCCCGCAACTCCAAAAGAAGGTCCGTCTCGAAAGAGACGGACCTTCTGCTTTCTTGGGCCGTAGGCGATCGCCTGAGGTGGGCAATCCGGTAGCTCGTTGGACTCATAACCCTCTGTGGTCGTAGGTTGGGGCGCCGCCGGATCCGGATCGGGCGCGTCGCTTGCCCTGGGCACCTGCACTGCGCGGTCTCCGAGAGGTCAACGCACCCTACGGGTGCGCCTCCCCCATCGCCAACCACGCATTCCAGGCACCCATGACCGCGCGCCGCATCCCTCCCGAAACCGTCGTCGCCCCATCCTGCCCCCGCAACTCCAAAAGAAGGTCCGTTTCGAAAGAGACGGACCTTCTGCTTTCTTGGCTGGCCGTAGGCGAACGCCTGAGGCGGGCAGTCCGAGCGCATGCACCTGGTGATCCAAGGGAGTCCCGACGGGAACTGCGGCTACGCCGGCATGCTCACCGCTGTTTGGAAATGACGTCCCCCGGTAAATTCCTAGATCTGGTTTTCCGCGAATACCCGCGGCCCACCAAGGACGACCCGATGATTGCCGTGAAGAGGATGACGCCCCTGCCACCGAACACCTTCACGAACAACAAACGAGT
>JAMIIV010000124.1:0-1201 GCA_035913415.1 Fibrobacteria bacterium | reverse complement strand
TCCGCGTCGATGGTCACCATGGCTGGCGGCTCGTTTTGCGGCGTGGGCGGGGCCTCCTTGTCGTTGGGTTTGCCCTGGGACTCGGCGGACTTGTCGCCCGCGCCCTTGCCGAGGGCGTTCTTCTTGAGTTTGAGTTCGCAGAGATAGCCAGCGCCGCTGATGCTGTGGCGGACCGAGTGGCAGTAGTAGATGCCGGAAAACTTCCGTCCCACGCCCTTGATCTCGACGTTCTTCTTGGCACGTAGCTGGGGAATGCCGATGGTGGCCGCGTCCGCCTCGACCTGCCGCAGCTCGGCCTCGCGGAATTTGCCTTCGGCGCTGTCCTGGGCGGGCTCCTGGCGCGGCTCTTCGTGAAAGCCTTCGGAACGGTCGAAGCTGGGCACGATCTGCCCCGTCTCCTGTTCCTTGAAGCTGCCTTCGCCGGTGTTGCCGTCGACCAGATAGGTCTGCTTGCCCAGGGCCGTCCGCTCGGGGGTGCTAGCGTTGTTGGCCTTGTGCTCGACCACGTCCTTCTTGCGCGGGTCGACGCCGACCGTCTTGGTCTCGACACCCGCGCCCTTGGCTCCCTGGGATTGGGTGCTGGGGCGGAACGAGCGCAGCAGGCCCTTGGTGTCGGTGAAATATTCGAGGGTCAGAAGCGGCGTCTGGTCGAGCTCGCGGGGATGGAAATGGAGTTCGTCGTCCTGGATATAGAAGACATAGCCGCTCACGCCGTCGCCATCGCGGTCGCGGGCCTTTTCCGCCAGCTCCTTGAGGAACTGGGCGTCCGAGATGTTGCTCTGGGTGACGCGGAGATGGGTTCCCTTGGTGGCCGTGACCACCGGCGTGAGGCCGTTGGCGGCGGCGACTTGTTCGGCGATTTCCGAATAGAGGATGCCGGGAGCGGGTTTCTGCCAGACCTTCTGGTTTTCCTTGCCCGCGAGTTTGAAGCCCTTGTCGTAGGCCTTGATGCGGATGGTCGGATCGCCGTTTTCCGGGAAGTCGTAATCGATGTCCTTGATGACCGCCTTCTTGCGCGGGGAGAGATTCCCCACGTAGCCGAAGCGGGCCACGATCTCGTTGCCTTCCTGGAAAAGCGGATCGTCGACGAACTGCAGGTTGCGGTCGGTCACCGACAGTTCGAGGACATCCAACTCCTCCTCGTTGTCGGTGAAAACGAACGAGGTGATCTCCTGGGTGATGTCCTTCGAGAGGTCTTGCC
>JAMIIV010000123.1:0-43053 GCA_035913415.1 Fibrobacteria bacterium | reverse complement strand
ACATCATGATTCCCCAGTACACCACCTGGAAACACAGTTCCCACGCCCGGGTGGCCACCTGCAACGACTGCCACGTCCCGCATACATCCGTGCTGGCCAAATACTTCTTCAAGGCCAAGGACGGATCGCGCCACGCCACATTGTTCACCCTGGGGCTGGAACAGCAGGTCATCCGCATCACTCCGGCATCGGCCGCCGTGGTGCAGCAGAATTGCATCCGTTGCCATGAAAACCTCAACGCGAATGTCGGCACGGCCGTGACGGCCAAGATGGCCACGCACGGGGAAGGCAAACTCTGCTGGGAGTGCCACCGCGAGGTGCCTCACGGCCGCGTGAACAGCTTGTCTTCCGTGCCAAACGCCCGGATCCAACTCGAAACCCCCACCATCCCCGAGTGGATGCGCAAGACCTCACCCAACGACGGAGCCCCTCGATGAAGTCCATGCAGGAAACCCTCAAGGAACGGCCCTGGCTGGCCGGAGTCCTTTTTTTGGCCACGGTGGCCGGTGGTGTGGGAGTCGGCCTGCTGCTGTCGTCGGTGGCCACGCACAAGGCCGAAGCCAAGTTCGCCTACAGCACAGACGCCAAGATCGACTCCAACGAAGCCCGCAACGACGTGTGGGGGCAGGCCTACCCGCTGGAGTACGAGTCGTGGAAACAGACGGCGGACACCTCCTTCCGCAGCAAACACGCAGGCAACGCGGGGCGCGACGCCTTGGCGGAAGACCCCCGCATGGTGGTGCTCTGGGCCGGCTACGCCTTCAGCAAGCACTACAACCAGTCGCGGGGCCATGCCTACGCCGTGCAGGACATCCACGAGATCCTGCGCACGGGCGCACCCAACGACACCGACAAAGGACCCCAACCCGCCACCTGCTGGACCTGCAAGAGTCCCGACGTCCCGCGCCTGATGGCCCAGATGGGCCCCGGCGAATTCTACAAGAAGAAGTGGTCCGACCTTGGCTCCGAGGTCGTCAACAGCATCGGGTGCCTGGATTGCCACGACCCCAAGACGATGGCTCTGCGCATCTCGCGCCCTGCCCTGGTAGAAGCGTTCCAGCGCCAAGGCAAGGACGTGCTGAAGGCCACCCATGCCGAAATGCGGTCGCTGGTCTGCGCCCAATGCCACGTGGAGTACTACTTCAAGGGTCCGGACAAGTACCTGACCTTCCCCTGGGACAGCGGTTTCTCCGTCGAGCGGATGGAAGCGTTCTACGACAACGCGAACTTCACGGACTGGGTGCACGCGGTCAGCAAAGCCCCCATGCTCAAGGCCCAGCACCCCGACTTCGAAGTGTTCAAGATGGGCATCCACGGACAGCGCGGCCTGGCCTGCGCCGACTGCCACATGCCCTACCGCACCCAGGGCGGCCAGAAGTTCACCGACCACCACATCCAGAGCCCGCTCAACAACATCGCCAACTCCTGTCAGGTCTGCCACCGCGAATCGGCCGACGAACTGCGCCGCAACGTCGAGGAGCGCCAGGACAAGATCCTCGAGACCCGCATCCAACTGGAAGATGTGCTGGTACGCGCCCACTACGAGGCCAAGGCCGCCTGGGATGCCGGAGTGGACAGCACCACCATGGCCCCGATGCTGCGTCTGATCCGCCGTGCCCAATGGCGCTGGGACTTCGCCACCGCCGGCAACGGCAACGCCTTCCACGCCCCCGTGGAAGTGGCACGGATGATGGCCAACGGCATCAACTTCGCGCAGGAATCTCGTATCGGGCTGGCCAAGGTGCTGGCTGCCAAGGGTGTCACCGCCGAGATCCCCTTCCCCGACATCTCCACCAAGGCCAAGGCACAGGAGCTCATCGGGCTGAAGATGGACAAGTTGCACGCCGAGAAGAAGGTCTTCCTGGAGAAGGTCGTTCCCGTGTGGCTCCAGAAGGCCCAGGAGCGCGAGGCGAAGCTGCCGCGCTAAGCTCTGGGACGAATCAGGCGCCCCAAGGCGCCACCACGCACAAGGGCGATCGCGTCAACCGGGATCGCCCTTTCCGTTTGTGTGCCGAGCAGACGACCCGCCAGAGGAGCGCGTTGGATGGATCCAACGCGGTTGGTCTCGACAAGCTCGACCACCGGGAAATTCGCGGCGGCATTCTCACTGGTTCCAGCTATCGAAACGGCAGCTCAATCAATTCTTGAGGCAGCGCACCGAAATCGCCTGGGTCTTGTCCTTCGTGGTGGTCACCTCAACGTCCGTGTAGGAACTCACGAGATTGAAGTGCCATGCCATCGAGGCGTTGATGTCGTGCGTGGTCCACAGGAAGGTCTTGTTTCCCATCTCCAGGAACGACTTGTCGAGATGGTCCCGATAGCCGGCAGGAAGAACGCGCAAGCCGAACAGGTCGGTGGCCGACCCGGAAATCCAAGCGCTTTCGGCTTTCAACGCGGTGGCACCGTTCTTGAAGCCCACCGCAGGGTCCGCTTCGACGAAGCGGATCATGGCCTTGACCTCAGTGGTGTCCGGCAGGTGCCAACCTTCAGGACAAACGCCCCGATGCACCGGATTCACCTGTTCCACACAAGCGCTGCGATTGCAACTGTCGTTCAAGCCCATGGCGGCGGACCACTTGTACAACCGGCCGTAGTGGGCGAGGTTGTTCCGCGAACCCGCGTACGCGAAGGAACTGTCGGCGGCAAAGGCCAGGTTTTCGGCCATCCAGAGTTGGTTCTCGAGTTTCACCGTACGATAGACCCTACCGTCCCGGGAGTCCGTGAGGTAGCCATGGGTGATCGCGACATTCAAGGTGGTGTCGAACGTGCGGACAATTCCCGACTCGGTCAGGACCGACAGGGTGTCTCGGAGAATCGTCTTGCCCTTGTGCATGTAGACGAGAGTGTCGGGCACAAACCCGGCGGCAAATCGTCCCGCAGGGACATCGGCCGCGAACACGGCTTCGGCCCCCGGTGCCGGCGTCGTGGCGAAGCGTCGACCGCCAAGGTCATGCCCGCCCATTTCGAGGCGGATCCGCCCTTGTTCGATGCGCAGATGCCCCGCAAGCCGACGTGCAGTGACCTGGTGAGCTCCGACGCTCACGGGAACGTTGCCGATCCCCCACGCGCCTTCACGGTCCGTGGTGTCCTTGAGTCCCGAACTGGCCAAGGTCACGACGACCCCTTCGACACCCGCTCCCGTGCTGTCTCGTGCCACGACCCGCCCCTGGAGCGCTGTCGCGGCGAATCCCGCTCCCGCCATCGCGAGAATCATTCCGGTGAAACGAGGAAACAAGCTGGGCTGATGCCGCATGAACGACTCCTTGGTGCTTCCGGACAACCGGAAGAGCGGCCCCAAAAATACCTCCGGCGACAACATTCGGGGGCGGGAACACCCGATGGCAAGCGATGTCAACAACCCCTTTCGCAGGTTGAATTCCGGGGAAACTGTTGCCTGATCACCAGACGCGCAGGGGGTTTCGCCCGGGGAGGCGGCCCGGAGATGGAGCGCATCGGAGCTCGTGCACCGCCCTCCTTGGCCAGCCCAGTGCTCGGGTGGCGAAGGCCATCCTCGCCGTGCCGTTCCAGTCCCGCCTTCACGGGTTTGGCACGGCACCGGGGGCGATCAGGCGTCGTCTTCGTGGAAACGGGCCTTGAACAAGGCGTCGAGAGCATCAGCGGCTTCCGTGGCCTGAACCCCCTCGGCCAACAACTCGACTTCGCTTTCCGGCTCGGCAGCCAGGAGCATGACGCTCATGATGCTCTTGCCGTTGGCGTTCATCCCGTCCTTCGACAAGGTGACTTCGCAGTCGTACTTGGAAGCGGTTTCGACCACGAGCGCGGCGGGCCGGGCATGGAGCCCGAAACGGTTGGTGATCTTGAGGACGCGACTGACCTTCATGGACGACTCCCGTAACGCGACGATTCGAACAAGTGGAGGAGGATCACAACGGAGACACGATGGACTGCTCGACCTGCGTGCGGAACACGAGGGTCTGGCGGGTCTTGGGCGCCAATTCGACGGAGGCATGCTGAAGAACCGAGGTTCCCTGGTAGACCTTCTCGTAGCCGCCGACGCTCTGGTTGACGGTGTGGATTCCCTGCCAGAACACACCGCCTTCGGGGCCTTCGAGACGCACGCCAACCTGCAGCCATTCGTCGCGAAGCGTGGCACCGGCGCAGCATGCCGAACCGGATGTTCCCAGTCGCACGGCATCGGAGCCATCGGGGCGCAACCAGCGGTCGTGGGCGTCTCCGGCAAGGAAATTGAACATCGATTCCAACCCGAAAACACCGCGGCAGGCACGATCGCCGAGGTTCTCGAGAACCACGGAGACCTCGACCACGCCGCCGGGCTTGATGGTGGTCTTGCGTTCGAATCGAAGCTCTCCAAGGCTGGTCGCCAGGACGCAAGTGGGTGCGCCGCGTACGACCTTGGCCGACTCCACCTCCCATACCCCGCCGAGCCAGGTGGCCTTGGAGCGGTCGGAGAGCCAGGAATCGGCGGCGATTCCCTCGGGGAACCACCAGGACAGGCCCGAGACCCGGGGAACTTCGTCGTACTGGAGCAGTTGCGCGAGTTCGGGATCGTTGCCCTCGAACTGGTCGGCGAGTTTGCCGCCGTCGGCGCGGCCCTCCTCGCCCGAGACGCGCGCGTGGTAGGCCTCGGGCGCGCGGGTCATGGAATCGGCGAGGTTGATGGCCCCCCGCGAGAGGTACCACACCGGGATCGCTCCGCCCTGTCCGGGATGCACCGACAGGAACTGGTGATCACAGGCTAGCAGGACCTCCTGGACGCCGTCGAGGTCCCAATCGATGCGCTCGACCGCGGCGTCGGCGCCGCGCAGGATTTCCTCGGCGCGAGCGAGGTGCCCGTGGATGGCCCGGCGCAGGTGCGGCAGGTACAGACCGCCGAACACGCCATGCCAGTAGCCGCAGTTGCACTGCGCCTTCCAGACGTGCTCGCGAGCGGCCAGCAGGAGCTTCTTGCGCGCCGAGGCGGGCTTGGCCGCCAGCTCTTCGTGGATGGCGAACGACAGCCGCGAGGCCATCTTGTGCATCCGGTTGGATTCGGGGTAGCGCACCAGGAAGTTGCGCCAGCTCACGCCACGCACGAACGGACGGGCCTCGTCCCAGGAACCGTCGGTCTTGAGGCGGTCGCGCACCTTGCGCAACGCGCGCTGGCGGGGCGCGCTCTCGGCCCACTCCATCATCTCGAAGTACGACGCCGCGGGCAGGTACGCCATGCCCTGGGGCTTGGATCCCTCGAAGGCTTCCGAAACCGGACGGACGGAAAGTGTCGGATCAGCTTCGACGGCGGCGAAGAAGCGCTCCAACCAGCCGTTGGTGTAGCACAGCTCGTGGGTTCCGGGCCAGTCCCCGAACTTCTCCCCGTCGTCGCCGAAGACGACATCTCGCCCACCGGGAACGGCCAGGCCGCGCAGGGCCGCGAGGGTCTCCTCGACCGAGGCGAAGGGGATCAGGTCGCGGACGCGGTCGTGGATGGGGAAGACGGAAATCGTCTTGCCTTCGCTCTCGGTGAGCCAGCGGCCGAACATGGCCTCTTCGCCGAATCCGACCTGGGCGAAATGGGTGCCATCCAGGAGGGTGAACTCCATGCCGGCTTCGGACAACGCCGCGGGAAGCCCTGGTTCCCACACGCGTTCGGCCAGCCACATGCCGCGCGGCCGCACGCCGAAGCGCTGCTCGATGCGGTCGGCCAAGGCCTTGATCTGCCCGACCTGGTCGTGGCGCGGGATGGGGGGCAGGATGGGTTCGTGGTAGGCGCCGGCGAGAAGCCCGCACTGTCCGCGCCGCACCAGGGCGGCGATGCGTTCCAGCAGGGCGGGCTGGTGGTGGTCCAGCCAGTCGAGCAGGATGCCCGAGAAGTGGAAGT
Source organism: Fibrobacteria bacterium (assembly GCA_035913415.1). GTDB lineage: Bacteria > Fibrobacterota > Fibrobacteria > UBA5070 > UBA5070 > UBA5070. The sequence continues at coordinate 37,217 of JAMIIV010000123.1, read as the reverse complement.
CGACACCCACCGACGGATGACGCTCCAGCACGGCCACGAAGGGTTCGTAGGCGTTGCGGAAGGCGTTCTCGAAGACGAAGTCGAAATTGCCGACCGGCTGGTGGCTATGGACCGCCCACAGCAGACGGGTGGAGGCGGGAGCGGTGGACAATGCGGTCATATGGGTCACCAAAGGTCGACGTTGATGTCGAGCCCCTTGCGCTGGATGCGGTTGAGCAGGCTGTCGGCGCGCACGACGGCGCCGGAGAGCTCGCGGTAGAATTGGTCGTCGTTGGCGAGTTTACCGAGGGTACTCTGCCCCGACCTCGCCTTCTCGAGGATGATGCGAATGTCGGCGGACGTGGCTTTGAGATCGGCGACGATGGCGGGCAGTTCCTCGGTGGCCTTGTCGGCACGGTCGGCCACGCGGTCGACGATGGGAGCCGTGCGATCGACCATGCCGCGCACCCCGGTACCGGCGGCCTGCAGATCGGAAACGGTGCCCCGAAGTTTCGGTTCGAGTTCGGCGACGGTCTTTTCGAGCTTGGCGGAGACGTCGTCGGCACGGCGCACCACGGCGTTGATGCGAGGCACGAAATCCTCGCGGCCGATGGTGCTGTCCATCACGGTCTGAAGCTGCGCCAACATCTTGCGCGCCTCTTCGACCAATTGGCCTGCCACACCCATGGTCTCGGCGATGCCGTAATCGTAGCCGGCGTCCAGGACGGCACCGGGGGCCAGCAACTCCTTCTCCTGGGTGAGGGCCACGTTGATCATGCGCTCGCCCATCAGCCCGACGTTCTGGATCTGGACACGCGACCCCTTGGGGATGCGCGCGCTGGCCTGGACCTCGATGACGATGCGCACCCGGTTGTCGGGAGCCAGCTCGATGGAACGGACCTTGCCGACCTTCACGCCGTTGAACTTGACGGGATCGTCCTTGGACAGGAGCCCGACTTCGGAAGCCATGAGGGTGTATTGGTCCATCTGCTTGCCGGGGGCGTATTCGTTCAGGAACGCCATTCCGAAGATGAGCAGGAACAAGGCCACCAGGACCACGGTTCCCACGATCAGGTTCTGCATCTTGCGGCTGTTCATCCTGCTACTCCCATCGTGCGACGCGGCGGCCGCGCTCCACGCGTTTCTCGTTCATCAGTTGGATCAGACGGTCATTGAAGGCCTGCGCCGGGTCCTTGCCGTTGAGCTTCAGCAAGGTGTTCATGGCGATGACCTCGCCGATGACGGTGATGTTCTTGCCCGGCGACAGCGGAATCACGGTGCGAGGGACATCGACACCCATGATGTTGCACGTGTAGGTGTTCAATCCGGTGCGTTCGTAGGCTTCGCCCTGCTCCCAGAGGCGCAGTTCGACGACCATCTCGATGCGCTTGGACTGGCGGATGGCGCGGATGCCGAACAGGCTGGCGACATCGATGATGCCGACCCCGCGGATTTCCATGTGCTGACCCAGGAGCTCGTTGCCCGTGCCGATCACATCCGAACCGCGCCGGGTGAGGTACACGACATCGTCGGCCACCAGTCGATGCCCGCGCTCGACCAGGTCGAGGACGGCTTCGGATTTGCCCACGCCGGAGCGGCCGACGTACAACAACCCGATGCCGAAGACATCCACGAGGCTCGCGTGCACGGTGGCAAACGGCGCGAAATGTTCCTGAAGGGCGTCCGTCAGGCGTTGCGCGAGCTCGAGAGTGGGCAGCGGACTGCGCGCGACCACGGCTCCCTGCGCCTGCACGGCTTCGAGGATCTCGGCGTGGGGCTGGTTGCCGTGGGTGAAGATCCACAACGGGGAGACCAGATCGGCGATCTTGGCCATGGCGGCGCGGCGACGATCGGCGCCGAGGGCGTCGAGGAAGCACCACTCGGTGTTGCCGACCAACTGCACCCGGTGGTGCGAAAAGACCTCGGTGAATCCCGAAAGGGCCAGGCCCGGACGATGGAGGTCGGGCTCGGTGATGACCCTGTCGGTGATGGGGGTCAGAGGGGATAGATCGAGAGCCTTGGCGTGGTTCTGGAAAAAGCGTTCCAGCGAGAGAGCGCCCCGGTGCTGGATCTCGATGGGCTCGAGCAGGGTGTGCTGGACAGGAATGCTCATGGGACCGGAAGGGCTCTCCTGGTGGTTTCCACCGCGTTGAAGCGTCCTCGAAAAAGAAGGGACCCGCCCCGGTCAGGGGCGGATCCCGAAAGAAAGATGCAATTCGGCCCGATCAGGCCGAGACCACCTTGTCCATCGAAGGCGCGCGATGCTCCTTGGTGCGCTCGTTTTCGCGCTTGAGGATGCGCTCGATCTTCTCGAGCATCTCGTCGATGGCTTTGTGCATGGTCTCCGCTTCGGCAGTCACGGAGAGGACTCCGTGTCCGGCAATCGAGATCTCGGCATGGGCCGAACGCATGTCGTTGGGCTGCTTGTCGAGGACGACGTGCGCACCGGTCACCTGATCGTTGAAGCGGGCCAGATCCTTGATCTGGGCTTCGACGTTGGCCTGAAGATCGGCCGATGCCTCAAAGTGCCTGCCGGTGAATTTCACGTTCATGGATGATGCCTCCGTCCTGTAATGCTGGGAGCCCTGAAGGAGCCCTCCGTACTAATATTACCACCCTCGACGCCTTGGTGGTGAAACGGTAGACACGGCGGACTTAAAATCCGCTGGCCGAAAGGCCGTGCGGGTTCAAGTCCCGCCCTAGGCATTGTTTTCGGGGGGCTCTCGGGGCGCATACTTGCTCCCCTCCCCACTCGCCGTACCAAAGCGTACGGCGTCGGGGTCGTGTCGCGGCGTCTGCATCCCCGATAGCTCCCCGAAAACTTCGGAGTCGCGGGGGCTGAAGCGCGCTTCGCGCGGCTTCAGCGGAGCAGAGCGTAGGCTCGCAGGCCGGGGAGGGGGCATCGCGAAGGTGAGGAGGCCTGCGCGGTAGCCGGGCAGAGCGGTGGGCTCGTGGGCCGGGGAGAGGGCATCGCGAAGGTGGAGAGGCCTGCGCGGTGGTCAGGGCAGAGCGCGGGCTCGCGGGCCGGGGAGGGGCATTGCGAAGGCGGAGAGGCCTGCGCGGTGGTCAGGGCAGAGCGGTGGGCTCGTGGGCCGAGAGGCGGCATCGCGAAGGTGGAGAGGCCTGCGCGGTGGTCAGGGCAGAGCGGTGGGCTCTCGTGGGGCCGGGGAGGGGCGTCGCGAAGGGGGGGGAGGCCTGCGCGGTGGTCAGGGCAGAGCGGTGGGCTCCTGGGCCGGGGTGAGGGCATCGCGGAGCGGTGGGGAGCGATGTGACGAGCGTGGAGGCCGTTGGGAGGTTGTTTGGCGGGGACATGGAGCCATACGACGTCCCCGCCAAACAACCGCCCAACGAGCCTCGACCAGGAAGCAGGCAAGGTCGATCGTGTGGAGCGCGCTGCGCGCGGCTCCGACGGTGGCTAGGCAGAGGGGCCGTAGGGAGGCGCTGCGGAGGCGCAGAGGGTGCGTGGGGGTTCTTGGGCCGGGGAGGGGGCTGCGCGAAGGCGGGAAGGGCGGCGCAAGGGCTGGGGCGCGGGGATTAGGTGATGAGCCAGCGGGAGAGGTTGCGGGTGGATTTGTCGAATTGGACGCCGACTTTGGTGACGCGGCGGCCGTGGGATTGCCAGGGGACGGCGTAGCCCTGGGCGTCGATTTGGGCGAGTGCGTCTTCGGCGGTGCCGTTGAGCTTGAATTCGAAGACGAAGAGGCGGTCGGGGGTCTGGACCACGGCGTCGGCGCGGCCCTTGGCCGATTTGACCTCGGCGTCGATGAATTGGCCCATCAAGGTGAAGACCAGGTAGAACACCACGTGGTAGTGTCGTTCGGTCTGGTCGTTGAGGTCATAGGGGATCTTCTCGAAGAAGCCCTGCAGGCGTGTCAAGAATCCGTCGACATCTCCGGCGCGCAGCTCCTTGGTGAACTCCCCGATGTGGAAGCCACCCCGGTCCCGATGGAACGGTGTGTAGCTGGGCAACAGGAATTCCAGGAACCCGTATCGCACCTCGGCGTTGGGGTAACCCAGCCGGTAACGCCTCAGGGAGGGGTCGTACCCCTGGATGGTCAGGTAACCGCTCTGGTAGATGACGGGTAGCGGACGGTCGGGCTCAGCGCGGTAGTCCGCGAAGGCGCTGGCAGGGATTTCGATGCCGTCGATTTCCCGCAGGTCGGTGTCGGTTTGCTTGAGCAGATCCACCAGAAACGTGGGCGTGCCCGTTTGGAACCAGAAGTCACGGAACTCGAGGCGATCCAGCAGGTTCAATGTGCTGAACGGATTGTACACGCCAGGACCGTCTTCATGGAACCTGTACCCGTTGTACATGCGCTGTACCTCGGCGAGGCAGGCCTCCATGGACAGATTCTGTTTCGATGCCAGGGATTCCAGTTCGGGCTGGAAGGTGGCGACGAGCTCTTCCTGCGTGATCCCGCACAAGGCAGCGTAAACCGGGTGGAGAGACAGGTCCTTGAGCTGGTTGAGATCCGAGAACACGCTGACTTGACCGAACTTGGTCACCCCCGTCAGAATCGCGAACTTCAGGTGCGCATCAGCACTCTTGAGGACCCCGTAGAACGCCTTGAGGGTGTTCTTCATGGACTCGTGGAGCGCGGCATTCCCCAAGGTGGAGAGCAACGGCTTGTCGTACTCATCGATCAGAACCGCGACCCGTCGACCGGTTTGTTCATGGGCGCGCTCGATGACGCCCAGGAAGCGTCGCGAAAGCCCGCGATCGCGGGAAGGGCCGAAGCGATCCTCCCACCGGCTCAGATGGCCTTCCAGGATGCCGACCAGCGCTTCCGGAGAATCGAATTTTTCGGCATTGAGATCCAGCCGAAGCACCGGATACTCGACCCATTCGCGCTCCAAACGCTCGATCGCCAAGCCGTGGAACAGCTCGCGCCGCCCCTCGAAGTAGGCTCCCAGCGTGGACAGAAGCAACGACTTCCCGAAGCGACGAGGGCGCGACAGGAAGTAGACGCGGCCTTCCGTCGCAAGCTTGTGGATGAACGCCGACTTGTCCACATACAGGTAACCCTCCTCGCGAAGCGAAGGAAAATCCTGGATGCCGATCGGAAGTTTGCGTTGCGCCATGGTCCCAAAGATACCATGCCATGCCGGCCACTCCGACGTGGGTGGGCATGACCTGCGCCCGATGGAATCGGCCCTGAAAGCCACGAAAATGGCGGATTCAGAATGCCCCAGACATGCCGTAGGGCACCGCCCCCGTATCCACGCACCAACACGCGAACGACCCCGAGGGGCTGAACCTTGCCGACACCCGTGCAACCGTCACCGCTCCCATCTGGCAAGGCAGGCTCGCACCCTTCCCGAAGAGGCCAGGGTGCGCCAGAAGGTCATCGCGGGATGTCGGGGTAGCCGATCTTCAGGAGCTGGCCTCCGGCGGCGGCGTAGAGGGTATCGGTGGTGGCCGCAAGCTCCCAGGTGGTGGTGCCGCTGCACACCCAGTCCTGGCCGTACACGTCCAGACAGTAATTGTCCTTGATGGCCCGCAGACGACCCGTCGACGGATCCAGAACCATCGGCACCCGCCCCTCTCCCCCGATGTACAGACGGTCGCGCCACGCCAGCAACGCCAGCAGATCGTCGGGGTATGCCCCCTTCAGCGAATCCGGCTCCGGGTACGGCACAATCGCCGAATCCAGATGGGTGGTCGAGTACAGCCCGCGAATCAATTGCCCCACCCAGAGAGTTCCGTTCAACCAGGCCAGGGCCCGCGGACGTCGGATTTCCTGGGGACCGAAGGCCGTGGACTGGTAGTAGGCCGGGGGGAGCTTGCGCCAGACCGGATCGCCGACCGTGTAACGGTACAGGCCAGAATCTGCCGTTCCAGCAAGGAGCAATGTATCAGACGCGAACGAAGTGAAAACAGTGAGATCCTGCCGCCATCCCAAGTCGGTGGTTGCTCCTTCACCGAATAACAATGCCCTGTTTGGCTGCCCCTTCCTTCGATCCAGCAAAAACGCAACTACAAGACCTCGCCAAGTCCGAATCTGGGTAATTCGAACAGAATCCTGACGAGGCAATCCCAGAGCAATCCACTCCCCATTGGTCGGATTGAGGCGAAAAACTTGTCCCGTATTCACTGTTCCACAAAGGAATCCTGATGCATCGGCGTTCAAGGCTGAAACGGGCTCACTATCGGGCGCCGTAACCTTCCGCCAAAGCGGATCTCCTTCCTTCCCTAGGTACAGGTTGCCATACCCCGCCATGGCCAGGATCCAAGGGCCCATGGTCACTACGTCCCCCACCCCGCCGTCTTGGATCTCCTTCGCCGTCAGTGGAATGCCCGCCGGACGCCAGCCTTTTTGCGCCTCCCGATCCCCCGGCTCGTTCGGAACTGGCACTCGTGCGCAAGAGCCCGCACCAAGCCCAAAGACCGCTCCAAGAGCCAACAAGGCAAACGCGGGCCTCATGGCACACGCCCCTTCACCACCAACCCAGCGGGGGTCTCGATGGTGATACGGTCCGTGGTCGCGAAGTTGCCCGTCAAGCCGGCAAGCGACCAGGAAGTCTCCCTCCCCCACTCCTGCCACAACGGCAGGTGCAGGCCCACCACACTGCCTGCGGGATCGGGCCAGGTCGCGCCTGGAGCCAACGTCACGTCGGGACACGAATACGTCAATTTCTGTCCCACTCCTACGGGCGCCACCGAAACAGCGCAACCGGGGGCGTACCAAGCCGCATCCAGCAAAAGCGGGGGTGCGCCCTCCGCATGAATCCACAGCCCCAACTGGAACCCTTTGACCGAGGTCGCCCCCTGGTTCACCACCCGAACTCGGGGACGGGCGTAAATCTTGTCCCCTGGCTGTTCGTCCCTCGCTTGGACCTCCAAGGCTCCCAGGTTTTCGACCGGATCCATCGGTGACTCATCCGCGGGTAGAATCGGGGGGAAGTCGGGAAGATTCCCCCACACCCGCCGTCCCTGGCCATCGAGGACCACCACTCCTTGGTGCTCCACCCAATCCCCCCCGACGGCGGAAGGCGAAACCGCCTTGTTCCAAGCGGTCCAGTTGGGCAGATGCACACCCAGCCGGAGCGTGGGCGATTCCTGCTGGGGGAACAGAACGTAGCGATCAAAATGCGCATCGATCTTCCAGAGCCCCTGCCCCAGAGAATGCAGCCCCACGGTCGCCACTTGGCTCCAGTCGTCGAGTTGCGGCACCACTCCATCGGGCACACGGACGAACCATTGCACCGAGTAGTGGTCCATGGATGAACAATACCGGAACCGCCAACTTGCGATCATCAAGGGGGTTCGGAGGCGGCAGCGGAAGTCCGCCCTGCGTGGAAGCGATCTGGTTGTTGATCGCGGCAAGGATCACGGAATACTCGTCAGGGAACATCGAAACCACCACCCGCTCATCGCTTGTTGCCGGGGACGGGCTCGGCCCCACGACGAACGGGGCACGATCATCCGCGACCGGCATGGGATCGCTCCAGTTCCCACACTTGCCGGACCCGTCCAGCCGGGATTTGACGTGTTTCCAATGCGTGGTGTAAACCACACGATTGGATGCTTCGATTTCGACATCCGCCTCGAGTTCTTGCGTCAACCAGCAGGGAGCCCCGGATTGCGAGAGGCGTCCGCGTAGATTCGTCAAACTGACCTCTTCCCAGGTGATTTCTGGATCGCTCACCGCCAAGTATGTCTCCTGAAATGAGACCACCGTCAAAGGCGCGAGGGTGGATTCCTCTTTGGAGGTCTCAGCAGCAATCACATGACCAGACAACGCCAACAAAAGCGCGATCCCGCAAAGGCGCAATGCACGATGTTTGCCGGGGGGGGATTTTCATGACAATCTCGGAAGGGGATGGCTCAGAACTGGCTAGACGGAATCCCTGGATATTTGCGTTCCCCGAGCGCAGGATGTCAAGTGATATTCGGCCCTGCGGCACGCCCTCCCCCCAACAGCGCGATCTCCACCGTTCCTTGGCTCCTCCGCCAAGCAAACCAAGCGTACTTGCCGATCCCCGCGCGCGAAGCGCCGCGGGCACGGCCAGCCAGCCCGCAATCCATCCCCGATGCCTGAGATGCGGCCCCACGCCGCCCAACCCCGTGCGCATCCCTACACCCCATCCACCAACCCCAAACCCACACCCCCGCCTCCCAGGAAGGAGGCGACAAGCGTGAAGGCCGTGTGGTGGTGGATCGGCGGGGACATGGAGTCATACGACGTCCCCGCGAAGCCACCACCACACGAGCCGAAGCACGAAGCCGGGAGGTCAGTCCTCCAGTTCGTGGATCCTGTTGAAGAGCTTGCGCCCCTTCTGGATGTATTCGATGGCGTTGGCCTTGGACTGCCATTCGCCGATCTCGACCACTTTCCCCTCGAGCTCCTTGTAGCCCTTGAAGAAGTTGCGGGCGATCATCAGGAAGATGGGGTCGATGCCGTCGATGTCCTTGGGGACGTTGAGCGAGAACGCCGGGACGGCCAGGACCTTGTAGTCCTTCTTGCCGCCGTCGGTCATGTCCAGCACCCCCACCGGGATCGCGTCGACCACGGTACCCGGAGGCATGGGGGCCTGCATGTAGACCATGATGTCCAGGGCGTCGCCGTCGTCGGCGCGGGTGCTGGGCACGAAACCGTAGTTGGCGGGATAAAGCATGCTGGATAGGAGGACCCGGTCGAGCACGAAGATGTTCAAGTGCTCGTCGTACTCGAACTTCGTGTTGGTATCCTTGGATATCTCGATGACCGCGCGGACCACTTCGGGGGCGCGGTTTCCAATGGGGAGAGTGAGGTAGTTCATTGTTGACACGCGAATTTAGGATATCCATCACCCTCACGGGTGCCTTGACCACCGGATTGTTGTTTGCCGGGTGCGGCAAGAAGCAGGAGGTGTTCGTACCCGACCACGCCTTGCACGTGGGCAAAGGCCGACTGGTCCTGGACGATCGCATCACCGACACGGCCGTGATCCGCGATTCCCTCCTTCCCTTCTGCGACGACAAGGCCGACCGCCGCGTCTGGTCGCTCACCGCCGACACCGGCGCGACGGCGACAGAATTTGTCGGACTTTTGAAGTGGATCTCGTCGGTGCGCATGGACTGCCGCGGACTCTTCGCCCTGGACACCGCCCAGGGCGCGGCGATGATGCAGCCTCCGGTTCCCGTGTCTCGAACCTCGTACTACAGTTTTTCCTTCGACGACACCACGCGCCCCCACCTGTCGCTGATGGTCGTGGCCGAACGCTCGCGCATCCGGCTCTGGACCCGCGACACCTGGCTTCCCGAAATCCCTCTGGTGCGCGACACCTTGGGCCGCGAGCTGGTGGCCTCCGACAAACCGGGCCAGAAGGTCCGTCCGGCCTGGCTCGATCGCTGGGACCGTTGCGCCGTCGAGGCCCGCAAGGATGTCTGCGCCGACACCCTGTGGAACGGCACCAAATACGCCATGCTGGGCGACCTGTCCCGACTGCCCGACACGCTCCATCCGGAAAACGAGAAGGAACTCTCCCAACTGGGCCGAGTGCCTCTCACCCGTGATCTTGCCATCCGCGGCGAGCTCCACGCCTTGCGCACCCTGCCAGGCGCCCTGCCTCCGGGCATCGCCTACTACCACGGCGTCTTCGAACCCAAACTCGAATGGCCCTCGGTGGTGCAGCTCCTCTCCTCGCTGCGCAAGGTGGGCGTCGATTTCAACACGGTCGAACTGCTCCAGTAGCCGGCGCCCCCGTACCCGGGAGGTGGGCGCCGTCCCCCCTGACGGCCGCGCCGCGGAAAAAAGCCCACGCCCATCCGGCGTGGGCTTTTTTCATGGCTCTGACTCCCCTGCTGGCCATGGGCCCAGTTCATCCCCGATGATGGTCAGGCCTGGAGGATGGGAGGGGTGATCGGCGAAGAACACCGCACCCCTCGTTCCGTTCAAGCCCCGCACGATGCCCATGGCGGACACACCCTTCCCGACACCGCGGAGGTCACCGCACTCCCTCACGGGACACTCAGTCCTTGGAAACCTCGGGACTCTTGTCGGGGTTGGCGATCCGGGTCGGATTCGTGGGAAGCCTCCGGATCCGGGGAAGCTCCAGCTTGCGTTTCATGGCGAACAGGCGCAAGCCGAACGTCAAAACCGTGGCCACCACCAGACGCGGCGTGTCGGCCATTTCGAGCCACCCGCAAGCCCAGTAGACCCCGCCTCCGATCAGCGCCGCGGTGGCGTAGAAGTCGCTTTTCAGAACTTGGGGAATCTCGCGGACCAGGACATCGCGTATGACCCCACCACCGACCGCGGTCAGACCCGCCAAGAGGACCACGACCATGGGGTTGGCGCCCGCGGCTTCCGCCTTGGCGGCCCCGATCGCCGCAAAGAACCCCAAGCCCAACGCATCGGCGACCATCACCCAATTCCAGAGCACCGCGATCCGCCGCTTGGCGACGATCGTCAAGGTGGCCCCGACCAGGCACACGAGCACGTACTCCGGGTGCTGCAGCGCGGCGGGTGGCGTGTTGCCCAACAACACGTCGCGTACCAAGCCACCGCCAATTCCTGTCATACAGGCGAGTGCGGCAACTCCCAACCAGTCCAGTTCGTACTTGACGGCCCGGAAGGCGCCGGTGAGGGCGAAGGCCAAGGTCCCGAGGATGTCGATGGTCAGGAGAAGCATCGGGTGCGTCGGGTCCTGTGCGTGGCTGTGGAGGCGGTCTCACCACCAAAACGCCCAACGCCGCATTCATCCAGGCGAGTCGGTGCGCGGCTGCGGCGTGAGCGTTCTGGAACTGAGACGCGATCGCGACCCGTCCAACCCCGTCGGCCTCGGCCTTGGGGGATGGACGGATCACCTGGGATCAAACCCGCTGTTCGCGGGGGACGTATTCGCGCTTGGTCTCGCCGGTGTAGATCTGGCGCGGGCGGTTGATCTTCAGTCGCGGGGCGTCGTGGATTTCCTTGTAGTTGGCGATCCAGCCGGGCATGCGCCCGATGGCGAACATGACGGTGAACATGTCCAGGGGAATGCCGATGGCGCGCAGGATGATGCCCGAATAGAAGTCGACGTTGGGGTAGAGCTTGCGGTCGATGAAGAAGCTGTCCTTCAGGGCCACCTCTTCCAGGCGACGGGCGATGTCCAGGAGGGGGTCGTCGATCTTGAGCTTGGCCAGGATGATGTCGGCGGCCTTCTGCAGGATGCGCGAGCGAGGATCGAAGTTGCGGTAGACGCGGTGTCCGAAACCCATCAGCTTCAGTCCGGAGGTCTTGTCCTTGACCTTCTCCATGTAGGCCGCAGGAGTCAGGGATCCCTTGTGGATCTCTTCCAGCATCTGGATCACGGCCATGTTGGCGCCGCCATGCAAGGGACCCCACAGGGCACTCACCCCCGCCGCGCACGAAGCGAACATGTTCGCACCCGAGCTTGCCACCATGCGTACGGTGGACGTCGAGCAGTTCTGCTCGTGGTCGGCGTGCAGGATCAGGAACTGATTGAGGGCGCGCGCGACGTCCGGATCGGGGGTGATCCGGCCGTTGGGGACCGAGAACATCATGTGCAGGAAATTTTCGGCGTACTTGAAATCGGGGCGCGGATACATCATCGGCTGGCCGCTGTGCATCTTGAAGGTGGCCGCGGCGATGGAGCGGACCTGCGAAAGCAGACGCGCCGCGCTTTCCTCGAAGTTGGAGTCGTCTTCGTTGCCCAGCACTTCGGGGGAGAAGCATCCCAGCGCGTTGATCATGGCCGAGAGGATGGCCATGGGAGGGGCGTTGTTGGGAAAGCCCTGGAAGTGGTTGCGCATGCTCTCGTGGATCATGGCGTGTTTGGTGAGCAGCGCCGAGAACCGGACCCGCTCGGCTTCGTTGGGCAGCTTCCCGTAGATGACCAGCCAGGCGGTCTCGACGAAGCTGGAGTGTTCCGCGAGTTCCTCGATGGGGTATCCGCGGTAGCGCAGGATTCCGGCGTCGCCGTCGATGTAGGTGATGGCCGACTGGCAGGAACCGGTGTTGCCGTACCCCTCATCGAGCGTGATGAGTCCGGTGCGCGCCCGGAGATCGGAGATGTCGATGCCGACTTCCTTCTCGGTGCCTTCGACGACGGGGAACTCCCACGACTGACCGTTGTAATCGAGACGACAAGACATGCGGAAACCTCCGGAATGGGCTCGTATCAGATTTCGCGGAGCCGACGGGCGGCATCCCCCTCGGAAATCCAAACTAACATACCTTCCCCCCTCCAAACAGCGCCCCGGTACCAGGCGCAATGGAGGACTGGAAAGTCCGATGGAATCGGGATTGTGGAACCGGCGCGGCTCAGACGGTTCGCGAGTAGCGGCCTGGGCCGTCGGCGAGCATCGGATCGTAGAGCATCGCCACGTTGCGCACGGCCAAGCGACCGCGATCGGTGATGAGCACCCGATCGCCGTCGAGCCGCACCAGGCCGTCCTCCACGAAGGGGGCCAGTCGCTCCATCCCCTCGCCAAGCCGTTCCTGCACCTGCTCGGCGGAATAGCCTTCTTCGCAACCCACCGTCGCGGGATCCAGGACGCCGTCGCACATCAGCGAATTGACGACCTTGCGACGGAATCTGTCTTCGGCCGTCATGAGGTACGCCCTCTCCACCGGAAGCCCTCCGGATCGGACCGCTTCCATGTAGCGGGCGCTTTCCTTGACGTTCTGCACGTAGCCGTCGTGGAGCTGGCTGATCGCCGAGGCGCCGAACGCCACCACCTGGCCCGTCGTGCGGCGGCTGCAATAGCCCTGGAAGTTGCGGTGCAGGAGGCCCTGTTCGAGGGCTTGGGCGAGGTCGTCGTCCGGTCGGGCGAAGTGGTCCATCCCGATGGCGAGGTACCCGGCTTCGAGGAACGTGTTGTGCGTGGCCACGGCCATGGCGAGTTTGGAATTCGGCGAGGGCAGGCCGCGTTCCTCCAGGATCTTCTGGTGATCCTTCGCCCAGGGGACGTGGGCGTACGAGAAGGTGGCCACGCGATCCGGTGCGGCTTCGATGCAGCGGCGAACCGATTGGGCGAAGGACTCCGGGGTCTGTTTGGGCAGGCCGTAGATCAGATCGAGGTTGACGCCGCGGAATCCGAGTTTGTGCGCCTCGGACACCAACGTGGCGGGCTCCAGGCGCGGGAAGTCGCGATTGACCGAGGCCAGGACGTCACGATCGAAGTCCTGGAGCCCGAAGGAGATGCGATTGAACCCCAAGGCGCGCAGATCGGCCAGTTTGCCCAGCGTGAGGAGATTCGGGTCGCATTCGATGGCGATCTCCGCGCCGGGATGGAAGGTGAAGCGGCCGCGAAGTCGGTCCAGGACTTCGCCCAGGAACCGGAAGGGCACGCCGTTGGGGGTCCCTCCTCCGAAGTGGATCTGCATGACCGGCCTGTCCGGATCCAGGAGTGCCAGAACCCTTTCCATCTCCAGCGCCAGCACGTCGAAGTACTCCCGCACCGCCGATCCAGGTCGACCGATCTCGGTGGTGCAGCCGCAGAACAGACACTGCTTGGGGCAGAAGGGCACATGGACGTAAAATGACAGATCCCTTGTGCCACGGGTGTTGGACTCCCGGAAAAGGCGCTCCAGTTCCTGCTGGGACACACCCTCGCGGAAATGCGGCGCAGGTGGGTACGAGGTGTACCGGGGACCTGGGACGTCGTAGCGACGCAGGAAATCCTCGGACAGGAAGGGCTGGGCAGGGTGTGGTGTTGGGTCTTGCATCGTGTATCGGGAAGGGAATGAACAAAATTCGAGGCTCGCAGGAGTACGGAGACTCTCCACATTCCCCCTCGTCCCTTGTCCGGCCACCGGCGGAATGCTACCATCCACTCTGATGTAACCCCGCGTCGCCAACGCTTCGGAGAACGCGTGAAGATCCTCATTGTGGAAGACGATCCCACCAGCACCCTTGTGTTGGAGCGATCCCTGCGGAAAGCAGGATACGAGACTCTATCCGCACCGGACGGCCTCGCGGCCCTCGATTATCTCGCCAGCCACACCATCGATGCCGTGGTTTCCGACTGGATGATGCCCCGCATGGACGGCATCGAGCTGGTTCGCAAGATCCGCGAGACCATCCAACCACCTCCCGTCATCGTCATGGTCACCGCTTTGGCCTCGTCCGAAGCGCGCAATCATGCCCTCTCGGCCGGAGCCGACGACTACCTCGCCAAACCCTTCTCGATCCCCGAAGTTCTGGAACGGTTGGGCAACTGTCTTGCTCGGCGCGCACAGCCGGAACCCAAGATCACCCCCATCGCGCCCGTCGCGATCGAAGGCCGCACTCCCCCGCCGTTCCCGGTCCTGGCCATCGCCGCCAGCACAGGTGGCCCCGAAGCCGTCCGCGAAGTCGCTCGCTCTCTTGGCGACATCGGCCGTGCGGCGGCGTTCCTCGTGGTGCACGGCCCCGCCTGGATGCTGGAAACCTTCGCGGCCCGTCTGCAGAAGGAAACCCCGCTGCAGGTGCGTCTGGCGGAAGACCAGATGCCCATCGAAGCCGGCAAACTGTACCTGGCCCCGGGCGAATGGCACATGATCGTCGACGACACCTACACGGTGCGCCTGAACAAGGACGCACCCGAGAACTACATGCGCCCGGCCGCCGACCCCCTCTTCCGCAGCATCGCGAAGGTCTTCCATTCCGCGTCGGTGGGACTGATCCTCACCGGCATGGGCCGCGACGGCACCTTGGGCGCCTCGGAAATCGCCGGAGCCGGCGGAGCGGTGCTCGCCCAGGATCCCCGCACCGCGGTGGCTCCCAGCATGCCGCAGACCGCCATCAACGCCGGTGTGGTCACCGAGATCCAGCCCTTGGGGCATCTGGCCCACGCCGTGCGCACCCGCATCGAGGCAGCACGAGCCGTCTGCGCCCGCTGATCCCTTCGCGGCTCCCTTCCTCCGCTCCCTGAGCGGAAGCAGAGGGGCCAGGAATCACTCCAGGCACTCCCGCGACCGACACCCTGGCCGCGGGAGTCTATTTTGTTTCGCCTCCAGAACCCGACGATCGCGGATGGACCCCCACCGGACCGTTCGGCCACCTACCCAGCCAGGAGCACCGACGCCATGAGCATCCTCCAGTCCCAGGATCCCGAACTCCACCTCGCGACGCTGCACGAAGAGCTGCGCCAGTTGCACGGCATGGAGCTCATCGCCTCGGAGAACTACGTCTCGCCCGCGGTGCTCGCCGCCATGAGCTCGGTGTTCACCAACAAGTATTCCGAAGGTTACCCCGGCAAGCGCTACTACGGCGGCCAGGAGAACGTCGATATCGTCGAGCAGATGGCCATCGACCGCGCCAAGCAACTGTTCGGCGCGAATTTCGCCAACGTGCAGCCCCTTTCGGGATCGCCCGCCAACCTCGCGGTCTACTTCGCCCTCCTGCAGCCGGGCGACAAGGTCCTGGGCCTGCAACTGGACCACGGCGGCCACCTCTCGCACGGTCACCCGGTCAACGCCTCGGGCATCCTCTACAAGTTCACGCAGTACCAGGTCGACAAGGACACGGGCCGCATCGACATGGACAAGGTCCGTGAGATCGCCCTGCGCGAACGCCCCAAGATGATCCTCGCCGGATTCAGCGCCTACTCGCGCAACCTCGACTGGAAGGCGTTCAAGTCCATCGCCGACGAGATCGGCGCCTACACCATGGCCGACATCGCGCACATCGCCGGTCTGGTCGCGGGCAAGGCCATCGAGAGCCCGGTGCCGTACTTCGACGTGGTCACCACCACCACGCACAAGACGCTGCGCGGCCCCCGCGGCGCGCTCATCCTGACCAAGGAAGCCGAGCACGCCAAGCTCATCGACCGCGCCATTTTCCCCGGCATGCAGGGCGGCCCGCACATCCACCAGATCGTCGCCAAGGCCGTCGCCTTCGGCGAGGCGCTGCGCCCCAGCTTCCAGGTCTACGCCAAGGACGTGATCTCCAACGCCCAGCGTCTGGCCACACGCCTCCAGGAGAAGGGCTTCAGCATCATCTCCGGCGGCACCGACAACCACCTCATGGTCGTCGACATGACCTCCAAGGGACTGTCGGGCAAGGAAGCCGAAGTGCTTCTCGACGAGGTGGGCATTTCCTCAAGCCGCTCCACGATCCCCTACGACACCCGCAAGCCGTTGGATCCCTCGGGCGTGCGCCTGGGCACCGCCGCGATCACCACGCGCGGATTCGGTCTGGACCAGATCGACTTCGTCGCCGACGTGATCGACCGCGCCGTCGCCGCCCGCGGCGACGAGGCCAAGCTGCACTCGCTGAAGGCCGAGGTGGCCCGCCTGTGCAGTGCGTATCCTCTCTTCCAGATGCCCCTGGCCTAAGTTTCGAGGTCGATCTCGGGGCGCCCACTGGCTTCCTCCTCCACTCGGCGTCCCGAACACGGACGCCGTCGGGAGTCGGAGCGCGGCGTGGACATCCCCGATCTCGACCTCGAAAGAACGGATCTCGGGGCCACACTGGCTTTCTCCTCCACTCGGCGTCCCGCCCCCTCGACTAGGCTCGGGGACCGGCGACGGCCGTCGGGAGTCGGGGGATGACTTCATGGCAAGCCCTGTCCGCATGGATCGGACGGGGCTTTTTCGTGGGGGACGGTCAGCCTGGATCCCGCGTCCGGGACTCGAGGTTCACGTGCCGCAGAACGTGCGGTAGCGCGAGGTGACTTCCGCAGGAGCAGGCTCGGCGAGATGCTCCCGGCCCGGATGGTCGTCGAACGGGGCGCGCAGAACCTCGAGGAGGCTGTGAAAGGGGGCGAGGTCAGCCCGCTCCGTGGCGGCCTTGAGCGCCCGCTCGACTTGGTGGTTTCGAGGGGTGTGGAGGGGGTTGAGACCGCGCATGGCGGCAGCACGAGCCTGCGGGCCATCGTTGGAATCGACATCGCACTCCGCACACGCCCCGATCCACCGTGCGAACCAGGGATCGAAGTCGGCGACCCCCGCGAAGAGCCGCCGCAGTGGTGCCTCGTCCCCAGCGGCTGCCGCCGACAGGTGACGCCAGGCGAGGGTGAAATCGACTTCGCCCCGGTGCAGGAGCAGGAGCCATTCGTCCAGGAGGAGCTCGTCGACCGGAGACGGCTTGCCCCAACACGCAAGGCCCAGTTTGGCGAGTCCCTGCGCCAGGAACGCCTGTCGATACAGCGCCGCGAAGGATTCGACAATTTCCGTCGCGATGGCGACGGCGCGCGGCACATCGGGATCGAGAAGCGGCAGGAAGGTCTCGCACAGGCGGGCCAGGTTCCATTGGGCGATGAAGGGTTGGTTGCCGAAGGCGTACCGGCCATCGTGGTCGATGGAACTGAAGACCGTGGACGGATCGTAGGCTTCGAGGAAGGCGCACGGACCGAAGTCGATGGATTCGCCGGAGACCGCCATGTTGTCGGTGTTCATGACGCCGTGGAGGAATCCGACGTGCGTCCAGCGGGCGATCAGATCGGCTTGGCGGGCACAGACGGACTTCAGGAATTCCGGGAACCGGTGTTCGTGCCCCACCAGGTGCGGATCGTGTCGGGCGATCGCGTATTCCGCCAGGCGCCGGACCCTCTCGTGTTCCCCCCGCGAGGCGAAGAATTCGAAGGTGCCGACACGGATGTGGCTGGAAGCCACCCGCGTCAGCACGGCACCGGGCAGACGGACTTCGCGCACCACGGCCTCTCCGGTGGCCACCACCGCCAGGGCCCGGGTGGTCGGAATGCCACAGGCGTGCAGGAATTCCCCGATCAAGACCTCGCGCAGCATCGGACCCACAACGGCCTTTCCGTCGCCGCCGCGCGAAAACGGGGTCCGCCCCGATCCTTTCAGGGCGATGTCCCAGCGCTTGCCACTCGGGTCGACGACCTCGCCCAGCAGGTGGGCGCGGCCGTCACCCAATTGCGGCGAGAAGTGGCCGAACTGGTGACCGGCGTAGGCCTGGGCGACCGGACGCGCGTCTTCCGGAAGTTCGTTGCCGGAAAATGTCCTGGCGATTCCGTCGGGTCCGAAGGCGGCAGAATCGATCCCCAGCGAGGTGGCCAGCTCGTCGTTCCAGAAAAGCAGACTTGGGGTCGGCACGGAATCCGGGGTGGCGGGAACGGAGAACCCCGCAAGGTCATCGGCATAGCTGTGATGGAGATCGAGTTTCATTCCAGAGGAAGCTAACAGGATGCGCCCTGCGGGACTACCCGTGTGGCGCTCCAAGTCCCGGCCCCTGGGAACCACCTCCGCCATAGGCTCGTGCCAATCGTCTCGGTGCGTACGATCGATTCCGGATTTCCGCGACGCCAACACCGCAGACACTCATCCAGGCGCTTTCGGTTTTCCCTCTAGCGCGCTCCACCTCCTCGTGTCAGAATCGATGTCGGAGGTCAGACTCCACCAAACTTCAGGAGCTGTCCATGAATGTCCGTACCCTCGCATTTGCCCTCGTTGTGGGGGCCGCCGCCCCCCAGACCCAAGTCCACCCCGGCAGCATGTATTCGATCGATTTGAGTTATATGCCGATCCCCCACCTGGCCCAGACATGGACGGCATCGGGTTACCTGGTCTACAACATCCAGATCGCGCGCGACCAAGCCGGGTACATCACCTCTCTGGAGACGTCCACCCCACCTCCGATGGATAAGAGCATGGACCAGTACCGGACCGTGGGAAGTCGGGTCGAGGGCGTGTACTCGGCACGCACATGGAAAAAGGCCAAGGACTCGACGGAGTATCGCCTGTGGAGACGCGAGGTGTGGAACGCGGACGCCAAGATGGACACGGTGATCACTTGGGAAGACTCGAGCGCAACAGGCTGGACCCCTGTGGCACGCAAGCGGATGTACCACACCGACGGACGACTCGATTCCATCGGGAATCAGACCTGGACCGCCGGCTCCTGGGTGCTGCAGGGGCGTGACCTCTACTTCAACACGGCGGACCGACGGGATTCGGTACACTCGTATGTCCTGGATGGGACCGACTGGAAACTCACCGGCAAACAGGTTCTGTTCCACGGCACCGACCTGGACAGCCTTCACGGCTGGGCGTGGGATTACGACAAGAACGCGATCAGCCTGGCGCAGCGCTACGCCATCACCAACGGAGCAGGGGGACTCACGGCGTCCTTCACCCAGCAGAAATGGTCCAGTAGCAAGTCTCGTTGGGAATCGGGCCTGGGGATCGTATTCTCCGCACAGCCGCTTGGCATCGGGGCGCGCCACCACGGCGCCAGCACGGACCGAATCCGCGTGACCCGCAGCGGCCTGGAGATCGCGGTCGCGGGCAAAGGCAAAACACGGTGGGAATGGATCACGCCGGGTGGCCAGCGGCTCGGATCCGGATCCTTCGAGGGGGACCGGGGACTGATTGCCGTCCCAGAGGCATCGACCGGCGTCGGACTCCTGGTACTCTCCCGCCAAGACGGCTCACGGCGCGGACACCTGGTCGTCGCACCGCACCGCCCCTGAACACCTTGTTGGGAGTGTCCGCCCCGCCGATCGGCATGCCGCGCGGCGGGGCGAGGTGCGCACCCCATCGGGGATGGGTCCGCCAAGATTGGTACCTTGGCGTTTCTCATGATCCGAGCCGATGTCTGCAGTCCGTGCACCGAGGGGTACAACCCCATCAACGTTCCCGGGGCTTCCAGTTGGACGCCTTCGGTGCTTCCACCCATGCCCCCCGACGCACCCTACGCACGCGAGTTCACCTACCAGGACCTGCGGGTGTTCCCCAACGTCTACCTGGCTCCCATGGAAGGCGTCACCGATCCGTCGTTCCGACGACTGTGCAAGCGCCTGGCCGGCGGACGCATGGGAATGCTCGTGTCGGAATTTGTCAGCATCGAAGGGCTCACGCGCTTCAATCCCCGCACCGAGGAAAAAGCCCGCTTCTACCCGGAGGAGCTGCCCTTCACCGTGCAGATCTTCGGCGCGGACCCCACCCACATGGCCTGGGCGGCGCAGCGCGTGCAGGAGTCGGGGGCATCTGCCGTCGAGATCAACTGCGGCTGCCCGGTGCCCAAGGTGGTGAAAAAGGGCGGCGGATCGGGCCTGCTCAAGGACCTCCCCCTGCTGGCCGAGTTGTGCACGCAGGTGCGCAAGGCCGTGACCATCCCCTGCTCCATCAAGGTGCGGGTCGGTTGGGCCGACGAACACATCACCCTCTTCGAGACCGTCAAGATCGCCGAAGACACCGGCATGGGGCTCATCGTGATCCACGGCCGCACCCGCGCCCAGGGCTACAAGGGCTGGGCCAACTGGGATCTCATCGGCGAAGCGAAGTCCCGAGCGCGCATCCCCGTGGTGGGAAATGGCGACATCGCCACCTGGCAGCAGGCCGTCGACCGCCTACAGCGCTACGGGGTGGACGGCGTCCTGGCCGGTCGCGGAGCCATGCACAACCCCTGGTTGTTCGCGCAGATCGCCGACCTCTACGACGGAAAGACGCCCCGCTCCCCCACGCTGCAGGAGCACCGCGCCGTGTTCCGCCTCTACGAGTCGCTCCTGCGGGAAGAGATGGACCACGAAGGACGGATCCTGGGCAAGCTCAAGCAGTTCTCGGCGCGTTGCATGAAGAGTCTGCGCGGCGTCAGCATGGCCCGTCAGGACATGCTTCGGTCGGAATCCGTCAACCAGTACCTCGACATCGCCGACGCCTACTTCGAGTCGCTGGAACGCGAAGGCGGGGCCGACTGGGATCCCGGCGCCGTGCGCGAACTCAACGGCAAGAACGCCGTCGAACCCGAGGTGGGAGCGACGCACTTCTCCTGAGGGCGTCGTGCGCAGGAAGGGCGGGAATGGTACTCTTGAATTGCATGAACCAATCCCCCGCATTCATCGCCCCCGTCTTGTCCGGGATGGTGATGCTGTCCTGTTCCATCGACACCGACCAAGCGATGCCGCGAGATGTCGATGATGCCATGGTGGTCGACATCCATTGCCCGAAATGCCCCGAAGCGGGAATTCGTTCGATCGATTTGCACCACGGAATGGATGTCCGACAGGTCTCGCTCACCGGCTGGGGCGATGGATACGCCGAGTTCGATCTCTGGGAGTTCGATGAATACGGCACCTGGCTCTCCGCTGGAGGAGTTCCACTGCTGGTCAACGAAGGGTTCCAGGAAGGCGACTACAGCTTCTTCCTGTACGCCGAACCCGCCGATTGGGGGCCCAACCCCGGCGAAGACACGATCCTGTCCGGACACGTCCACGATCCTGATCCCGTCGCATTCCAATGGGAATCCGCGTTGTACGACGCGAATTCGTTCGGACCGCGCATGGCCATCAGGTTTTCGATCCATCCCGATTCGGCCGGACGGTTCGAGGTTTCCCTCCCGCGGATCTACGCGCGCAAACACCCCGACCAAAGTGCCAGAATCCTGCACACGATTATGTATCGGGGTGCCCCATTCCGTTCGGACACGCTTCCGGGAAGTGTCCTGTCGCCGTCCTGGCCACCACCTGTCGGAGATCATTTCCCCCCTCCCAACCTGGTTGAACACCAACCTGATGGGACGATCATCCACACGCTGGTCTACCGAAGACCAGACTCGACATGGAGCTTCCGGAGGAGTCACACCCTCGATGCCATCCGGATTCGCGAAGACTCCGGTACATGGAATCATTCGACAGGCCGCGCAGACTATCTGGTGCGAGCGCCCGGAATCGTCGATCATCGCGACTCCACCATGTACGCCCCGCGCCCCATCCTGATGGAACATAGAGAGGGCTTTGGGGGCGTGTGGGCCACGGAAAATCACCTCTCCGGGTCCTTGAGTCAATGCTGGTGGAGAGAGGGGGAACCCCGTCTGCATTCCGCGTTGCAGACCGATTGGCGATTCCCAACACTCCGATTTTTCCAATGAACCGATCCCGATTCGCACCGTTCCTGCTGCCGCTGGTCCTGGGCCTGTTCGGCTGCGACAAACCGACCGATGATGACCAGCCAGACACGGTGCTTCTGATTGCCAAGCAAGCGGATGGACGGCGCATTCCCCATGTGGATGTTTCGTTCTCCTCGGCCAGGTACCAGGGCCACAAGCGTACGGATTCCAAAGGTGCGGCAGTCCTGTTCCTGACCTATACCTGGCCGGAGAAGGTGGCAGCGCAAGTCGAGGGCTGCCCGGCCGAGGCCTCTTTTTCGAAGGGAACCGGGCTCTACGACTTCGATCTTGTCGTCACGGTCATCACCGAGACCTGGGATGCTTGCCGCGATCCACGCTCCGCGAATGTTTGGGGCCCGGGTGGCCACGTCGTGGGATTCCACGCCACCTTCACCAGGTGGTTTCCGTACCCCACACCCTCGTGGACCGGGACGGGGGGGGATTCCCTCCGACTGGATTTGACCGGAAAAGGCAGGTTGAGATGGAACGCGCTCCTCCATCCATTCCAGGAAGAAACCGTATACAAACTCTTCGTAGATGGAATCGTGCTGCAACGCCCCCAGTACAGCTTATCCCCGTCCGACACGACTTTCCGTATCTTGTGGCCACCCACCCCGATGGCGCAAGTCGCCAAGTGGAGCTGGCCGTTGCGTTGCGACCGCACGATGTTTTTCGTGAACGATGCGATCCTCTTCGAAGAATCGATCGATGCCCCCGGAAACAGGGCGACTTGGGGTCGAGTCCAACACGGTGACTCGATCGTGAGAATCGAATCTGACCTGACGGGGATGCGTACATGGAGAATCCATCCACTGCGGTTCACTGAAAATGGCGTGAAGGTGGATACCGGTTCGGGCCATCCCATGTACTGCGCCACACAAGCTCCCGCGGACTGACGCAAGCTGCAGAAGGATCGCGAGTCCGGCACGGAAACTGACCGTGACCCGATTTCGGGACGCCGACCCCTGGTGGCAAATGTGACACCAGGCTCGCGGCTTTCGTGATCGAAAATTTCGTTCGCGGACTTGAATAGACTTCCAGATCCGATACTCGCTGGTTTTCCGCGGCCCGTGTTCGCGGAATGCCGACGGTACCGCCAATGATCTGCCTGCGGTATGTGAATCCGCCGCGATACCTTGGGATCGTGGCAGCACCCACCACCACCTCTCCCGACACCTTCCGGTCCGTCGGCTGTCGCACGTACGCGGGCGAAGCGGACGAACCAGACGACGACGAAACCCTCGCCGACATCTCCAACCGTTCGCTCGACGACTGGACTGCGCCCAGGCCGACCGGACCTTGAACTCCTCGCCATCGAACCTCACCCACCCGTGTCTAGAAGGACTACCCCCATGAACCGATTGCTGCTGTCGACCGCGCTCTGCGCGAGCGCGATGGTCCTGATGTCCGTCCCCTCGACCCAGGCCGCCTCGACCGCGCTCGACGCCGTCGCCGGCGCGAGTCTGAATGTTTCCAAGGTCACGGTCTCGGCGACCTCCGCCGATTTGGTGTTCACCGAGAGATACACCAACGGAACCCTGCGCTGCTACACCAGCACCGCGACCTTCACCACCGCCGACACCTCGAAGGCCGCGATCGCGAAATTCACGGTCACCAAGCGCGGATCGGGCACGATCACCATCACCGGACTGAAGTCCGGAACCACCTACTTCTACCGGCTTCAGGGGTGGTACCCCAGGGGCATGGACACCTACTTCATGTCCGGATCCTTCACGACGTCGACCGTCTCCGTGGAACGAAAGCCGGTCACCGCGACCACGCCTGCCGTCGGCAGCAAGGACATCCTCGGACGCCCCCGCTCCGAGGCGACCGGAGTCGCGATGGGGCGCGGAATCCGCACGGTCAAGACCACCCGCTGAACCACGACTCCCAAGATCCCCGAAGGAATCCTTCCACGATGAAATCCCATGTCGGTGTCCTGCTGCTTCTGGCCTTGGTCGTCGCGCCCCGCTCCCAGGAGGCGGTCGATCTGGATGCCATGACCTCCGTCGCTCCGGTCCCGCGCAGATCCGGTGACGGAATCCGTCTCGGTGACATCCGTTTCAACCTCTACTTCGACGCGGGACTGGCCTGGTCGAAGGAGATCGCCGCCGGATCGAAATCGGACCTGCGGTTCGTCCAGCAGCACACCAGTCTCCTGGCGCGGGTGGCGACATCCGACGGCATCGAGGCGTACGCCGACATCCTGAACCCGGGAGAGGTGTTCGAAGGAACGATTCCGCTGGCGTTCTTCGCTCCTTCGTTGTCCGACGTCCCGGTGATCGGGAAGAGCGCGATCAAAGGCGGTCGGATGATCGTCCCGTTCGGCGATTTCGAGGAGCACCCGATCTACGGAGGTGCCGTGGGCAATTCTTCCTTGCTGCGTGACGTCGTCTGGAGCGACTACGGCATGGGGCTGATTGTGCCCTGGGGCAAGGCCAGGACGGAGCTGTACGTGGTGAACGGCATCCGCGCCTACGATTCCATCGCCGAATTCGGTGGGAGCTGGAGCGAACCGAACGAACTCAAGGGAATCGGGTGCCGCCTGCGGTTGGACCTCTTCCCGGGATCCTTCGTCACCGGATCGGCGTACCACGACGCCCTCGCTCTGGGCGACTCCCTGGTGGACACGCCCCAGGACCGCGCCACGCTGCTGGGACTCGATGCCGGAATGCGCACCGGCCCGATCTCGTGGCGCACTGGTGCCGCCAAGGGTTGGATCGCGGCGCGCAACATCTCCGACTACCAGAAGTGGGGATGGTACGCCGAAGGCAAATGGTCCTTCGACGAGACCTGGGCCCTGCGACTGCGTGGTGGCCAAGTGGATCCCGACTCGCGCGAGAAGAACGACCTCGACCAGACCAACGTGAACCTCGCTGGCATCTGGACTCGCGGCCCCGTCGACACGCGGCTGACGATCTACCGCAACTTCGCCTCCCGAGATCCCAACGATACGGAACGCGACGTCAACAAATACCGTGTGCTGCTCGAAACCTACCTGTCCCTCTAACCGAGGTTTCCCATGAAGACCCGTATCGCCCTCCTATCCGTTTTCTTGGCCGCCACGCTGCAGGCGACCTCCTTTTCCACCCTCCCGGCCGCGATGAAGCAAGTCCTTCCCGCCGGGCAGAAGACCTTCAAGGCCAAGCTGGTCGTCGACGCAGCCCAAGCCAAGGCCCTGAACTCCTTCGGGCACGGAGACTTCCTGGAAGACGACGAATTCGACGTTTTCTACACCAAGGACGCCTCCGGAAAGGTCAGCGGCGTCGCCGTCCACCTTTCCGAATACCTGGTCCGCTGGAAATCGTCCCACTCCTGGGTGGTGGGACTGACCCCGGACGGACGTCTGACCGGCGTCGCGGTGGTGGAACTCTCCGACAAATACGCCGCCCCCCTGGCCGACGCCGCATTCCTGAAGCAGTTCGCCGGCAAGACGCCCACCCAAGTGGGGTACGGCAAGGGAATGGACGCCGTCGCGGGGGCATCCGAATCCTGCCAATTGCTGTCGTCGTCGCTCCAGCGTGCCGCCTGGATCGCCACCCACACACCCACGCCTTGAAGGACCGGAACCAATGAAAAGCACATCCTGGCTGCGCAAGAACTTTTACGTGGTCACCTGGGTGGTCAACATCGTCCTGCTTCCCATGTTCCTTGTTTGCCTGGTGACCGGGCTGTTCATGTTTCCCGGTTTGTTGGGGCTGCTGCACATCCGGGCGCGGAATTTGCCGATGGAGTCGATCGCCTTCCTGCACGACTGGACCGGACTGGCCATGGGTGCAGGGGTGGTCTTCCATCTGTTCCTGCACTGGCGGGCGGCGATCCAGTTCGTCAAATCCCGACTTGCTCTTCCGCGCAAGCGCCACCACGGCCATCCGGTCGGCAACGTCACCTTGGCGGAGAAGGAGCTGGCCTGATTCAGGGGGACGGAATCCGCTGATCGGGATTCCTGCCGCGCCAGCGGCGAAACCTCCGCCACGACAACGCGGTCCCCGTCCACACCAGCACGAGCACTCCCAAGGTGGTCAGTGCCACCAGGATCTGGCCCACCAAACCGAAGAGTTCGCCCGTGTGGAGCGGGCGGACGAGATCTCGCAGTCGGGTTCCCGCATCGGACCGGCCGGGCTTGAACTCGTGGAAGGTTCCATCGGTGGAGAGAAGGATCGAGGAGGCTTGGCGCTTGCCCTGGCCGGGGAGGAACACCGTCGCGCTTGCGCCCTTCGATCCTTCGGGAGCTTGCAGGACGATCTTGTCCCAGCCAGCGGGTGCATGGGCGGCGACGGTGTCGAACCAGACCTGCCAAGTCCTGGGAGCGGAAACATCGTTCGCGGATGCCTCGGTCGTGGACGGGGCCGGCGCGACCATCCCGATGGTCTTCGGCGGGGCGGAACGACGCGGCGGCTCCGACCCCACCGCGACGTACAACGCCGCTTCCGCCCACTTCCACGACATGATGGTGCCGGTCGCGGAGAGGACCACGAACAAGGGCAGCACCAGGACACCCACCGCGTTGTGCCACTGCCAATCGCGGGCGCGACCGGACAGCCCCCGTTTGGGCAGCACGACTCGGGCCATGGCCTTGAGGGAGCGGGGCCACCACAAGACAAGTCCTGTCATGGACAGGACCAGGCAGAACAGGACGGACAGGCCCGTGACGATCCCGCCGACGCCACGATCCCCCAGCCAGCGGTGCAAGGTCTCGATCTGCTTGAAGACCGCATGCAGGGAACCTGTTCGTCCCGTGGAGGTTCCGGTCCACGGATCCGCCCACAAGGCGCCCTCTCGCCCGACGCGCAGCTCCAGGGCTGCGGTCGAATCCGCCGGGATGACCACGGCCGACACCTTCGGGGCCCGTGGCCCGGCGGCACCGACGACAACCTCATCCAGGGGCATGGGCCGTCCGGATGAGGGAGGCGACACCTCGCGGGCTTGCCCTTCTGCGATGGCGAGGATCTGTGGTTGGAAGGCCATCAACAGGCCCGAGATGGACATCGCCGCCAAGGGCAAGGCCACCGACAGGCCCAGGAGGAGGTGGCACCAGAATAGGGTTCTGCGAATCATGTTCTTGCGAGCTCCGGGAGTGGGTTGTCTGCGACGACTGGACGCGCCAAGCGGGGCGGAGATTCCCTCCCGCCCCGAAATAGCTTGGCGTTGCGGTCCGGAATCAGTAATTCCACCCCAGTCGCACCGAAATGTTGCGCGGAGATCCCAGCACCAGCGACGAGCCTGTGGCGCCGCTTTCCACGATGGTCTCGTCGAAGACGTTCTCGATGTTGGCGGCGATCTCGACACCCGACGCCAGGGCGTAGGTGGCATCCAGGTCCACCTTGGTGGTCCAGGGCATCATCAGGGGATCGGGAGCGGCGGTGGACTTCGTGGCCATCCAACGCTCGGTCTGCCAGTTGACGGTGGTCCCCAGAGCCAGACCCTCGAGAACGCCACGAGCAAAGGCGTAGCGGTTGCGCAACGTCGCCGACCACTCCGGGGTCTTGTCCACCGGGGACCCGTCGGCGATGCTGTCGACGCTGGATACCACCTGCGCGTCGATCCAGGCGCCCACCAACGACGTGCTCCATCCCGCCACGGGGTGGGCGGAAAACTCCACTTCGACGCCGAAGCTCTCGCGGC
Organism: Fibrobacteria bacterium; assembly: GCA_035913415.1. Taxonomy (GTDB): domain Bacteria; phylum Fibrobacterota; class Fibrobacteria; order UBA5070; family UBA5070; genus UBA5070. Next base: position 9,851 of record JAMIIV010000123.1, on the reverse strand, counting down.
CATCCTCGTCGCTTTGGGTGTAGTACTGCCGACCATTGGCATTCAGATCCGTGGCGCCCGAAGCGACCAGAACGCCATTTTGCTCCAGCGCGAAGACCGTGACGGTGGCCGAAGTGCGGCCGCGGTCGAACTTCACGCCGCCTTCGAGATTCACGCCGGTGGAGGGATCGAAACCACCTGCCTTGCCGGATCGGTCTTCGTATTCGCCATTGGGCAGGGAGTAGCTGGTCGCGTAGGTGCCGAACACGGCCACTTCGGGAGTGGCCTGGAAGAGGATTCCCGCGGTGGGGATGGGACCACCCGAGCGATCGGCGAGGATGTCTTCGAGACGCGAGACCGTATCCTTGACGATCCCCGTCCGACGGTAGTCGCGATCCAGGGATTCACCGGCCCAGGCCAGGCCCCCGGATAGGATGAGGCGATTCTTCCACAGCGCCACCTGATCCATGAGGTACAGGTTCCAGGCGACGGATTCCGTCAGGAATGCCGGATTCAGGACCAGGGCCGAATCGCGCAGGGCCTCGGAAGCCTTGCCGGTGTAGATGTTGATCGGCGAGTGCGCCTTGCCGGTCGCGGAGGCCGAACGATTGGTGCCGCTCCAGCGCCCGTTCAGCCCCACCGTGGCCACGTTGCGGAACACCGCGTCGGTGGATCCGACATCCCATTGCAGGTTGCCGTCGAACGCGTGTCCGAAGCGCTCCGTGAGACTCCTGGCCTGCTGGCGGGACACCACCCAGCCATGGGGATCCGTGGGGTTGGTCTGCTTGAGCGTGGAGGCGACCGGCGTCCACTGGTTCACGTCGGTGTCGTAGGAGAGCCAGCGATAGGCGGCGCGAGCGGTCCAGCCATCCAGCGGGCGGGCGAGGAAGTCGGCGCCGATCGTGAATTGCTCGTCGCGGCGTCCCCCGGCCGAATGGTTCACGTCGATGCTGGTGAGATCGTCCTGGTCGATGCCGTCGGAGCTGTCCTTGGTGCTCAAGGAGGACTTGGGCGAGATCACGGTGGACCCGCCCGCGCGGCGCGAGGTCCAATCCCACTGCACGAGGGGGCGCAGGGTGTAGCGCGCTTCGGGGTCGATCTTCCACAGCAGGCTTCCCAGGAAGCGCCGCGACGAATCACGCGTGTCGGCGGAGAAGCCCGACAGGTTCTCCCAGTTTCCGACGGCGCGGTAGGTCAGCCGACCGTCGTCGCTGGCCTTTCCGGCCAAGTCGACATCCAACCCCCACGATGCGGCCGATCCTTGGCCCACCGAGGATTCCGACCACGGCCCGATGCGGAAGTCGACGCGACGCAGCGTCTCCTCCTGTGGCGCCTTGGTGATCATGTTGACCATGCCGCCGGGCACGCTCATGGCACCGTAGGCCAAGCCGGCGGGTCCGCGCATGAACACCACGCGCTCCACGCCGAACAGGCTGGGACTGTAGTCGCCGCCGGCACGAACGCCCTGGAATCCATCCAGCAGGTAGACCGAGGGAGGCATGTGGTACCCACGGGCCTTGAAGTGGTATCCACCCGAGCCGTTGGTGCCGTTGGTGAAAACTCCAGGCACCATGGACAGGGATTGCGAGACCGTGCGGACGTTCCGCTCCCGCAGCTCGTCGGACCCGATCACGGTCACCGAACGCGGGGTTTCATGCAGGGGGGCGTCCACCTTTCCGACGGAGGCATCGACGGCCCGGCCTTTGGCGCGGACTCGACGACCGGTCACCTTCACCCCTTCCTGGAGGATCGTATCCGTCACGCCGACGGCGGACGGAATCTGCGGGGCGGCCGCAATGGACGAATCGGGCGCCTGCGCGTGCAGCGCCGCCAGAATCAGGATGGGACTCACGATTTGCTCCTTTATTGAGATTGCGTCTCGTTATATCAAAAGAATGCAGCATCCCTTGTTTTGTGCCAAGGCCGAATTCCCTAAGCCGTCGCATTCCGTCCCTCGGCCGAATCCCTGCTACATTCCGATCTTCCACTCCCCTCGAACCAAGGCCATCCCCCATGCACCTGGAGTTCTTGCCTTTAGTCCTTTCCCGACTGCCCGCCCGACTGGGAGGAGGCGAACACAGTTCCGGCGGCGACGACTTCGGTGGTTCGTCGGACTTCGGCGGCGGTGGCGACGGTGGAACCTCCGGCGGCATGGCCCTGGGGCCGATGGGCTGTTGGGGAGGCGAACCGTTTTCGCTCTCCGCGGCGGCCTTCGGGGTGTTCGCGGCCGCGGGCATCGCGCTTGCCCTGCCCGCGTTGCTGAGACTGGGCGACCGCGCTCTCGCGGGGAGGCACGGGCACGATGATTCTTCGGGGTTTCTTTCGTCCCTCCTGGATGCCCACGGGGTGCGGATCCGCTGGGGAGCATTCGGGATGGTGTTCCTGCTGCAAATGACGGGATTCCTGCCACTGCTGGTGTTCCTCGCCGGCATCGCAGGCACGGGAGCGTGGGGTCTGGCGTGGGCCATCGAACGCCTGGACATCCGGCGGGGCCCCCTCTACGAGTTCCGCCGCGGGTATTCCCCTCTGCTCCTGGGCATTCGCCCCCCCCCACCCCGACACGGTGGTGAAGCCCAGCCCGAAGCCCCCCCGCCCATCGCGAATTTCGTCGCGGACACCTTCCTTCCGCGTGTCTCGACCGGATGGGACAGACTGCAGGAAGCCTGGTGCGCCCAGGATCTGGGTCCGGTGGCAAGCCTGATGACCGATGGCTTGGCGGCCAAACTGGATGCGCAACTTTCCACCCAGAAACGCGCCGGATACCGCGACCGCCTGGATAAGCGACGGATTTTGTCAACCACCATCGGTGCATGCGAAGCCGGTGATCCGTTCTCGACGGTCACGGTTCGTATCGAGGCCTCCGCGGAAGACCACGACATCGACCTGAAGACCGGCGAGGCCATCGCGGGGCGCACCGTCAAGGGGAGCTTCGTGGAACACTGGACCTTCCTGCGCACCGGCGCCGCCATCGACCCGGCGAAGGGGCTTCTGGAAGGCTCCTGCCCCTGCTGCGGCGTCGGCCTGGCGCTCGACGCTCCCGCCGCCTGTCCGCAATGCGGAAACTGGATCCGCAGCGGCGGGCACGACTGACTGTTGTCGGAAATCACCCAGGACGGCCCGTCGGACGGTTCTCCCGTCGGGGCCTTGGACGCCTTGCGCGAAACCGACCCAGGTCTGTCTCGACAGGCACTGGAAGACCGGGCTTCATGGGCCTTCTGGCGCCTGGTGCGCGCCTGGAACGAGGCACGTCCGGATCTTGCCACCGCCGCTGCCGAAGGCGTCTTCTTGACGGAATTCGTGAACCGCATCCCCTCGACGTTCGGCGGCCTGGCGCTCGACCCCGTCGTGTCGGCGGTGGACGTGCGGACCACCCGGCGCGAAGCCGAGGGCGACACCGCCCTGGTGCGCCTGCGGTGGAATCCCGGGCCCGGTATGGAAGGAGAGCGACGAACGATCCACTCCCCCACCCTGGTTCTCCGTCGCCCCGCAGGCACGACCACCCGCCAGGAAACCGCCCTGACCGCCGGACATTGCCCCTCGTGCGGAGGTGCGGAATCCAATCCCTTCGCGGTCGCCTGCTCCTGGTGCGGTGCGCCCGCAGGTTCGGCATCCACCGAGTGGAAGATCGTGGGAGTGGAAGACTCGGGGCACCCCTCGGGGCTGTGAACGAACGGCCTTCCGGCACGAACGGACCGGAAGGCCGTCCATCACGATCCGGTGCGGTTCATTCCAGCCGTTCATGGCGCAGCGAACCGCTCCGGTTGAGCGGGTTCCGGCGAATTCCGGCACGGGATCGCCCACGGTGAACGCCAATCCGAACACCGCCAATGGGGGTTTCGGGGGTCGAGGTCCACAAACCCGCAAACGAGTGACTGGACCGATCGTACCGCATGTCCTTCCTGTCGGTCGGGGCGAGGTTGCCCACCGCGGCATCCATCTGTTCAGGCGACCGCCAGACGTCCGTGCGGATCGAATTCCGCTTTGGAGACATCCAATTGATCCAGCCGCCGGACCGCCAACGCGGTGCTCCACGCGTCGGCCTGGACGGCTGTGCGTGCCCGAACGGTCACTTGGGCAAGACGCTTGGCGAAAGCCCCGTCGCGAGGGTCGAGAATCGATTTTCGCTCGACCGTGGACGAAGTCGCCAACGCGCCCCGGGCCAGATCGAACCAGGCCTCCGAAGGGGCCCCCGTCCACGGATCGGCGGCCGCCAGGGGCCACCCGTTCCAGCCCCGCGGCGGATCCAAGGCCAGGAAATCTCCCGACAATTCCAGCAGAGCTCTGCCCAGTCCCTTGCGCTGCAGTTCGTGTGCGGCGAGGTCCAACGCGATGCCGCATCCGATGCCGCCGAAGTCGAGGACCGCCTCTCTGCTGGGCAGAACGAGCTCTTCCCCGCGGAAGAACGCTTCCGGCCCGATGGATCGACGCCCCGAGACCACGGAGGGATCGAACGCCCCGTCTGTGCGCCGCCATTCCCGGGTCGCCAGCGCCAACGCCTCGCGAAACGACGGCGAGGGACCGAACGCCCGTCCGACAGGTCCCTCGAGGAAGGCCCGCAGCTCGGAAGAGGGATCGAAGAGGGACATGGTCGACTCGACCTTTCGCATGGCCTGGAACGCCTGGGTCGCGCCTTCGGCGGCCAGATCCTGACGATCGGTGTGGATCCAGACATTGGCGACCTGCCCCATGATCCATGTGGCGTGGTGCACGAGTCCCTCGGGTTCGTGGCCGGGCTCGTCGCCATGACTCGGCCGGGGCGCAAGCACCGCCGCGCCGAAGGCGCCCGCCACCGTGGTCAAGAAACGTCTTCGGTTCACATCCCCTCCCTTGCCGAGGGGGCGAAGCAGGCGCGGGTCACCACCATCAACTGCGCGTAGAACGCCAGTGCCGCGAGCCCCGAAGAGACCGAGACGAGCCACGAGAAACCCGGATGCACGCCCCAAGCCAACCAAAGCCCCCCGAACGACACCGGCAACGCCACGAGCGGCTCCAACGCGAGGAGGGTCCTCCAGCGCGGACCCGGCCGACGCGCGGAAAGGGTGAGGGCACCCAGCAGGAACAGGAAGACCACCATCGCCAGGATGTGGGAATGCGAGAGCCCCAGCATTTCCTGGAACGACTTGGCATAGGCGATCTCGACCGCATCGGGATCGCTTTCGTTGCCGCGGAAACGATCCACGATGCCTTGCGGCGCCATCCGGGTCGTGCTCCACACGTACCCCAGGGCCGTGGTGTACCCCAATGCCAGGTTGGCGGCGAAGAATCCCACCAGAAGTCGCCAGGGTCGCGGAAGATCGTCCAGGGACATCATGGGTTTCCTCCCAGTGCTGCCAGTACGGGGAGGCATCTGGCCACTCCGCCGGCGACGGAATTCGTCGAGATGGTGGCGCCGCTGATGTTGCGGATCTGGCGGCCCACACGCAGGGGATCCCCCGCTTTGCGTCCCCGGAACTGGGCGCGCCAGGACTCCTGGGCCACCTCGCCCCCGTACGATTCGCGGTAGGCCAGGATCTCGAGGTCCTTCAGGAGTCCATCGGTCCCCGCAGCGACCAGAATCGTGATGCGTTCGCTCTTTCCCGGGACCTCGTCGGCCATCGCCATCCCCCGACGGATTCCGTCAGGCGATGCGACTTTCCAGACGGGTCGTTTCCCGAAACGCGTCTCGGCCACGAAGTTCGTGGAAACGGCGTCGGGACCGAAGATGCGCCGCAAGGCCGGAGGGACCTTGGCGGCGCTTCGCGGATCGAGCGCGACATCGGCCATCAGAAGCTGCAGCCCACGCCCAGCTTGACCTCGTCGCGCCCGCCGACATCCGCCTCGTTGCGCATCCAGGAATAGTCGGCCTTGAAGGCGACCTGCCGGTGGGCTTTCCAGGTGATCCCCGCCACCCACTGGGTCTGGGAGTTCTGGTCGTTCCACACCACGTTCGCGGGCACTTCGTAGTGGGTGTCGATCTTCTCGAAGCGCACGAAGGGGCGCAGGGCCTGCTCGGTCTCGGGCCGCAGGAGGGGGAGCACGTCGTAACCGACCTCGACATACCCGCCGACCATGGTCTCTCCGGGATTCTTCTTGTAGGCATTCTGAAGGGCCTCGGCTTCGGAAAGCTGGATCACTCCGCCTTCGGTGCGCAGGGAAACGCCCTGCCAGTCGACACGCGCATCACCGGCCACCAGCAACGCGGGCGCATCGAAATTGCCGTCACCGACAGCGGTATCCCCACCGGATGTTCCACCGAACCACGCGCTCAGGCCAAGCTTGGTGTACGGGAAGGAGTACTCGGCGCGTCCGACCAGGCTCAGGTTCTCGGCATTGGACTTTCCGCCTTTCTGACGTCCGCCACGAAGCCCCGAAGCTCCGCCGATGTTCGAACCCAGGAGTCCGGCCATCACGCCGCCTTTCAACTGCAACCCTTCCACGGGGCTTCCATAGGCGAGTACGCCGAGGTCGCGCCACGTGGTGGGAATGAAGCTGTTGGCGTACAACGGACGGATGACGCCATTGTACGTGTCGGGTTCGTGGGTTTCGTTGACAATGCCCACCGGCACCAGGACGATACCCGTGCGGAACCCCGAGGTGGATCCCAGGCGGTACTCGACGAAGGCCTGCTCGACCGCCAAGTACCCGGGAGCGGAAGCATCGGTGACCTTCCCGTCCTTGTCCTTTTTCACCACCATCTCGGTCAGGGTGTGCTCGACTTCCAACTCGCTGTGGAACGACAGGCGTTCGTCGAAGGCGTGCGAGACGAACAAGACGAAGCGGTGGAGATCGGCGTGCGCCTTGCGTGGCGCTCCCCCGACCGGATTGACGTATTCGGCTTCGGCGTAGCCTCCCACGGCGGTGCGCGAAACCGCTGCCTCCGGAGCCGGTACGACCGTGCTGTCCTGGGACGACGCGAACCCTGCAGATAGGAGGAGGATGGACGTCGTGGTGATTGAACGCTGAAACATGACTGGGGTCTCTCCTTGTGGAATCGTGGACGTTCACCGTCCGATCCGGAGCGGTGCATATGATTTTAGATAATATAGACTCTGACTCTCATTCTCATTCCGATTCTTTCCGATCACCTCGCAAGTCCCTCCGACACAATCCGTCGGCGGCGCACGGGCGGAAGGACTCGTTGCGCAAGAACACCTCAGGCGATCCGCGTCACTCCAGTCGGAAGTCGTACGGAAGGCGGAAGGCGACGGCCTGGCCGCGTCCATCCGCTCGCCGAGGCACATAAAAGCGCGTGGACAGGATCGCGCGACGCACCGAATGGTCGAACTCGCGGCCACCGGAGCGTTCGATGCGCACATCGGCTACGTTGCCGAGGGTGTCGGTGGTGACCACGGCCACCACACGTGTTTCCAAGCCGAGCTCCTCGGCACGCGGAGGGTAGACCGGCACGACGGGCCGCACCGAGCCGGGCACGGATGCCACGTACACGGGACCCGACGGAGCCTCGGGAGTCCTCGCAACGGGATCCGGTTCGCGCACCAAAGTGGAGCCGGACGCGACGGCAAGTCCACCCGTCTCGACGGCATCGTCCAGTCCGAAAGCTGGCTCCGGGTGCACCGGAGCCTCGGGAACCGCCGCCAAAGGAATGGGAGCGGCCAGTGGCTCCGGAGCCCGCAGGGCATCGGGTGCCGAGGGTGGAGGAGGGAGTGGCTGGGCTGCCTGGGGATCCGACGGCGGCAGGTCCAGCCAAACCGGGGCGTCGGGGACTGGGGCGACGGAATCCGTCTGGACCAGGCGCAGACCGCCGAGAGCGAGCAGACAGGCAAGAATCCCGGCGCAGGCGCTCCCCTGCCATCGGCCGCCACCCGCACACAAGGCGACCGGATCGCTCCAGGCGACAGCTGCCCAGGCGTCCGGACCTGGGTGACGCCGCCGAAGCGCCCGTGAGGCGACCATCTCAGGCATCGGTGCGCACCCGCAGGGCGTATTTGCGCGCACCGGATTTCTTGACCAGATCCAGCGCCGCGACGACCTGCTCGTAGGGCAGCTTGCCGTCGGCCGAGACCAACACGCTGTGGGTCGAGTCCTGGCGGACCTTGAGCGCGATCCGGGCCACCACGGTCTCGGCAGGTGTGGCGACCCCATCGAGAAAGAGCGTACCGTCCGAGGCCAGCACCAGACCCGAAGCGTCGGGCGCCACGCTTGCGGCGGACGCCGCCTTGGGCACCTGCACCTCGATGCCCTGGGGCTGTACCAAGGTGGAGGAAATCATCACCAGGATGAGCAGAACCAGGAAGATATCGACCAGTGGAGTGATGTTGATCCCGTGGATCGCTCCCTTGCGACCGACCGACCCGGCCATCAGCCCGCCTCCTCGACACCCATGGCCACAGCTTGCAGGGAACGCGCCACCAGGATGCCCCGCAGTTGCCGCGACTCCTCGAGAATCCAGTCGACCCGCGCCTGCAGCAGGTTGTGGAACACAACCGCCGGAATCGCCACGAACAACCCCGCCGCCGTCGCCACCAGGGCCCCGGAGATCGACGACATCACCCCTGCCCCGCCTTGCACACCCGAGCCCGCCATGGCCTGGAACGCGGCCAAAATCCCCAAGACGGTTCCTGTCAATCCCACGAAAGGGGCGTTGGAGCCCACCGTACCCAGGAATCCGAGCCCCCGCTCCAACTGCCGCTTGTCCTCGATCTCCCGCGCTTCGAGCAGGCGCTCGAGCGCGTCGGGGCAGAGGTGGGTGTGCGACAGGGCGAAGGCCGCCAGCCGATCGGGAAGTGTGCGCCCGCCATCGGCGGCATTCAGCGCCATCGCCGAACCCTCGTGGCCCAAGTCGCGCGATAGCGCATCGGCCCAGTGGCCGGCGTTGCCAGATAGGCGACGCAGCGCCGACACCCGCCAGGCGTAGACAGCGGGCACGGCCACGAACAATCCTGCCAGGACCAAGAACAAGGACACTTCCAGGGCCTTGAGCAGGGGAAGAAACTGGGTGAGCCATGCTGTGTTCATATCGGCCTTTCCGATCTAGAGTTCTTTCTAGCGATTGCGTCTCGTTCTCATTATATTGAAGGAGTCAACGATCTCCAATCCTGATTCCAACCGGAACTCCTAAATCGATGCGACACAACGGACACGACCGAGACTCCATTGCCCACGATGTCGCCCACTTGGGAGTCACCGAAGCGTGCCGACGCCACGGCATCCACCGCTCGACGTGGTACCGCTGGGAAGCGGCCCCTTCCGGTGTTCCCCCACCCTCCACACGCACCTCGGTGCACGAGGCGATCGCGCGATTGGCTTGTGAATACCCCACATGGGGATGCGATCGCATCGCCTACTTCCTATCGTTCGATCACATGAAGGTCAGCTCTCCCACCGTGCAGAAAATCTTGATCGAACTTGGGCTGGGGCGCAAGGAACAACGCCTGGAGCACGCACGCCTTCGTTCCCTGCACCCATCAGGTTGAACACGACGCGATCAGCAATTCCTGGCGCGATGCTCCGAATCCTCCTGATCGGCTGCGGTTGGACGTCGGTGGGCCTGGCAGGGTTGGGCATGGTGTTGCCGCTGTTGCCCACCACACCCTTCCTTCTGCTGGCTGCGGCGTGTTTTGCACGCAGTTCGCCGCGTGCACGGCGATGGCTGGTGCGCCATCACTGGTCCAGGACCATCCTGCGCGCCTGGAAACGCGGAGAAGGGCTGCCACGGCGAGCCAAGGTCGCTGTGCTCCTCTTCACCTGGACGGGGCTGGGAATCTCCATGGCATGGGGAATCCCCCACGAACTCGGACTGTTGCGCTGGTCGCCCCTGGCCATCGGTGCGGGGGTGACGTGGTTTGTGGCGCGACCTCCTGCCAAGCGGACGCGAGCGATCGCAGCGACCTGCAGGGATTGACCCAACCGCCGCCTCGCGACCGGTTCCGCTT
>JAMIIV010000122.1:0-1513 GCA_035913415.1 Fibrobacteria bacterium | reverse complement strand
ACCAGCTCGGCTGGCCTCGACTGGATCGACCACAGGATCAAGTCGACCAACGATGGAGCTCGACCGCCTGGAGCTCCATGCGTTTTTTGTCTCCTACATCCCCACGAGGGTGACTTTGCCTCCGGGGGTGTCCAACACGTCCCATGTGGTGCGCTCGTCCCAGGGGCGGGCGCGCCCGGCGGGGGTGCGGTCGAAGAACGCGATGTAGGTGGGAGTGTTGTGATCGCCCACGGTGCGGCGGTAGCGGTCCACCTGCTGCAGGGCTTCCTCGAGGGTGGCTTCGCGCCCCTCGCGGGGGTGCACCAGTTTGACCTCGATGACGAATCCCTGGTCCGCGTACTCGATGAACAGATCCATGCGTCCGCGTCCGGCGGCGTATTCGCGCGTGATCCGCCCGCCCCCGTTGAGGATGCGCTGGAAGAAGGCCATCAGCAACAGGTGGGGGAAGGCTTCCGTGTAGTCGGCCTTGGTCTCCCAGGCGTCGGAGTGACGTTTCCAGAAGCGTTGGAACTCGCGGAACAGCGCATCCATGTCCAGCGTGCCGTCGTCGTTCTTCCAGCGGAATTCAGGCTTCTGGATGGAATCGTGAAAGCCTTGGTTGAGTACTCGGGGCAACACTTCGCGATAGAGCGGATTGGAGATGTGCAGCCCTTCGTCGCTGGACCACGACACCAGTCCCAGGTCCATGCATAGTTCGACTTCGCGGTCGTTGCGGCCCAGGACGGTCGAGGTGTCGCCGGTCAGAAGCGCCTGAACGACCGTCTTCACTTCGGTCTGGCGGAGCCTCTCGGCCAAGGCGTCCAGGTGGGTGGTGCGTGCCTGGATGAGGTATTCCTTGGCCTCCAGGACCATGTCGGCGGTGATGGGGCGTGCCGGGTCGCGATGGGTGATGCGCTCGACGCATTCGTCGGCGAGTTTGTTGACCAGGTAGGGCTGTCCCTGGGTCCAGTACCAGATGGCCTCGACGGCTTCGGGCAGGAAGGCCTGGCCCGATTCGGCGGTGTGCTGTCCCAGCAGGGCCACCACCTCGTCGCGACGGAAATTGACGAGGGTGGCGGAGTCCTGCTTGATATTGAAGGGCGATCCCGGATTGACCGGTTCCCCGTCCTTGGCGTGGGTGAGGTAGTCGCGCAGATCCCGCATGCCCACCAAGGCCACCGAAGTGGGGAACTTGCCGACGCCACGCGAGGCGAAGCCGCCGCGCAACTGGCGCAGGAAGCTGATCATGGCAGGTCCCTCGAGGGTGTCGACCTCGTCGAAGAGGATCACCAGCGGCAGCGGAGCGCACAGTTCGGACCACTGCTTGATGGTTTCGGTCAGGATGCTCGCCGGGCTCGCATCGCGAGGCATGTCGGGAACCGGGACGCCGAAGTCCTTCGCGTAGTGGCGGATGGCTTCGCAGACCCCGGGCAACGCGCGCTCGACTTCGGGGATTCCTTGGCACCGTTCCACGCTGACGTAACAAGCGATGGCCTGGCCGGACGCGTTGATCTCGTGCATCCAGGTCTGCAGA
>JAMIIV010000121.1:0-2215 GCA_035913415.1 Fibrobacteria bacterium | reverse complement strand
AGTGGAGTGTGAAGAAGGCGCGGCGTGTCTTGCCCGGGGCGAAGCGCCGCACGTCGACGGCCATCTCGAAGGACTCGTTGAAGCGAAGCTGGTCGGGTGGTGTCAGAAACCGGCAATTGGACAGAGTGACGGCGACCGGTGGCACCAGCGGCTTGGGCGAGGGTGGGGCGCACGACGACCCTTCGGGCCAGGGATCGTTTTCGCGGACCTTGCGGAGGTAGTCTGGGTCCACGGCCTGTCGAGGTGGTGCGGCGGCGGTGGGGAAACGGACCTCGCCGACGGGTTTGCCGTGGAAACGGTCGAGCAGGGAGCTTCCGTCGAAGGGGCGCGACCCGCTGAAGGGAGGCGGGTTTCCGAAGGGCGAGGGATGGTTCATGGGGCGCTCTGGGCGGAGTGGAGACCGAAGGTATGTTGTTGGTAAGTGCCGGTGGATTTGGATTCGGGTCGCCCCCCCCTTGTCGCCCCGGATCTGGCTGATGCCAGATCGTGGAGTTTGACACCTGTATGGGTGTTGGGGTGCCGGCTAGGCTCGCGCGGCACAGGACTCCGGGCGTCGCGGTCAGTCCGTAGACGGAATGCGAATGCGCACGGGAGTGGAGATCGGGGTTCCCGGGGTTCCCGTCGCCAGGCCGCCGAAGTTGTTGCCTCCGAGGCCCCAGACGCTTCCATCGGTCTTCACGAACAGCGTGGTGAAATCGCTTGCGCTGATCTGGGCCACATCCAGGGAAACCACGACGGGGGTGGATGTCGCGGTCCTTTCTGTTCGGCCCAGTTGGCCCGATGCGGAGCTGCCAGTGCCCAGGAGCGAGCCTTGGCTGGTCAGGAACAGCGCGTGATGATCCCCTGCGGCCACCGCCTGGATGGAAGGCAATCCTTCCAGCAGGGTCGGGCGATAACGTGCGCCGCCAGACCCCAATTGACCGGAGTCGTTGGAGCCCATGGTCAAGACGGACCCATCCAACTTGAGAACCACGCTGAAATCGGAATTTGCCGCGATGGCCTTGACCCCATCGGTGATCCGGCGTGGTGCGAGGATTGTATCGATTTCGGAGCCGAGGCCGAGCTGCCCCTTACCGTTGCTGCCGACGCCCCAGAGGGAGTTGTCCGTCCGCAGGATGAGGGTGTGATGCCCGGCACCCACAACGGTGCGGACGCCATCCATGATCCGGACCGGAACGCTCCGATCGATGGCGCTGCCGTCGCCGAGCTGCCCGCTGGCGTTGTAGCCCGTTCCCCATAAGACGCCATCCTTGTCGAGGAAGTGCGAGTGGATGCCGCCGGCGAAGGGTTCGGCTCGCATGGTCGGGACCAAGCTGGGAGACGATGTGGTGGAGCCGTCTCCGAACTGTCCGACGCCGTTCCATCCGTGAGCATTGCTTGTACCGTCCCGCATCATGTAGAGTGCGTGGTAGAAGCCGGGGGAAACCTTCGATATGTCGGTTCCGAATCTGCGCATTTTGGCAATTTCGGCTTCCGACTCCTTGTTGGTTTGATCCTGACGATACGCACTCCATCCCGCAGCCCAGACGGTGTGGTCGTCCAGGAGGAGGAATGTCGCGAAGAAGCCGGCGATCGCCTGCGCGGTTTGCACACGAAGCGTGGTCTCCGCGACAGGAGACACCGCCGACCCGACGTGTGCGCGAAGGCGCAGGGTCGCCGACGCGGAGAGCACGCGGAATTTGTCCGTCCTGAGCCAGGTGGTTCCGTCCAGCGAGGATTCCACGCTGTCGGATCCCGCAGCCGTGAAGTGTGCCGTATCCGCACCGAGGAACGACGACGGGCCTGGCTGGAACGTCGGGGCGAAAGCGTAATCGGCGCGCGCGAGCGGGGACACGGCACTCCCTCTTCGGGAACGGGCCATCAGCCGGGTATTGGACGCGACTTCGAGCTCCTGGGTGTAGGGGGTCCAGGTCTTTCCTGCGTCCGTGGAGATCTCGAGGGTCGTGCCGCGCGGTGCCGAGACGGTGACGATTTGTGGTGCCTTGAGTCCGCGGCTGGAGGGGGCGATCACGGGGGCGGCCAGGCGGATGACCTTGATGGAATCGCGTGCGGTGTTGTCGGTGCGGTCGCGGGCGATGGCGACGATCCACATGGAGTCGCCGACCAGTGGCACCGTGGCCTCGAAGCGGCCCTTGTCTGCCGAGCGCACGACGTTTCCGATGGTGACGTCCAGGAGCGAGTCGTTGTCGCTGGCTTCCCATGCGACCACCAGGGA
>JAMIIV010000120.1:0-4479 GCA_035913415.1 Fibrobacteria bacterium | reverse complement strand
TGGCATGGCGACACCGTGGTTGGTCACCCCCCGGCATCGCATCCAGGGGTGACAGGTATGCGCCCCGAGACCAGGTCCTGATGGGTGTATCGGGGATGCAGACGCCGCGACACGACCCCGACGGCGTCCGCCCCCATGCGAAGACTCGGCTTCGCCGAGTCCCTGGTCTCAATGCCGCCGAGTGGGGAGGGGAGCACAACCCTTGGCATGGCGACACCGTGGTTGGTCACCCCCCGGTATCGCACCCAGGGGTGACAGGTATGCGCCCCGAGACGCCCCTCAGTTCTCGGAAGCCATGCTCAGGACTGCCAGAAACGCTTCCTGGGGCACATCCACGGCGCCGATCGACTTCATGCGCTTCTTGCCTTCCTTCTGCTTCTCCAGGAGCTTGCGCTTGCGGGAGATGTCGCCGCCGTAGCACTTGGCCGTGACGTCCTTGCGCAGGGCCTTGATGGTGCTGCGGGCGATGATCTTGTTGGCCAGCGCGGCCTGCACGGCGATGTCGAACTGCTGGCGCGGAATGAGCTCTTTGAGCTTCTCGCACAGGGCGTTTCCGTACCCGAAGGCCTTCTCGCGGTGGATGATCACGCTGAACGCGTCGACCGGATCACCGTTGAGCAGGATGTCCAGACGGTTGAGGTCGCCCACCTTGTAGCCGATGGGTTCGTAGTCCAGCGAGGCGTAGCCTTTGGTCGCGCTTTTGAGGCGATCGAAGAAGTCGAACATGACTTCGCCCATGGGGAGTTCGAAGTCCAGCGTGACCTGCTCCTCGGAGACGTAGGTGGTGTTCAAGTAGACACCGCGCTTCTCGTTGCAGAGCTTGTGGATGTTGCCGATGTACTCCGAAGGCGTGAAGATCTGCGCCTTGATCCACGGCTCGGCGATCGATTCCACGGCGTTGGGAGGTGGCAACTGCGAGGGGTTGTCCACTTCGATCATCGTGCCATCGGTCTTGGTGACGTGGTATTCCACGCCGGGAGCGGTGGTGATGATGTTCATCGCGAATTCGCGGTCCAGGCGTTCCTGGACGACTTCCATGTGCAACAGTCCCAGGAAGCCGCAGCGGAATCCGAAGCCCAGCGCGCCCGAGCTTTCGGGCACAAACGAGATTGCGCTGTCGTTGAGTTGGAGCTTCTCGAGGGACTCGCGCAACTCGGAGTAGTCGTCGGGATCCACCGGATAGAGACCGGCGAAGACCATGGGTTTGACGTCTCGGTAACCGGGCAACGGCTCTTCGGCGGCCCGTGCGACGTGGGTGAGGGTGTCTCCGGTCTTGATGTCGGAGAGGTTGCGCACATTGCCGACCAGGTAGCCCACTTCGCCCGCCGACAGTTCGGTGCAGGGATGGCGACCACGCGTGAGGATGCCGATTTCGACGGCTTCGTATTCGCCGCCCGAGCGCATGTAGCGCAGGCGGTCGCCCTTCTTGAGGGTGCCTTCCACCACGCGCACGTAGGCGATGCCGCCGCGGTAGCTGTCGTAGACGGAGTCGAAGACGAAGGCGCGCAGGGGCAGTTCGCGTTCGGCCTTCGGGGGCGGGAAGAATTCCACGATCTTTTCCAGCAGGAAATCGATGCCGATCCCCGCCTTGGCCGAGACGCGCGGGATGGCGTCGGGATCCATGCCGATGAGGTCGCCCACCTGCTTGGCGAACATGTCGGGCTGCGCCGAGGGCAGGTCGATCTTGTTCAGGATGGGCAGGATCTCGAGATCCGCTCCCATCGCCAGGTACAGGTTGGAGATGGTCTGGGCCTGGATGCCCTGGGTGGCGTCCACCACGAGGATGGCGCCTTCGCAGGCCCGCAGGGACCGCGAGACTTCGTAGGTGAAGTCGACATGCCCGGGAGTGTCGATGAGGTTGAGGTAGAAGATCTCGCCTTTGTGCTCGTGCACCAGGCGGATGGCCTTCGATTTGATCGTGATGCCGCGCTCGCGCTCCAGATCCATGGAGTCGAGGAGCTGTTCCTGCATTTCCCGCTTGGCGACGGTGCCGGTGTTTTCCATGAGACGGTCGGCCAGGGTGGATTTCCCGTGGTCGATGTGGGCGATGATGCAGAAGTTCCGAATCTGCTTCGGGTCAGGACGCATAGGGAGGTCAAGGTAGCAACCGCACCGGGGGGGCAACGTCGCGGGCATTGCCGAGCCCGGGAGTGGGAGTGGTACAATCACCGCAACATGGACCGTTTCCCCTCTCCGCAGGAAACCCCGCCGGGTTCCGCTCCCGCCGCTGCCGATATCGCGGGGGCTGCGAGGCCCTTGCGCATCCTGGTGGTCGACGACTACCCCCTCAATCGGGACATCCTCGAAGCCATGCTCGTGCGACTGGGGCAGGAGGTGGTACTCATCCACGACGGACAGGCCGCGCTGGATCTCCTGGAATCATCGCCCTTCGACCTGGTTCTGATGGATGTCCAGATGCCCGGGCTGGACGGATTGGAAACCACGCGGCGCATCCGCGCCAGGGAAGTCGCTTCCGGTCGGCACCTGCCGGTGGTGGCTCTGACGGCCTCCGACAACGAAGCGGACGCGGCCCGGTGCCGGGAGGCAGGAATGTCCGATTTCCTGACCAAACCACTCACCATCGACCGGGTTGCAGGCTTTCTGCTGGATTGGCGACGTCGGATCCTGGTAGGGGTCCGAACTTGAGCGACTCCGTCCACATGGCCGTGGAGGGGCGTATCGGATCGCGGGACCTGCTCACCGGAGGTGCCGCCCTCGTTCTCTCGTCCGTGTTCTGCATCCTGATGTCCCGGTTGGGTGGAAACGTCGCGTTCGTCTGGCTCCCCAATGCCTTGGCCTTGGTGCTGGTCCTGCGTTCCTCGCGGGACGAGGGGTGGAAATGGATCGCCCTGCATCTGGTGGCTGTGACGTTGGGGAATCTGATCCATGGCTGGCATCCGATCGCCTCGATCGGATACACCCTGGCCAATGGCTTGGACGTCTTGCTGGGGCTGGTGTTCGCGCGGTTGGTCCTGCGGGGCCAGACGGGTGAGACGAGTGTCCTGCACGCGTTGAGGATCCTGGCCGTGCTCGCGGTCTCCTCCATACCCGCCTCGGCGATGGTCGGCGCCACTGCGGCGTGGATGGCAGGAGCCCCCCTGCTGGACTCCGCATTGGACTGGACCGTGAGCGATCTACTGGGAATGGCCTTGGTGCTTTTGCCCGGCCTGACCATGTCCACCTCCGCATGGGTGCGCATCCGCACGTGGGCCTTCGTCTTGGACAGTGTCCGCACGGCGCCCCTGGTATTGGGGCTGGCAGCGGTGGTGCTGGCGCTTTTGCCGTTTCCCTTCGTGTACCTTGCCTTGGTGTTCATCGTCGTGGCGGTCCGTCGCGGCACCATGACGATGGTCGCCCTCGCGCAAGTGACCGTCGTGACGCTGGGGATCGTCGATTTCGCGGGGTGGTACGATTTCCCCCTCAACGATCCCGGCGACCGCTACGTGTGGCTGGCGGCGGCCGCGACGTTCGTGATCTCGTGGGCCATGGGCATGACCATCGAGGAGATGCGCTCCAAGACGGAAATGGTCAAACGCGTGGACGCCCAGTTCCGCGGATTGTTGGACTCCGTGGCCTCCGGCTTCGCGTTGTTGGACCGCCATGGGCGGGTGGTCGAAGTGAACCGCAGTTTCCTCGACTTGATCGGCTTGCCGCGCGAACGCGTACTGGGCGAGGATTTCCGTTCCTGGATCGAGCCCGCCGACCGCACCGCCGAGACCGTGCGATTCCTGGAACCCGGGGGAGTCCACCACGGCAACAGCGTCGACCTGCGGTACCGCACCTCGGCGGGACACCTGGTCTTCGGGCGCACGCAGATCTCGCCCCTGCCGGGGGTCGAGGAAGGATTCCTCGCCCAGGTCGAGAATGTGACCCAGGCGCTGCAGGCCGAGCGCGAGCTGCGACAGGGCAAGGCGGTGTTGCAGACGGTGATCGACAACATGCCGGGATTGGTGGCCTACTGGGATTCGGGATTGCGCAACCGCTTCGCCAACCGGGCCTACTGGGACTGGTACGGGATGGAATTCGACGACCTCCAGGGGCGCTCGATGCGCGAGGTGGTTGGCGAGACGCAGTTCGAACTGACACGTTCGGAGGTGGATGCCGTGCTCGGGGGGAGGGCCAGATTCTTCGAGAAGGAGTTCCTGACCCCCATGGGCCAGCGCTACCTGATGATGACCTTCATTCCCGACATCCAGGATGGCGAAGTCCAGGGCTTCTATTCGTTCGTGTCGGATGTCACCCAGCTCCGCCAGGCTCAGAAGGCCCAGCTCGACACCCTGGCGCGCCTGCGGGGAATCATCGACGGGGCCACGGAGTTTTCCATCGTGGCCACCAGCGTCACCGGCCAGATCGAACTCTTCAGCGCCGGCGCCGAGAGGATGTTGGGGTATGCCGCCTCGGAGATGGTCGGCAAGGCCAACCTGCTGGTGCTGCACGACCGCAACGAGATTTCCGATCGGGCCCGGAGCATCCTGGCCG
>JAMIIV010000119.1:0-5081 GCA_035913415.1 Fibrobacteria bacterium | reverse complement strand
GAGGTATGCTATGGGGACTCCATGGCAATGCCCGATCTCTTCGAGTACTTCGACTACCGGCATTGGCTTCGCGACGCCTATGAAGCGCGCAAGGCCGAGAATCCCGTGTTCTCGCACCGCTACATCGCCCAGAAGGCCGGATTCGGCTCTTCGGGGACCTTCGCGCGGATCCTCGACGGGTCGCGCAAACTCTCCATGGACGCCGCGCTGGGGTTGTCCCGCGTGTTCCGGCTCAACCGGGCCGAGAAGGAGTTCTTCGAACACCTCGTGCTCCACAACCAGGCCGAGGGCGAGGCCGAGCGGCGGTTCTTCCTGGAGAAGCTTGCCGCCGTCCGTAAGTCCAGGGTGCAGGAACTGCGCGGGCACCAGATGGCCTTGTTCGAGGATTGGCGGCGCATCGCCTTGCGCGAGACCCTCGACCTGGTGGAACACCGCGACGATTGCGATTCCCTGGGAGCGATGCTATCGCCCCCCGCGTCCGGCCAGGAGGCGCGACGTGCGCTCGAGGTCCTGCTGGAGCTCGGTCTCGCCCGCCCCGACGAAGACGGAATCTGGCGCAAGACCGAGGCGGTCCTCACCACGCCCGACGAGGGCGTGAACGAGGCCGTGCGGGGGTTCCAGCGTGCCACCATGGATCTGGCCAAGGAGGCATTGGAGCGCCACCCGCCCGGGGAGCGGGAGATCGCGACCCTCACGTTGGCGATCTCCGACGCCATGATGGATCGCGTGAAAGACAAGATCCGTCAGTTGCGCAGGGAGATCCTCGAGATGGCGCGGGAAGACGACGCCCCCGATCGCGTCCACCAGCTCAATTTCCAGGTCTTTCCGCTCACCCGGCGCCTGGGGAGCGAGCCATGAGGCGCGTCGGGGTGGTGGCGATCATCGTCGGGCTGTGCGCTTGCGCCGAGGATCGATCGGCCGGAGGGGGCGGGATCGAGACGAACAACACGGTCGGGGTGCGGCTCCTCGACACGCTGGGCGAACCCGTCGCTTCGGCAAGGGTTGTGGTCCGTCCGGCCGACTGGATCGCGATGGATCCGACCTCGCCGTCTCCGGGACAAATTCTGACATCAGATGCGTCCGGGCTGGTCTCGGGAACCCTCGCCGACGGCCGTTGGACCTTCGAAGGGCGCAAGGGAGGGCTTGCCGTCCTGGTCACCCGCGAGGTCACCGGGTCGGTCGTGCTGGGAACCCTGGTGATGGCACCACTGGCGAGTCTCTCCGGGAGGGTCGCCCTCGCCGCCGGGGAACCCTCGGTACTGGTGGCGGTGGCGGGAACCGATCATGTCGCGCGCACCGATGCCGCTGGCCGCTGGAAGATGGATTCCTTGCCGGCGGGGATCCTGGGGTTGGTGGTCTCCGGCAAGGAAGATTTCGTCGATACCGTGGAGCTGGCCGCAGGAACGCGTGACAGCATCCCCTGGACCGGTACGCCCTCCTTGCGGGCTCTGGATTCCTCCGGATGGATCCTTCTCGATGATTTCTCCCGCGCGCGCCCTGCGATATCGGCAGCGGGCCCCGGCGCGGTGTGGTACATGGCAACCGACCGCCTCACGGGAGGAAGCTCCGTCTTTCGACGCGTCGACGGTGTCCTCGATTCGGTTTGGTCCCGCTTCCTCGTGCCCGGAGATCCTGCACTGCGGGGATCGTTCCAGGCAACCTTCGATATCGACACCAATGCCTCCGCCTTGGGCGGCCCCTATCTGCAGGTGGGCATGTCCCTGCCCGAAACCGGACAGTGCCTGGACCTGGGGGCATTGGATTCCCTGGGCATCACATTCAGGGCCACGGGGCCCGTGCGTCTGGAGTTCCGCTCGGACATCCACGATTCGCTCCAGGACTACTCCTCGTACCCCGGGGTCGATTTATTGGCCACTAACGGTGACTGGACGACCCACCGGCTGTTCGTGGGGCACTTCCTGCCTCGTGCCGACGCGGCCCATCCGGACATTCCCTGGAGCCGTGCGGCGGGGTGTGTCCTGGAGGTGCGGATCGTCGCTGATGAGGATCTGGAGCTTGGACTGTCCGATCTGCGTATCCACGGAGTCTCCCTCGAGAGGTTCCTGAAGGCGCGGGAGCGCTGAGGGGCTTCCTCGCTTCCATGGTGGAAGCGGAAAGACGGGGATGCTGTACCCGGGAATCCCGTCGCGGCGCGATCCTTGTCTCGTGGGAGGATGCTCGACCTGTGAGGGGGCGAGTCGTTGTCCCGGAACGTATACGGAGCCCACCATGCAGCAAACAATCTCCGCAGGTCTCGGCCTCGGGCTGATCACCATCTTTTCGACCATGGTCGGTGCGACCCGCCTGGTCGAGGTTTCGCCCTTGGACAAGGATTATCTGATGGTCCGGTTCCTCGATGGGGAGGTGATTCCCAAGGACGACGGGATCGGCGCCAGCGCGTTCACCAGCGACCACACGGGCGATGATCGGGTGCTTCGCTACGGTATTGCCTTGAATGCGACCACCGCATCGTCCTCCTCCTCCTGGAGCCTGAAATCCGAAGACGATCCCGCCTACGGGGCATCCGGAAAGTCCCCATCCGTAGTGCACCGCAAGTCGAAGCTCAACGGCATGGCCGAAACGACCTGGGGGTCGGGAGACTGGAACTACGAATACACGATGGAACACACCTTGTTCCTGAAACTGCCCTCGCCGTTGCAGCAGGGACGCGGGTATCGTCTCGTCATCGATGCGGCGACCAACGCAGATTCCGCAGGGCGGTCCTTCGTCTTCGACGTGTTCAACAACGTATCCGAAGCGGTCCATGTGAACCTGGTCGGTTATGCTCCGGCGTCGCCCGTGAAGGCCGCAGACCTCTACCTGTGGTTGGGCGATGGCGGTGCCCGCGACTACCAGAGTTTCGAAGGCGCGAAGGTCTGGTTGCGCCACGTCCGGACAGGAACCAACACCCCGGTTGGGAGCGTGTCGTTTTGGAAGGACCAGGCTCCGGAAGCGCAAGGGTACGACCTGACAGCATCGCCGGTGTGGAATGTCGATTTTCCGGCGGCCAACGACACGGGCACCTACCGTCTCGCGGTGGAGGGGGTTGGCGCGAGCCGGGATTTCCGCATCGCGCCCACCATCTACACCGAACCGTTCCAGGTTGCGATCAAGGGGTTCTTCTACATGCGCATCGGGCAGGACTCCGCAGACGGAATCCGTCCCGTCCCGCGACGACCACTGTGGATCCCTGGACGCTCGCCCTCGAACACCAAGGTGGTGCTCACCATGCTCCATCCCTACCACCCGGACTGGCAGGCCTTCAGCAGCGCGGGCGATCCATGGGACCGCAAGGACGAGTGGGCCCCCTACGCCAAGGCAGGAAACCCCGAAAACCCCAGAGCCGTCGGTGGCCACTCCGATGCCCTCGATTGGGACCGTCATCTGGGACATGTCGCGATCATCTACGACATGCTCCTGGGGCACATTCTGACGGGCGGCGCGACCTCCGACGACAACGTGGGCATCGCGGAGAGCGGCAACGGGGTTCCCGATCTTCTCGATGAAGCGCGCAACGAAGTCGATTTCTGGCTGAACCTGCGCGACGGGTCCGGGTATTCCCACGGATTGAACAATCCGAACTCGAGCAACACCTTCTACCAGGCCGGAACCACGGCCGTGGCGGCTTGGGCCAGCGCCGCCAATGCCGCCATGTTGGCGGATGCCTTCCGGATTTCGGGCAACACGGCCCTGATGACCCGGTACCGCGATTCGGCCAAGGTGGCGTGGTCGTACGCGTCCTCCATGGTGGACCCGATGCTGGACCAGACCCAGGATGTAGGTGACGGGAAAATGCGGGGGCGCGACTTCAAAGCGACGGCCGCCGCGTTTCTTTTCAATCTGACGGGGGAGACCGTCTACGAAGACGCTTTGAACACGGAGAGCGTCTGCGCCGGCTCGTCCCAGGCAGATCTCCAGGACGGCAAGCGCAACCAGCTCTACGCGACGGCGGGGTACCTGGTATCGCCCCACCCACGCCGGTACCCGACCCTTGTGGCCAACATGAAGTCGGCGGTCCTGTACCAGGCTCGCCGCAAGCACGCGGCCTTCATGAATTCACGTCCGAGCCGACGTTCGACCGACAACAACAATGGGTACTTCCAGACCGTCCAGAACGTCCATCACGCCTTGGTCGCCCACGCCGTGTCCACCGTCGCGGCCGACCAAGACCTCTTCCGGAAAGCTCTCGAACTCGAGGCCGACTGGGGACTGGGGCGCAATCCGATGAACATGATCCAGATGACCACCGCCTCGACCTCTCTGGCTTCCAGGCGCAGCGTCGAGGGCGCCTACACTTCGGGACGCGACGACGGCACACCAGGCCTGCATCCGGGTCATACCCCCTACTTCAATGTCGACGTTTGGGATGCGTCCATGGTCATGGGGCGTCCCACCTGGATGACCGACAAGTGTCATCCGGCCTTCGCGGAGTGGCCCAAGGTCGAGGGGTACTTCAACACCCGATACGTGTGGGCCAACGCCGAGTTCACCCCGCAGCAGACCATGCGCGGCAAAATGGCGCTGTACGCCTACCTGCACGGAATCGGCAAGTTGGAATCCTCGACCTCGACCGTCCGGAGTCCGCTCGCTCGCTCCGTTTCCTCCCGCCTCTCGACCTTGGGCCACCAGGTGGAGTTCCTGCCCTCGGTCTCCGGGCGTTGGACTCTGTGTGCACTGGACGTTTCCGGCTCCCTGCGCTGGCAGTCCTCCCGCGACCTCTCCGCGGGCTCCGCCTCGTCCTGGGACCTGCCCCGCGACCTGCGCGGCATGAGCATCCTCCAAATGCGCGGCCCAAGTTCCGTCCCTCCCCAGCGCCTCATGCTTCCCTGAGGCGCCCCCCGACGGCGTACGCGGCGGTACGTCGGAGGTGACGCAAGGGATTCAAGCGCTCCCAGACGTAGGGGATCGGAGCCGTCCGGGAGATGCAGACGACCAGCCGCGCCCCCCGACGGCGTACGCGGCGGTACGTCGGAGGTGACGCAAGGGATTCAAGCGCTCCCGGACGTAGGGGATCGGAGCCGTCCGGGAGATGCAGACGACCAGCCGCGCCCCCCGACGGCGTACGCGGCGGTACGTCGGAG
>JAMIIV010000118.1:0-33417 GCA_035913415.1 Fibrobacteria bacterium | reverse complement strand
GCGGACCCGCCGCGGCCGTGAAACTCGAGGCGATTTCGGGCAAACCCAATCCCAGGAACCGCGATCCGAAAAGGGATCCCAACACTGCCACGACCACGCCGCCGAGGAAGGGACGAAGGGGCGGCCAGGAAACGTGCTGGCGTAAGGTGTGGGCGATGGTACGGGCCGATCCGGCGAAGAGGCGGGCCAACAGACCGGCGGCCACCCCCAGCAGGGCCGAGGCCGCCAGGGGCCAGAGGCCGGAAGGGGCGACTCCGGCTGCGTACTGGCTGTGGTGGATCGGCAGAAACTCCACGACTTGGTGGGCCATCAGGGCGGTGGTCAAACAGGGCAGGAGCGTGGAAAGCGAGAAGGAGCCGGCGACGACGACCTCCAACGCGAAGAGCGTTCCCGCCAGAGGGGTTCCGAACACCGCCGCGAAGCCCCCCGCGATGGCCGAACGCAACAGGACCCTGCGCTCGTGCGGGGTCAGACGCAAGGGACGCGAAAATTGATCGGCCAACGAGCCGGCCATCTGCACCGCCGTGCCTTCTCGTCCAGCCGAGCCGCCGAACAGATGGGTGAGAAGGGTTCCGCCCAGCACCAGGGGAGCCATGCGCAACGGCACGGGGGCGTTGGCTTCCCGCACCTGGGTCAGGATCAGATTGTTGCCGGCGTCGCTGGTCCCTCCGAACGTGTGGTAGACAAGCCCCGAGACGAGGCCGGCGATCGGGAGCAGCCACAAGAGCCAGGGGTGGCTTGTGTGGGCGAAAGTGGTCCACTCCAGCGCCCAGAGAAAGAGCCCGGAGGAAAGCCCCGAGACCAGTGCGACGCAAAGACACGGCACCAGCCACCGCAGTGCGTAGGCCAGTGGGGCTGGAAGTTGTAGGCGGCGATCGGCCATTTCCTCCAAAGATAGGCCCCCCGCGGTGGGATGCCTGTTCGATGCATCAACGCTTCCGAATATTTTGATATGTTTCTGCTCAGATCGAGCGATGCCGGCGATCGGCACTGCCCACCCTTTCTTTCCTTGGAGCACAAGACATGGCTCGCAATCTGTTCACGTCGGAATCCGTCTCGATGGGCCATCCGGACAAGGTGTCCGACCAGATCTCGGACGCCGTCCTGGATTTCTGCCTCTCGCACGACCCCAACAGCCGCGTCGCCTGCGAAACCCTCTGCACCACCGACCTGGTCGTGGTCGCCGGAGAGGTCACCACCAAGGCCCCTCTGACGCGCGCCAACGTCGACGCCATCGTGCGCGGTGTCGTCTCCGACATCGGCTACATCGATCCCGAGATCGGTTTCGCGGCCTCCACCTGCCAGGTCGACGTGCGCATCCATGCGCAGTCTCCCGACATCGCCCAGGGCGTCGACGCCAAGGCCGCCGAGGGCAAGGACACCGCCGAGCAGGGTGCCGGCGACCAGGGCATGATGTTCGGCTTCGCCTGCGACGAGACCCCCGAGCTGATGCCCGCTCCCATCCACTGGGCGCATGGTCTGATCAACAAGATCACAGAAATCCGCCAGAAGGGCCAGCTCAAGTACCTGCGCCCCGACGCCAAGAGCCAGGTCACCGTCGAGTATGTGGACGGCAAGATCGCTCGTGTCGAAGCCGTGGTCATCAGCACCCAGCACGACGAGAAGGTCACCCACGCCCAGATCCGCAAGGACATGATCGAGAAGGTGGTCAAGCACGTCATCCCGTTGAACCTGCTCGACAAGAACACCAAGTACCACATCAATCCCACCGGCAAGTTCGTCGTCGGCGGACCCCACGGCGACTGCGGTCTCACCGGCCGCAAGATCATCGTCGACACCTACGGCGGCATGGGTCGCCACGGCGGCGGCGCGTTCTCGGGCAAGGACCCCTCGAAGGTCGACCGTTCGGCGGCTTACGCGGCCCGCTACGTGGCCAAGAACATCGTGGCCGCCAAGCTCGCCACCCGCTGCGAAGTCCAGTTGGCCTACGCCATCGGCTTCCCCGAGCCCGTCTCGGTGCTCGTGGACACCTTCGGCACCGGCAAGGTCGACCAGGACAAGCTCGAGAAGGCCGTCAAGAAGGTGTTCGATCTCAAGCCCGCAGGTATCGTCAAGATGCTGGACCTGAAGAAGCCTCGGTACTACAAGACCGCCGCCGGCGGCCACTTCGGCCGGACCACCAAGGAGTTCACCTGGGAGAAGACCGACAAGGTCGTCGCCCTGAAGAAGGCTCTCGCGGGCAAGTAATCGAGGTTCCACGGGTGGTGGGGGTATCGCCCACTGGAGACATATTCTGTGCAGAAGGCTCCCTCCAGGAGCCTTTTTTTTCGTTCCCGACGGAGGCGCGCTACAGCGGATCGAGGAATCCATCAATTGCTTGCGTTGCCGCGAGGGAGGAGCTAGACTGGTCTGACCACACAGGGAGTCGCCTCCTTCCATGAATCTGCTCGCACCCACCGAAATGGACTTCGGCACAATGGATCGCCCGAACGGGGCGGGAATGGTTCCCGGGGGCGTCTCCGATTCCGATGGGCCTGTTTTGTTCGTGCTCGGCGGCGCCCGCGGGCTTGTCGACCGGATCGGACTCGCGTTGGGCTTGATTTCGCGCGGATCGGGAGATCTTCGCGTATCGGTGGTGGCCTTCCCCGACCGGCACGCCCTGGAGGCCAATCTCGCCGACCGCGTGGCACGCGCGATGGCCTCGCCAGTCTGCCTGGTGGACACGGTGGAGGGGCGCCACAAACACGACGACATCGCGCAACGGCTGCGCGCCATCGATCCTCTGGCGACCATCGTGGTGCGGATGGCCGTCACGGATGGGAGGGATTCCGTATTCGGCGACGGGATGTTGCGCACCGACTTGGCCTTCGATCGGCCCGAAATCCTCCTGATGGTCCACGCGCAGGCCCAGGCGCAGCACCGCCGCCGGCGCATGGACTCCGACGAAAGCCAATTCCGGCACCTGTTGGAATGCGCCTCCGACGGCATCGTGGTCCTGGAGGAAGGGCGCATCCGCTTCGCCAACCAGCAAGCCGAAGTGCTTGCCGGAGTCTCCCGGCAGGAACTGATCGGAAGCTCCATGCTCGAGTTTGTCCATCCCGAGCACCGTCACGAGGTGCTCGAGAACTACCAGCGTCGACGGGCGGGGATGGAGGCGCCGACAGCCTACCACATCCGCATCCTCCGCCGGGATGGCGTGGCGCGCTGGGCGGAGATGCGCGCCAGTCGGATCATCTGGCAGGGCGAGCCCGCCACATTGGCCTTGCTGGTCGACATCGAAGATCGGTTGCGCGCCGAGGAAGCCTTGCGGGTGCAGTCCGAGCACCTGGGCAACATCCTCGACGCCACCCAGGCAGGAACCTGGGACTGGGACCTGGTGGGAGATGAGGTGCGCCTGGACGATCGTTTCCGGGAGATCTCCGGCCTGGCGGTTCATGGCGACACGACACCTTCGGCCCTGATCGAAATCGTGCATGCCGACGACCGTGAGGTGTACCTGGCCTCCGTGCAGCGACTCCTGCGCGGCGAGGAACGGCATATGGATGTGGAATGCCGGATCCGCCGCCCCTCGGGGGACTGGATATGGGTGCAGGATCGCGGCAAACTCATCGCCCGCGACGCCGGAGGACGGGTCTTGCGCATCAGCGGCACCCGCACCGACATCACGCGACGCAAGGGTGCCGAAGTGGAGTTGTTGCGCACCCTCGCCGAACTGCGCGAGACCTCGGCCCGTGCCGAACGCGCCAGCGCCGCCAAAAGCGAGTTCCTGGCCAACATGAGCCACGAGATCCGCACGCCCATGAACGCGGTGATCGGGATGACCGACCTGTTGCTGGACAGCCCCCTGGACGATGAACAGTCCCACTATGCGCGCATCGTCCGCTCCAGCGGCGAGGCCTTGCTGGGGCTCATCAACGACATCCTCGACCTTTCCAAGATCGAAGCGCGCAAACTCGCCATCGAATCGATGGCCTTCGACATCCGCGCTTCCCTGGAGGATGTCGCCGAGATGCTCGCCGTGCGTGCCCAGGAGAAGGGTCTGGAGCTGGTGCTCGACGTCGCGCCGGATGTGCCCTCGTTCGTGGAAGGCGATCCCGGCCGCATCCGCCAGATCCTGGTGAATCTGGTGGGCAACGCGGTGAAGTTCACCGAATCCGGAGGGGTGACAATTTCCGTTGCCACCGAGGCGACGAGCGCCCGGGCGGTGGTGTTGCGCGTGTCGGTGCAGGACACGGGCATCGGATTGACCCCCGAGCAGTCTTCACGGCTGTTCAAGCCCTTCAGCCAGGCCGACAGCACCGTAACGCGCCGATTCGGCGGCACGGGCCTGGGGCTGGCCATCAGCCGCCAGCTCGCGGAACTCATGGGGGGATCCATCGCCCTGGAGAGCGAGCCGGGGCGGGGCTCCGTCTTCCACCTGCGCCTGGAACTCAAACTCCAGAAGCCGCGCCGTCGCCCGCGCAAGTCGTCGGGCCTTGACTTGGCCGCTCGTCGAGTGCTTCTGGTGGACTCCCACGATCCCTCCCGCGAGGCCATCGCCTCCCACCTCGAGGCCTGGGGGTGCCGGGTCCACCAGGTGCGGGAGGAATCCTCCGTCCTGTCACTGTTGGAGAGCGCTCACCTGGGGGCTGACCCTTTCGACGTGGCGTTGTTGGACGCCGGCGTGCCAGGCCGTGCCGACGGTCGCGAGTTGGGGCGTCGCATCAGGCGCAATCCCGACCTGGCAGGGTTGCGTCTGGTTCTGGCGACCTCCTTCGGCCACCGGGGCGAGGTGGCCGAGATCGAACGGGACGGGTTCCAGGGCTACCTCACCAAGCCCTTTCGCGTCGCGCACCTGCATGGCGTGCTGCGCGAGGTTCTGGAGCTCGAGGATGGCGCACGGCCCGAGCGTGTGGTCACTCGGCACCTGGTCGAGGAGATCCGTCGTCACGGTTTGCGGATTCTTGTGGCCGAAGACAATTCCGTGAACCAGTTCCTGGTGCGCAAACTGCTCGCCAAGCTCGGGTACGATTGCCAGATGGTCTCCAATGGATTGGAGGTCCTCGCCGAGCTGGCGCGTTCCCGGTACGACCTGGTCCTGATGGATTGCCAGATGCCCGAGTTGGACGGCATCGAGGCGACGCGTCGGATCCGCGCCGGCCAGGCCGGAGGGGAATCGACGAAGGTGCCGGTCGTGGCGCTCACGGCCCATGCGCTTCCGGAAGACCGGATCCGTTGCTTGGAGGCGGGCATGGACGGCTACCTGGCCAAGCCCATCCGCCTGGACGACCTGGCGGGGATCCTGCGCCGTCACGAGGGATCCGATTTCGATGCGCCATCGGACTCTTCCCATCTCGTCGAGCCTTCCCCGGGGGATTGATCGCAAGCGCATTCCGCTCGTACCGGGGCGAAGGCGTCGACCTCCGCGCCTGCGCGTGGTATGATCACCTCCGCGGGAAATGCCAGGAATGGTTCCGAGCGCCGCGGAGGGGATCGGGGAATGCCGAGCCAGAGCTTGTCGCGATTCGTCTTCCGACACTACCTCCGCAGCGCTCTCGTGCCCGTGCTCACGATCGAACTCCTGATCGTGGCGATCTACTTCGCCGTCAACTCCTGGGTGACGCGCCAGACCGAGCGCACTCTCGTCCGCGAACTGGAGCATACCCTGCCGTTCGTCGCACGCGACCAAGCCAGCCGGATCGACGCCGATTTTCAGAGCATCCGCAAGGGCGCCTTGTACTTCGCCAAGCGGCATCAACAGGTCGAACTCGATCCCGGGAATTTTCGCGTGGTGGGGGAGCCGCCGCATTTCACCCAGGACTCCAACGGCAGCGTGTTCCAGACCAACCGGGTCGGGTCTAGCAGCCTTTTCTTTCCCGCAAGCTCGCCCCCCGGTCCCCGCCAGATGGAAATCGCCCGGGCGACCGCGTTCCTGGGTCCCCTGTACGAACACTTCGTCGAGGACTACCCCAATGTGGCGGCGGTCTACTACAACACGGCCGACAACATGAATCGGCTCCATCCGTTCATCGAAGATGTCACCGCGCAGTATCCGCCGACGCTTCGGATGGCCGACTACAACTTCTACTACCTGGCAGATTCCGTACACAACCCTGAAAAGGGAGTCGTGTGGACCGGAGCCTACCTCGATCCGGCCGGCCAGGGCTGGATGGTTTCGTGCATCGCGCCCGTGTACGCCCACGACTCTCTGTCGGGGGTGGTGGGATTCGACGTGACGATCAAGGCCATCGTCGACAGTCTGCTCGACGCGCAGCTTCCGTGGAAATCGGCAGCGTTCCTTTCCGACGACTCGGGAATGATCCTGGCCATGCCCGAGCCTGTCGAGAGGTTCCTGGGATTGAAGGAGCTGAAGGCCCACGTGTACAGCCAGCCCGTCGGGAGCGAGCTCCTGAAGCCCCAGGCGTACAATCTGTTGCGGCATCCCGACTCCGCGCTGGCTCGCGCGTTCCGGGAAGGGTACCGCGATTCCACCCGTTTGCGGCTGTTGCGTGTGGGTGGTGAAGCTGTCTATCTGGTGCAGGCCAAGATCTCCTCGACCAACTGGCGGATCTTTCTGATGGTGCGCTCCAGCGACGTGTTCAGCGCGGTCAACGACCAAGCGAGCACCTCGCGGCGGATCGGGTGGGCCGTGCTGGGAATCATGATCGGATTCTACGTCCTGTTCTTCGGTTACCTGCGCCGCAAGGCGCGGATCATCTCACGCGATCTCGCCTCGCCGATCGAGAGGCTTGCGGAAGCGACCTCGTGTCTGGGCACCGGGACGGAAGCGGCCAATCTCCCCAGGGTCGGCATCACCGAGATCGACGGATTGACCGCGAATTTCAACCAGTTGGCGCAGGATCTCGAATCCCGCAGCCAGGAGCTGGTCGTCTCGCGGGTCGATGCCGGGTTGCGCGCGAAGGAAGCGGAACTCGCCTACGCACGGGGCCTATACGAGTCGGCATCGGGGTACCTGCACAACGTGGGCAACCTGACCACGAGGCTGTCGTCCGGACTCATGGATCTGGAAGCCATTTCCCGCACGGGCGCGCAATATCCCCAGATGTTCCGGAAGGTCCGGGAGGAAGGCGTCGAGGGCCCAAGTCTGGCCAAGCTGGAAACAATCCTGGTGGGCAATGTGTTCCCCGCCCTGGAAGGAGCTGTCGCGAGCATCGGACAGGTTCGCGCCGCCATCCACCAGACGATCGAGCACCAGCAATCCACCTTTCTCGAAACCACCCGTCGCTCCCAGCCCGACGACATCGACCTGTCGGGTCTCCTCGGGGAGCTCTGCTCCGAATTCTCGCTGCTGGGAGAAAAACGCGGCATCCGCGTCGAAACGGAAATCGCCACGGGAGCCAGGATCTCCAACGTGCGCAACCAGATTTCCCACGGCCTGCGCAACGGCCTGCGCAACGCCTTCGATGCGATCGGGGCGCGGCCCGGAACCGTCCGGGTGCGACTGGGGGAGACGCGGCGCGAGGGGCGCTGGCAGGTGACGATTTCCGACGATGGAGCGGGAGTCTCCCCGCAGGCGCGCGGCAACCTGTTCACCGCGGGGTACACCACGAAGTCCGATGGCCACGGGCTGGGACTGCATTCCTTCGCGGTGTTCCTCTCGGCGAACAACGGCAATGTGAGATTGGAGAGCGAAGGTGCCGGACGCGGAGCGTCCTTGATCGTGGAGGTTGGCGATGTCTGAGTCGAAGATTCCCTTGGATCCCCGGATTCCGGGCAGGCCGGCCGATCCGAACGGATTCCGGGGAACGGTCCTGATCGCCGACGACGATCCAGGCATCCAGGACTACTACCGGAAGATCTTTTCGGTCGGCGAAGGCAGCGACTTCGACCTGCTGGGGGAGTCCGAGTCCGCTGCCAAGGCCGGTCCCGAGCTCGACTGCCGCGTCTTCGCCGGCGGAGACGAGCTGGTATCGTGGTATTTCCACGAGCTCGCCCAGGGGCGAACCTGCCCCTTGTGCATCCTCGACATGCGCATGCCCGGCATGAACGGGCTGGATGCCGCGCAACGCCTGCGTGCCATGGATCCGGCCTTGGAAATCGTGCTCTGCACCGCCTTCGCGGACGTCTCTCTCGAGCAGATCCGCGAGCGTCTCCATACCGGCTTCTACTACGTGCGCAAGCCTTTCGCGCGCGGCGAGTTCTATCTGCTGGTGCAGTCGCTGGTCCTGGCCTGGAATCGCAAGATCCAGCTCGCCGAGCGCGAGGAACGTTTCCGATCGGTGGTGCGCGCCCTCGGCGACGGAGTGATCCTGCTCGATCGAAACGGATCGATCCTGGAAGGAAACGCTCCGGCCAGGCATCTGCTCGGCCTGCGGGTCACCCGGGCCGAGGATGTTCTGGATACCATTTTTCTGGACGAAGACGGGAAACCGTTCCTTACGTCCCTCGAGCCGTTCCGGAAAGTCTTCGATGCCGGGGATTCCCTCCGCGATCGGGTGCTGGGGATCGGGTCGGCCGATGGTGGAGTGCGTGCCTGGATCACGGTGAACGCCGAGCCCGTGTGGGGCGAGGGCGATCTTCGCCCCCACGCCGTGGTGCTTTCGGTGCACGACATCACGGTCGCGCGGGAACGCCTGGTCCAATTGAAGGACGCCAATCTGAAGCTCGAAATCGCCCGTCGGGAGGCCGAAGCCTCCGCGGCGGAGGCCATCGAGTCGAAGCTCGCGAAAAGCCGCTTCCTCGCGAACATGAGCCACGAGATCCGGATCCCGATGACGGCGATCCTGGGGCTTGCCGATGCGCTTGCGGACGGGGAAATGGATCCTGAGCGGCACCGGCTGGCCACGCTCCTGCGGCACAGCGGCAGCGCGCTCCTGGGAACTCTCAACGATATCCTCGACCACTCCCGGATCGAAGCTGGAAAACTGTCTCTGGAAGCGATGGAATTCGACGTCCGTGGACTCCTCGAGGAACTCGCGGAGACATTTTCCGTCCAGGCGCGGGCCAAGGGGCTCGAGCTCGTGCTATCGATCGATGGCGACGGCGGCTCCTTCGCCATCGGCGATCCGGGACGCATTCGACAAGTCGTCTCGAACCTGGTGGGCAACGCCGTGAAGTTCACCAGCTCCGGCGAAGTGCGCCTGCTCGCCGGCCTCGACGATGCCGACGAAGGAGGCCTGTCCCTTTCGATCACGGTCGAGGATTCCGGACCTGGGATGGATGGCCAGACGCTTGGCTCGCTCTTCGTCCCCTTCGTCCAGGGCGATCCCTCCATCGTGCGCCGCTTCGGGGGGACCGGTCTGGGACTTTCCATCGCGCAGGATCTGGCCCACTTGATGGGGGGGACCCTCACGGCCGAGAGCGAGCCCGGCGTGGGATCCCGGTTTCGTTTCCAGGTCCCGTTGCGCCCACCTCCCAGGCTGGTCGCCCCCTCGACCCCGGATCCTCGCACGGGATTGGACGGAGTCAGGGTGCTGTTGGCCGACACTCGGCCCACAACGCGGGAGGCCCTCGCGTTGCTGGTCCGTCGATTCGGTTGCCTGGTCGAGGATGTGGCCAGCTTCGAGGAGCTCCAAACCGCGTTGCGGGCAAGTGGCCGGTGGGATGCGCTGCTGGTCGATCGGACCGTTGCCGGCGACGATCCCGCCGGGTGGCTGGATCGGCTGCGCACGGAATTCTCCGCCATCCCCCCCTGCATGCTGGTCACCCATCTGGGAGTCCGCGGCGAGGCCGGCGAGGCGGCACGGTCCGGCTGGTGCGCCTACCTCACCAAGCCCATCCGGTCCCGGTTGGTGGAGTCTGCACTGAAGCTGGCGGTGCGCGGGACGATTCCCGCTGGGAACGTCGTCACGCGGCATTCCCTCGAGGAGTCCTTCCGGAAGGGCCTGAGGGTGCTGGTCGCCGAGGATCATCCGGTCAACCAGTTGCTCATCGAGAAGATCCTGGTCGGCATAGGACAGATTCCGACCATCGTGGCCGACGGCGCCCAGGCTCTTGCAGCGCTGGAGCGCGAGTCGTTCGACCTGGTTCTCATGGACCTGCAAATGCCGATCCTGGACGGGTTGGATGCCACTCGACGTCTTCGTGCCGGCGAGGCCGGGGAGCGGAACCGAACCATCCATGTGGTCGCCCTGACCGGGGGCACCTCCACCGAGGAACGCGACCAAGCCGTCGGCGCCGGGGTCGACGACATCCTCGCCAAACCCTATGTCACCGCCGACATCCTGCGTATCGTGCGGCGCCTGCAGGAAGATCTGGATCTGGGGCCCGAGTTCGGGATGTCGTAGATACGCATCAACGCATCACGATTATTTGATATATTGAAGGCGTACCACCCCCAGCCCGATTCGGGCCAAGGAGAACGCCTCATGTCCGACAAACCCTCCACCTTCGGCAAGGCCCCCGTGGCCAACGGCAAACCCGACTACCTCGTGCGCGACCTCGCTCTGGCCGCCTTCGGCCGCAAGGAAATCGACCTCGCCGAGACCGAGATGCCCGGCCTCGTGGCCACCCGCGAAGAGTTCCGCGCCAGCCAGCCCCTCAAGGGCGCGCGCATCGCCGGCTCGCTTCACATGACCATCCAGACGGCGGTGCTCATCGAG
This sequence comes from Fibrobacteria bacterium, assembly GCA_035913415.1. Taxonomy (GTDB): domain Bacteria; phylum Fibrobacterota; class Fibrobacteria; order UBA5070; family UBA5070; genus UBA5070. The sequence continues at coordinate 22,915 of JAMIIV010000118.1, read as the reverse complement.
ACCCTCGCCGAACTCGGTGCCGACATCCGCTGGTGCTCCTGCAACATCTTCAGCACCCAGGACCACGCCGCCTCGGCCATCGCCGATCGCGGCGTGCCCGTGTTCGCCGTCAAGGGCGAGAGCCTCGTGGAATACTGGGACTACTCCTGGAAGGTGCTCCAGTGGGCCGACAACGGCACGCCCAACATGATCCTCGACGACGGTGGCGACCTCACCCTGTTCGTGCACCTGGGTCTGCGCGCCGAGAAGGACGCTTCGTTCCTGGATGTGGACCCCGGCCATGAAGAAGGTCGCATCCTCTACGCCCAGGTCAAGAAGGCCGTGGCCGAACGCCCCGGATTCTTCACCGAATGCGCCAAGAACATCCAGGGCGTCTCGGAAGAGACCACCACCGGCGTGCACCGCTTGTACCAGATGGCCGCCAAGGGCGAGTTGCTGTTCCCCTGCATCAACGTGAACGACTCCGTCACCAAGAGCAAGTTCGACAACCTCTACGGCTGCCGCCACTCGCTTCCCGACGGCATCATGCGCGCCACCGACGTCATGCTCTCGGGCAAGATCGTCGTGATCGCGGGCTACGGCGACGTCGGCAAGGGTTGCGCGCAGGCCATGAAGGGCCAGGGTGCCCGCGTGCTCATCACCGAGATCGACCCCATCTGCGCCCTGCAGGCCGCGATGGAAGGCTACGAAGTGACCACCATGGCCAAGGCCGCCCCCCGCGGCGACATCTTCGTGACCACGACCGGCAACGAGTTCGTGATCACCGAGAAGCACATGGACGCCATGAAGCACCGCGCCATCGTGTGCAACATCGGCCACTTCGACTCCGAGATCGAGATCGCCAACATCAAGAAGCACAAGTGGGTCGAGATCAAGCCCCAGGTCCACGAAGTCATCTGGCCCGACGGCAAGAGCCTCATCGTGCTGGCCGAAGGCCGTCTCGTGAACCTCGGTTGCGCCACTGGGCATCCGTCCTTCGTGATGAGCGCCTCGTTCACCAACCAGACCATCGCCCAGATCGACCTCTGGTTGGCCTCGCAGGGCAAGCCCACCGTGTCGGGCGTGAAGTCCTACGAGAAGGGCAAGGTCTACACCCTGCCCAAGAAGCTCGACGAGAAGGTCGCGCGCCTGCACCTGGCCAAGCTTGGTGTCGAGCTGGAAGTCCTCACGGATTCCCAGGCCGCGTACCTGGGACTGCCCAAGGAAGGCCCGTACAAGCCCGAGCTGTATCGGTATTGATTGTTGGGGGCGCCCCGCGCCCCCGCCCCCCCCAACCCCATTGGGCGCACCAACGTAGAGACGCCCTGCAGGGCGTCTCTACTGCGTTGTACGGATTCGGGGGGCGGGTGGCGCAGCCGGGCCCTACGCCGCGTTTCGTTGCCCGCCGGACGGATTGATGGGGGCGGGCAACGCCCCGCGGCGCGCAGCCACGCCTGGCGGCGGGGTCTGCGCCCTGTCGGGTGACGGTCCCTTTGCGCTACGGGATCAAGCCAGGGTTTTCCTGCATAAACGTCGTCGCCCCCGGTTCTCGATGCGAAGAGCCCCCGCGGAGTGTTCGAATGCCGCGACGGGTCTCCTTCCAAGGGGAGGCGACAATCCCTGGAATCATCGGGTTCGCACAGCCTATGATGTGTTCGGGAGCGGCCGGAGATTCCCATCTCCTCCCGGAGTCCGCGCGAAAGAGGGGGATCCGAATCCGGGAATGGCGGAGAATGTGGTCGCTTGGTTTTCCTCTTGCTGTGAAATCAAGGAGCGAAATCAGAGGGGGCCGATCACCTTTCTTGCCGTCCAGACGCACAAGTATCCCATCGTGGGCAGGAGGCCCGTATCCCATGAAATCCATCCCCACCCTTCTGGCCCTCGTCCTGGCGGCCACCACCTCCCAAGCGGCTCCCAGCTACGAACCGGTCACGCCCGGGGCCACCGGCGGCGCCCGCAAGCTCTACAACTTCCTGGCGACCAACTACGGGGTCAAGACGGTCTCGGGAATGATGACCGGCGACGTCGGCTCAGGCAGCAATGTCCTGGAGCAGGTCGATGTCGACTCGATGAAACTGCGCACCGGGAAGTACCCCGCACTGGTGGGTTTCGACTTCCTCTTCGCCACCGGGGTGAAGGGCTCCGACGCATGGTACCAGAGCTACACCAGCACCACCCTGGCCCAGGCCAAGGATCTCTGGGCGAGGGGCGGCATCCCCGCATTCACCTGGCATTGGAAGGATCCGAGCGATTCCGTCGACGCGTTCTACACCAAGAGCACCACCTTCGACTTCACCAAGGGATTCAAGGTGGGCACGACCACCTGGGACACGTCTTCCGCGACCTACAAGCAGTTGGTGTCCGACATCGACGAGATCGCCGCGAAGTTTCTCCAGCTCCAGCGCGACAGCGTCGCGGCCGTGTTCCGTCCCATCCACGAGGCCAGCGGCGCATGGTTCTGGTGGGGAACCAAGGGCGGTGCCGCATTCCAGGCTCTCTACAACCTGATCTACGACCGCATGGTCACCCAGGATGGTGTGCGCAACCTGGTGTGGGTCTGGAACCCCCAATTCGCCTCCGACATCGCCTGGAATCCCGGGGCCTCGAAGGTCGACGTCATCAGTCTCGACATCTACGACGCCTGGGACTACACCTCCAAGTACGTCGCCGCCCACAAGACCCTCACCACCAACTTCGGGGCCCTGGACAAGATCCTCGCGGTTTCCGAGAACGGGTCCATCCCCGACGTCGCGAGCATGAAGGCCAACGGCATCACCTGGTCGTGGTGGATGCCCTGGTACCAGAGCTGGGACGGCAAATTCCTGGACCAGACCGTGCCTGCGGTGTGGAAGGCCAACATGGACGACCCCTGTGTCATCACCCTGGACGAAATGCCAGGTTGGAACGCCTACGCCCTGGCCAGTTCCCCGGTGTCGTCGTGCACCGTGGGCTACGAGCTGGGCAAACTCGACACGGCGCGTCCGGTGATCGAGCTGGGTCCCGGAGACACGGCGACCAACGGCTGGTTGCGGGTGAGGTTCAACGCCGCCTCGGGCGACACGGGCAAAGGCAACGTGATCATCGATTCGACGACCTCCAGCACGGGCACCGCCAAGAACCTCTCGACAGCCAAGAGCCTCACCGTGAAGGTCTTCAACGGCAACACCATGCAAGGCATCTGGTTCACCGTGGCCTTCCTTGGCAACCAGACCGCAGGCTGGAGTTGGGCGCAGCCTGAAGGCTGCTGGGTGAACCCGGGCGACTCGACCCTTTGCACCATCGATCTCACCACCACCGCCAAGGATCAGGTGGTGCTCACCGGAACCGACTACAGCTCCTTCATGGGCAACCTCTCGAAGATCTACATCGAAATCTTCGGCCTGAACTTCTCGGGCAACGTGTACTTCGACGATGTCGTGGTCGATGGGTCGATCGTGGTCAACAGGTTCGTCAAGCCCCGTGCCTACAACGCCGAATCGGCGAAGAACTTGATCTTGGCCGATGTCGTGGGCAAGCCGATCAACACCTCCGTGCGCTCGCGCTCCTCTGCCGCGCCCGACCACATCCGGGTCCAGGGGCGCGAACTCCTGCTGGATCTGGCGGTCGGGGGACGGACCACGGTGGACCTGCACGACCTCCAGGGCCGTCTGGAGACCCGTCTCCACGATGGCGCTCTCCCGGCAGGCACCCAGACCTTCGCGCTGGGCGCCATTCGGCAGGGCCTGCACGTGGTACGCGTCCAGGGCGCCGGTATGAACGCCACGCGGACCATACTCGTGCGCTAAGACGTTGGGCCCGGTCTCCGTCCGGCGCCGCTTGCAGGCCAGCGTGGACGGTTCCAGGAGCTCCACAAGGAGCTCCTTCCTGTTCCACCAGCCACGGTGCGCATCTCGTATTGTCTATCCATCTTTGGGAGTCCATGACCGTTCCGGCCCCCAACGACCCCATCGATCCCTGTCCTGCGGATCCCCTCGGTCTCGACCTCCCCTCGATGGTAGCGCGGTTCCGCGAACTCTACGGGAAAGGGGAGTACCATGCGCTGGCGCTGTTTCGTGGCATCCACCGCGAGGGCGTGTTCGATCCTCGCCTCATGCCCGAATTCGCCTCGAATCGACCGTTTGCCGACGCTGTGGCCGAGCAGTTCCCTGTCCGATTGCCCTCCGTCAGCGGGCGATCGGGTGATGGCTCCACTTACAAGTTCCTGCTGCGGCTGCGCGACGGCCTGGAGAGCGAATCGGTGGTGATCCCGATGCGCTCCTACAAGTCGCTGTGCGTTTCGTCGCAGGTCGGCTGCAAGATGGGTTGCGCGTTCTGCGAGACCGCCAGGCTCGGCCACCTGCGCGACCTGGACGCTGGCGAGATCGTGTCGCAGGTGCTCGTGGCCCGGCACGTCTTGGGCGAGCGCATCGAAAACGTGGTCTTCATGGGCATGGGCGAGCCCATGGACAACCTCGACAACGTGCTGCGAGCCGTTCGGGTATTGTCCGACCAACGCGGCCTAGCCATCCCGCTGCCCTCCATCACGATCTCCACCGTGGGCCACGTGGACGGAATCCGTCGATTGGCGCGCCTGGCCACCCTGCCTCCCCTCGAAGGCTTCCCCCGCTTGCGTCTGGCCGTGAGCCTCAACGCCCCGAACGACGCCCTCCGTTCGGAGCTCATGCCGGTGAACCGCCGCTGGAACCTGGCGCAGTTGCGGGCGGCCCTGCTGGAGTTCCCCTTGCCGCGTGCCCGCGATGTGGTCTTCGTGGAATACGTGCTTCTCGAGGGTGTCAACGATTCCCGCGCCTACGCCCACGAGATCGTCGATCTCCTGCGAGGCGTACGCGCGTGCGTGAATCTGATCCCCTTCAATCCGGGGCCCGATTCCCCCTTCAAGCGCCCCCCGGAGCCGCGGGGGCGGGAGTTCCTGCAATGGCTGGCTGGACGCAGGTCAGCGCGCCCGACTTCGCGGCACCAAGGGACTGGATGCCATGGCGGCGTGTGGCCAGTTGGGCAACCCCCAACAAAAAAGGGCCCGTGGGGGCCCTTCGCGGTTGGATGTCGTGTCAGGCGCGTAGGTCCTGCCTCGTGGGGGCTCCGGGGGCGCACGAGGGAAACGCGCGCCCCCGGAGGGGGAGGGCTAGGCGCTGGTTTATTCCAGGACGATCGGCGAGGAATGCTGGCCGGCAGCGCCCCTCACGTCGAGGATGTACAGGCCGGCAGGGACGTTCGACAGGGGGTAGGCGGTCTGCGACGACGCGCGGAATTCGGCCCGGACCTTGCCATGGACATCCACGACCCTGACCTGCAGCGAGGAGCCGTCGACCGGCATGACGTTCAAGGTCCTTCCCTTCACGGAGGCCAACCGCGAGCTGCCGGAGATGGCGTAGGGGGTGCGGTAGATGGCGGTCGTGCTCGCGGTCGTGTGGACCAGCTTGACGTCGCTGATCGTGACGGCGCCCGTCGCCTGACCGAGGTTGAACGCGAACTGTGCCGCCGGATCGGAGTCGCTGGTCATCGTGAACACGTACTCGAACGTCTGTTCGGTCGAGGTCAAGTCGAATTCCTTGGAAGCGTAACCGGCCCAAGGATCTTCCGATTGCTGGAAGGAGGCTTCGATCTTCCTGGCAGACGCCGCTTTGGCCTTGAAGGTGAGCTTGTACTTCATGTCCTTGTCCAAGGACAGTCCGTACTGGACAAGCTGCGGCTGGTAGGTTTCGGTTCCGATGGTGGTCACGTTGACTGTGGCGGCACCGGTGCCGACGGTCGTCGTCGCCACGGAATTGCCCCAGTTCGTCCCCTGCCCGAGTTTCCAGGAAGCGCCATCATCCGCGATCACGGCGCTGCTGGGGAAGTTGCCGTCCTTGATCAGGTTGGTGGTGCCGTCTCCGGAAACCAGTTCGAACTTCGCGGTCACGGTGCGGTTGGCGCTCATGGTGACGGTGGTGGGGCTCGTGGTCGCCGAGGCGTCGCCAGACCATCCCACGAACTTGTACCCCGCGCTGGGGGTGGCCGTGAGCTGGACAGAAGCGTTCGGGGCATAGGATGTGTTGTTCGGGCTCTTGGTCACCGTTCCTGCGCCAGCCGGGGAAACATTCGTCACGAGCGAATATTCGTTCGGGTTGACGGGTCCGCCGAGCGTGAGAAGGTTCTTGGTCACCATGGCCGAGCCCTTGCCTGTCGCGGAACCGGTATACGATTCCACCTTCATGGCCACTTCGTACAGCGGGCAGTCCATCATCTTCATCCCGGCTTTGTCCCATGCCTCGAAGTGCTTGGAGACGGAGACGGTGCCGCTCTGGCGGTGGCTGGCGGTGCTCTTGGGCACGGAGAAATACTGCTTGAAGTTGCCGTTTCCAGTCAACATGGGTTGGTTGAGCCGGTCGGCGACGTAGAACTCGTACAAGATGCCGTCGATCGTTCCCTCGCCGTACTTCTTGGAGTTGGTGCCGCCGGAAGCCGCGTTGTAGCTGCCGCGGTCCTGGATGATGTAGTACTCGATCTGGTTGGAAAAGCTGGTGTTCTGGCCATTTTCCGTCTTCGTGGGATTGCTTCCCGACGGGTAATACGCCCAGCCGTAGATGCCCAGCATCTTCACGTTGTCTCCGGATGTCCACGTCGCGGCGAACTCCAGCGAGATGTTGCCGACGGATTTTGCGGTCGTGGTGCTGGAGGCTCCCCACTTCTTGCCCGCGCGGATCAGGATGTTCTCTGTGCCGCTCCAGGTCCCTTCGAAGGTTCCGCCGTTGGGATTCGTGCTGCCTCCCGTGATCTTCATGCTCACGGTGCCCTTGTTGTTCTGATTCCAGAGCTCGTAGTCAAGGCCGTTGCAATTCCTGATCGTGCTCGTGTTCCATGTGGTGCACTGTCCCCAGGCCAGGGAAGGCCCGATCGCCAGACACGCAAGCACTGCGGAAAGAATCCTATTGATCTTCATACATCCTCCTGACACTGGTCCGTGCATCGCTGCAGAATCGACTAGTCAGAGTCTAGAGCGCGGCCCAAATCCCGGTCCGTCCTTGCCTGCGAAAGTGGTGACAAGTTGTCGCCAGCGCTCTCCGAGCCGCCTGGAGCAGACCTGATCTGTCGGCTTTCACCGTTTGGCAGGCAGCACGTCCCTTCTCATCTGCGGGATCAGGGGCTCCGCGGGTGACCAAGAGCCTGGAGGCCTGGATCCGTGCCCCTCCCACTTGACCTGGACCACGAAGACCCCGATCTATCCGTGCAGGTCGAGCTCGCCGGGTACCGCTCCCGGCGGAAGAATGGAGCCTCGCCCTCCCTCAAGTTCGCTCTCGAGGTGGACCGCCGCAAACTCCGACGGGGGTCTTGGTGGTGCTTGGCAACGAAGAAGGGGGGCACCGCCAAGGTGCTACTATCGTGGTGCGATTTCGGCGACCCGTTGCATCGCCTGTTGTGATAATAGCAAAGCCCTACTTTCTGGAACGCCCGGCGTGGGTCGCGCCACGGCGCTAACTTCGGGCTTCATCGAATCCATGGGCCTGGCTTCCACGCCATGCCTTTCGTGTATCCGGCACCAATATCGACAGTCCGCTCGGGGCTGGTCATCGTTTGCGCGATGGCTGAACGTCGGTGCCTTCGTTCCATCTCAGGAGGTCCAACGTGCGAACGACCAAAGCGCTTTCCTTCGTCCTTTCCTTGGGAGCCCTCGCCCAGGCCCAAACGATCAATTTGCGCGGCAAAGTGACCACGAGCGGCGGACAAAGTATTTCCGGAGCCATTGTCACCCTGGTGGGGCAGAATTTAAAGGACACAACAGACGCCAACGGGGCATATTCCATCACGCGGAATGCAACTGCGGTTTCTCCAGGATTGCCTCTTCAGGAAAATATTGTGTTCAATCGGGGAGTGATGGAGTTTCAACTCGCCGCTCCCGCTTCCGTGAAAATTGAAATTTTCGATTTGTCGGCCAATCTGCTCAAGGAAAAAACGTTCTCACAGGTTCCTGCCGGCGAATTCCGCTGGAACATGAATGAAAATCTCGGCGCGGTGAACCTGCTGATTGTCCGTGCGACCATCGGAGGGCGCGTATCGACATTCCATTATTCTCCGCTACACAGCGGAAGATATTCCGTAAAGTCTTCGGCTGAACCTTCCGCGTTGGCCAGAACCACGGCCGGAGCGGCTGTTGGTTCCCTGGAATTCAAGGCCACGGGATACTCGACCAAGGTTGTGGATGTCTCCTCCTACGACACAACGGTCAATGTGAGCCTGGGGACTGTTGACCGGTGGGGCGGCTTGAACAATCCCCCGATCAAGAGCGCGGGGTGCGGGAAACCGCTGGGAGTCCTCCCCAAATCTGGCACCTACCGTATATCCACGGTTCCAGGCCGAGGCGAATTCATCATCGATATTCCGGCCGGTTACGACAAAGACAAACCCTACCGCCTGGTTTTCGGCAATCACTGCATGGGCGGGTCCGCCGCAAGAGTCGCGGAAGCCGAAAAGGGGACGGTTGGGGATGATCTGAGCGGCTTTTATTCCATCAAAACCATGGCGACCAAAGACAATATCCAGAACATCTATGTCGCGATGCAGGGAGACGGGAGCGGAACCTGGAATGCACCGAATGACCTGAAATTCTGGTACGATGTCCTGGTTCACGTGAAGAACAATTTGTGCGTGGATACCACACGCGTCTTTGTCGCTGGCTTCAGTTTCGGTGCCATGTTCTCGTATGCGCTTTCCTTGGAACATCCGGAAAGAATCCGGGCCGTGGCCAACTATGCTCCGGCCAACTACAATTTCTATCAACCACCCAACAGGAAGATCCCGGTTGCCTATTACCTGGCACACGGTACCAACGATGGTACGTGCAGGTGGATCAACAATGATGCCCAGAAAACGGGTGCGAAATATTGCCTCCTGCAGCATGTCCAAGACAATGGGTGCACTGGTGAACCCAAGCTTGCAACCGGTAGCACGCACGTCACCACCGAGTTCACAGGCTGCAAAGATGGATATCCGGTGAAGTTCAGCTCCTTTGTTGGCGGGCACCAGGCCACGCATTCCGATCCGGGGGCGAATCAAAACTGGATCGAAAAGGAAACCTGGGAGTTCTTCAAGCGCTTCTGAGTGGTTCTCGGCGTCCCGGGCGCCTCCGCGCCCCCCGCCCTCGCAAAAAAAACACCATCGGCCGCACCAACGTTGAGACGCCCTACAGGGCGTCTCTTTTGCGTTGTACGGATTCGGGGGGGGGCGGGGGCGGACGGGCCCTACGCCGCGTTTCGTTGCCCGCCATATCCCCATCGGCCCCACCACCGCGGAGACGCCCTGCAGGGCGTCTGTACGTGGGTGCAGCCGGATTGATGGTGGCGGGCAACGCCCCACGGCGCGCAGCCACGCCTGGCGGCGGGGTCTGCGCCCTGGCGGGTGACGGTCCCTGGCGCGATGCACATGGTTTTCGCGGACAGGTCGTGGTCGCGGCCGATTCACAACTTCGGCCAGCGTTGTTTTCGGAATGCGGTGAACTCCCACCAGGGGCGCGGCGGGCCGCCGTCCATGAAGTCGCACACGGCCAGGTAGGTGTCAAGGACACACGGGTCCTGTCGTGCCGTATGCGCCGTGTGTACACTTCTCTGATCCCAACGCCCCGCAGGAGCCCCCATGCGCCTTCCCGATCCCCGTGAACTGCTTGCCGTGCCCCGCCGGGTCTTCGAACGATTTCCCCTCACCGCCTGGGTCGCCTTGGCCCTGGGGAGCGTGCTGGTGTGGTGGGTGTACCATCTCGACAGCAAGGATCCGAGTGAAATTGTCGTGCGCCTGGCCATGGCGCTGTCATGGGCGATTTCACTTTCGTTCCTGGCCGAACTGCACAGCCGTGGACGCTCTGGAGTCATGGCTTTTGGCCTGCCTGTCCTGGCTTTGGCCATCCCTGCGGCTTGGTTTCTCCTTGTGCCCGTCCCCATTGGCCGGAACAACGCGGTGCTGTACCAGCTCCTGGTGGTCGCCACCCATCTGGCCGTGTCCCTGTCGCGGGGATCCGATCATGACGAATTCTGGCATTGGAACCGGCTCTTGCTCCAACGATTCGTCGAAACGTGGGCGTTCGCCGGTGTCCTGGGACTGGGGCTGAGCGGAGCGCTCCTGACTCTAGACAATCTTGTGGGGGTCGATATTCCTCCCCGTCTGTACGGCATCTGCTGGATCGTGGTCGGAACGGCCTTCACCATTCTCCATTTTCTGTCCGGCATCCCTTCCCGCACCGAGCCGGTCCCGCGCGAGTTCCCGGTTTCCATGCGCGTGTTCGCCACCCGTGTGCTGTTGCCCCTGGCCGCGCTCTACATGGTCATTCTCTACGCCTACGGGGCCAAGATCCTCGCCACCTGGACCCTTCCCGAAGGCCTTGTCTCGGCGCCCATCCTGGCCTTCGCCGGGTTTGGAATCCTCGCGCAGCTCCTGCTCTTCCCTTTGGCGCAGGAATCCGGTGCGCGCTGGGCCCGTCTGTGGGTGCGCTGGTTCCATGCTCTGTTGATTCCGTTGTGTTTCCTGCTGGGGGTGGCCATCGGACGCCGGGTCTCCGACTACGGACTGACCGAGGAGCGGTATCTCATCCTGGTGCTGGCCATCTGGCTGGTGGTCCAGGCCGCGTGGTTCATGTCGGGGCGCCGCAACCTGCGCTTCGTGCCCGTCTCGCTGCTGGTCATGTCCCTGCTGGGAGGTTGGGGGCCCTGGGGTGCCTTCGAAGCCTCGCGCCGCTCCCAGATCGGACGCCTGGAGATCCTGCTCGATTCGCTGCAGGTCAAGGCGGGCGCCAAGCCCGGGATCGAGGTCGACCGCAAGGCCGCCAGTCGCGTGACGGATCTTGTCGAATACCTGGCCGACCACCACGAGGGTCGGGGGCTCGAGCGGTGGGTCGCCGGTCTGGACACGGTCGGGACGGAGGCGTATCGGGGAGGATCCTCCCGAGCCGAGGCCTTCCTGGAGGCCGTGCGCATCCCGCGGGTGGGGCGTTGGGAAGCGGAAGCGGTGGAGGACCAGCCTGTGGTCCTGACTTGGCAGATGGGCAAGACGAGGTTTTCTCCGCGCACCCGCCTCGATGCCTGGAACCTGACCCTCTCCCCGATGCGGCCCACCTCCGAGATCCTGCCCGTGGAATTCGAAGGCCAGGCCTACGGTTTCCCGATGGTCGGCCTGGACACCCTCGCCGCGACCCATTCCTCCTGGTCTTCCCTGGACTCCCAGATGGTGCTCCACGACACCAACGGTGCCGCCGACATCCTGCTCACCCAGGCACGGGTACAGCGCGATACCGCGTCTCCCAGTGGCTGGTCGACCACCGAATTGACCGGGTACCTGTTGCGATGACGCCGAGAAGGCGGTTGTGCGCGAAACCGGGGAGCCGTTCGGGTCGGACGTCGGCAGGATGACAACACTTCTCGTCGCGGCCTTCCTTCGGGGGCGGTAGTTTCACTCCATGCGCACCCGCTTTGTCGCTCCCGCCTTCGCTGGACTTCTCGTCTCGTGTGGAACGGAGACCGCCACCAAGGCCCCAGAGCCCGACCCCCTCTTCGCCGTCCCCATCCACGCCTTCGCTGATGGTCTGATCACCGGCAATCCGGCCGGCACCTGCGCCGTGCCCGCCGAGGCACTCCCTGACACTGTTTCCCGGCCTGATCGGGTGGTGGGAAACGGCACGCGCGCCAGTTGCACTCCGGTGGCCTTCCGCGCCGCCGTGGCCCACGGAGGTCGCATCGTCTTCGATTGCGGTCCGGACACCCTGACCATCGTGATGGACCGGCCGGCGGTGGTCTACAACGATTCCCTTCCGGACGTCGTGATCGACGGGGGCGGCAAGATCGCCCTCAGCGGAGGCGGACGCACCCGCATCCTGTACATGAACACTTGCGACAAGAGCCTCCACTGGACCACGCCGCATTGCCAGGACCAGGACCACCCGCGCCTGACGGTGCAGAACATCGCGTTCCTGGATGGCAATTCCACCGCCGAGACGGAAAACGACGGCGGTGGCGCGATCTGGGCTCGTGGTGGCCGGTTCAAGGCGGTCAACACCCGCTTCTTCCGCAATCTCTGCGCACGCACGGGTGCCGACGTCGGCGGGGGCGCCATCCGCGTGTTCAGCCAGTCGGGAAACCGACCGGTGCACATCGTCAATTCCACCTTCGGCGGCGATTCCCTGGGCAACGTGGGGGCCAACGGCGGTGCCCTCTCCAGCATCGGCGTGAACTGGTCCATCTGGAACAGCGTCTTCGTGGGCAACCAGGCGGTGGGCAACGGCGGCAACCCCGCCCAGGCCAAGACGCCCGGAGGGGGATCCGGAGGCGCGCTCTACGCCGACGGCCTGTCCATGACACTTTCCGTCTGCGGGTCGGTCTTCGAGCGCAACCGCGTCAATGCCTTCGGCGCAGCGTTGTTCTTCGTGAACAACGACCACAATGGCCTGTTGCGCCTGACGGACTCCAGGGTCTCGGGGAATCTGGGCGGTTCGTGGCACGCATTGCCCGGCATCGCGATGCACGAAGATACCCGCCGCGAGATCGTCAATACCGTGCTCGAGAACTGACCAACGGAGCTTTCCGGCCACCGAGCCTGCCGTGGGTGGTCGAGCCTGTCGAGACCAACCGCGTTGGTCTCGACAGGCTCGACCACCGGTGGACCACCGCTCGGCCATCGATTGACGACCTATCCATCCGCGCCACCGAGCCTCACCGCAGCACGGGAGGCACCGCCACGACACGGGTGCCTTCGGGTGAATCGATGCGGATCCACGAGGGGCGGGACGAAGCGGGCAAGGCCGTGGTGGTGTGCGGGGCCAGGTGGAGGGTGCCTGCCGAAGCGCCCAGGGCATCGAGGATCCGAACCTGCATGGATGTCTTCGCCGAGGAGGCGACGGCCCATCCGAGGTCGGTCCGCACCAATCGGGCATTTCCCAAGCGCGGGGATGCAGGAGGCGTTCCCGTCGTCGCGGTCCATCCCGTGAGGCGGCGGATGTGGGTTGTCAGTTCCTGTCCATTGAGCCGGGCCTGGGCCCGGTTGGGATGGTAGTCCGCGCCGTAGCCCAGGTTCCCCTGCGGCGTCAGCTCCAGGTGGCTGATGGACATGCCCTTGGCCGTTCCCGCGGCGACCAGGTTGTCCAGGTGCTTTCGCACCCTGGTGAGGGCGTTCATCCCGGCCGGATAGCCATCCGACAGCATGGGGCCGTCGACCAGCACGATGCGCGCACTCGGATAGTGGGCGTGCAGCGAGTCGACGAACCCCATGTAGGCGCGATGGAACTTCGTGGAATCCGGAGCCACCCCGGAGAAGTCGTTGGTGCCCAGGTCGACCACCACCACCTGGGGAACCCAGCGCGAGACGTCCCAGAGGTTCGTCGCGTCCCAGGGCAGGATCTGTCGATGGAGCTTCGGAAGGGTCGGGGTGACGGTGTCGTTGCCGTAATTCTTGAAGACCCCTTTGCCCGACCAGCAGATCACGCGCCGCTCGGCGCCCAGGGAATCGGCGGCCAACCCGGCGAAGGTGAGTCCTTCGTCCTCGGTCTTCACGGAAAAGCCGTTGTTGGCCACGGAATCCAGGATTCCGTAACCGCAGGTGATGGAGTTTCCGTAGAACTCGATGCGGCGCGAGCTCGGCTCGGGCAGGGCCGCCGGCGTGCCGTCGACCCAGAAGCCGCGGAAGCGGGTGGTCGCGTAGTTCGCCTCGGTCTTGGCGCGGAGCTCCACCAGGTGGTATCCGGGGGCCAACCCCGAAGCCAATGTGTGGAGGGTGTCGGTGCTGCTGGAGAGGTCGAGGGTGGACTCTTTTCCATCCACACGCACCCGGTAGACGGCCCCCTTGGCGATCATGCGGGCCACGCACGAGGTGCCGTCGAAGGCGACGATGGCTCCCGAGCCCGACCAGGCCCACTGGAGCTCACGCGGGTTGGTGTCCAGAGAGCGGCCCAGGATGCGCACCGAGGGATTGGTCGGAGGCAGTTCCACCATGGCGGAATGGGCCGCGGTGGCCAGAGCGAGGGCCATGGGGAAAATCAGGTGGTTGGACATGGCAAAATCCGATCCAGAGGGAAGACCTTGGAATTTTACGCTTGGGTCGTCTCGCGGTGCAGTGTAATTGTCGGGAATCCGTGGCAGTCCGCTACACACGCGATCGTTTCGGGAGGAATCGCATGCATGTCACCCTGTTTTGCGCCCTGAGCCTCGGCGGATTTCTGGCCCGCGTGGACGGAGCGATGGATTCGTCACCCCAAGACCCCGACCCCACCACACACGAATGAGTTTTCCAGGCAAGTCGGCGAATCAAGGTGCGGATTTGCGCGAGACCGGTTTGGCCGAGTCGGCCAGGAAGAAGGCCACGAGCCGCACATCCTCGGATCCGAGGGCCGTGCCTTCGTGCAAGGTGCCCACCACCTCCGCGAAGGCCTCCCCGGGTTTGTAGAGGCGGGACGTCGAGTCGGCGAGTCGCACGCGCAGATTCCCGGCCAGCACGTAGGCGAATCCGGAATGGTCGTGGACATGCCAACCGGTGGTACTGCCCGCGGGGATCGTGACCTCCAGGCCTGCCACTTCTCCTCCGACACCGGGAAAGGACAGTGGAGCACCCGCCGAGGTCTTGGCGGTGCGCAACAGGGGTTTGGCGACCACGGAGCGGGAATAGGCTTCCGAATCCGCCCCGGTGGGGAGGGCCAGAGCGAAGGACAACAAGACAATGGTGGCGAAAGCGTTCATCGGAGGAAAGATGCAACCCGGTGTGCTTGGCGGCGGCGTGGCATGTGTTGCCGAATCTGCATCAACGGAATGATCGGGATCGGTCTGGGTGCCTCTTCTCATCGTTGTGCTGTTGCCTTTTCGGGTAACGGATTGTTCCGCGACTTGGGTGCGTTCGCAGGTCGGAGAAGGTAAGATGGAGAGGCGATGCACCTCTACGAACACACCGATTACCGCGCCTGGCTCAAACAGCGCGCCGAGGAGTTGAAGGCCCGCAAACCATTCTTCTCCTACCGGTACATCGCCACCCGCCTGGATTTGAATGCCGGTCTCATCGCCCGCATTCTCAACGGCCAGGCCCACCTGAGCCTCAAACACGTGGGGGCCGCGGTGAAACTCTTCGAGTTGGCCGGCCCGGAAGCGGAATTCTTCGAGGAGCTGGTGCGATTCGGGCGGGCCAAGGTTCAAAAAGACTGGGAGCATCATTTCGCCCGCATGCAGGCGATCCGCGGCGAGACCTTCCGCACCGTCGGTGATGCCCAGATCGAGTACTACTCGGCTTGGCAGCACAATGCCTTGCGCACCCTGCTGTCCATCATCGACTTCAAGGGCGGGAATTTCCGGCGTCTGGGGGCGCAACTCGTGCCGCCGTTGTCCGCCGACGACACGCGCCGCTCGGTGGAGCTCCTTCTGGAGCTTGGTCTGGTGCACAAAGGCACGGACGGACTCATCGAAGTCCCCGACCGTTTCGTGTCCACCGGAGAAAAATGGAAGGCGAGCCTGATCGCCCGCTTCCAACGCGAGATGATCCGCCTGTCCGCCGATGCCCTGGACACCGTTCCCGGAGACCTGCGCGACGTTTCCACCCTGACGATTCCCTTCTCGAAGGCGATGCTCGACGTGGCTCGCGACCGTATCCGCGAGTTCCGCCAGGAAATGCTCGCCATGGCTCGGGACCTCCAGGTCGAGGACAGCGTCTACCAACTGAACATCCAGTTCTTCCCCCTTGCCCTGGTGCGGGAGGCAAGCGAGCCATGAGGACGAAATCCGTCGTCATCTCCGTGGTCCTGATCCTCCTGGGAGGATGCGGCGACGATCGCGTCGCCGGCAGAGGGGTGGCGTCCGAGACCACCAACGGGACCGTCGTTTCGGGGGTCGTCCGGGCTCCATCGGGAGCCCCTGCCGCACGGGCGCGAGTCGAGATGCGCGATCCCGCATCGGGCATCCTCGTGGCTTTCGATTCCACCGACGGCGAGGGCGCCTGGGCCTTGCTCGTTCCGCGCGCGGGTCGCTTCGTGATCTCCTCGCGGACGTCGAACGAGGGTGTCCTGGCGTGGGTTTCGGTGGGGGAGCGCGCCACCACCGTTGGGGATCTGGTGCAGTCCGGCCTGCGCCCTCTGAACGGTCGCGTCGGCGGCATCTCCGATGGCGGTGCCCTGCTCGTCCGTCTGCCCGGCCTGGGACTCGAAACCGCGGTGGCGCCGGACTCCTCGTGGAGCTTTCCGGCGGTGCCGGAAGGTGTGCATCTCGTGTGGGTTGAATCCTCCACCCTCGGACTGGTGGGTGAAGCGGTGGCTTCGGTCTGGAGGTCCGATACCATCGGCCTCCAGGCCGCCCCGTCAATCCTGCTCGATGCCTTCGAAGGCCCCGAAGGCCAGAGCCTCCTCCAGCCGATCCTCGACGGAGCCTGGTGGGGCCGCTGGAACGACACCTCCATGCTGGCCGACAGCTCCCGCACATGGGCTGGCACTTCGGGCCTTTCCACCGATTCCACCTCGTGGTCCGGCCGCAGCCTGCGGGTGCCGCTGCTGGTGGGCGACACCATCGCGACCCGCCCCGATCTCCAGCGCTCGGCGGGCCTGCAGCTGAAGTTGGGCGGCGACGAGGCGGCCGACAGCGCCTCGGTGTGGCACGATCTGTCCCTCATCGATTCCATCGTGTTCCTGGCCAAGGGAGCCGGGTCCCTGACCTTCCAGATCAAGGCGCGGCCTCGCGGAGCCCCGGCCTCCACGGACTGGCTCAAGGCCGCGTTCGTCCTGACCCCCAACTGGTCCCGATTCGTTCTCCGTCCCACGGATTTCTCGTCCGCCGAGGGACTGTCGTGGTCGAGTGCTCAAGCCCGAGACATCCTGTGGGTCTCGCGCGATTCCGTCGCCGACCTCTGGCTCGACGACATCCGCCTCCACGGCCCGCGCCTGACGGATCTGCTCCGCCGCTGACGCACCGCCGACATCCTTCCACGTCCATCGGGCACGCCCTTCGCGGCGCGCCGCTAGGAGAGCTCATGTCCAGGATCACGGTACCGACACTTCTTGTCGCCATCGGTCTCGCGCAGGCCGGCAAGATCACCATCGACCGGGAACGCACGGTCAACCTGGGAGGCAAGGGCGACCTGTACCTGTTGTTCGACGAACAGGGTGTCGCGGGCGATCCCAGGGCGGGGACCGGAGGCGTTCCGGCGACGGAATACACCAACGGCTACATCAACCAGGCGCTGTATTATCCGCTGGAGTCGGTGGTCGACCTCGGCGCGATCCACGATCTGACGGATCTGTGGTACTACGACTTCAACGGTGCCGACAGTCTCCGGGTCTGGTGTGGCGACGGCGCGAACTGGACGGTCATGGTCAACCAGACCACCTCGGCCTGGAAGTCGTGGGTGGGCAAGTCCACCCCTTGCTCCGGGCGCTACGTGCGCTTCTGGCTGCGCAGTCCTTCGGCGGCAATCACCGAGGTGGTCTTGTACGGCACGGCACGAGGAGCCATCGAGCCGCTGCCGTCGCCCTCTCCCCATGTCAAACCGACCTTCGGGGCCTTGATGGGGATCAACGGATTCGTGGACGACGACCGGTCGCTGCTGGCGGCGGTCACCAACCTGCGCGAGTACCACTCCTGGATGTGGGACGACGGCAACACGGACGCCTCCACGCCCAAGTATCCCGCCAACCGTTTCGGGTGGAATCCCAGTTGGGTGCGCGGGACCGGTTGGGGGTGGAATTTCGACGACTTCTACGGCGAGCTGTCGTCGAAGGGCATGGTGATGCAGCCCGTCTTCCAAGGCGCTCCGGCATGGATGTTCAACAAGGTCACGGGCGATTCCCTCAAGCCGCACCTGCCGGGCACCGATTCCACGTTGCCCGCTTCCTACATCGCCCACGCCGACTACCTGTTCCAGTTCGCGGCCCGCTTCGGGCGCACGACTGTCGATGCCTCGAAGCTGCGCGTCGACGCGCTGAACACACCGCGCTCGGGGGCGGGATCGGTCGCTTGGATGGAGAACTGGAACGAGCCTGACAAAAACTGGAAGACGGTCACGGGGTATTTCAGCCCGCGGGTGCTGCACGCGATGTCCAGCGCCGACTACGACGGCGACCAGGGGCGCATGGGAGCTTCGGTGGGCATCCGCAACGCGGATCCCACCATGAAGATGGCCCTGCCGGGATTGATCTCCATCGACCTCGAGTATTCCAAGGCCATGAAGTGGTGGGCAGACCGGCTGCGCGGAGGGTCGTTTCCCGCCGATGCCCTGAACTTCCACCACTACTGCAACGACGCCGGGGGGCAGAACGGCGTGGCCACCACGGGCATCAGCCCCGAAAGTGACGGATTCCGTCAGCGCCTGGAGGCTCTGGCGTCCTGGCGCGACCGCCACCTGCCGGGCAAGGAGCTGTGGCTGTCCGAGTTCGGTTGGGACACAGATCCGGGATCGGTCTACCGCGCACCCGCCATCGGCGGCGCCGACGGCTACGAGATCCAGGGGCGCTGGATCCTGCGGGCCTTCCTGCATCTGGCGGCCTCGGGCTTCGACAAGGCGCACGTGTACCTGCTGCGCGACAACTGGGACTCCAGTCCCGGCATCTTCGCCACCTCGGGTCTGGTCCACGACCAACACGACACGTTGTTCGCGCGGTTCGCGAAGAAGCCTTCGTGGTACTACGTGAACACCCTCCACAAGACCTTCCGCGATTTCCGGTTCGAGGCAGATGAATCTCAGGGCGGTATCCGCATCTACAGGATGTCCCACATCGCCGTGCCCGACAGCGTGGCCTACGCCGTCTGGAACCAGAACGACACCGCCGTCGCGGTCACGGTCACGGTTCCCACGTCGCTGGTTTCCGCGAGGGTGGTGCTCCCGACGGCAGGGCAGGCTTTGGGTGTTTCCTCTCCGGCCGACCTCGCTTCCGGAACCCTGCGCCTGGGCTCCGTGACCGGACGCCCGGTCCTGGTGGTGGGAAGAAACGGCGGCGCGACGGGAGTCGGGCGACGGGAGCGACGGTCGGAGCCGACGATGCGCGACCGGCGCCTGGATGGGAGGCGTATCCCCGACGAATCGCGCGTTTTCCCCGGGCCGCGTT
This sequence comes from Fibrobacteria bacterium, assembly GCA_035913415.1. Lineage (GTDB taxonomy): Bacteria > Fibrobacterota > Fibrobacteria > UBA5070 > UBA5070 > UBA5070. The sequence continues at coordinate 3,921 of JAMIIV010000118.1, read as the reverse complement.
TCGGACTCTGACCTTTCCCGAGAGCGGATCCCGCGTGTGATGGGGATCATGCGCGCCGCGCCAGTTTCGAAGCGGATGGTTAGGTTGGATTCACCCGTGCGCGCCGGGCGCGGATGGCTACGTTGGAGCCACTCCGCGTGCGTCGTTCCCCGCACCAGGAGTCCCGTCGGAGACCACATGACCACCTCGCCAGATCCCCGCCTCTACGACTTCGCCCAGGACTGGGCGGCAGAATACCTGACCAAGGCCAGGACGCAGATCCCCGCCTACGACACCCTCTTCGCGATGACCGAGGCGCTCCTTTCCCGCGACCTTCCCGACAGCGCGCGCGTGCTGGTGGTCGGGGGCGGGGGGGGACAGGAATTGTGCACCCTGGGTGTCCGTCGGCCGTGGAAGATGGTCATGGTCGATCCCTCCGAGCCGATGTGCCGCGCGGCACGTTCCCGGGCCCTCGAGGCAGGGGTGGGGGACCGGTGCCGTGTCCACCAGGGCTTCGTCTCCGAGCTTCCGACAGATTCCGTCTTCGACGCCGCCACCTGTCTCCTGGTGTTGCACTTCCTCGACGAGCCCGGACAGATCGCTCTGCTGCACGACATCGCCGCGCGCCTGAAGCCGGGGGCGCCGGCCGTGTTCGCCCACCTGGTCGCCCGCTCCGACGCTTCGGAACACGACTGGATCCTGCGTCTTTGGGATGACTTCCTGGTCCAGGCTGGCGAGACGCGCGAAGTCGTCCGGGAACGGGCCCAGGCACGTGATCGCGAAGTGACTCTGCTGTCGGAAGATGGATTCCACCGCCTGCTCGACGAAGCCGGATTCGAACTGGAAGGCCGGGTCTCGCAGACTCTCTTGTTCAGCCAATGGGCGGTGCGTCGCCGTGGGTGAGCGCGCGAGATCCATCGCGTTGGTCCTGGCGATGTGCCTGGGCGGATGCGCTCCGGCGCCGCCTCCCGATTGGCGCGTCGACGCCTCCAAGTCCACCCCCTGGGCGCCTCCTCCAGGGCTGGCCTCGTGCCCCGTCGACGACACCCTCTCGCCCCGGCGTTCCGTCTGGCATCTGTACCAGGCATTGGATGCGGTCAAGTCCACTCATCCTGGATCGCCGGACCATTCCTCGCCCGCCAATCTGGTGCTTCCCGAAAGTCTGACCATCCGCGAGATCCTGCGCCACGACCCCTGCGTTCGTGAGATGCCCTCAGGCGCGTCTGCCACCTGGCGCTGGATCGTGCTTCTGGTCCGGGGAGAACGGGTGGTCGACAGTCTGGAACTCCCCTGGAGGGACGGCATCGCGGTACGACCGCGAGGCAAGGGCTCCTCGCGCGGGGAAGACTCCGACGACGAATGGTCCGTCGAAGGCCTGGACGGATCCTGTCTCGCCCCCTGGGCACAGGCGCGTTACGGCAAGGCTCTAGACCAGGGGACGCTCTCGGACTCCGCGCTGGCCAGGGTGCTCGCACCCCGCGTGGCCGACATGCGCCGCACGCGTGCCGGAGCCGAGGTGGCCATAGACCTCCAGCGCTGGACCTTGTCCGCCTCGAAACGCTCGGGAGCTTGCCCATGAACGCGCGGATGCTGTTTCTTGTCGCCTCTTCGCTTGTCCTGATGGGCGGGTGCGCGAGCATCAAGGTGCACGACGCCGTACAGGAGATCGGGTTGTTGGAGCCGGGCCACCTCGAGTGGTGGAACGACTCCCTTCCCCGTGTCCTGGAGTTGCCGCGGGTCTGCGATGGCACCGTGTCCGAATTCCTCGTTCCGGGCCCAAGACCCGCTGTCCACCTGCGGCTGAATGCGGATTCCGGCTCGGCGCTCTTCCACGACGGTCCGGTACACTGCCGCGAGGGTGTCACCAACGGGGCGCCTTTGCGCTTGGTCGTGTCCCGCGATCTGCTCCCCTTGATCGGCCCCGATTCCCTGTTGCTGCTGGGCCGCATGGATGACCACGATCCGTCCGATCCCTGGTACTCCCTGGGCAAGGATCCCGAGGCACAGTACGGCCGCAACCCATGCACCGTGGGTGCCAGGTGCATGCAGCCAGGCGCCGTCCTGCGTTGGCGCACCGGGGGCCGTCTGCTGGAGATTCCCGTGACCGAAACCCTGCACCCCGAGTGCTCCACCGACGCCGTCCGTAAGCGGCGGATGGCACGGCTGGGCTACATCGTCGCGGTCCCGCTGGACATCGTGCTCTCGCCCATCTACCTGGTGGGCGGCGTGATCCTCTATTTCGCCCTGCGCGATTTCAACCCCTGGCACTGACTCTCAGGGCTGTGTCAGGATCTTGACCACTTCTCCGTGCTGCGACCACATCCGGAGGATCGTGGTCCCTGCTGGCGGGGTGATCCGGGTGGTGCCCGACGGCAGGTGGGCGGCATGGCCCAATAACCGACCCTGTGGGGTCGCCAACTCCCAGCTCCAGTCCTCGTGACCCGAGCTCAGGATCAGGCCCAAGTGTGTACGCTCCGCCTCCAGGCCCGCTCTGGGCGGCGCCTTCGAGGCGGATACGGACTGGGCCGAGAACCGGTGCAGGCGCAGCATGGTGGAGGTCGGGTACGAGGTTCGGGCCACGTCCTGGTTGGTGGGCAGGGTCTCCCAGCGCAAGGTCCACTCGCCGTCTTCCAGCATACGGGGTTCCATGCCGGGGAAGGTCGATTCCAGTTCGTAGAGAGGTGCCTTGGCGCGTGGCGGGGTGTCCAGGGTGTCGCGTACGATGCTCAGGTCGGTGGGCGAGAGGGTCCATTTGCGACGGATTCCGTCTCGGTAGGTGTAGCGCTGTACCATCGCCCCGTCTTCCATGCGCACCGGCTGGGCCGCGATGTCGTGTGCCAGCGAACCCGTGAGATCCAGATTCCACCGGAATCCGCTCCAGCGACTGGTCTTGTGCAGCACCCACGCGCCGTTTTCCCATCGGGTGTTGAAGATCTGGCTCGCGCCATCCTGGTCGTAGCGGTGGTAGGTGGCCACCGGGCGCGATTGGTCGTCCCAGCCGATCCCGAAGTCCATGTTGATCAATCCGTTGCCGGGCCCGATGGGATCGACGACCACGCCCGCGGTGTTGGGTGTCACGGGCAGGGCCACCGTGGATCGAGATTGGCTCTGCCAGCGCTCGAGGTCGGAGCTGCGCATGTGCGAGAGGTGGTGGTTGGTGTTGGCCACCGGAGTCTCGCGCCACATCCACAGCACGTGGAAGAATCCGTCGGGTCCCAGGACGGGGTTGGTGGGGTAGGCGTTGGACTGGCCCAGCCCGTCGAAGAGGCCGGAGTTTCCAACCCGTGTCCACTTGCGGGTGGCAGGGGAGTACACGTTCCACAATGTGGTGCCGTTGCCGCTGCCGCCGTCGCGGAACTGGAAGAACAGGCGGCCGTCGGGTGCGGCCACGAAGACGGGGTAGGTGACGCTGGCCTCCCGCGATCCGGTCATGCCCGGCGCGGTGAAGGCGCTGATGTCCCAGGCTCGGGTGGAGCGGAAGTAGATCAGCGGGACGTTGTGCATGTTGCCGCTGACATGGACGTATCCCGAGTCGTCGACGGCCAAAGCGATGCCGTTGTGGGAGTCCCACCCCACCGTGGTGGGAAGCACCGACTTCGTCCAGGTGGTGGCGGGCAGTTGCCGGTGGCTGACCGTCAGGCGGCGCGCCGTGTCGTACCAGGCCACGAACTGGTGGGAGCCCTTGGTGACCAGGGCGAAATCGAGCGGATGACCGGCCCAGGCGCGCCCCACATCGAGGCGCTCGCGTTGGACGATCTCCGCGGCCGGCAGGCACGCGGCAAGGACGAGCCCGAAGGCGACAGCGGGTGAGGGCATGTCAGGAAGGTAGGACCCTCATCCCGTCCGCACGTGTCATTGTTTGCCCTCCCCGCAGCGCAAACCCGCCCGGTGGTAAAGCTCGTCGTCGATGATCGAACCTGTACTCGGTGGTCGAGCCTGTCG
>JAMIIV010000117.1:0-1333 GCA_035913415.1 Fibrobacteria bacterium | reverse complement strand
GCCAGCACGGGATCGGCTTGCACTTCCGGGGAGAGTCCCGGGATTTCGCGGGAGGCGATGTAGGGAGGATTGGACACCACGGCGTCGAGCACTTCGGGACGGAATCCGTCCAGAATGTCCATGCGCCACAGCGGCAGCCAGATGCCCAGCGCCTGGGCGTTGTGGCGGGCCAGGGCCAGGGCGTCGGGCGAGATGTCGCTTCCGGTGACCCGCCAGCGGGCGCGTTCGTGCCGCATGGACAAACAGACGCATCCGGTGCCGACCCCCACCTCGTGGACACGCGGGGTCTCGAGTCCGGCGAGTCTGGACTGGGCGAGCTCCACGAGCTGTTCGGTCTCGGGGCGCGGAACCAGGGCGCGGGCGTCGCACCGGATCTCCAGATGACGGAATCCGACCACACCCAGGATGTGCTGCAGGGGCTCGCCGCGTCCGCGCCGGGCCACCAGCTCGCGCAGTGCGCCCACTTCGGGCTCGGTCAGCGGCCGGTCGAACTGGAGCATGGTCTGCATGGGCGTGAGGCCCAGGCCATGACCCAGCAGGCGCCGCGCGTCGCCGCGGGCGTTCTCGATCCCCTTCTTGGCGAAGAACTCCTCGGTCTTCTTCAGGATCTCGCCCAGGGTGGTCGTGCTCACGACGCGCTCCCGCCCAGGGAGTGGGCGCGCGAAGCGGCGGCCAGGCGTTCCATGGAGTCGGCCAGGCGCAGGGAATCCAGGATCTCACCGATGTCGCCTTGCATCACGCTGTCGAGGCGGTAGAGCGTCAGGCCGATGCGGTGGTCGGTCAGGCGGTTTTGGGGGAAGTTGTAGGTGCGGATCTTGTCGGAGCGGTCGCCCGTGCCCACGGCGTCCTTGCGCACGGCGTCGGCGGCCGACTGCTTTTCGATGCGCGCGCGGTCGAGCATCTTGGAGCGCAGCATCCGCATGGCCGTCTCGCGGTTCTGGAGCTGGCTGCGCTGGGTCTGGCAGGCGGCCACCAGGCCGGTGGGGATGTGCGTGATGCGCACCGCGGATTCGGTCTTGTTCACGTGCTGGCCACCGGCGCCCTGGGCGCGGTAGGTGTCCACACGCAGGTCGGCGGGGTCGATGCGAATTTCGATGTCTTCGTCCTGGTCGGGCAGGACCACGACGCTGGCCGCCGAGGTGTGGATGCGGCCTTGGGCCTCGGTGGCGGGCACGCGCTGGACGCGGTGCACACCGGCTTCGAAACGCAATTTCCCGAATGCGCCCTGCCCCTCGACCTGCAGGATCGCTTCCTTGAAACCGCCCGCGGTGCCTTCGGAGGCATCCACCATCGAGGCCTTGAACCCGTTGTTTTCGCACCAGCGCAGGTACAT
>JAMIIV010000116.1:0-1176 GCA_035913415.1 Fibrobacteria bacterium | reverse complement strand
TGGCGCCCAGAGCCTTGGCCGACTGCACGACGAGCGTCTCGGGAACCGTCCCGGGGTTGGTGACGAGGACGGCCCACGCCCTGTCCTTGACGGAAACCGACACGCGGCGCACCGAGCTCTCCCACTTCTGCGGCACGGTGCGCCAACCGTCGCCCATCCATCCGCGCACCATGTACTGGCCCCAGAAGGCGCTCGTGGGAGGTTCGACCAGGTCGGAGCGCAGGCCACCGCGCGCGGGCGTGAAGATGCGCAGCGAGCCGTAGGTCTCGCCCGCCGAGCCGTCGGGATTCATGGGCTCGCCCCCGCTGGGCTCCCACAGCACGGAAGCGGCCCGTTCGGGGAAGCGCGACCACAGGTCCTGGAGCATCATGGCCACGACCACGCCGTTCACCTGCTCGAGCGTGAGCGAGGTGATCTTGACGGTCGAATTGAACTCGGAGAGCGAGATCTTGCGCGAATCGGGATCGTCCAGACGGCGTGCCATCATCGACTTGAGGGTGTCGAAGGCGATGCCCATGCCCTGGGCCATGTACAGCATCCTCTCCTCGGAGGGCGCGCCCGACTCGAACCAGTAGGGGTAGCTGTGGAGGTCCACTCCGTCCAGGAGACGCTTCTTGTCAGCGCGTTCGATGGCCCCGATGCGCGCGAGGAACGACTCCATCCAGGTGAGGTCGTCGGCCCGTCCACTGCGGCGCACCTTCCCGCCGGGCGGAGCGATGAATTCCACGGAGAAGGTGCCCGGCCCGTAGATCTCGATGGTGGGATCGACCGCCTTCATGGCGCGCGCGAATTGGGCGTAGCGCACCGCATACTGGGCCGGATCCACCGGTCCGCCATCCTCCCAGGTCCCGTCGACCTCGTTGCCCACGTGCCAGCGCCGGATCCCGTACTTCTTCTCCACGTTGGCGTAGCGCACCCAGGCGGCGGCCTCCTCGGGGGTGCCGGTGCCGAAGTTCACGCAGATCAAGGCCTCTCCTCCCGGAATGCCCCGGAGCCACTGCATGAAGCGGTCGAAGGTCCACTCGGGGTTCCAGTCGGTGCGGATCGTGCTGCCGGGATGCGCCGAGATGGCGATGGCCTTGGTCTGGGTCCGGGAGTCCGCCGTATTGGAAGTGATCTGCTTCCCGCCGGAGAACAGACGGATCTCGCGCACTTGCACGCCGCTGGGTGCCGCCA
>JAMIIV010000115.1:0-19782 GCA_035913415.1 Fibrobacteria bacterium | reverse complement strand
CGACCGGCTGTGCCAAACGGGGAGTGAGGTCCACGCGCCTTGTGGTCGTCTCGCGAGCCAACCCCAGGGATCCGCCGACGGAATCCAGCGGCGATGCCACGGCGGCCTTGGCCTTGGCTGCGGCACCTTTCGCCTTGGGTGGCGGGGTTTCCTTCAGGCGCAGCGAGATGGTGTGCTCGCCGGTGCGCAGGTATCCGTCAGCGGCAGCGGACTCCGGCAGCGGCACCTGCAAGACCGCGGCCCCGTCGACCAGGTTGGCGACCCGCCATCCCGTGCTCCCGCCGCCACGCGCCACGTTCATTTCCACGGCCAGACGCGCCCACAACACCGGGTCTCCGACCAGCTCGACGCGGAAGACCCAAGCCAGGCCAGCCGCGCCGGCGGTGGCGCCAGGGGCGGGCAGAAGGGCTTGGAGGGAAGCTTGGGCCGCTCCGAAACCTGCGACGGGAAACGACCCGCAACGCAACGGGAACGAGAAGGTCGCGAACGCGTCTTCGTCGCGCGTCTTCGGCAGGCGGTAGAACCTGCGGCTCTCCGAATGGTTCGTGCTGCCCGAGAATCCCTGGACCAGATGGAGGTCGAAGGCGTAGTCGGCTCCGACCATGTCCGGCCGATCTTCTCCGTACACCTTGGCCACGAGCATGCGCGCATCGAATCCGAAGGTCAGCCTAGGGGTTTCGTCCGGATCGATGCGCACCTTGCCCGTCCGCTTCGGGACGTTCCAATCGACCCTCTCGAACAGGCCGCTGGCCTCGTAGGCGGTTGCCGATTTCTGTCCGCCATCGAGGACCGCTCCGTTGCCGTCGCGATCGATGGACAGCACCTTGAGATGGTCCAGCCGGGCCTTCATGGTCCCCAGGGCGCGGACCAGGCGTCGATGCACCTTCATCGGGGGCGGATTCCCCGCGAAGACCAGACGGCTCCCGACCCCGGGCATGAACTGGATCTCGGGGGCGGGCCGCCCGTTCTGGGAGGGCGGTGGCAGGATGTAGGCCCCGTCCATGGTCAGCGCAGAAGGATCCGCCGTCAGGGGATCGGGATCGCGAGCGAGGGTGGATTCGCCCACCACGGCCAATCCCGATGGATGTCGATTTCCGTCCTTCAGGAACACGAGTTCGACGAGCGCGCGCAGCGGCACCGCAGGCGCCGGGCCTTCCCACGGCACGTCCCAGGTCCAGCGTCCCTCGTGGTCGTCCGCGTGGGGTGGCCAGGCCGCAGGCTCGCCGCCGAAGCGGGGTCGGGCGACCTCGATCTCTTCCCGTCCCCAGGCCTCGGTGTTCGCCCGGTTGTCGTCCTGCTCGGCGCGGGCGCGCAAACGTCCCCACACGCTGGCGGTCCACTCGCCCACCTGCACCCCCACCTCGCTGAAATTCAACGGGATGCGGACCACGGGAGAAATTTCCAGGGTGGCAACCTGCGGATCGTCGGCGTCGGAATCCAAGGCGTCTTCGAGAGCGCCGCGGGCACTGTCGGCCAGCCCCGAGAGCGCGTCCCGGCCCACGGCATCGGCCCGGGAGCGAAGCGAACCGGCAGAATCCGTCGGGATGCGTGCCGCCCCGGTGGAGGAATCGGACCGGGGGGAGGCGCCAGCCGGAATGCGTTCCAGAATCAGCGCCTTGGAAGGGGCGTTTTCGGGTTGGGCACCGAGGAAGTATTCGCGGTCGGCGCTGGCCACCACCACCGGCGACCCGTAGGCCACGTCGGAAGCGGACACCAGGAAACCCACTGCGATGGGATCCGTCCCGCCAGCGGCATTTCCCGCGGCCGACGACGGAGCCGCGAACAAGGCGTTCCCTTCCTTGCCGAAGTTGCGCACCAGCTCCAGCACCCATTTCAGCGTCACGGGATGGAGGCAATCGACGACACCGTCGGAGGGGAGCATCGTGCCGAAGATGGATTCCCCACCGAACGCGGGTGCCTCGCAAGCGGGATCCCACCAAGCCAGAGCCCCGGGAGGCGTGTTGGCCCCGACCCCGTCGGACAACTGCTCCTGGTTGGCGGCGGGCAACCAGTCGGAGGCGTGCACCAGACGGAGGTTCCGCCACGAGACCCCGGTGGTGGTGCGGAAGTAGGACCAGTCGATCGCCGGGCTTCGCCCTTCCGGAGGGGCCACCAGTACGTTCGGATCGAAGCGCTCCACACGCAGGGTATCGGCACCCCCCGGCATGGACAGCAAGAGATCGACGAGAGCCGTGCCGGACCAATGAGGGGCATTGAGGGGGATCGGGGCCGCGATGGGGGGCGCCGACGGGATCGTGAACGGGACGGTGGCCAACCATTCCGCGCTGGCCTGCGAATCGGTGATCCGCAACGCGATGCGCGGACCGCAGATCGCTTTGGCGCCTTCGCGTCCTCCGATCCAACTCAGCCGGAAGACGTGCTCGGTACCCGGCTTGGCGCGCCGCGCGGGCGGCACCAGATCGGACAGATCGATCTTCACGTGCTGCTGGAAGGGCCGACGGACCTGATCGTCGAACAACCCCACGACCTCGCTCGCCGAAGGCTCTTCGGGGAGGGTCGACAACTTCGCGGGAGCGCTGGCGCCGGCAAGCTGCGTCTTGATGTCGCTTCCCGTCAGGGTCGCTCCCGGATCACGAAGGTCCAGGACGGGAAAGGCGAGATCGGCGGGCGCCCCCAGTCCCCGCAGGGCCTCTAACAGTCCGGGAATGGTCCCGTCGGCGGCCGGGGCGAAGACTTCCCAATGGAGGTACCGCGGACTCACCCGGAAGGAAGGCGATCCGCCATCCTGGACCACCGACCCCGCGTCCGGGGCGCACGCGGTGATCCCCACGGCGTCCCCCGAGGCGACAGGAAACGACCTGCGCGCGAAGCTGACCACCTTGCCTTGCTGGAGATCGCGCCAGACAGCCGCCACGTCCTGCGGTGCGGCCTTGTGTTCCCACCAGCAGACGCTCGCTCCTTGGTCGTCGGGCTCGGAGCGCAAGGCCACACGCCGCGCCGACGTACCGTCCACAGAAAGGACGTCGGTCTGGAATTCCGTGGGAACGCCATCGCGCAACTCGATTTCGCGTGCGCACCAGAACGGCGTTCCCACCGGGATGTCTGCGGTATCGCCGGGTCCACCGGGGCGGGTCTTGACCAGCAAGCCATGGCGCCCCAGGAACAGGCGCCGCAGCCAAGGCACGCGGCCCAGGTCTCCGCCCACCGGTGCTGCTTTGGTGCCGAACTCGTCGTCGGTCTGCGGGAAGCGCACCGGAGCCAGGTGCATGTACAACGAGTAGAGGTGTTTGCCCTTCAGGCTCCCGGCATCGAAGGTGTGCCGGACCAGTACGAAGTTGTTCCAGTTCCGAAGCGCCTGTGTGACGGTCGCGTTGGTTTCTTCGTGATCGGGAGGTGCAAGCCGTGCGGCCACCACCTCACCCTGCGCCATCGCACGGACAATCTCTCCATCGCCGCTGGAGGCCAGATGGATGCCGCCGTGCAGGCCACAACGCCCCCCGTTGGGAAGCGCCAGCGGAAAGAATCCGCCTTCGGTGGTGGGGATGGCTCCTTTTCCCTCGGCCACCGACGACGACTCGTTGTTGGCGTAGTACACCGCCGCGTTTCGCCCGTCGCCCAGGGCCACGGGGAAATGGAAGACGCGCGGCATCTCGCCCACCGACGGAAGCTGATCCAGCACGTACTCGAAGTGCATGTAGTCGCGAGTGGAGTTGTAGAACCCGCCCCAGTAGAATCCCCGCCTCTGGAAGAGATCGACGATGAAAGGGTCGATGTCGCACAGTCCGGCGTTGGAGTACTCGTTGGTGCGCGCATTGATGTCCAGGGCCGTCCCGAAGGCGTGGTTGGACAGTTTGTCGCGGCGCTTGACCGTGGTCCCGGGGATGGGCTGCGCGAACCTTCCCAGACGCCGGTCCTCGAGGGCGTAGGAAATGTGCGGGCTCGATTGGGTGATCCCCTTGTATTCGGGTCCACCGATCCAATGGGGATACTTGTCGAGGCTTCCCTTGACGTAGCGGAACATGTAGTCGCTGAGAGACAGAATCCGGTACTCACGATTGGCCGCGAGGATCTCGCGGAAGATCTGTTCGACCAGCGGCACGATGGCCTTGTGGAGCTTGACTTCGCGGGTTTCCTTGCGTTCGGGCCCGCAGCCCACCAGCCGCGCGGTTCCGATGTTCTCCAGCTCCCACCCTTCCACGGTGGGATCCTTGAACAGCGGCACTTTCTCTTCCCAGGTATTCACGGGGCGGTCGGACTGGAGCATGGTGTATACGCCCTTGACCTCCTCGAGGCTCTTGTAGACCCGAGCCTTGCCGTCGTATTTCGTCGCGCTCACGGTCCGTTCCCCTGCCCACAAGGGCGCCCCGCGCCGATGTACGTGGAATCGCACCACACCATGTTCCGGTAGGGGGCATCGACCCGCCACCGCTCCACAGGCACGTCCATCGTGCTGTAATCCGTTTGGTCTGGCAGCATCAGCGTTTCATGGAAGCCGTCGCCGTCCACGTCGAAGAAGTCGATGTTGGGGAATTTGGGTCGCCATTCGAATTCCCGGATGATGGGCTGCGGCTTTCCGGGAACGAACACAGCCAACCACTGGAACGGCCGTGGATCATTCCCGAAATGCCTATCGGTGGAATTCGAGAGGAAATTCGTATACCAGTGCAGAACGCGAATGCCGCGACCCACGTCGTAAAGCTGGAAGCCCTCGGCTCGCAACCACCGCCATTCATCCCACTGAGACACTTGACGCACGCCAGCAGGCACCACTCTCCCGATGTCCATCAATTCCTTCCCGGCGCTCATCGTGCCATCCTGCGTATCCAGAACCCGGTGGCGAAGGCGGTGTCCGTAATTCGAGCCATCGTCCTCGGCATAACTTCCATAGATGGCATGCCAGTACCGGGAGGGCCCATCCAGGACCAAGAGAAGCCCCAAGTGATCGTTCGGGGTCAATCCCGATCTCATCATTTCGTCCTGTTCGTACCCGGGGAGCGAAGCCATCCATCGGCGATCCTTGCGAGGAATCCGGGCCAGGGCTTCCTGGGGCATCAGACTCGCGCTGTGGAACGTGGAGGGAAGGAGTTTGCACCCGATCTTGCGTCCACTCTGCTTCATGCGATCGCGCAGGCTCGGGGTCTTCGGATCAGGATGGTGACTCCACGCATGCACACTCGCCCAACTCGAAAGGGAATCGTACCCCAACCCCATGACCGGTGTGATGTTTTGTTCATCGCAAGCGTTGCTCAAACCTCTCGACCCTTTCCGGGTGCCATTGCGTCGCATTTGGGCACACTTGCGGGCCACCGTGGCCGAATCGGGGCCTTCGGCGCAGACCACCAGATTCTTCCCGGCGAATCCATACCGACTATCGTACGACGGCCGCAACGGCATCAGCTTGGCATACCGATCTCCCTTGGCCGTGTCCTGAGCCTGCACCGCGGGAGCGAACAAGCACCCCACCAGCAGGACGGTCATCACGATCCAACCGCTCATGGCATCCCCTCGACTCCGAACTCCAGGGCCTCGAAGTCGGCAAGCGCCCCGACCCCCGCGAAATAGGCGCTGCCGCGCCATGTCATGGCCAGCAGCCCTTCGTCCGGACGGATTTCGACCGTTTGCACGAACATCGGCATGGAGGTGTAGTCCTTGCCGGAGCCGATCCAGGCCCGATGCTCGGCCGTGGGCAGGCGGAACTCCCACGAGGGGTGGTCGGGATGGAAATACACAAGGGTGCACAGCTCCCCGCCGACCAACCCTGGAACGCGCAATCCCGGGGCGGCCACCTGGAAAAATTCCGGATTCAGCAACGGGGGAGACCCTGGAGGCAGGGAGCCCGGGGCCGTGCCGATTTCGGGCATCGCCTGCATGCGCTTGCGGCGCTGCACCTCGAAGTCCGTCGCCTGTTCGGGCGACATCCCGGCCATGGCGGCCCGCGGCCAAGCATCTCGGGGACACGGCCCGAACCAGGCGGGAACGGGGGACTTTCGCCAGTCGGGAACACGCCCCTGCAGGAGAGTCTCGGGCCGGAGGGGGCGTTGCGGGTCTTCCAGCAGCGGCAGTTCCACTTCCAGCATGTCGGGGTCGCCCCCCTCGAGGAGGAAGCCACGGCCATGGGGATTGGGGACGAATGTCGCGGGTTGTGGCAACGTCCAGACGTCGAGGCCGCCGTAGGCATGTGTGACGTCGATCGGAGCCGATTCGAACGGCTCGGGATCGGTGAAGATCACCGTGCGCCCCTTGGCCCGCGCCACGCGCCGCCCGAACACGCGCACCACGTGCGCACCGCCACCCACGCGAACCTGGGCATCGAGGAATCTGGCGGGGCGCCCTCGCGGCACGTGCACGCGCCCTGCGAGCACCACGTCCACCAGGGGTTTGTACGCGACAAGATCCGTCTCGAAGTCGCCACCGTCCTCGTGGAAGGGGATGCCCTCCTCGATCGGCTCGGGATCGGCGCCGGGCGCCAACCGGAACGACTGCTTCAGGAGCACCGACATCAGGGGCGTTCCGTCCGGGGCGTGACCGAAGGCCAATCGAGGCGTCACATCGACACCAGCGGCGCACGGGTGCGGATGGGGCGGTCTTCCGAGGGCTCGCGGCGCGCCGTCGCCGAAAGAGCCACAAAGAACCCGGTCAGGGCAACGAAGCGGAACGACTCGACACCAGCGGCCCCTGCAGGTCCGCAGGCCTCCAGATCATGATCCCGGTAGCTCCACTCGACTTCTGCCCGACCACGCCGCACCTTGGCCGCGCGCGTCCCGATGAAGGCTTCCATGCCATCTGCCGACATCGCCTCGATCCGGAAATGCACCTCGGTGCCATCGCCGAATCCCGTGCAATCCACCTGCAGCTTCACTCTGTCGCCGGGGCGAATGGCGTCTTTGGAGAAGCGCGCCTGGGACAGGGTGGGAACCTCGATCTTGAACGCTCCTCGGCGGCAGCCCCCCCGGCGGAATTCCCCCCGCATGTCGGTGGTGCACAGGGATTCCCGGCCATCCGGATCTTCCAGGCGGAACCAGACCGCGGGCAATGGCCTTCCGGAAGCGTCGGTGAACGACACCTCGATGCTCTGCGCCTGCGCAGGGTCAGGGGCCTTGGGGGGGGGCTCCAGGCGATTGACGGATTTTGGCCCCTTCGTGGACGCGGCGGCGGCGGCAGCGGCCGAACCGGCACTGCCCGCCTGCGAGCCACTGGAGACCTCGCCGATCATCACCGTGGGGCAGCCCATGAGCACCGAAGACGGAGGCCCCACGCAGACCGAAAGGTCGCCCAGGCGTCCGGCAGGCTTCTTGCCGATGAATACCCCGGTGGAACCGAGGGTTATGGGTCCGCCGACATGGGGAATGGGGGGGGTTCCCGGAGTGGCCATGGGGCACAGGTGCATGTCACCCATGGCGGCCGCGGGCATCTTGCCGACCATCACGGTGGGCACCCCCGGTCCGGAGATGCAGCCGCCATGAGCGGTGGGATCGCCTAGTCGAGCTGCGGGTTTTCCCGGCAAGGCAGGCCTCCCTTCGGGGGGAACGGTGATCGGTGGGTGGGGATGGTGCGCGCCCGCCGCGGAGGCGATGCCGACCGACAGGATTCGGAGCAACAATAGAACCATTCGTGGGCCACCCTCCAAGGAGCAGACACACCCATGTGATCCCTGCACGGTGTCCCGAATGCATCTTTGGTTTCCATCGCACCACCCCATTTCCTGGCGCCTGGAGCCCCGATGTCGTCCTCGCCCCCCAACTCCGTCGCCAGCAACGGCGAACGCCAATTCGGTTGCGGCATTCCTGCCGTGATCCTCTACCCTTCGCTGGGAGCCCCCACGTTCGTGGTGGAGCCGGAATTGGCCAGCGAACACGCACCGGCCAACCACATTCACATCCTGCTTCTGTCGAAGGAGAAGCTGACGCCCGGCGAGGTCAACGAACGGTTGCGCCTGTACGAGGAGTTCGAGTACTTACGGTGTGCCGAAAAGTCCTTGCCGCCATCAAGGATTCCTGGCAACCTCAAGCGCATTGTGCCCCCCGCCCCACGGCCTGCGATGATCCACGACAAGCCATTGTGCATCGAAGCTGACGCCATCGAGGTCCGATGCATCAAAAAGGAAGGGGACCTCATCGAGATTCCCGGCCTGGAGCTGCACGGCTACCTGAACACAGAGACATTGTCGCTGTGGCGGTCCGCCATCCCCAGGGGTACCGTTCACCTGGCAAAGCTCTACCACGTTTCGATCGACCTGGCCAGACTCTCGTTGATGTATGCGGACATCGCCCGTCGGCGACGTTTCTTCATCACCTGGAGCGACTTCGGCACGGCCCCGCCCCCGCCGAGCCAACGCCCCGATTCCCGCAACTTCCAGGACCAGGCCCTGGACGAGATCCTGACCAAGCCCAGCCGCCCGCCCCCCGGAGCCCCACCAAATCTGACCCCCCGGCCTCCGTTTCTGGGCAAGCGGCTTGTTGAAACCCTGCGCCAGGCCGCCGAAGGGCACTCCCTCGGCCTAGCCGGACTTGATCCAGATGGGCTCAAACCGGACAACGGATTGCCCGTGACCACCTACCACCCGGTCTACCGGCGTCCCCGCCGCCAACTGACGCCCCCAAAAGCCAAAGCCGACTCCGTACCCGTCGTCGAGGCCATGAACCTGGGCGTGATCTCCGACCTCCATCTGGTGACCAAGTTCCAGATCCTGAAGAACAGCCAAATCCGGGTGGCCCACGATCTTCCCACCCACTTCGAGCACCAGCCGCCCCCCAAGATTGACTCGAGCGCCGATGGCTCGAAAGAAACCAAGTCTTCGGAGACTCCTCCCTCCGAAATCTCCAATTACTCGGAAAAAATCAAGCCTTCGGAGTTTCTTCCCCCCATCGGCCCCATGATCTCCGACAGCGTGAAAGTCTTGAAATCGCACTTCGAGGCCATGTCCAAGGATGATCCCGGAAAATCGCCCGACGCCGTGCTGGTGGTGGGAGACCTCATCGACTTCCACCGCGACAACTTCCCTTCCGAGGCCTCGGTTCTCAATCCACCAAAAGAGGATGCACCTCCCCAAGCGATCCTCGAGCACGCACAGGCCATCTGGAAGGCCGTACGCGTTCCGGAAGAGCCGTTCCTGGAAAGCACGAAAGAGCGGATCCTGGAGCCCAACTACCAGCACGGGACCAGCTACCTGGGAATTCTCCACCTGCTCGCCAAGTTCGTGACTGAGTCATCAAAACCAGTGTTTGTGGTAGCCGGCAACCACGATGCCTACGCAGACCCTTTCGGACTATCACCTCGTGTCGCGTTCTCCGACGACCAGGATGCGAAAGAGTACCAGAAGGCCAACGAAGGCATCCCCTGCGATACCAACCTGACCATGCTCGAAGCCGCCACGTGCTTCGGCCGCACCTATGGCAATTTCTGTCGCAAGCTGAATGTGGAGCCCTCGGTCTTCCAAGTATTCCACTTGCTGTTCTCGCCATTTCGGACATGGTCTTTGCGTATGGGGTCACGCCAGCAAATGGCATTCCTGCACTGGGGTGAATCCGAGGAAATGCTGACCCACTCCGAGAATACATCCGGAAAACTGCAAAACGGCCACCTGCCTCACGCCGCCCAAGCCTTGTCGGAAACGGATCTTGATCTTATCCAGACCCTCGCCAAGGGCTCCCCGGAAACGCCCCTCACGCTCGTTTCCCACTACACCTTCGCATGCTACGCACCCTCAATACCATTGTTCGAGCCCCACGATCCAAGAAACATCGGCGGAAACGTCGGGAAATTCCACGTCCAGGACGTGCGCAACAAATCGACGGACACGATTATCGATGCGATCGCCGTAACTGCCCTGGGAGCTGCGGCGGGTGCAGCCCTGGGCGCCCTGGCCTCCGGCGGGTCGGCGGCCAAAGACGATTTGGATGCAGGTAATTTCGGGGCGGCTGGCGAATCGTTCATGGAGAATGCTGCAGACGGAGCACTTACCGGTGCCGTAGTGGGAGCCGTCATCGGTGCCGGTCTCGGGGCTGTTGTGATGAAAGAAGGCGCAACCCTGAACACCATTGCGATGTCCAAGGCTCGCTCTCCTGTCCTCGAACTTCCGAACGTTTACAACTGGGGGACATTCCATCACAAGCGCAAGGAGGTCTTCGAACTGCTGAAGAGGGGCCGAAACCAAGGTGTGTCATTGACAATTTCCGGCCATGCCCATCGAGCGGCTTTCTACACCCTGGAACCTCGCGACGACAAAGATTTCATCCAGGTTCGAGGACACCATTTCGACGAACTTTCCAGCGTTTTGGCACCTGCCGCGTCCGTTTCATCCAGCCAGGAAGATCCGAGGGAAACTCCGACCCTCATGGTGGTCTCCGACTCGGCGGGCCCCATACCCCGCAAGAACATCGCGGGCCTTCTGGAAGGCTGGGGAAGCCAGAAACCATCCTGGACCTTCATTCGGTTCGGATCAGGCCAGCTGCCGTTGAGTATCGAGAGCTGTTTTACCATGCATGAACAAGCCAAACCCCGGCTTGCTGTAGCTCTTGACTATCTCGAAAGTACGATAGGGCATTCCAAGCACCTCGCAAATACAGACACCAACGAGATGTTGGGTGTAACCCTCTTTTCACGCCCCATATTTCAGCACCGGCCAAAAAGGCCCGTGCCAAAAACGCCCGTATTCAAGACCGGATCCGTTGAACGATTTGACGAATCGCTGAAAAATGGTGCCGACAAACCTCTATGGGCTTCGTACATCCCGGCGCCACAGACATCACCTTCGCCAGGAAACCAAGAATCACCCCAAAAGGGCAATTCTCTCCCGGAAATCGCCACTCCCCCAAACGCCGTACCCCACACGGAGAAGGCAAAGGAAGCCTTCCGCCTGGGAAAGAAATCCGCGGAGGAATTGGAGTCTCGGAAGGACAGCGCAGGTCCTCCCAAGCAGGAGTACCTTGTTGATCCGAAGGACGAAAAATCCTGGGCCTCCGATCCCGCGGCAGCATCATTGTTTCCCGATGAAAAAAATGGTGATAAATCGGGCATCACCTTCCGTACGAACATATTCAGTGCGTTTGTAAGCCGACCCTTCAGCCGAGAAAGCTTGAGGGATAGATCAGCAATCCTCTTGGTCAACCATGGGGGCGCCATCCAGCTTCCGCTGGGCTGCGGAATCGAGTCCATTTTGCTGTGGATGCAAATCCAGAGCGAGAAGAATTCGTCGACCCAGAATACACCAAACCTACTGTTCCAGATCAATCCGGATAAAATTGACGACCACACACCGAACAAGGTCTGGCACCTGCACGAAGCGATTCCATCCACACAAAAATCCGCATTGTTCCCCCTTCTCAAAGATTCCGGCTTGCTGTTCCAGGGGTACCTACG
This sequence comes from Fibrobacteria bacterium, assembly GCA_035913415.1. Taxonomy (GTDB): domain Bacteria; phylum Fibrobacterota; class Fibrobacteria; order UBA5070; family UBA5070; genus UBA5070. The sequence continues at coordinate 8,463 of JAMIIV010000115.1, read as the reverse complement.
GTATGCGTTCTCCCCCACTCGTCCCACCCGCCAGCCTGCTTCATCGGAATCCCTTGGCTACGACTTGAATGCACCATGGGTTGTCCCCTGCACAGGGGCCATCATTCCTCATCTCGGAACCAGCGGATCCTTCCGTCTGGTCTTTTATCGCGACATCTGGGGTAGCGAGCGCCCGGATTTCAAGAAATTCGGTGTCAGATGAATCCGGTCCGGTCCTTGGTCCTTCTTCTATCCACGTTCCCCCTCCTTGGAGGCTGCATGACCTCGAACATGCGCAAGTCCCTCGCTCGGCCCGCCGATTTCCAGAGGCTCTACGGTGACCACCCCCGTGTCGTCACGCTCCAGACCCTGCCCGCCGACCCGTGGGTGGGGCTCACCATCAAGGGGTGGACCTTCGACCATGTGACCTTCAAGGGGACCACCTTCAAGAACGTCACCTTCGAAAACGTCCAGTTCCAGGATGTCACCTTCGATTCAGACCCCGAAAGTGACGTTGTCATCAGCAATTCTGTCTTTCGCAACTGCACCTTCCGCAACGTCACCTTCCTGTCCACACGCGTCGAGAAAACCACCTTTTCCGGAGGCGGAATCCACGGACTCGTAACGGGCGAAGCCCGAGATGGGTACAACGATGGCGCGTGGAAATCCAACACCTTCGAAAACATGATCCTCGAAGACATGTATCTCTCGAAAGATGGGGGGCATTGGACCGCGTCCACATTCCGAAATGTCGAGTTCAAGAATAACGACATTTTCAACGAGGTGGACGGAGGCGAGTTCCACGGGTGCACCTTCGAAGGAAATTCCGCAGACGGCAAAGGATTCATCTCCGGAAACTTCTACCAGTGCAGTTTCGGCAAGAACATGGGAATCTCCGGGCGGTTTCAAGCCCCCAAGATTCTGCACAAGGAAGTCGACTTTCTCTACCTTGAAGGAAGCTTCGAGGATTTCGATGTTCCCCTTCGCAACAGCGATGTCGATGTAGGAGTCGCTCGGAATATTCGAGTCATGGGTCCCAACAGGAAGTTTCGTGCGGCGAGCAACAGCGAAAATATCGAGTTTCACGATATTCATCCGGGTGGCGTCACCCTGAATGACGGGAGACAGATCAAAGGGTACGGCATCGACGTCGAATACTTCAGTTTCGGGTATGGGCCTTTCATCGATTGCGTTTTCAAGAATGTGACCACCGGAGAATTAGACCTGGGCGACGCAAAATTCGTCCGCTGCACCTTCGAAAATTTTCAAATCAAACAACTCGTGCGGGTGAATAAGCCTTATCCCACCTTCGAAAACTGCCGATTCATCAATGTCCGACGCGACCCCAACGTCAGCGTATTCGAAAAGAATGTAGCTATCGACTACACCTTCCCCTGGGAATCCTCGCCCGGAGTGAGCAAACCCGACACGCCATGACAGATTCCGGCAACAATCGATCCTCCTCCACGCCGCACGGCCATCCCGCAGAGGGGCTGGCCGCCAATCGAGCTCGAGCGTCGATTGGTTCGGCATTTGGATTCGATGGTCTCCCCGGAGTAACCCCGGTTGCTCGCCAGCGCCAAGGCCGCATCGCCACCACGCCGCCAGGACATCGCATCGGGCGCCGCCGCCTGTGGGACGTGGCGATGCGCGTCAGCATGTTTGGGCTGGTGGTCCTCCTTGGAGGCTGCATGACCTCGAACATGCGCAAGACCCTCACTCGGCCGGCCGATTTCCAGAGGCTCTACGGCGACCATGTGCGGATCGTCACGCTCCAGACCCTGCCCGCCGACCCGTGGGTGGGGCTCACCATCAAGGGGTGGACCTTCGACCATGTGACCTTCAAAGGGACCACCTTCAAGAACGTCATCTTCGAAAACGTCCATTTCCAGGATGTCACCTTCGACGCAGACCCCGAAAGCGATATTGTCATCAGCAACTGCGTCTTCCGCAACTGCACCTTCCGCAACGTCAAGATCCTGTCCGGACTCGTCGAGAAGAACACCTTTTCCGGAGGCGGGATCCACGGACTCGAAACGGGCGAAGCCCGAGACGGCTACAACGACGGCGCCTGGAAATCCAACACCTTCGAAAACATGATCCTCGAAGACATGTATCTCTCGAAAGATGGGGGGCATTGGACCGCGTCCACATTCCGAAATGTCGAATTCAAGAACAACGACATTTTCAACGAGGTGGACGGGGGCGAGTTCCACGGGTGCACCTTCGAAGGAAATTCCGCAGACGGCAAAGGATTCATCTCCGGAAACTTCTACCAGTGCAGTTTCGGCAAGAACATGGGAATCTCCGGGCGATTTCAAGCCCCCAAGATCCTGCACAAGGAAGACGACTTTCTATACCTCGAAGGGAATTTCGAGGATTTCGATGTCCCCCTTCGCAACACCGATATCGATGTAGGAACCGCTCGGAATGTGCGGGTGATTGGCCCCAACAAAAGCTTCTGGGGACGCGGCGAAGATATCGAGTTTCACAATATTCACCCTGGATCAGTCGTCTTATTCCACGGGATACGCATCAAAGGGAGCGATCTCGATGTCCAGAGCTTCGATTTTGGTCAAGGAACCTTCGTCGATTGCGTATTCAAAAATGTGACCACCAGAGAATTGAGCTTGGCGGGCCGACCGAAATTCATCCGTTGCACTTTCGAAAACTTTCGGATCACGCAGATCATTCACGTCTGGAAACCTTATGCCACCTTCGAAAACTGCCGATTCATCAATGTTCGGCGTGATCCCAACGTACGCGTGATCGAACACGACGATGCCCCCCCCATCGATTACACCTTCCCCTGGGAATCCTCGCCCGGAGTGAGCAAACCCGACACGCCATGACAGATTCCGACAACAATCGATCCTCCTCCAAGCCGCACGGCCATCCCGCAGAGGGGCTGGCCAGCGATGAAGCGCGAGCGTCGATTGGTTCGGCATTTGGATTCGATGGTCTCCCCGGAGTAACCCCGGTTGCTCGCCAGCGCCAAGGCCGCATCGCCACCACGCCGCCAGGTCATCGCATCGGGCGCCGCCGCGTGAGGGACGTGGCGATGCGCGTCAGCATGTTTGGGCTGGTGGTCCTCCTCGGAGGCTGCATGACCTCGAACATGCGCAAGACCCTCACTCGGCCCGCCGATTTCCAGAGGCTCTACGGCGACCATGTGCGGATCGTCACGCTCCAGACCCTGCCCGCCGACCCGTGGGTGGGGCTCACCATCAAGGGGTGGACCTTCGACCATGTGACATTCAAAGGGACCACCTTCAAGAACGTCACCTTCGAAAACGTCCAGTTCCAGGATGTCACCTTCGACTCAGACCCGGAAAACGGCACCATCATCCGCAACTGCGTCTTCCGCAACTGCACCTTCCGCAACGTCACATTCCTGGACGCACAAGTCATTGAGAATACGTTTTCCGGAGGTGGGATCCACGGACTCGAAACGGGCGAATCCAGAGTCGATTACCAGGACGGCGTATGGAAGTCCAACACTTTCGAAAACATGACCCTCGAAGACATGTACATCACCCACCAAGGGGGAGACTGGGAGGCATCCACCTTCCGAAACGTGATCTTCAGGAACAACAACATTCACTACGGATTCATCACCGGTGAGTTCCACCAAAGCACTCTCGAGGGAAATCGATCCGGAGGCGGTGTCAATCGCGGAATCAACGCACTGTTTCAACAATGCACCTTCGGCGAGAATAAAACCGTCGAAGACGGGATCGTTGGCGCGTTTGTCGCGCCCAAATTCCTTCAGTCCTACGACAACAACTTCAACATGTCCGGAAATTTCTACGACGTGGATCTGCCTATCCGCAACGACTGGGTGAGTGTGGGAACCGCACGGAATGTGCGGGTGATTGGCCCGAACAAAAGTTTCTGGGGACGCGGCGAAGACATCGAGTTCCACAACATTCATTCGGGTGGAGTCGACCTGGAGGACGGAATCCGGATCAAGGGATACGACATCAACGTCGAAAACTTCAGTTTCGGCTATGGGCCTTTCATTGACTGTGTCTTCAAGAACGTGACCACCGAATATTTGGGCTTGGTGGGAAACCCCAAATTTATCCGTTGCACCTTCGAAAACTTCCGAATCACGGAATCCATCCGAATGAAGGCACCATATCCCGTCTTCCAGGACTGCCGATTCATCAATGTCCGACGAGACCCCAACGTCCGCGTATTCGAAAGGGAAGTCACCATCGACTACACCTTCCCCTGGGAATCCTCGCCCGGAGTGAGCAAACCCGACACGCCATGACAGATTCCGGCATTATTCGCCGCACAGCTGCGCCCTGCGCCCGGCATGCCGCCATTGCATCTTTCCCGCAGGAGCCCTAAGCACATGAATGCATCAGGAAAAACCGGAGAGCCTCTCAAAGTCGAACTGCCTTCAGCAATCCTTCGGGCCCGTTGGACGGCGCCGCGGGTCGCGGCTGGCGGAAGCGTCGCAATCGAGGTGCTGACGCGCTTCGTCGCAGACGGGTCCCCCATCGAGATCCAGGCCAAGTGGGCCAGCGGAAAGACGTTCGCGACCCTCAAAGGCCAGATCCACGCCGACACGCACCGCCGCCGGATCGAGATTCCCGGCGACGCTCGGGAAGACTGCCTCTTCACGGCGAAACTCGCCGACCACAAGCTCGAGGAATCATCCCCTCTGCTGGCCGTGATCCCGGGCCTGGCCATCACCGAGACGCGATGGTTCGATCCCGACGGCAAGGAACTCGACGCCCTCCAGGACGGCAAACCAGCCTTGGGAAAGGCGCGCATCCAGGGGCGGCCCGACGGGAGTCAGGTCGAAGTCGAATTCGTGATGACAGAATCCGACGGATCGACGAAGGTCGTGGGGCGGGAAAAATGCCAATCTCGCGACTCCGCGATCGAGGCGCGGTTGACCTGGACTCTGGGAGATCGCTCCGAAGAGATTCCGCCGCGTCGCGAACGCGAACGCCAGGGCGAATCGTACCGCCAACCATCGCTGCATCTGATCGCCCGGTGCGACGGTATCGAGGCGTCCAGCGCGCCCATTCCCATTGCGCAGGAAATGATCCTGAGATACCAGTCCGGCCCGGAAACGGCGGGGCCGTTCAAGGGGCGGAAGGTCAGCGTGACGGCTCCCGACGGGAAAAAGCAGGAATTCGTGGTGCCGGATCACGGGGTGATCGTGGCACCCAAGACCCTTCCCGGACGCCACGACATCACCATCGAAGAGCCTTAACCCCGTTGCGCCTCCACCTGGAACCGAAGCTCGGGATGGGCGGCCAGCCACTCCATTCCCGGATAGCGGGCCGTTCCCCTCCATAGCAACGTGAATTGCCGGGTGGGCGTGTAGATCTCGACCGTCTGCAGGTCGACCGGCAATCGCACCAGGCCTCCTCCCAGGTCCAGGTGCATCTGGGGGGCATCCGATGGAAGGACGAATTCTGACCGCGCCATGTCCTTGTCGAGGTATCCCAGGACCACCGTCTCACCCCCTTCGAGGCGGCGAGGCCGAAGGAATGGGGGCGCGCCGTTGCACTCCTCGTAGGTGCGATGCCGGGCCTGCACCTTGGGCGTCATCCCCAGCAAGGCTTCGGGAACATTGGCCGCCACGTACTGCCGCTCCCGCACGGACGCGTCCGAAGAATCGGGAGGCAGGGATGACTGGTGAATTCGAGGATGGGCATGACGCGGAACCCACCCGAAGGCCGCAGGCACGGGAGCCTGAGGCCAGCGCTCGAAACGCTTGACCAGAAAGCGGTCCGGCGTCAGCAGGAATCGGGGATCTTCCAGATTGGGCAGGGGCATGCCGTGCAGGACATCGGGAGGCGGCTGGACCGCGAACCCCTTCCCCACGGGATTGGGCGGAAATGCCAATCCAACACCTGGCATGGAGTGGAGGTCCACACCTCCGTAGGCAAGCCCCCAATGCAGGGGCATGTTCTCGAACGGTTCCGGATCGGAGAACCTGAGCCCCCCTGATGACAGGTCGATCTTGCGGTCGCCGAAGACGCGAACGGCCCCTCGGCACTCGCCCACCTGCACGATCGCATCGAAGAACACGCCTCGCTTCCCTTCGGGCGCGAACGCCATTCCGTGGATCACCACATCGACTCGAGGCTTCCACGCCACCAGGTCGCATTCCTGCAGGGGTGCATCGAATTCGGGCTGTCCCTTGCCTCGGAAGACATCGGCTTCGAACAAGGGAAGCGGATCGTCGTCGTCGACGGAAACGGTTCCATCCTTGGCATATCGGTAGGTTCGCTTGGCGAGCACGGACAGGATCGGGGTCCCATCCGGCGCGAACCCGGGGCAGACGCGGGAAAACCACATGGATGCAGAAGATAGCCCTCCTGCCGCCGGCACACACCACCTGACGCACCCGAATCCGAAGTACCATTTGGGTCTCCACTCCGCCCGGAGCCCCCCATGAACCATCCCTCGCCCTTCGGAACCCCGCCGCCCTTCGGCGGGTCGCGCCCCTTCGACGGCAGCTCCCTGCTCGACCGCTTCCACGGCAAACCCGTCGGCGAGGTCCGTTTCCCCACCGCTGCCGCACCACCGCGGCCGGCCGTGGATCCCGACTACCTGCGCAAGGTCCGCGAAAACGATCCCTGGCCCGAAGGATCGTCGTGCGCTCCACCCTCGCCCAAGCCGCTGGTGCCACCGGTCGCCGTCACGCTGTCCAATTGTCGGTTTCTGACGCCCGTCGACCAGCTTCGCTTCAACGAGTCCTTCGAGATGGCCGTCGACGTGCGCCGCTTCGCCCCGGGCAAGACGCGCCGCGCCTTCTTCACGCTCCACTACGAGATGCATCACGAGGGCAAGACCGAGCGCGGCACGGCCTTCCAGGGCACAGAGGGATTCCCCGACTCCGACCGTGAAACCCACACCGTCACGGCCAAGGGATTCCTGTTCATCATGGCACCGCTGCGCACCGGCGCCACCATCGACTTCTGGCTGACCGCCACCCACCAGGAAGCGGCCGGGCCCGTCGAAAGCCCCAAAGTCAACGTGCCCCTGCTGCGCCACGCCCACTGGATGGGCGGATCCGACATCCTCTTCGGCCTGGGATCGTCGTTTCCGCGCCTGGGCCCCGACGGCCGACTCGCCTCCGTGCTGGCCGCGGCCCTGCGTCGCGGCGCCAAACCGGCGGACCCGAAGATCCCCGAATCGGTGGTGTGCTTCGGCTTCGCCTCGGCCTCCGGATCGCCCGAGTCCAACCGGAAATTGTCACGCCGCCGCGCCGAAGCGGTCAAGGCCATCCTGGACCGCAACCACGACGCCTGGCACGACCTGTCCCGCAACCACTTCGGGACGCAGGACATCCAGGCCTTTCTGGCCGACCTTGACACGCTCGAACACCTCGGATGCACCCCCGGCCCTGTCGATGGCGTGGATGGCCCCCGCACGCGAGCGGCCATCGAGGCCTTCCAGAGGCACGCCAACGAACGCTGGAAGCTGGGGCTGGTCGAAGACGGACTGTGCGGACCGGCCACTTGGGGCGCCGTACTGCGCGCCCTGGTGGCGTGCGTGCAGACCGAACTCGGACAGGATCCGTCACAGGAACCCACATGGAAACCCATGCCGTGGGGACGGAAGGGCGAGGGCGTGTACGCCAACGGCGAGGACTTCGCGTCCGAGCAGGAAGACCCCGATGAGCGGTCGGTCCAGATCGCCTTCTTCGCGCAAGGCAGCGAGCCTCGGATGGAGGACCACAAGGGCAGCTCCAAGGCGAGCTTGAAACAGAATCCGACACAGGATCCGGCGCAGGTGCGGAAAGAAAGGATTGTTCTTCCTCCAAAAACGCCCGCCCCGGCGCTTGCCGCCCCCCCAAAGCCCCGATCCGACACGGCCGGAAAATCCTTTCCGACCGCGGCCCTGGCCGCCAAGGCTGCATTGGATGCGGCGTTCCACGCGACGCTCAACTCGCATGTTGACCAGAAACACCGATTGGAATTCGGAGGATGGCTCTACAAGATGGGGCCTGGAGACTATCGACACACGTCACTGACGATTGGACAGAATATCAAGGACCGCAGCTTCGTGAGACTTGGCGCCCCTCCGGTCATTCCGAAACCATACGGCATCATTGGCGCATTTCATTCCCATCCAGATAACGACGCAGGCCTCTCTGGACCGGATCAAGGCTTTGTGAAAGATCGACATGTTCGCCATGTCGATGGGAATCCCCGAACCGGATCGAGGCTCATTCGAAGCATCGGCGTTCTGGTCTCCAACCCGAACGGCACCTACGGCATCGGCTTCTGGAACACCGTGAACCCATTCCACGACCGCTTGCATTCAAACCCAGAATTCGAGGACCACAGCAAACCCACAACGGCGATCCGAACCATTGCACGGCTTGAAGAAATCCTATCCAAGATTGGAGATCCCGAGGACCATGATTGACCGCCTCCGTTTGCGAACACTCCCCCTCCTGGCCCTCGGAACACAACTGCTGGCCGGGTGCAATTCAAGAGTGGA
>JAMIIV010000114.1:0-2549 GCA_035913415.1 Fibrobacteria bacterium | reverse complement strand
TTCCCGCGCATCGAGGCCCACGCGGACCTGCACAACCTCGCCATCTTCCGCAACGATGCCGACTTCGATCGGACCGGTCCGTACTACGACCGCAACGGGCAGTCGGTGGGCGCCCTTGCGACGGTGTTCCGTCCGAAGCTCACCTGGCACATCGAGCGGGGCTTGCGCCTGTATTACGAGGCGGAGCTCGGGTTGAACTTCTGGAGCAAGAACAACCCGGACCAGCAGGCGGCGCCTGCGGCCGACGCCTTCGTGCTCAAGCACCGGGAGGTGTACAGCGAGGGCGAGTTCCTGGACCGCAAGGTGGGATTCAAGGCGGGCTACCAGTTCTATCGGGATCCGACCGGGCTCTTCCTGGGCCACTGGATGGGAGCGGCGAGCGCCTGGTGGTCCTGGCACCCGGATGCGCGGCTGTCGTTCATGGTCGGCCAGATCCCCGACATGACCTATGAGGGGTTGAACGCGCAGGACACCACGGTCCTGAACAACAACTTCAACCACGACATCTTCGTCGGCGGCCCCCGAATCGATCTGAAGCTCGGCGACTCCGCGTCCTTCGCCGCCAGCGTCCACGGCCTGTACGACGCCCACGTGATCGACATGACGCGCTGGTTCCTGGCGCCCAACGTGCAACTCACCTTCAAGAGCGGCCCTGCGGGCGGATTCGTCGGCGCCGTGGCGCAGATCGGAAAGTGGGAGAACGCCGGGCTGGGGGGCCGCGACCAGAACACCTTCGCGTGGGCCGCGCAGGCCCACGGCGACCTCTCGCTCTCCCCCCTCGACCTGTCGCTCAACCTGCTGGCCCTGAGTCCGGACGATCAGGCGGAAGGCAACTCCCGCAACGGGGCATTTGCGTACTCGAGCAAGTCGCGGAGCGCGACGATCATCCTGACGGAAGACGAGCTGCGCAACTGGTACGACCAGCTCGATCGTCGGATGGGCAGGTACGAGGGTGGTTTCTGGACGCACCGGGCGGGGCTGTTCGTGGGGGATCTCAAGGCGCAGTGGGCGGTGACCCGGGTCTTCCGCCCTGCGTTGGTGGTGGGCGCAGCGTCGGTGCTCAACAAGAAAAACGCGCTCGACAAGGCCTTCGTGGGGGTCGAGACGAACCTGAATCTCGAGTTCCGGCTGTCCGACCACCTGACGGCCCATCTGGTCGGAGCCGTGCTCGCGCCCGGAGGAGCGGGCGGTGCGCTGCTCAACCGCATCAGCCTGGGAGCCACCGATCCCATCTGGATGGCGGAGGGCTCGCTGCTGGCACGCTACTGATTCAATCCACCCTCGCCCTGCGCGGTGAGGTGCACCCGTGTGAGAGATCTCGGTTCGGAGATATCGAATGACTGTCATCCACCTTACGACGATCGACTGGATCATCATCGTCCTGTACTTCGTTGCGATCATCGGGATCGGGCTGTACCTGCGCCGCTTCACCAAGACCGGTGAGGACTTCTTCATGGCGGGCCGGCGCAACTCGAGCTGGGTCGCGGGGCTCGCGTTCCTCTCCGCCAACCTGGGGGCCCTCGAGATCCTGGGATGGACCGGCGGAACCATGAAGTACGGCATGGCCGTCGCCCACTGGTACTGGATCGGCGCCATCCCGGCGATGCTCTTCCTGGGCCTCTACATGATGCCCTTCTACTACTCGAGCCGGATCCACTCGGTGCCCGGCTATCTCAAGCTGCGCTTCGACGAGCGGATTCGCCTTCTGAACGCGATCTCGTTCGCGGTGATGACCCTGCTGATGTCGGGCATCAACCTGTACCTGATGGCGCTCGTGTTCCGCACGATCCTCGGGTGGGATTGGAACGTGTCCATGTGGGTGTCGGCGATCGCCATCGCCTCGTACATCACCCTGGGCGGGCTCATGAGCGCGATCTTCACCGAGATCGTGCAGTTCTTCCTGATCTGGGCGGGCCTGTTCCTGGTCTCGGTGCTCGGCGTCATGGAGCTCGGTGGACCGGGCGAGGTCTTCCAGGGTCTCCCCGAGAACATGGGGCGACTCTGGTCCACTCTCGGCAGCGCCGAGAACAACGAGATGCACGTCACCTGGGCCGGAATCGTGATGGGCCTCGGGTTCGTCCTGTCCTTCGGCTACTGGACCACCGACTTCCTCGTGGTGCAGCGCGCCTTCTCCTCCAAGGATCTCCGCTCCGCTCGCCTGACTCCGATCACCGCGTCGTTCTTCAAGATGGCGCTCCCCTTCATCGTGGTGGTCGCAGGCCTGGTGGCCTGGAAGCTCACCAACCAGGCGCACTCCGGCTTCCAGCTCCTCAACCACCCCAACAACCCCAACGAGCTCTGGCACGACACCGCGCTGCCGATGCTCATCGCCCGCTACTACCCGCCCGGTCTCGTGGGACTCGGCATCACCGCCCTCCTCGCCGGATTCATGGCCGGACAGGCGGGCAACGTCAGCGCCTTCAACACCGTGTGGACCTACGACATCTATCGCGCAGTCATCCGCCCCAAGTCCAGCGACGCCCACCTCGTGTGGATGGGCCGCGTCACCACCGTCGTGGGAATCCTCCTCTCGGTCGGCACGGCCTATG
>JAMIIV010000113.1:0-32896 GCA_035913415.1 Fibrobacteria bacterium | reverse complement strand
GGGGCAGTCGACGTGAGCGTAGTGGCGCTCCTTCGACTCGTACTCGACGTGCGACGTGTTGATGGTGATTCCACGAGCCTTTTCTTCCGGCGCGTTGTCGATCTGGTCGTAGCCCTTGGCCTGTCCGCCATAGGTCTTCGCCGCAACGGTGGTGATCGCGGCGGTCAACGTGGTCTTGCCGTGGTCAACGTGGCCGATCGTGCCAACGTTCATGTGCGGCTTCTTACGGTCGAACTTTTCTTTGGCCATGTCAAGAACCCTTGGTTGTCGATCCAGAGATGTCGTTTTGGGAGGGGTCTCGGCTTAAGCCGACTCGGCCACCCAACCTCCAGGCACCAGCGTGGTGTTCGCCTGCCCTTTGGAAAGAGAGAGGAGCAATTTAGCACATCCTAGGATTCTCTCCAAGGGGGAAAGTGCAGAAATGATTGCGCCATTTCGTTGCGTGTCAATGCCTTGGATGGTTGCGCCCCGGGTCTGAAGCTCTGCCGTGACCGCTCCGACATAGTCCAAAGGCGTGTGAACATGGATGCGTACCTGTGGACTTTCTCGCACCACGCCGCCAGCCTGCAGCATACGCGGCCCACAGTGGTCGAGGAGCTGCTTGACCAGCCATGGAGGCACGCCTTGGTCTTCCACGACCTTCAGCCCCCATCGTACGCCGTCCAGGTGGCCTCCCCCCATCACGCCGTCGGTCGCGCACTGGCGCAGAGCGGCCTCGCTCGCCGCCCTGACCCCTTCGCGCACATGTCCAGACCACAGTACCGCAAACTCCGGGGCCGGCTCGGCTTCGATGTCCAATTCCACGCGGAGCCCCTCCCAGGTTGCTTCCTGCCGTTGGACGGGAATGGCCCGGATCAACCGCTCCCGATGCCGCACCTGAGGCGATCCGCAGCGGAAGGAGTCCCCGACTTCTTCCCGCAGTCGCGAGGCGATCACGTCGAGCTGCAACTCTCCTTGGCCACGGACGAGCCATCGCCCCGTCCCGGCCTCCTGCTCCAGTTCGATCGCCCCTTCTTCCTCCGCCCACCTCGATAGAATGGGGCCTATGCGCTCGGTCGTGTCCTGGTCGCGTGTTTCTATGGCCATCTCCAGCACGGTCGACAGGCTGGTTTCGAAGCGGATCACATGGTCCGGTCCGTCGGCCACCACGATCGTGTCGCCCGCTTTCCACGCCCCGTCCAACTCCAACGCCGCGAAGTCTCCCGCCTCGACCTCCAGGGTCGGGAGAAGCCGATCGGCAAACACCGTGTGCATGGCCCGCACAACACACCGCTCCGAACTCCCCGCTTTGCGCACCCAATCCCCCGCTTGCAGCTTGCCAGCGATCATTCGGGTGAGGCAGACGGGCGGGTTGCCCTGGTCGTGGGTCTTCTTGAAGACGAACCCGAGTCCGGGGTGATCCTTCAAGCCAGCCGGCGGTATCGGAGGTGGGGAAAGGAGGACGCACTGGTCAAGCAGGGCGTCGACATTCCATCCCCGCAACGCGGAGCCCCCGCATACGGGGAGGATCGCCCGTTGCACCACCCCTTTGCGCAGGGCTTTGCGGATCAGCGCTGGTGACGGTTCCTGTCCGTCCAGGAGGGCAAGGGTCAGGTCGTCGTCGAAGCGCGAGACCAAGTCGAGCATCCGGTCCCTTGCCGGGTCGATTTCCTCGCGCCAGGAATCCGGAACGTCCGGCAGCCTCGTGGCGACGCCGTCTTGCAGGAGAGTGGCTCGGCATGTGCAAAGATCGACCGAGCCCAAAAACTTGCCTTGGCGGAACACGGGCCAGTCGACGGGGATCGCGGTGACCCCGAAGGCCTCTTCCAATTCCAGGACCACCCCGGAAAAGTCCGCCCCGGGCATGTCCAGTTTGTTCACCCACGCCAACCTGGGGATGTCGTAGCGATCGCACAGCGACCAGATCGCCCGAGTCCTGGGCTCGACCCCCCGCACCCCGCAGACCACGACGATGGCCGCGTCCAGCACACGGAGGGCTCGTTCCACCTCCAGCCCGAAGTCCATGTGCCCGGGAGTGTCGATGAAGTTGATGCGCGCGCCTTTCCAGGGGAAACTCGCAAGCCCGGCGCGGATGGTGATCCCGCGTCGCTGCTCCTCCCGCAGGTAATCCATCGTGGCAAGACCTTCGTCCACACGCCCCGCCTGGCGGATGGCCCCGCCCAGAAGCAGGAGCTGCTCGGAGAGGGTGGTCTTGCCTGCGTCGACATGTGCCACGATCCCCAGATTCCTCAGTGCTTCGGCCATGGATGTCCTCCGGGCATTGTTGGGGTTGCAAACCTAGAACCCTCGGTATCCATTGGCGGCTTCCTGTGGATCGGAGCGTCACGATCCTGAACCCTCGTGGAAAACCGGGCCATGGACTGCGCGGGCCAAGCCCATGGCAGATTCCGGGATCAAACAAAAGAGGCCGCCCCGGGTTTCGGGGCGGCCTCCAAGAAGCGATCAGGCTTCGAGTCTTACCAGCGGAAGTGGGCGAAGGCCTTGTTGGCCTCGGCCATGCGGTGGGTATCCACGCGCTTCTTCACGGCGGCACCTTCGTTGTTGGCTGCCTGCGAGAGCTCGCCAGCCAAACGACGGGCCATGTTCTGCTCGGTGCGACGACGCGAGGCGTCGGCGATCCAGCGGATGGCCAGAGCCGTGCGACGGTTCGGGTTCACTTCGACGGGCACCTGGTAGGTGGCGCCGCCGACGCGACGGGACTTCACTTCCAGCGAAGGCTTCACGTTGTTGATGGCGCGCTTGAGGACCGAAAGTCCGTCTTCTTCGCCATTGGCACGTGCCTGAAGTTCGTCGATGGCGCCATACACGACGCGCTCGGCGATGGACTTCTTGCCGTCCTTCATGATGCCGTTCACGATCTGGGTGACCAGCGTGGACTGGAACTTAGGATCGGGATTGCGCTCCCGCTTCTCTGCAGCCTTGCGACGTGCCATTACTTCTTCCCCTTCGCAGCGGGCTTGCCGCCCTTGCCTGCAGCCGCGGCCTGGCCGGGCTTCGGACGCTTGACGCCGTACTTGGAGCGACCCTTGCGACGGCCGTCGACGCCGGCGGTATCAAGAGTGCCTCGGATGATGTGGTAACGAACGCCAGGGACGTCCTTCACACGACCACCACGGATCAGAACGATGGAGTGTTCCTGCAGATTGTGTCCCACGCCGGGGATGTAGCAGGTGACTTCCATGCGGTTCGACAGGCGAACACGGGCGATCTTGCGCAGAGCCGAGTTCGGCTTCTTCGGCGTGGTGGTATACACGCGAGTGCAGACGCCGCGCTTTTGCGGGCAGGACTTGAGCGCAGGCGAGGCCGTGCGGTTCTGGACCTTTTGCCGTCCCTTGCGGACGAGCTGGGAGATGGTTGGCACCTTGTGCAGGCTCCTGGTGGATTTTATGAGAGGCGTGGTAAATTAAAAGTACAACCCCTTGATTGGCAAGGGGTTGTGTGCAATCAATCGTCGAGCAGCTCTTCCTCGAGCTCATTTTCCAGGGATGCGGCCATTTCGGCGGCCCTTGCGGCCTCCTCTTCAGCCTTCTCCAGAGCACGACGGGCGGCTTCCTCCTCGGCTTCGACGTCGCGCACACGAAGGTTCGTGTAGGCGCGGGAGCCGGTACCGGAGGGGATGAGACGTCCGACGATCACGTTTTCCTTGAGACCCTCGAGGGTGTCGGTCCGGCCTGCAACGGCGACCTGAGTGAGCACCTTGGTGGTTTCCTGGAACGAGGCGGCCGCGAAGAACGAGTCCGTTCCCAGCGACGCTTTCGTGATTCCGAGCAAGAGAGGTTCATAGGTCGCAGGCTGGCCTTCGTTGCCGAGAACCCGGAGGTTTTCGATACGCAGGCGAACCTTCGACACTTCTTCGTTTTCGAGGAAGTTGGTGTCCCCGGGATCCTTCACGCGAACCTTGCGCAACATCTGACGGACGATGCCTTCGATGTGCTTGTCCGCGATGGTCACACCCTGGAGCTTGTAGACCGCCTGGATTTCCTGGACCAGGTACTCCTGGACGGCCTGCTCGCCACCGATGCGAAGAATGTCGTGCGGATCCTTGGGGCCTTCGCAAAGCCGGTCACCAGCGCGAACGCGGTCACCAGCGTGCACCGACAGGTGCTTGCCGCGAGGGACAAGGTATTCGTGGCGGGCATCGTTCTCGTCGAGCACGATCAGCTTCTGCTGGCCGCGTTCCATGTCGCCGAATTCGATGACGCCGTCGACCGCGGTGACCACGGCGGGGGCCTTGGGCACGCGCGCTTCGAAAAGCTCCGCGACGCGCGGGAGACCACCGGTGATGTCGCGGGTGGCCGAAGCCTGACGGGGCATCTTGACCAGGATTTCACCAACACCGATCTTCTGTCCGTCACGCACCTGCAGCAGGGCGTTGGCCGGGACCGGATAGCGCCCGATGGGCTTTTCCTTGTCGGCGCCGAAGACCAGCAACTGCGGGTGCAGCTTGCCCTTCTTGTCGTTGATGACACGGTAGGTGGTCAAACCCGTGTTCTCGTCTTCTTCGACCTCGAGAGTGTGGGTCTCCTCGATGTCTTCCCAGCGAGCCAGACCCTCTTCCTTCGAGACGATCACGGAGTTGTACGGATCCCATTCGAAAAGGATGGCTCCGGCCTTGACGCGTTTGCCATTCTCTCCGCGCAACACCGAGCCGTACGGCACGGGGTAACGCGCCTTGGTGATGCCGTTGTCATCGACCAGGACGCACTCGCCGGTGCGGCTGATGACGACCATGTCCTTGCCGCCACGCAAGACCGTCTCGACGTTTTCGAGGTGGACCGTGGAGTCGACCTTGGCCTTCTGCTTGTCCTGCGCGGTCAAACGGGTGGCGGCGCCACCGATGTGGAACGTGCGCAAGGTCAGCTGGGTGCCGGGCTCGCCGATGGACTGGGCCGCCATGACACCGACCGCTTCGCCGATGTTGACGGGGCGGCCGTTGGCCAGGTTGCGTCCGTAGCACTTGGCGCAGACGCCGCGACGGCTCTCGCAGGTGAGGACCGAACGGACCAGGATCCTGTCGATCTCGGCGGTGTCCATGGCCTTGGAGGTGGCTTCGTCGAAGATCTCTCCGGCCGCGATCATCACTTCCGCGGTGAGCGGATGGAGGACGTCGTCCAGAGGCACACGACCGATGAGGCGCTCGGAGATCGGAGTCTTGACCTCGTCACCTTCGGTGATGGGCACGATGTCGATGCCGATCTGGGTGCCGCAATCGACTTCGGTGATCACCAGATCCTGGGCCACGTCGACGAGTCGGCGAGTCAGGTAGCCGGCGTCGGCAGTCTTCAGAGCCGTATCCGCCAGTCCCTTGCGGGCACCGTGGGTCGAGATGAAGTACTCGAGAACGGTCAGTCCTTCCTTGAAGTTGGACTTGATGGGGTTCTCGATGGTCTCCTGGCCCGTGAGCTTCTTCTGGGGCTTCTGCATCAGACCACGCATGCCCGAAAGCTGCTTGATCTGTTCGCGGCTACCACGAGCGCCGGAGTCGGCCATCATGTAGATGGGGTTGAATCCGTCCTGGTCCTTGGCGAGCTTGTCGAACAGGATGTTCGCGACTTCCGAGGTGGCGTGCGACCAGGTGTCGATGACCTGGTTGTAGCGCTCGCCGTCGGTGATGACGCCGTTGTCGTAGAGGTCGTGCAGATTGTCGACCTTCTTCTGGGCGTCCTCGATGATCTTGCCCTTCTCGTCGGGGATGAGCATGTCGCCCAGACCCACGGAAGCGCCGGATTTGGTGGCCCAGAGGAAGCCGGTGGACTTCAGCTTGTCGAGGAACTCGACCGTGCCGTTGTTGCCGGAGCGGCGGTAGACCTCGCCGATGAGCTTGCCCAGCTCCTTCTTCGACATCGTCTCGTTCCAGAATCCCAGCGCCTGAGGCAGAATCTGCGCGAAGATCGCCCGGCCGGCGGTCGTGACGATGATCTTGCCTTCGTACCGGTAGCGGATCCACTCGTGCACGCGGATGGCACCGGCCCACACGGCCTGCTCGACGTCGAGGGCCGAGCCGAAGGACCGCAGCTTGGCGATCGCCTCGGCCTTGTCCGGCTTGGGTCCGAGGTTCTTGGTCAGGTAGTAGTTGCCGAGAACCATGTCCTGCGACGGCACCGTGATCGGGTTGCCCGACGCGGGATGCAGCAGGTTGAAGGCCGACAGCATGAGCACGCGGGCTTCCAACTGGGCTTCGAAGGAAAGAGGCAGGTGGACGGCCATCTGGTCGCCGTCGAAGTCGGCGTTGAACGCCGCGCAGACCAACGGGTGCAGACGGATGGCCTTGCCTTCGACCAGGACCGGGTAGAAGGCCTGGATGCCCAGACGGTGCAGCGTGGGCGCACGGTTGAGCAGGACGGGGTGATCCTTGATGATCTCTTCGAGGATGTCCCAGACTTCGGGCTTTTCCTTCTCGATGTACTTCTTCGCGCTCTTGACCGTGTGCGCGATGCCCCGCTCTTCCAGCTTCTGGATGATGAACGGCTTGTACAGTTCGAGGGCCATGGTCTTGGGAAGGCCGCACTGGAACAGGCGCAGTTCGGGCCCGACCACGATCACGGAACGTCCCGAGTAGTCCACGCGCTTGCCGAGCAGGTTCTGACGGAAACGACCGTTCTTGCCCTTGAGCAGCTCGGAGAGCGACTTGAGGGGTCGACGTCCTTCACCCTTGACGGAAACCGTCCGGCGTCCGTTGTCGAACAGCACGTCGACGGCTTCCTGCAACATGCGCTTCTCGTTGCGCAGGATGACTTCGGGAGCCTTGATGTCGATGAGCTTCTTCAACCGGTTGTTGCGGTTGATGACGCGGCGGTACAGGTCGTTGAGGTCGGAGGTCGCGAAGCGGCCGCCTTCCAGGGGAACCAGGGGGCGCAGATCGGGAGGAATGACCGGCAGGACGTCCAGGACCATCCACTCGGGACGGTTCAGGGACTTGCGGAACGCCTCGACGATGCGCAGGCGCTTGAGGGTGTCGAGCTTGCGCTGGACGGACGTCTCGACTTTCACGCGAGCCCGGAGGTCGCGCGACAGGTGTTCGAGGTCGATCTCGGCGAGCATCTGCTTGACCGCGGGGGCGCCCATTTTGGCGTCGAACTCGCGTCCCTCGTCCTCGAGGTTGATGTATTCGTCTTCGGTGACCAACTGGGCACGCTTGAGTTCGGTGTTGCCGGGATTCAGCACGAGATAGGACTCGTAGTAGATCACGCGCTCGAGGTGCGTGATGCTGATGCCCAGCAACTGTCCGATCATGGACGGCAGGCTCTTGAAGAACCAGATGTGCACAACGGGCACAGCCAGTTCGATGTGGCCCATGCGCTCGCGGCGCACCTTGGAGTGCGTGACTTCCACGCCGCAACGGTCGCAGACGACGCCGCGATAGCGGATGCGCTTGTACTTGCCGCAGGAGCATTCCCAATTCTTCACCGGCCCGAAGATCTTCTCGCAGAACAGGCCGTCTTTTTCCGGCTTGAACGTGCGGT
The DNA here is from genome assembly GCA_035913415.1 of Fibrobacteria bacterium. GTDB lineage: Bacteria > Fibrobacterota > Fibrobacteria > UBA5070 > UBA5070 > UBA5070. The sequence goes on along the minus strand of JAMIIV010000113.1, from coordinate 25,433 downwards.
AGTTGATCGTTTCGGGCTTGGTCACTTCACCAAAGGACCAGCTCCGGATGATCTCCGGACTGGCAAGCTGGATCGAAATGGCCCCGGTGTCAGGGATCGCGGTCTCGAAGCCGGTGGTGCTCTCGTTCATCGAATCCTCCGATATCCTCTGGCGTCCTGTTCCTGGCGGTTCATGCTACGGCTTCGCCGTCGGGCGTGAAACGAACGTCCAGGGCCAGTGCCTGCATTTCCTTGATCAACACGTTGAAGCTTTCGGGCAGCCCCGGCTTCGGAGCGTTCTCGCCCTTGACGATGGACTCGTAGATCTTGGAGCGACCCACGACGTCGTCGGACTTCACGGTGAGCAGTTCCTGCAAGGTGTAAGCCGCGCCGTACGCCTCGAGAGCCCAGACTTCCATTTCGCCAAAGCGCTGGCCGCCGAACTGGCTCTTGCCACCCAGCGGCTGCTGGGTCACGAGAGAGTACGGGCCGATCGAGCGGGCGTGGATCTTGTCGTCGACAAGGTGTCCCAGCTTGAGCATGTACATGAAGCCAACGGTGGTGCTGTTCTCCAAACGGTCTCCGGAGCGGCCGTCGTAGAGTTTGACCTTGCCGGTCTGCGGGATTCCCGCCTTCTCCAGCTCCACTTCGATGTCCTCGAAGGTGGCGCCATCGAAGACCGGAGTCGCCACGCGGTAGCCGAGGGTCTTGGCCGCCCAGCCCAGCGAAACTTCCAGAATCTGTCCCACGTTCATGCGCGAAGGCACGCCCAGGGGGTTCAGAAGGATCTGGACCGGTGTGCCGCCTTCGATGTAGGGCATGTCCTCGACCGGAACGATCTTGGAAATGACACCCTTGTTGCCGTGGCGACCGGCCATCTTGTCACCGACCGACAGCCGGCGCTTCTTGGCGATGTAGACCTTCACGAGCTGCAGGACGCCGGGCTTCAGTTCGTCACCGCGGACGATCTTGTCGATCTCCTTGTCGAGACGATCTTCGTGCTGACGGATCATTTCCTGGGCGGTCTCGACGATCTTGGAGACCTTCGCGTCGAGCTCCTCGACTTCGCAGAAACGGGACTTCACGGCCACGTCGTCGAAGGACGTGCGGGCCACGAGCTGCTTGCTCCACTTCTTGCCGGCGGCGACGAGAACCTCGGAGGTGGCCGCGTCGCGGACCTCTCCGGAAACCTGGCCGTCAAGCAACTCGCCGAGCTTGCGATCGCGGGCTTCGCGGATTTCCTGGATCTTCATGCCCAATTCGGACTTGATCTTCTCGATGCGGTCCTTGTCGGCCTTCTTGGACTTCTTGTCCTTTTCCTTGCGGGAGAAGACGCGCGTCTCGATGACGATGCCCTTCATGCCCGGAGGAGCCTTCAAGGAACTGTCGCGGACGTCGTTGGCCTTCTCTCCGAAGATGGCGCGCAGCAGGCGCTCTTCGGGAGACAGCTCGGTCTCGCCCTTGGGGGTGACCTTGCCGACCAGGATGTCGCCGGAATTGACTTCCGCACCGACGCGGATCACGCCCATCTCGTCGAGATTGCCGATCGCGTCTTCGCCCACATTGGGGATTTCGCGGGTGAGTTCTTCGGCGCCGCGCTTGGTGTCGCGAACCTCGAGCTCGTACTCTTCGATGTGGATGCTGGTGAAGGTGTCCTTGACCAGCAGCTCTTCGGAGATGATGATGGCGTCTTCGAAGTTGTAACCGTTCCAGGGAAGGAACGACACCAGGATATTCTTGCCCAGGGCCAGTTCGCCGTGATCGGTGCTGGCACCGTCGGCCAGGGGGGTGCCCTTGGCGACGCGCTGGCCGAGATCGACGATGGGCTTCTGGTTGATGACGGTGTCCTGGTTCGAACGGCGCATCTTGCGCATGTCGTAGACGTCGAACTCGGGCATGTCGAGGAAGTCGTCTTCACGAACCTCGCCCTTGTCGCGACGGACGATCACACGCGAGGCATCCACGCGTTCGACCACACCGGGATGTTTGGCCAGGATCATGGAGCCGGAATCGAGAGCCGAACGGGCCTCGAGTCCAGTGCCGACGACCGGAGCCTCCGAGCGCAGGAGGGGGACCGCCTGACGCTGCATGTTGGATCCCATGAGAGCGCGGTTGGCGTCGTCGTGTTCCAGGAACGGAATCAAGCCGGCAGCGACGGACACGAGCTGGCGGGGCGAGACGTCCATGTAGTGGACTTCATCGCGGCGCAGCAACGGGAACTCGCCTTGCTGGCGTGCGATCACGTATTCGTCGCGCAACATGCCGTTCTCGTCGATCGGCGTGTTGGCGGGCGCGATGATGAAGTTGTCTTCCTTGTCGGCCGTGAGGTAGTCGATCTGACCCGTGATGCGGTTGTTTTCGACCTTGCGGTACGGGGTCTCGATGAAGCCGTAGGCGTTCACGCGAGCGTACGTGCTCATGGACGAGATCAGGCCGATGTTGGGACCTTCCGGGGTCTCGATCGGGCAAAGGCGTCCGTAGTGCGTGTGGTGCACGTCGCGGACTTCGAAGCCGGCGCGCTCACGGGTAAGACCGCCCGGTCCGAGAGCCGAGAGGCGACGCTTGTGCGTCAGCTCGGCCAAGGGGTTGGTCTGGTCCATGAACTGGGAGAGCTGCGACGAGCCGAAGAACGTGGCGATGACCGCGTTGATCGTGCGAGCATTCACCAGGTCCTGCGGGGTCATCTCTTCCGTATCGCGGAGGGACAGACGCTCGCGGATGGTGCGGCTCATGCGGGTGAAAGCGACGGCGAACTGGTTGGAAAGAAGCTCTCCGACCGAGCGTGCGCGACGGTTGCCCAGGTGGTCGATGTCGTCGATGTAGGTGACGACATCCTTGCCTTCGTTGTCCTTCATCTTGCCGTTGAACAAGCCGACGAGGTAACGCATGATGGCGAGGAAATCATCCTTCGTCATGGTGCGCACGTTCTGCTTGACCAGGAGGTCCAAGCGGCTGTTCATGCGATAACGCCCGACCTCGCCGAGGTCGTAGCGCTTCTCGTCGAAGAACATGCGCCAGATCAGGGTGCGGGCGGTTTCGACGTTCGGAGGGTCGCCGGGACGGATGACCTGGTAGATCTTCTGGAGAGCTTCTTCTTCACCCGTCGTCGGATCGACGTCGAGCGTGTTGTGGATGACGGGGTCGGTGTCGATGTCGATGTCGACCACGCGCAACGTCTGGATTCCGGCCTTCTTGAGGTTCTCCAGCACACCTTCGTCGAGGACGGCGTTGGCCTCGGCGAGAATTTCGCCGTCGGAGGTGACGGCGTCCTGGGCCAGGACGGATCCGGCCAGCTCGGGCCCGACAGCCTTCTCGGCGATCGGGTAGAAGAGCTCGAGAATGGAGGCAGCATCGGTCCAGCCGATGGCGCGCAAAAGAATCGTGGCCGGCAGCTTGCGGCGACGATCGATGTTGATGTACATGGCGTCGTTGACGTCGAGGAGGAACTCGACCCACGAACCACGATAAGGGATGATGCGGGCCTTGACGAGCCGCTTCCCGTTGGGGTGGAACTCCTCGTCGAAGGAGACGCCAGGACTGCGGTGCAGCTGGCTGACCACGACGCGCTCGGCGCCGTTGACGATGAACGTGCCGTTTTCCGTCAGGAGCGGGATGTCACCGAAATAGACGTCGTTGGTGATCTTTTCCGCGAACTGCTTCTCGTCGCCTTCGGTCTTGAAGACATTGAGCGAAAGCGTGGCACGCAGGGGGGCGGCGTAGGTCATGCCGCGCTCCTGGCACTCGGGGATCGAGTACTTGGGAACGCCCAGCGAATAGCCTTCGTAGACCAGCTGGTACTGTTCCTTCACATCCGTGATGGGGAACGTCTCCCGGAACACGGCCTCGAGGCCTTCGTTCCGGCGATCCTTCGGGAGCGTTCCGATCTGAAGGAAGCGATTGAAGGAGTCGACCTGGACCTCAAGGAGGAACGGGATCTCCATCGAGTACTTGCTCTTTGCGAAGCTCTTGCGCTCAGTCATCGACCCGCCTCGTGGAATTCGTCAACACAGTACGACCGGCCACGGGCGTGGCCGGTTGGAACAAACAGAAAAAACCCTGGCCCTCGCCCAAGCGAGGGCCCAGGGTTTGGAAGTCTTGAGAAGACGGGATCACCCTTACTTGAGGGTGACCTTGGCTCCTGCTTCTTCCAGCTTCTTCTTCATGGTCTCGGCGTCGGCCTTGGCCACGGCTTCCTTGACGGTCTTGGGGGCGCCATCGACAAGGTCCTTGGCTTCCTTGAGTCCCAGGCCGGTCAGCTCGCGGACGACCTTGATCACGCCGATCTTGTTGGAACCGGCTTCGCCGAGAACGACGTCGAATTCGGTCTTCTCTTCTTCGGCAGGAGCGGCGGCGGCGGCAGGAGCAGCGGCCATCATGACACCGCCAGCAGCGGCCTCGAGGCCGTGCACGTCCTTGAGGTATTCGGAGAGGGCGCGGGCCTGGGCCAGCGAGAGAGCGACGATCTTGTCACCGAGGTCGACGATTTCAGCTGCGAAGGACTTGGTCTCGGACATGGTTGTTTCCTTTTTTTTGGGTGGTTGGATGGTGAATTCGAAGGATCAGGCGGCTTCGTCGAGGCGCTTGACGAGGGCCTCGACCTGGCTCGCGATCTGCGATCCTGGGCCCTTGATGAGGCCGACGAGCGTAGAGCCGGGGCTGAGGAACAGCTGGATGACCTGACCCTGGAGCTCGCGCTTGCCAGGCATCTTGGCGACATCGGCGATGGACTTTCCAGGAAGGACGTCGCCGTCGATCCAGGTGACCTTGGAATCCAGGAAGCCGGCGTGGGCCTTCTGGAACTCGACGATCGCACGGGCCGGAGCGACGGGATCTTCGGACGAGCCGACCAGGAGTCCGGTGGGCTTGGCCAGGATGCCGTCCAGGCTGGTGATGCCAGCCGTGTGCAGCGCGCGGCGCAGGAGCGTGTTCTTGGCGACGCGGTAGTAGATTCCCTGCTTGCGAAGGGCCTTGCGCAACTCGACGTCGTGCTGGACCTTGATGCGGCTGAAATCGACCAGATAGACGGAGCCGCAGTTTTCCAGCGCCTTGTCCAGTTCGTCGGTCGTCGTCTTCTTGTGTTCGAGGCTGATCACGGAACTGCCCCCTTAGACGCGTGCCAGCGTGAGCTCGACGGGCAGGCCCGGGCTCATGGTGCTGGAGATGGTGATGCTCTTCACGTAGGTGCCTTTGGAAGCCTGGGGCTTGGCACGAACGATGGAGCGGATCAGCGCCTGGGCGTTCTCTTCGAGAGCCTCGGCCGTGAAGGAAATCTTGCCAACGGGGGCCTGGATGTTGGCTCCCTTGTCGACGCGGTAGGAGATCTTGCCGGCCTTGAGCTCGGCGATGATTTCCTTGACGTTGACACCGACCGTTCCCGTCTTGGGGGAGGGCATCAAACCGCGCGGACCGAGGAGGCGAGCGAGCTTGCCCACCGTGGGCATCATGTCAGGAGTCGCGACGACGACGTCGAACTCCATCCATCCACCCTGGATCTTCTCGACCAGTTCTTCCGAACCGACATGATCGGCGCCTGCGGTCTGGGCCTCAGCGATCTTCTCGCCCTTGGTGAACACCAGGACGCGAACCGTCTTGCCGGTACCATTGGGCAGAACGACCGTTCCACGGACCATCTGATCGGAATGCTTGGGATCGACTCCCAGGTTCATCGCGATTTCGATGGTCTCGTCGAACTTGGCCACGCGGTTTTCCTTCAGGAACTTGAGAGCTTCCGGAAGGGTCCACTCGGTGCGAACGGCTGCCTTGTCGGCTGCCTCCCGATACTTCTTGCCATGCTTCATCGACGTTTCCTTTTGGGTTATCCTTCGACCGTGAGACCCATGCTCACGGCCGTTCCCCGGACCTGCGACGCTGCGGACTCAACCGACAGCGTGTTGAGGTCGGGCATCTTGAGCTTCGCGATTTCGAGAACCTGCGCTTCGGTCACCTTGCCCACCTTCTTGCGGTTGGGCTCACCCGAGCCGCTCTCGATTCCCGCTGCCTTCTTGAGAAGGACCGGGACCGGAGGGGTCTTGGTGATGAAGGTGAAGGAACGGTCGGCATAGACCGTGATCACCACGGGGGTGATCATGCCCTTCTGGTCCTGCGTGCGAGCATTGAACTGCTTGCAGAACTCCATGATGTTCACACCCTTTTGACCAAGGGCAGGACCCACGGGAGGCGAAGGATTCGCCACGCCGGCGGGGATCTGGAGTTTGATGTAACCGGTGATCTTCTTGGCCAAGGCCCTACTCCCGGATTCTGCACCGCTCAAAGCGGGCTATCTTCTTCGATGACAAGGCCTTGCGGGCCGTGGAAAAAATTGGGGGTGAAACTTAAGTCACCACCGCCCACTTGTCTAGTGGTGGTTTAGACTTCGCTCACCTGACGGAAGTCAAGCTCGACGGGGGTGGAGCGTCCGAAGACGCTGACCATCACCTTGAGCTTGCCCTTGTCCGCGTGGACTTCCTCGACCGTACCGTCGAAGTCCTTGAACGGCCCCTCGTTGATCCGGACGGCTTCGCCCGGCTTGTAAGGGATCTGCACAGTGGTGCCGGTGGCGACTGGACGATCCTGGCCCGTACGGCCCAGGATGCGGTCGACCTCGGCCTTGCGCAGAGGCTGGGGTTTGTTGTTCACGCCCACGAAGTGCGTGACCCCGGGGATGTTCAGGACGGCGTGGAAACCATCCTTGGTCATCTCCATTTCGATCAGGACGTAGCTCGGATAGTCCTTGCGCGTCTGACGGATCTTCTTGCCGTTGCGGACCTGGGTGACTTCCTCGGAAGGAACCAGAATTTGTCCGACGACGGCGCGGAGCGATTCGTCGCGTTCGACGAGATCGTCCAGATAGGCCTTGACCTTGGACTCCTGACCGGAGTAGGTGTGCAACACGTACCAAAGCATTTCAAGCTCCCGAGCGGAAGAACTGCTCGACGAGGAAGCCCACGCCGAGGTCTACCAAGGTCACGAACAGTCCGCAGAGGAGGCTGAAGATCATGACGACCCAGGTACTCTGGAAAAGCTCCGGGCGCGGAGGCCACGTGACTTTCTTTCCTTCGGCCACGACCTCGAGGAAGTACTGGTACAGCTTGCGCACAACGGATCCTTTCGAGATCTAGCAGGGGAAGAGGGACTCGAACCCACAACCAACGGTTTTGGAGACCGCTACTCTACCAATTGAGCTATTCCCCTAATCGCCCCGGCCCAGCATGCGCCGGATCGGGGCAAGTCAATCAGGCGACGATTTCAGTGACCGTGCCGGCGCCGATGGTACGGCCGCCTTCACGGATGGCGAACTTGAGGCCCTTGTCCATGGCCACGGGGACGATGAGCTCGCCGACGATCGAGATCGTGTCGCCGGGCATCACCATCTCCACGCCTTCGGGGAGCTCGACCGAACCAGTCACGTCCGTGGTGCGGAAGTAGAACTGGGGACGGTATCCCTTGAAGAACGGAGTGTGACGGCCGCCTTCTTCCTTCGAGAGGACGTAGATCTCGGCCTTGAACTTGGTGTGGGGCTTGATCGAACCCGGCTTGGCAAGAACCTGGCCGCGCTCGATGTCGGACTTGTCGCAGCCGCGCAGCAGCACGCCGACGTTGTCGCCAGCCTGGCCCTGGTCCAGAAGCTTGCGGAACATCTCGACGCCGGTGACGACGAACTTCTTGGTGTCTTCGACCAGACCGACGCGCTCGACTTCTTCGCCGACCTTGCAGATGCCGGACTCGATACGACCGGTACCGACGGTACCGCGGCCGGTGATCGAGAAGACGTCTTCGATGGGCATCAAGAAGGGCTTGTCCACCGCACGGGCGGGCATCGGGATGAACGAGTCGACGGCGTCGAGCAGTGCCACGACGGTCTTCACGCCCCACTCGCCATCATCGCCTTCGAGGGCCTTGAGGGCCGAGCCGCGGATGATCGGGGTGTCGTCGCCGGGGAACTGGTACTTGGAGAGCAGTTCGCGGACTTCCATCTCGACGAGGTCGAGGAGCTCGGCGTCGTCGACCATGTCGCACTTGTTCATGAACACGACGATCGCGGGCACGCCGACCTGACGGGCCAGCAGGATGTGCTCGCGGGTCTGGGGCATGGGGCCGTCGGTGGCTGCAACCACCAAGATCGCGCCGTCCATCTGCGCCGCGCCGGTGATCATGTTCTTCACGTAGTCGGCGTGTCCGGGGCAGTCGACGTGAGCGTAGTGGCGCTCCTTCGACTCGTACTCGACGTGCGACGTGTTGATGGTGATTCCACGAGCCTTTTCTTCCGGCGCGTTGTCGATCTGGTCGTAGCCCTTGGCCTGTCCGCCATAGGTCTTCGCCGCAACGGTGGTGATCGCGGCGGTCAACGTGGTCTTGCCGTGGTCGACGTGGCCGATCGTGCCGACGTTCATGTGCGGCTTTTTACGGTCGAACTTTTCCTTGGCCATGTTCTGCTCCTCGGTCACGAGGTGATGGTGATTTGGGAGAGCCCAGACCGGGACTCGAACCCGGGACCTCTTCCTTACCAAGGAAGTGCTCTACCACTGAGCTATCTGGGCGTGGAGCGGACAATGAGATTCGAACTCACAACAGCCACCTTGGAAGGGTGGAACTCTACCAATTGAGTTATGTCCGCACGACTCGAATTCCGGAAGAAGACCTTTGAGGAATGGGCCGGGGTGGGTTCGAACCACCGTAGACTCGCGTCAGCGGATTTACAGTCCGCCCCCATTAACCACTCGGGCACCGACCCTTCCTCAATGATCCCAACGAAGCCAGCGACAGGAGTCGAACCTGCGACCGACTGATTACAAATCAGTTGCTCTACCAACTGAGCTACGCTGGCACATCCGGAATTCGAGTCACGGAAAGTAGGCTACTACTTGTGACCTGTCAAGGACTTGGAGCAAATTTTCTTCCGTCATCCGGCTGTGACACGATGCCGTCCGAGGCGGGACACGTTGGTGACGCTCCCGTGACATTCCGCCCGTTCCCAGGGGCCATCTTCCTTATGTAGCCAGTCCACACCACTGCCAACGAAGGAAGAAACGATGTCGGTTCGCCAGAAAGACTCCTGGGAAGGTTCGCACCTCTACAACCAGTACATCAAGGATATCCAGCGCTATCCTCTCCTCAAGCGGTCGGAAGAACGGGCCTTGTTGGAATTGCTCGCCAAGGGCGAGCCGGGAGCCGAGCACAAGCTCATTTGCGCCAATCTACGCTTTGTGGTCAATGTGGCGTTCATGTACCGCAACCAGGGCCTTTCGCTGCCTGAACTGATCAACGAGGGCAATGTCGGTCTCATCGAGGCGGCGCGTCGGTTTGACACCTCCCGCGACCTCAAGTTCATCAGTTACGGCGTTTGGTGGATTCGCCAGTCGATCACCCGCGCCATCGCCGAGAAGGCACGTGTCGTGCGGATTTCGGCCGAAAAGGAGCTGATCCTCCGCAGGTTCAGCAAGGTGAATCACCCCATGACCCAATCCGTCGGCGGCGCCTGGGTGACCGACACCGAAGAATTGGGCCGCCGCATGGGCATGTCCGCGGATGCCGTCGAGAAGATCGTGGAAATGGGCCAGCGCCACTCCAGCCTCGATTCCAAGCTCGACGAAGATGGCGACTCCAACCTGCTGGACATGTTGCACGACGAAGAGGCGGTCCTCCCGGACGAACACGCCGAGGGAATCGACGAGCTGGAAAACCTCCAGGAGATGATCGCCGAACTGCCGCCGCAGGAGCGTCGGGTCCTTTGCATGTACTTCGGCATCGGCTACGGAGAAGCTTTCAATTTGTTGGAGATCGGCAAGATCGTCGGACTCTCCAAGGAGCGTGTCCGCCAGATCAAGGAGCGCGCGCTGGGTCGCCTGCGGACCCGGGCGCGGGATCTTGCCATGGCCGCCTAAAGCTCCAGCCGCCGTTTCACCACCGCATCGCCCGTCCCTCGGGACGGGCGATGCGTCGTTTGGCGGACACGACATCGCACGCACTAGCGCGGCTCCGACGGATCTTCCGACGGAGCCCGTCCGGTTGCCGCTCCCCAGGATACGGGTGCGCGACCGGAACGAGGCGAGACGGCAACTCCCCCACGTCGGCAGTGTGGACAGCCGCGGGAGTTGCCGTTTTCTATTCTCGTGACGCGACTTTCCTCGTGGAAGGTCCCTCGTCGGAGGCTATCGTCCCATGTCCAAGCCCCTCCCCATGCGACTGTGCATCCACGGGCACTTCTATCAGCCCCCCCGCGAAAATCCGTGGACCGGCGAATTCGAAGCCCAGGAGAGCGCTCTCCCGCACCACGACTGGAACGAGCGCATCGCACGCGAGTGCTACGCCCCCAATGGAGCCTCCCGTCTGCTGGATCCCAAAGGTCGCATCCGCGGCTTGGTGAACAACTACCGCTGGATGTCCTTCAACTTCGGGCCGACACTCCTCGAATGGCTCGATCGCCACGATCCCGAAACCCTCGAGCGCATCCGGGAGGCCGACCGCCTTTCGGCCCAGGAGCAGGATGGCCACGGCAACGCCTTGGCCCAGGTCTACAATCACGCGATCATGCCGCTGGGAACCGATCGCGACCGGCGAACCCAGATCGAATGGGGCATCCGCGACTTCCAGGACCGTTTCGGGCGCCTCCCCGAGGGCATGTGGCTTGCAGAAACCGCCATCGACATGGATACCGTGGTCGCCCTCATCCGCGGCGGCATCCGGTTCACCGTGCTGGCCCCGACGCAGGCCCACAGGGTCCGGGTCTTCGGCGCCGACGACTGGAAGGACGTCTCGGACAACACGATCGATCCCGGTCGCGCCTACCGCATCTATCCGCTCGATCCCAACGGCGAGCCGCTCTGTGCGGGACACCTGGACGTGTTCTTCTACGACGGTCCCATCTCCAGCGCCGTGGGCTTCGAGCACCTGCTTCGCGATGCCAGCGCCTACCTGGCCCGGCTCAAGTCGGCGTGGGTCCCCGAGGCCGATCTTCCCCGCCTGGTGTCCGTGGGCACCGACGGCGAAAGCTACGGCCACCACGAGCCGTTCGGCGACATGGCCCTCGCCTACCTCTTCGAGACGCTTGTCCCCGCCGAGGGCATCGTCCCCACGAACTTTGGACATTTTCTGTCGTTGCGGCCGCCCGTCGAGGAAGTGCGACTGAAGAACGCGCACGGGGAGGGCACCGCATGGTCGTGCGCCCACGGCACCGGTCGATGGCATCGCGATTGCGGTTGCTCCACGGGCGGAGGCCAGGGATGGAACCAGGCCTGGCGCACGCCCTTGCGACAGGCGATGGACAGGGCCAGGCACGCCGCCGAAGCGGCCTGGGACGCGTTGTCCCCCACCTTGTTCCGGGACCCCTGGAACGCGCGCATCGACTGGATTTCCACCCGCACCGGACGCACGACCCGGCAGCACTGGCTGGAAACGCACCTCATGCCTGGCGCCTCGCTCCTCGATGCGCATCGCCTGATGGAACTCGTGCGCATGGGGCAGTTCGCCTTGACGAGCTGCGCGTGGTTCTTCGACGATCTCGGAGGCCTCGAACCGGTCCAGAACATGCGCTACGCCCTGAGGGTGTGCGAATTGCTCGTCGAGCTGGGTCGTCCCTCCCCCGAGCCGGAGATCCGCGCGATCCTCTCCCAGGCACGATCCAACGTCGAGAATCGTTCCGGAGAGTGGATCTGGGATTCGTGGGTCCGGCCACACATCCCCGACGCGCGTCGCCAGGCGGCGCAGGTCGCCGTGCGCACCCTCGCGGGTCTCCCGATCCCCGCCGAGAACACGTCTTCGCACCTCGCCGGCGAACCGGCTGCGGGCTTCGCGCTGCTGCGCACCGAGGTGACGGATCCTGTCAGCGGACTCCGGAAGCCTTTCCGCTGCCTGGCCCATTCCGCGCCGGGGGAATCCGCGCGCGCGTGGCTCCTGGAGGGCGAAGGCCCGTTCCCGGACATCGACTGGACCCTCGAGGGGGATCAACTGAAGGCCAGCCTGGACGTTTCCTGGCTGGGGCGCCCCGTCGAAGCCTCGGAATTCGACCTCGACACCAGGCGGGATCTGGCCGAGGCGCGCATCCTGTCCTCGATGGAGGAGGTCCACGGGGACCTCGAGACCCTGGACCAGCACGCGTGCCTTTCCCGTGCCGATCTCCTGGCTCTGCACGTGCCGCTGCCGCCGCACCTTTCCTTCGCCCGCCGCCTGCTCCTGGAAGAGGATCTCGCCTCGACGGTCCTGGAACTGCTGCGCGACCCGGCGGTCCCCGTCGTCGAACGCATCCGCGCCATCCTCGCCTCGGCACGTTCGGAATCCGTCGAGCTGCGCCTGTCCCTTCCAGGGCGCATCTTCGATCGGCGCCTGCAGGAGCTGATGACCAGCATCTGGCCCGTCCCGGAAGCCTCCGAGGTCGCCACGCTCCTGTTGCTGCTGGATCTGGCCGAGGAAGCGAAACTGCCGGTCTCGAAGGCTCCGCTGGAGAATCTCGCCTTCCGCCTGCGCGCCGAGCACCTGCACCCCCTGCTGCGCGCCCCCACGCTCGCCCCCGCCGACAGGTCCCGGGCGCGGGCATGGATCGATGTCCTGGAACGCCTGAACTTCGACATGGACCTGGAACGCGAGCTCGTGGGCCCCTCCATCCCGGTCTCGACGGAGGTGGAGGCTTGAACGCCCCCACACCCGTCGTGCTGCTGCAGGCCCGCCAGATCCAGGCGCGCATCGCGCAGATCGCCCGCGAGATCGATCGCCACTACGACGGCGAGGAAATCGTCCTGCTGCCGGTGCTGAAGGGCGCGATGGTCTTCGCCGCCGATCTGCTGCGGGAACTGCGCACGCCGTGCCGGTTGGAATTCGCCTTCTCCCGCAGCTACGGGTCCGGCACGGTTCCCGGAGCCGAGCCCCTGCTCTCGGGTCCGTTCCCTGAGACCGTGGCCGACCGCCATGTCCTGGTCGTCGACGACATCCTGGACACCGGCGCGACCTGGAAGCGGTTGCGGGAGCGATTGATGGAGATGGAGGCCCTTTCGGTGCGGGGCTGCTTCCTGCTGAACAAGCCGGCTCGTCGCGTCGAGGACGTCAAACCCGACTTCGTGGGGTTCGAGGTCCCGGACGTCTTCGTGGTCGGCTACGGTCTCGACCACGACGAGCGTTGGCGGAATCTGCCCTACATCGGGCACCTCGCGCCGTGATCGCCACGTTGCTGGCGTCCGCGATCGTGGCCGCGGGATCCCTGGACGCCCGCGCCTTGCGCAAGAGCTGGGGCCTGGCTCCGGCCGATCCAGGCCGGCCAGGCCTATGGAAGGCCCGTCCCGCCGCGGATGAAGGTCCCCTGACGGTGCTGGTGCGCCTGGATACCGCAGCCGACGGTTCATGGTCGCGATGCGAATGGAGCGCGGAATCCGAGCGGCGCGAGACGGATCTCCCGGAAAGCCGCTTCTGGTCCGTGCTCGACGGACTGTCCGGCGACCGGGAATGGGTGGAGACGGATCCCGACGCCCTGCCCGATGGCGTTCTGGGCGCCCCTCGGGCGGAGCTTGCCCAGGGCTTTCGCTGCCCCACCTGCCAGCCCATCCTGGTCGCCGCCACGTGGAGCCCGCATGGCGGAACCCGCCTGCTGGTGGCGCGCTCCCAGGCGGCCCCACCGACGCAGGTTCGCCTGGACATCGCCCCCAGCATCCGTGAAGACGGCCTGTTCTCGCTGGCGCGCCAGAAGGGGTTTGCGACCAAGATGGCCAACCCTTGCCGCGAAGGGGGCGGCACGTGCGGGCTCGAACTGACCGGGCCCGCCGGCGAGACCTGGACCCTGGGGCGGGTGGATGGCACTTCGCCTTGGCACCTGCGGACCGCGTCCTTTCCCGGGTCCGCCTGGTGGAATCCCGAATGGGACTGGGATTCGCTGCGCCTGGAATCTCCGCGGGAGTTCCGCCTGATGCTGCGCAACTGGCTCGACGCCGAGCTCGATGTGATCGGGGCCCGTCTGGTCCGGCCTCTCGAGCCCGTGTTGTCGGCGAGCACATCCGACTGGAATGCCCGCCGCATCCCCGGTCTGTCCGTCGTCCCGGCCGTGGACCGGCTCTCGGCGTTCCCTACCGCCCCCTCGTCGGTGGTGCTCTCCGATGCCGCTGGGTTGAGGGTTTCCGTCGACGGATTCGGACGGCGAACCATCGAGATTCTCGAGGACAAGAAATGACCCATCTCCTCCTGCTCGCGCTCCTGTTCGCCGCCGCCCCGGACCAGAAACGGCTGGAGGCCGCCGATCGCGCATGCCTGGCGCGGTTGGACCTGGGTGAAATCGATGCGGCCAGGGCATCCTGCGGGGCGCTCGAGCCGGCCAACCATCCCATTTCGGCCTATTGGCGAGCGTTGCTGGAAAAGGACTCGACGCGCCTGAAGGCCGCGTTGGATCCCGCCCGGCTCGCCAAGCTGGACCCACCGGGCAAGCGGATCCTGCTGCTTGCCGCCCGGTACCACTTCGCCTCGGGTGACACGGCGAAGCTGGGAGCCGTGGCCCGCGAAATGCGCGCCCGGTTCAAGCGGATCCCCGAACTCGACTCCCTGGAACGCCTTCGGAAGGACTGATCAGGCCTTGGTGAGACGCTCCTGGAGCACGATGCCGCAGGCCTCGCTCCAGGACGCCTCGGGCGGAGCCAGATGGCTGTAGGCGAGATACGCGTCGATGGCCGAGGCGAGGTGGGTGGCATCGAGGCCGGCGATCGCGGCGCGGACCTTGGCGGCGTCGAGCCCCGGGGTCTCGGCGTCGTCTTCGAGCTCGCCGTCCTTGTGCTTGACTTCCCACGCGTCCAGAAGCTGCCCCATCAGGGCGCGTCCCTTGCGCAGGAACCAGACCTGCAGGGCCTGCATGGCGGCATCTTCGAAGGCCGGCTGCCCCAGGGCGCCCGTCACCAGGTTCAGGCGCTCGGCCTTGCCGAGCTGGGCCAGGGTCTGGGGGCGGAGCTTGCGCAGGGCCGCGACGGTCCGGAGGGCTTCCTGGGACGCGGGACGGGCCTCGCGATCACCGAGGAACGTCTCGAGGACGTCGCGACGGAAGTCGGCATCGACGACCTGGGACAGGATCTGGCGAAAGGTGGTGGGCAGGGCTGCGGTCTGGCTCATGTCGTGGGTTCCTGGCGCCGGTCGATGGCCGGCGTTCGTGCGGACGATGGATCTTGGCGTCGAAGCGCCGCCCACGCCGGATGGCAGTGGGGTGCGCGGTTCGAGGAGACGGCCCCCGGAGGGTCAGTCCTCGAAGGTTTCCTCCTCCTCGGACTTCATGAGGCTGGGATGGAAGTTCTGCTGGCGCGCCTCGCGGGTGTGGCCCAACCCCAGCACGATCGCGCATTCGGCGCAATAGCCGGTGTCGCGGTCGACCATGTAGCCGGGCTCCACCGGATTGATGCAGCACTTGGTGCACACCTGTGCCCGCTGCACCTTGCGGGTGACCATCCGGACCGTGAGCAGTTCGCGTTCGATGCGCGCGATGAGTTCGTCGTGGCTCTCTTCGCCCTTGGGCTTCTTGAGGGAAGCCGTCGCGACCTGGGGCACGCGGGTTTTGCGTGCCGCCGGGGATCCCGGGACGACTTCCTGGAAGAAGGCCCCGGTGAAGAGCTCGAGTTTGCCCGCCTTGGCCTTGGGCTCCGGAGCCTTGACGGTCTTGGGCTCGGGAGTGGGCTTGGCCGACTTGACAGGTGTCTTGGCGGTGGCCGAAGTCTTGGCAGGAGCGGCCTGCACAGGCTTCGGGGCGACCTTGACGGCCTTCGGGGCGGGCTTGGCCGCAGGTTTAGGCACCTTCACCACCTTGGGGGCGGGTGCCGCCTTGGAAACGGGCTTGGCGGACTTGGCCGCAGATTTTGCCTTCGTCAAGGGCGCCGCCTTGGCGGCGATCTTGACGGGAGGCTTGGGAGCAACTTTGGCAACCGGCTTGGCGGCCGGCTTGGACACCAGTTTCCCGCCCTTGGGGGCAGGCTTGGAGGCCACACCCCTGGCGGGCGGAACTGCCTTTGCACCTTTCGCGGCCTTGCCGACCGGGCTGGCGGCGGACTTGGCGGCGGGTCTGGCGGCGACCTTCACGGGTTTGGCGACAGGCTTTTGCGCCGCCTTGGAGGTCTTGAGGGCAGGCTTGGATGCCGCCTTGGCGGCGGGCGGAACAGACTTCACAGAGGGGGTCTTCCCGGGTTTGGATGCGGACTTCACTGGCTCGGAGGGCGTCTGACGCGACTTCGGCCTGGGGGTCGGCTTCTTGGTCTTGGAAGACATGATTCGCAAATGTAATGCACCAGCCCCCTATCCGACGCCATGGATGCATACGCTCGAGGCGTTTGCCCACTCGGACCACCTGCACCACCGCCCCGGAGAGGTCCGGAACGCAAGCTCCCTGCAACCATGATGAAACAGGATCACGCGATCTTTTTGCCCGTCATGCCCAACACCATCCAGCTTCCGGGTTTCCCGGAATGGCAGGTCCTGTGCGTCCTTGCGACCTTCGTCGGACTGTTCGGGGCGGCAGCCCACCTCACGCAGCGACAGCCGGAAGGCTCCCGTGTGCAAGCGGCCTTGCGTACGTTCTCGGGAATTCTGCTTCCCCCATCGGTCCACCTGTGGCTGGGGGCACCGCTAGCCGACTGGACTTTTGCGACACCTCGCCCTCTTTCCGTGCGGCTGGGTGAATTTGCCACCCTCGCCGTTTCCGGTTTCCTGCTTTCGCGGCTATGCCCCGATCGCTTGCGCCTGCAACCCTTCGTCCTCGCCACCGGAGCCTTCGCCGGACTCGTGTTGCCCTTGGGATGGGCCGCCACCGGGCTGGCCGAGCTCCTGAACAATCCGCTCCTGGATCATGGCTCCTCGGGAATGGCCGTGACCTGTCTGGCCGGATTCCTTCTGCCGCTCCAACAGCGGAGGCACGATCCTCTCCCGCCTTTCGCCCCCGATCCGGCAGCGTTCGCCTCCGAGGGCTGGCTCGTCATGGCATGGGTTGCCGCCTGTCTGGCTTGGCCACTCCCGTCCCCCTCCTTGCTCGTGCAGGTGCTTGTCGCCATGGGCGCCGCCCTGTGCGGACAACTCGGCCTGGACTGGGTGCGATCGGGAACCGCCTCGGCCGAACGGCTCCTGGAGGCTCCTTTGGCGGGAGCGCTGGCCATCCTTCCGGGAGCGACCCTTCTGAATCCCACCGCCGCGGCCTTGGGCGGCTTGATCGGCGCCGGCAGCGGCCTGGCCGTGCGCAAGATGCTGCGCAATCGTCTGCCCTCCCCCATGGTTTCGTTGCTCGCGCTGGGAGCTCCTGCCGCCACCGGCCTCATGATGGCCCCCTGGTTGGCCTCGGAACTGCGCCCCTCCCCTTCCACGGCCCTCGCTCCCTTGGCCTGGACCGTCTTCTTCGGCGCCTTGGCTGCCACAATCGGGTTCGTTGTCTGGAACGGCCTACCCTTGGCCGTGCGGCTCGAGCCGACCCCCGAGGAGGCCGCCGAAGGCATGGACTTTTGCGATCTGGGGATTCCCCGCACGACGCACCTTCCATGAAGAGCACGCTTGGACCTGGAGCGATCGTCGGGCGCTGCCGCATCCAGGGCCGGATCGGGACGGGCTCCATGGGGACCGTATATCTGGCCCACCACAACACCTTGGACCTTCCGGTGGCGGTCAAGATCCTCAACCAGATGCCCCCGGGGTTCGAACACGGCGACTGGCGGGAACGCCTTCGCCGCGAAGCGCGCATCGCCGCTCGCCTGAACCACCCGGGTTTGGTTCGTGTCCTGGATTATGGGGAGGAAGACGACGTCCCGTACCTGGTGATGGAGTATGTGCACGGCGACACTCTCGAAGGCTTCCTGGCGCAGCGCGGTTTGGTGGATGAACACGTCGCCCTGCGCATCCTGGGGCAGGTCGCCACCGCGCTGCACGCCGCCCACCAGGAAGGCGTGGTGCACCGGGACCTCAAGCCGGCCAACATCCTGGTCGGCCCAGGTGGCATCCTCAAGATCGCCGATCTGGGACTGGCGCGGGATCCCCACGCCGCGCCCATCACCCATGCTTCGGGCATCATGGGCACCCCCCACTACATGGCTCCGGAAGCCCTGGACCAGAGCGCCGCGACCGACCACCGCGTGGATCTCTACGCGCTGGGCGTGATGTTCTACCGCATGGTCTTCGGAAGGCTCCCTTTCCGCGGCACGCTGCACCAGGTGCTGGCGGGTCACATCCAGGGGCAGCCCGACTGGGAGCTTCCGGACGGAATCCGCCTCTCCAACGGTTCGTTGTACGTGCTGCGGCGCCTGATGGAGAAGTGGCCCGCCCGGCGCCTCCAGAGCGCCCTCGAAGTCGTCCAGGCGTGCCGCGAGCAACTCGGACGACTGGATGGGCAGCGTCGCATGGAAGAAGCTCGGGCCGCCCGCGACGCGGAAGCCTCCACCGGCAGTTCGGGATCGCGCCTGGCGAAAGCTCTCCGCCTGCGCCTCCAGTCCAGTTCCCGCCCCAAGGGAGGGATCCATGTCGTGCACGCCACGACGCGGGAGAGGGTGGTGGCTCTGGTGTTCCTGGCCCTGCTGGGTCTGGCCATCGTGCAGGGTTGCCGCGAACGCGCCGAGAGGAGGCGCCCACCGGAGACGTTGTCGACTCCGGTCGAGGTTCAGACCGGGCGGTAGAGACTGTTGCGTTCGACCGGGTTGCGCCCCTGGGCCAGGATGATTTCCTGGAGTCGGGTGGAACTCAGGGCGGGGATCTTCTCTTCGGCGCCGGCCATCGAATAGATCTTCGTGGAGTCGTCGACGGTTCCATCCAGATCGTCGACGCCCCAGTGCAACGCCTGGCAGGCCTGGGAGACGCCCAACATGACCCAGTAGGCCTTGAGGTGGGGGATGTTGTCGAGGAACAGCCGCGCCACCGCGAAGGTCCGGAAATCCTCGTCGGGCGGAACTTCCGGCAGGTGGGACAGCGCGTTGTTTTCGTTGCGGTAACGAAGCGGAATGAACGACATGAATCCCCGGGTGCGATCCTGGAGCTCGCGCAGGCGTTCCATGTGGTCGACCCGGTCCTCGTGCGACTCGACATGGCCGTACAGCATGGTGGCGTTGGACTTCAGCCCCAGTCGGTGCGCGGCTTCGTGGATGTCGAGCCACTGGTGGGCCGGCGCCTTGCCTCCGGCGATCTTCCGCCGCACTTCAGGAGCGAAGATCTCGGCGCCCCCTCCGGGCAGACTGTCCAATCCGGCATCGCGCAGTCGCTCGAGCGTCTGCTCGAGGTTCAGCCCCGACTTGCGTGCGAAGAACGAGATCTCGACGGCGGTGAAGGCCTTGATGTGGACCTCGGGACGCCGGGAGCGCACGAAGCGGCAAAGCGCTTCGCCGTATTCGACTCCGCGGTCGGGATGGACCCCGCCCGTGATGTGCACCTCGGTGAGGGTTCCCGGAGGGTAGCGATCCAACAGCGCGCCGAGGTCATCGAAGGAATGGTCCCAGGCGCCGTCGGATTCCGTCTGGTCGGGGCGGCGTGCGAAGGCGCAGAAGCGGCAAGCGTAGACGCACTTGTTGGTCGGCTCGAAGTGGATGTTGCGGTTGTAGAAGGCCGCATCGCCGTGCAAGGCCCGACGCCGGGCATCGGCTCGCTCCCGCAGCCACTCCAGCGGAGCCTCGCGGAAAAGGTGCACGGCCTGCTCGCGCGTCAGGCGTTGTCCGGAAGTCAGGGCGCGATCGATCGATTCGAGTATCATGGAGACTCGACAATCTGCAAATCCACGCGGGATGCGCCCCGGGACGGTGCTCAGAGAGCCGACGCCTGGGAGGCTTCCTTAATGCGGATGTACTTCTGCGCCATCGCCCGGTTGGAATCGCGCTCGGCCTGGGTGGTTTCGCGGGCGATCTTGCCCGGAGCACCGACCACGAGGCTGCCGGCGGGGATCTTCTTGCCGGGAGGCACCAGGGCCCCGGCGGCGATCACGCAGTCGTCGCCGATCTCGGCGCCGTCCATGACGATGGATCCCATGCCCACGAGCACGTTGTTGCCGATTCTGCAGGCGTGGAGGATGGCGCCATGACCCACCACGACATCTTCGCCCAGGAACACGCCGAAGTTGTCCGCCAGGTGGAGCACCGCATTGTCCTGGATGTTGGAGCGAGCGCCGATACTGATGGTGTTGATGTCGGCGCGCAGCACGGCGCCGTACCAGATGGACACGTCTTCTCCGAGCGTGACGCGCCCGGCCACATGGGCACCGGGAGCGATCCATGCGCCCTTGGCGAGGACGGGGGTCTGGCCCTGGTAGGAATGGATGGACATGGAGCTGCTCCTGCTTGAATGATGACGGATTTTGTCTGGGTGGTCGGGAACGAAAAAGCCCCCGGCCTCGGGTTGGAGGTCGGGGGCTGGGGTCTTCCGGAGGGTCTTGCGGCCCGGGAAGGCTTACTTCTTCAGCGCCCCGAACACCTGCGAGAGCGTGATGTCGCGCTGGAGCTGGCCGATGGCCTCGACGAGCGGGATGTGCTTGGGGCAGGCCTTGACGCACTGCTGGGCCAGGCCGCAGTCCTGGATGCCGCCGTCCTGGGTCACCTTGTCCAGACGCTCGGGCATCTGCAACTTGCCGGTCGGGTGCATGTTGAACAGGCGGGCCTGTCCGAGCACGGCGGCACCGATGAAGATGTTGTCCAGCGTGAACTGGGGGCACACCTCCATGCAGCAGCCGCAGCTCATGCATTCCGAGTACTTGTAGGTGGTGGTCTGGTCGGCGGGATCCTGGCGGGGCCCGGGTCCGAGGTCGTGGTAGCCGTCCACCTCGACCCAGCCGTTCACCTTCTTCAGGTTGTCGAAGATGCGCTGGCGATTGACGCGCAGGTCGCGTTCGACAGGGAACTTGCTCATCGGCTCGAGGCTGATGGGCTGCTCCAACTGGTCGACCAGAGCGGTGCAGGCCTGGCGGACCTTCCCGTTGATGACCATGGTGCAGGCGCCGCAGACCTCTTCCAGGCACGACGATTCCCAGGTGACGGGAGCCACGGTCTTGCCGGACTTGTCCTTGGGGTCGCGCCGGATCGCCTGGAGGAGGGAGATGACGTTCATTCCCTCTTCGTAGGCGACCGAGAACTCGGTCCAGTAGGTGGGAGCGTTCGGGCTGTCCTGACGCTTGATGCGGATTTCGACGGTCTTGCTCATGTCGTTTTCCCTCCGCGAGCCTTAAGCCTTGGTCTCGGTGGCTTGGCGCTTGTCCATGAACTTCTTCCACGCCTTCTTGCCGACACCCGTGTAGTCGCGGGGTTCGGGGCTGAGATGACGGGTGTCCACCGGCTTGTACTCGATGACCGGGTGCGACTGGTTGGGGTCGTACTTGGCCACGGTGGTCTTGAGCCAGGTCTGGGTCTGGGCCAGGAACTTCTCGTAGTAGGCGGTCCAGGCGGGATCTTCGATGGGGGTCTCCTTGGAGGGAGCCGGATTGTCGAAGGCGGGCTTGGAGTGGGCGCCACGGCATTCGTCGCGCAGGAGCGCGGCGTCCACGACAGCTTTCGACATGGTGATCATGCCGTCGAGCTGGCGGAGGAAGACGGCGCTCATGTTGCCCGAGCCGGACTTGTCGAGGCTGGAGGCCTTCTTGAGGCGGATCTCGAAGCCGTCGATCATGCCCTGGAGCTGCTTGAGTTCGTCGTTGTGGCGCTCGATCAAGCAGAAGGCGCTCATGGCGTCGCCGAGTTCCTTGTGGATCACGAAGGGATTCTCGGGTCCGTCCTGGGCGAGAAGCTTCTTGTAGCTTTCCTCTTCCAGCTTGCACTCGGACTCCAGCAGCGACGAGGGAGCCTCGGCGGTCTTGGAGTTCTTGGCCAGTGCCACGACCGACTCGCCCGTGACCAGACCCGCGAAGATGCAGCTCATCAACGAGTTGGCGCCCAGACGGTTGGCGCCGTGGTACTGGTGGTCGGCCTCGCCCACGGCGTAGACGCCGGGGATGTTGGTCATCTGGTTGAGCGGGGAATCCTTCAGGAGTCGGCCCGTGCCGTCGGCCTCGTAGCCCGCGTACAAACCACCCATGCTGTAGTGGTAGGCGGGGTAGATCTCCATGGGGACCTTCTTGGGGTCCACACCGCGGAACTTCTCGTAGATGTCGAGGATGGCGCCCAGCTTCTTGAGGAGGTACTCCTCGGAGCGGTGGGTCAGATCCAGGTACACGGCGTTGCGTCCGCCGATGCCGAGGCCTTCCTTCGTGCAGATCAGGGAGATTTCGCGGGAGGCGATGTCGCGGGGCACGAGGTTGCCGTAGAGCGGGTAGCGCTCTTCGAGGAAGTAGTAGCGCTCTTCCGTCGGGATCTGGTTCCAGGGACGGTTGTCTCCGGCCTTGCGCGGAACCCAGACGCGACCGCCTTCGCCGCGGGCCGATTCGGAGATCAGGCGCAACTTGTCGGAGCCGGGGATGCCGGTGGGGTGGATCTGGACCATCTCGGGGTTGCCGTACCAGACGCCCTGCTTGTAGGCGGCGGCGGTGGCGGAGCCGAAATTGATGGTGGAGTTGGTGGTCTTGCCGAACATCAGTCCGGGACCGCCGGTGGCGAGCACCACGGCGAAGCCGGGGAAGCTCTTGAACTCCATGGTGGTGAGGTCCTGGGCGACGATGCCGCAGGCCTTGCCGTCCTTGTCCAGGATGAGCCGGGTGAATTCCCAGTTCTCGAACTTGCGGACCTTGCCCTGGGCTTCCCAGCGGCGCACCTGTTCGTCGAGACCGTAGAGCAGTTGCTGACCCGTCGACGCGCCGGCAAACGCGGTGCGGTGGTGCAGCGTGCCGCCGAAGCGGCGGAAGTCGAGCAGACCTTCCGGGGTGCGGTTGAACGTCACGCCCAAGCGGTCCATCATGTTGATCACCGCGGGAGCGGCTTCGCACATGGACAACACGGGAGGCTGGTCGGCCAGGAAGTCGCCGCCCTTGATGGTGTCGACGAAGTGGATGTAGGGGCTGTCGCCTTCACCCTTGGTGTTGACAGCACCGTTGATGCCGCCCTGCGCGCACACGGAGTGCGAACGCTTGACGTGCACCATGCTGAAAATATCGACTTCGAGGCCCAATTCGCAGGCTCTCATGGCGGCGGCGAGCCCCGCAAGGCCTCCACCGACGATCAGCACTCTCTTCTCGCTCATTTCCGTACCTCGGTCTGGTGTGCGTTGGCTGGAAAACGGATCATTCGTCGGCGACGGAGCTCTTCTGCGCATAGCCGAAGAGCTCGTCGGGGGCGAACCAGTAGGAGATCTCACGAGCCGCGGACTCGGGAGAATCGGAGCTGTGCACCACATTGGATCCCATGGTGGGACCGAAGGCGTGGCGGATGGTGCCCGGCGCGGCCTTGGCCGGATCGGTGGCACCGTTGAGGGCGCGCACGTCGGCAATGGCGTTTTCGCCTTCGAGGGCGAGCACCAGGATGGGCCCCGACGACATGAAGGAACAAAGCCCGTCGAAGAAGGGGCGACCTTCGTGTTCGGCGTAGAAGCCCGCAACCTTGGCGCGCGAGGCATGCACGAGCTTGGCGCCGGCGATGCGCAGGCGCGCGGTCTCGTAGCGACGGAGGATCTCCCCGACGAGGGCCGAGCGGACCGCGTTGGGTTTGACGATGGCGAATGTGCGTTCGATCATGGGTGCGCACAATCTAGACTCCTAGGTCGAGTTTCCAAGGTCCACGCCTCCTGTGTGTAGATGTTTCCGCATCGCAACAGCGTTGTGCTAGGTTTCCCAAAACCGCCTACACCAAGGTCTGTCAGGCTCGAACCGTTCCCCTACCGGAATTTCACTTGATCCAACCCGCCCAGCACAAGATGGCCCCCATGGTCCGGATGACCGAATCCGGCCTCATCATTGCGGGCCTCGCCTCCGCGCAATACCTCCTGTACGGCTCGATGGACCCCCTGCGCATCCTGATCGCCGTGGTCGCATCGCTGTTCTACGTCCTGCTGGGCGAGCCCAACGGCCTGTTCGCCTCCTGGCGCGGCGCTCCGTTGCGGCAGGAACTTCTGCGCGTGGTTTCGATCTGGGTCATCACCTTCGCGATCGCCTCGCTGCTGATCCAGGCGCTCCTCACCGGAGCCGCCGCCTTCACGATTCGCGAGCTTTGGGTCTGGGGCCTGCTCACCACCGCAGCCCTGGCGATCTGGCGCACCGCATTCCGCTACTTCCTCGGCGCCTTCCGTGGCACCGGGCTGAACCGGCGTCGCGTCGCCATCGCCCCCGCTGGCCCCCTGGGCGGCGAAGTCGGGCGGACCATCCTCGACATGCCCCAGGCCGGCATGAAGATCGTGGGCTGGTTCGACGACCGTGATCCCGCCGGCATGCGTGCCCCGGACATTCCGCGCGACCAGATCCTGGGCGATCTGGAGGAGCTGGTCGCCCAAGCCAAGGAAGGCAAGTTCGATCGCGTCTACCTGTGTTTCCCCCTGGCCGCCACCGAGCGCGTCAAACTCCTGATCCAGCGTCTTGCGGACACCACAGCATCGGTGTACATCGTTCCCGACTTCTTCACGTTCAACCTCCTCAACAGCCGCATCCTGAACTTGGGCCGCTTCACCGCCATCTCGGTTTTCGAGCTTCCCTACAACGAGACCGACTGGTACATCAAACGCGCCTTCGACATCATCTTCGCTCTGGGATTCCTGACCGTCGCGGGCATCCCCATGCTGATCATCGCTGCCCTGGTGAAACTCGGATCTCCCGGCCCCGCCATCTTCAAGCAGCAGCGCTATGGCATCGATGGCAAGCCCATCGAGGTCTGGAAGTTCCGCTCCATGCGCACGATGGACAATGGCGCAAAAGTCGAACAAGCCACCAAGGGAGACTCCCGCATCACACCATTGGGAGCCTTCCTGCGCAAGTCCTCGCTGGATGAATTCCCCCAGTTCATCAACGTGCTCCAAGGCACGATGTCGGTGGTCGGCCCCCGGCCCCACGCCATCGCCCACAACGAGGAATACCGCCGCAAGATCCACGGCTACATGCTCCGACACAAGGTCAAGCCGGGCATCACCGGATGGGCCCAGGTCAACGGCTGGCGCGGCGAGACCGAGACGCTCGACAAGATGGAAAAGCGCATCGAGTTCGATCTCGATTACATCCGCAACTGGTCGCTGTGGCTGGATGTGAAGATCAGCTTCCTGACCTTCTGGCAGCTCGCCTTCAAGCCCTCCAAAAACGCCTACTGAGGGGTGTCTCGGGGCGCATACTCCTCTTCCTCCCCCGACTCGGCGTCCCGAACGCGGACGCCGTCGGGGGTCGGGGCGAGTCGTCTGCATCCCCGATACACCCCTCAGGGACAGGTCTCGGGGCGCAGTACCATGCCCCACTGCGGGGCCGAACGCGGACGCCGTCGGGGGTCGGAGCGAGTCGTCTGCATCCCCGATACACCCCTCAGGGAATGGTCTCGGGGCGCAGCGCCATGACCCACTGCGGTGCCGAACACGGACGCGGTCGGGGGACGCGGTGGGTCGTTTGCATCCCGGCGCTATGACCCGGTAGAGACGCCCCGCAGGGCGTCTCTACGTCGGTAGGGCCGGGA
>JAMIIV010000112.1:0-2294 GCA_035913415.1 Fibrobacteria bacterium | reverse complement strand
GCCCAGCCGCTCGACCTCCCCCTCCTGGAGCACCCTGAGGAGCTTCGCTTGCATGCCGGGCGGCATGTCCCCGACCTCGTCAAGGAAGAGGGTCCCGCCGTCCGCCTGCTCGAACTTCCCGGGCCTGTCCTTGGTGGCCCCGGTGAAGGTGCCCTTCTCGTGGCCAAAGAGCTCGCTCTCGATGAGCTCCGACGGTACGGCCGAGCAGTTCAGGGTGACGAGCCCCCGCCGGCGGGACTGTTCGTGGAGGGCCCTGGCAATGAGCTCCTTCCCGGTTCCGCGCTCCCCCGTGATCAGGACCGGCCAGGAAGTAATGGCGGCCTTGGACACGGCCTCCAGGACCATGAGCATGTCCGGGTTCCGGGTCAGGACCTTCCCGGGCTGCTGGGCCGGCTTAGCGGGCTCCAGAGAAAAGTCGTGCTCCCCGATCTTGAGGTTCTGGCCCAGTTCGATCATGGCCTCCCGGATCTTGACTCCGTTGAGGAAGGTCCCAGTCGCGGAGCCCAGGTCCTCGACATAGTAGCCATCGGATCTCTTGGAGATCCGGCAGTGAAAGTGCGAGACACTCGGAGAGCGAAGGACGAGGTCGTTCCCTAGGTCCTGGCCGATGGAGCCAATCGAGCCGACCTGGAGCCGAACCTTCCGGCCGTCCGGCAGAGCTCCGGAAAGGACACAGGGATTGAGGTCCGAGGGCGAAGCCAGGGGCTGCAGGGCAGTCAGTGGCAGGCGAGGGATGGTTGTCTGGTTGGCGAAGCATTCCACGGTGGCGGAGAGCTCGAGACGGATGGCTCCGAGCACGATCACCGCACCGTGGGCCAGGGTAGCCTCCTGGACGCACTTGCCGTTGACGAACGTACCATTCCCAGACTGGTCCGCGAGGTGGGCCTCCCCCGCGGTCAGAACCAGGTCGCATTGGTGGCGGGATACCGACTGGTCGGGAATCTGGAGGTCGCAGTGCCGTCCCCGTCCGACCTTGACGAGCTCCGACTCGAGGAGGGGTAGGACCATGATGCGGTCGGATCCCCTGAATACCTGGATGGCCAGCATGGATGCGGAGTCACCGTGCATGGAGTCATCTCCCTCCCAAGGACGATCTGTTCCGTAGCACTGTCAGGCGCCTGGCGCCAGAGGATGGTTCGCGCCAGCCCCATCGATGGCTGGCGCCGCAGGACTCTGCACCGGCGGTCTGGATCTAGGCACAGCTGGTCGAACGGGCGAAAAAGCTTGCCGTCTGCCTGAAAGTATATGAGGATTGCTTCAAGTCATCTTGGAAGTGACTAACAGCAACTTCGATATACCATGGATGGGCGGCATGACCAAGGAAGCGGCTGGACCCAACAGGGACGTGAAGGAGAGGCTCAGGCGGCTCGCCAAGGGC
The DNA here is from genome assembly GCA_035913415.1 of Fibrobacteria bacterium. GTDB lineage: Bacteria > Fibrobacterota > Fibrobacteria > UBA5070 > UBA5070 > UBA5070. The sequence continues at coordinate 916 of JAMIIV010000112.1, read as the reverse complement.
AGCCAAGGCCACCTGGTGACGACCCGCCGCGCGGCCGAGATCCTCGGGCTCGAGCCACGTGCAGCCCACCTGGCGCTCGGCCGGCTCCTGAAAGCCGGTTGGCTGGAGCGGGTGAAAAGGGGCCTGTTCCTCATCCTGCCGCTGGAGGCTGACCGGAAGGGTGCGGCCATCGAGGACCCGTGGATCCTGGCCCGGGAGCTGTTCAAGCCCTGCTACATCGGGGGCTGGTCTGCCGCCGAGCACTGGGGGCTCACCGAGCAGATCTTCCGCGAGACCTTCGTGGTCACGAGCGCCTACGTGCGCAGTTCCACGCAGTCCCACCTGGGAGCCGCTTTCCATCTGGTGCGGGCGAGGAGCCCTCGCGTCGCCAGCGTCTCGCCCCTCTGGCGAGGACAGGAGCGCATCGCGGTGTCCGACCGGGAGCGGACCCTGGCCGATGCCCTGGCCATCCCAGCCTGGGTCGGCGGGGTTCACCACCTGGCCGACATGCTGCGGTCCTACCGCTCCAGCCCGGAATGGCAGCCCTCGAAGCTGCTCGTGCGCGTCAGGGAGGTGAGCTCGGGCGCGGCCTTCAGGCGGCTCGGCTACCTCGCCGAGGCGGTCCTGGGCGAGCGCGGGGAGCTGGTGGAGGCCTGCCTGGCGCGACGCACGACCGGCAACGTGCGCCTCGAACCTGGAGCCAAAGGAAAGGGGAAGCTGTCCACCCGCTGGCGCCTGTGGATCAACGTCGACCTTCTCCAGGGCGGTAGCCTGTCATGATCGGGAAGCAGGACATCCTCGAGCGCGCCCGGGAGTGGCAGCTCCGGCCCGAGGTGGTGGAGAAGGACTACGTCCTGGGCTGGCTGCTCCAGGCCATCGCCCGCCACGAGGAGACCTCGCGCCACTGGGTGTTCAAGGGCGGGACGTGCATCAAGAA
>JAMIIV010000111.1:0-1190 GCA_035913415.1 Fibrobacteria bacterium | reverse complement strand
GCTTCGAGGAGCCGGAATACTGCGCCGACGTCGACGGCATCGGGACGTTGCGGCTTCTGGAAGCCATCCGCATCAACGGGCTCGAGAAGACGACGCGGTTCTACCAGGCGTCCACCTCCGAGCTGTTCGGGTTGGTGCAGGAGATCCCCCAGGGCGAGACCACGCCCTTCTACCCGCGCAGCCCGTACGCGGTGGCCAAGCTGTACGCGTACTGGATCACGGTGAACTACCGCGAGGCGTACGGCATCTACGCCTGCAACGGCATCCTGTTCAACCACGAGTCTCCCCGTCGTGGCGAGACCTTCGTGACCCGCAAGATCACGCGCGGCATCGCGCGGATCAAGGAAGGGTTGGACATGGTCCTGAAGCTGGGCAACATGGATTCCCTGCGCGACTGGGGGCACGCGAAGGACTACGTCGAGATGCAGTGGCTGATGCTGCAGCAAGACCAGGCGGAAGACTTCGTGATCGCGACGGGCAAGCAGATCTCGGTGCGCGAGTTCGTGACCCTCACCTGCAAGCACGCCGGTATCGACATCCGTTTCGAGGGCAAAGGGGTGGACGAGAAGGGCATCGACGTCGCGACGGGCAAGGTGATCGTGGAGGTCGATCCCCGCTACTTCCGCCCCACCGAGGTGGAGACCCTGCTGGGCACCCCGGACAAGGCCAAGCAGAAGCTGGGCTGGGTGCCGAAGATCACTGTCGAGGAGATGGCCAAGGAGATGGTGGAAAGCGATCTCGCCGAGGCGCGCGTGCAGAAGTCCCTGAAGGGGATGAAGTGATGGACAAGCGGAGTCGCATCTACGTCGCGGGCCATAGGGGCCTGGTGGGAAGTGCCATCGTGCGCGCCCTGCAGACTGCAGGCTACACGAACATCATCACGCGCACGCGCACGGAAACCGACCTGGAGAACCAGGGCGCGGTATTCAAGCTGTTCCTGGAAGAGAAGCCGGAGTACGTCTTCATGGCCGCGGCCAAGGTGGGCGGGATCCTGGCCAACAACACCTATCCGGTGGACTTCATCCGTTCCAACCTGATGGTGCAGAACAACATCATCGACGCCTCGCACTTCTCGGGCGTCAAGAAGCTGCTGTTCCTGGGAAGCTCGTGCATCTATCCGAAGATGTCGCCGCAGCCGATCAAGGAGGAGTATCTCCTGACCGGCGCCCTGGAACCCACCAACGAATGGT
>JAMIIV010000110.1:0-28484 GCA_035913415.1 Fibrobacteria bacterium | reverse complement strand
GTTCATGGACGACACCGGCGCCGTGCGCATGACTAAAAAACAGCTCGGCTTCTTTGCCGCCCAAACCGGCGGCTACAAGGCCGAATACACCCTCGACGGCGTCGCCCAGGTCGAATACGTCTCGCAGAGCATCCAGGCAGCCAACGCCGCCGCGGTGCTGGCCTCCGACCGCGCCGCCGACTGGAGTTTCGTGGATGCCCTCTGGAAGCTGCCCGTGGCAAGCGGACAGTACCGCTACTACAACGGCTTGGTCCAGATGCTGAACTTGCTGCACGTTTCAGGCAAGTTCAAGGCCTGGGGCTCGCCGGGTCTGGCCTCCACGGGCATTTCGCCCCGCGCCGTCGCCAACGCGAGCTTCCGCGCCTCGGCTTCCGGACGAATCCTGTCTCTCGACGGCTTGACTACCGAAGTCCGCGTGCTGGATCTCCAGGGGCGTGAGCTTGCTCGTTTGGCTCCCGTCGCCGGCTCCGCTCACCTGGTCCTGCCCCGCTCCGGATCCTGGATCGTGGACGGCGGCGCGCAGGGCCGACGCCTCGTCGCGGCTCCCTGATCAAGCCCCCCTCTCGAGGGGGGAGTCGAGTTCACAAGAAGGCCCGGCGGGAGCAAACCCGTCGGGCCATTGTTTTTCTCCTGGGCCCGGTGCCTAGTGGCCTATGGGCTCAGGACGCATACCAGCTGTGCAAACCACCCCGCCCTTCAACGGCGGGGAAGCGGAGCTAATCCTGGTTGGTATCGGGGTTGAGGATGGCGGTCTCGGGCATCTCGGATTCGTAGCCCACCCGGGGAATCTGGAGGTGGATGTCCTTGAGGATCCCGGTCAGGTAGGTGAAGGCGTCATCGACCGTGTCGGACCAGTGCCAGAGGTTCAGGTCGGCTTCGTCGATCATGCCGGTGTCGATGAGGTGCTGGAAGTTGATGAGCTTCTCCCAGTATTCGCGTCCGAACACCACGATCGGGCGATTGCGGTCGAGCTTCTTGGTTTGCGTCAAGGTGAGCAGTTCGAACATCTCGTCGAAGGTCCCGAAACCGCCGGGAAAGACGACGACCGCGCGGGCGCTGTGCACGAACCAGTACTTGCGCAGGAAGAAGTAGTGGAACTGGAATTCGAGCTCGGGGGTGATCCAGGGATTGGGGTGCTGCTCGAAGGGAAGCGAGATGTTGAGACCCACGCTGGGGGTGCCGGCATCGTGGGCACCCTGGTTGGCCGCCCCCATCATGCCATGCCCGCCTCCGGAGCAGATGATGAGCCCGTGCTGCCCGTCGGTGGACCAGGTGGATAGCCGCCGCGCCAGCTCGCGGGCCTTGTCGTAGTAGTGGGCCATGCCGCAAAGCCCCTGCAGCCGATGGAGCTCCTTGCCCGTCAGGCCTTTGCGGGCGGCCTCACCGAGCATTTTCTCGGCATCCTCGCCCGAGGGCGTGCGCGCCGAACCGAAGAAGACGATGGTGCCGTCGACCCCGGCCCTGCGCAACCGCACACGCGGCTCGGTGAATTCGGCAAGGATTCGTACTTCGCGCGCCTGAGGGGAATGCAGGAATTCCAGGTTCTCGTAGGCCTTGGGCACTTCCTTGCGGTGCTGCGTCATGTCAGTCCTCCAGAGCCGCGCTGTTTCCCTGCGGCCGTCGTCCCTTCATTGTACAGGAACCGCGCCCGCGGCGCCATGGAAACCGCGATCCACCACCGACAGTTTCAGTCAAAAACCGTCTTCGGAGTCGCGTCGCTCCCCGGAGGACGAGGCGGGAAGGATCCACGCTCGCGTTGGCATGGGAGAGCCGGACCGGAAACCGGTGTTCGAGCCGCGGTGGTCGAGTTTGTCGAGACCAACACGGCTGGTCTCGACAAGCTCGACCACCGGAATACTCGACCACCGGAGGGATCAGATGCCCAGCGAATCCCGGTACTGGCGGAAGGACTGGCCGGCACGGTCGCGATCGGACACGACGGGCTCGCTCACGGGCCAGGCGACCCCGATATCGGAGTCGTCCCAGGCGATACCGGATTCCGTCACGGGATCGTAGATCGCCGAGCACTTGTACATGACCTCGGCCTCGGGGGTGAGCACGCAGAAACCGTGGGCGAATCCAACCGGAATGAACAACTGGCGGTGCGATTGGGAATCGAGCTCAAGCCCCCACCACTTGCCGAACGTGGCCGAATCAGGCCGGATATCGACGGCCACGTCCCAGATGCAGCCACGTGTGCAACGCAGGAGCTTGGCTTGTCCCGGGCTCTTCTGGAAATGCAGCCCGCGCAACACGCCTTGGGTGGAAAACGAATGGTTGTCCTGCACGAAGTCGACCTCGATACCTCCGGCTTTGTACCGCGGGGCATGATAGGGCTCCAGGAAGAAGCCGCGGTCGTCGCGAAAGACGCGGGGCTCAACGACGATCAGGCCAGGCAGGCCTCCAGGCAGGAAGTTCAAGGGGAGTCTCCGGCGTCCGAGGTGGGGACGTTCCGGTGGCCAGGGGCCGAGAAATCCCACGAGACGGTGATGTGGTGAGCGGGATCGAGAAGCGACCACCACTGGAACGCATAGTCCATGGCGATCTGTTCATGGCGGAGGGTTCCACCCAAAGCCCAGCGAAGATCCTGGGACGGGGGCAGGTCCTCGATGTCGCGCTGGAGCACGAATTCGCGGAAGCCATCGAGGAGTTCGGGGGCGTCGGTGCGGATGGCGCCACGGACTTCGACCCAGCGATTGGCCTTGTACTCGAATCCGGTCCGGAAATTCAGGTCCGATTCCATGGGTTGGCGCGCTTCCAGAAACAGATTCAGGCCGCGCGGACCGGCCGCGGCGCGCACACCTCCGGCAAACGCGAGCGGCAACGGCCCGAACTCGCGTTCGGCTTCCGTGTGCCCGGAAAGCTTGGTACCGAGCTCTTCCATCTGGGCCCAGTAAAGGAATCGCTTGGATCCCGGCTGCAGCACCGTGCCGAGGTTGACGCTCACACCCCAGGCCTGGGAACCGTCGATGTCGAGGTCTTCGCGCAGCAGCCGCAGCCCGATGCCCCAGGCCAGACGCTGCCCCAACGGCTCGCCGAACGCGATCAGGAGGGAGGTTTCCGAGGGCCGGTGCATACGGCCGGTGGTGTCTCCGTTGCGATCGACGCCGGTGATTTCGGGGATGTTCTGCTGGTCCAGACGGCCCGCCAGAACACCGTCCAAGGCCGGATAGGAGCCGCCCACCTGAACCGTGTTGGTCCAGTCGGTGTGGACTCGTCCCCCGATTTCGATGGTCGGGGCAGCGGAGCGTGCCAGCCCCGCGGGATTGTATCCCAGGGCCGATATTCCGGTCCCGCCGGGGACCCATGTGTTGGCGAAGCCCGCATCGCGGGCCGGCACCTGGTTGCGTAGAAACGCGAATTCGACCGTGCCGCCCCCGGAGGAGGAATGGGCAACCGGAACCATCGCGACAAGGGCGGCCAGCAGGGGTCTCTTCATCAGAATCCCAATGTACGAATTCACGGGATTATCTTTTCGTCCCTTCGATGACCGTTCCGTCGTAAACGGGGCGTTCACGACATACCGAGTCGGTAGCTCAGTCGGTAGAGCAGCGGCCTTTTAAGCCGCGGGTCGCGGGTTCAAGCCCCGCCCGACTCATTCCATGCAGACCCTTCGCCAGTTGCTAGACGACCGGGGCCTGTTCCCCTCCCTCCGCGCCCTGGAGCCATCCTCTCCTTGGCGCGAGGTGGCGGGATTGGACGGATCGGCCCCGGCCGTGGCGATCGCCCTGCGCCACCTGTCCCGCGGTGTCCGTGGGCGCACCCTGGTGGTGGCCGAAGACGCGCGCGGCATGGAACGCCTGCGCGACGACCTGGGCGCTCTGCTGGGCGACGATTCCATCCTGCCCTTCCCCGGCCTGGAGCTCAAACCCTACGAATGGCGCAAGCCGTTCGGGGCCGCCCTCGAAAGCCGCCTGACCACCCTGGAGGCCCTGGCGCAGCCGGGCCCTCGCCTGGTGATCACCACCCTGTCCGCGTTTGGACAACGATTGTCCGAGCCGGGCCGACTGGCCCGCGAGACCCTGGTGCTGACCAAAGGCGGCACCGCCGACGTGACGGCCCTGCGCCGGCGCCTGGGCGAGATGGGCTACCGGGAAGAGCCCCTGTGCGAGGAAATGGGGGCGTTTTCGGTGCGCGGCGGCATCCTGGACGTGTTCGGACACGGCATGGAAAATCCCGTGCGCGCCGAGCTGTGGGGCGACGAGATCGAATCCCTGCGCGAGTTCGACCTGTTCACCCAGCGCAGCCTCTCCGACCGCGACCGCGCCGAGATCCTGCCGCTGGACGAAGGTCTGCCCGACGACGACGCCCTCCAGAGCGGCCTGCTGGCCATGCTGGAGGCGTTCCCCGGCGAAGACCGTCGCTTCGAAGCCGAGCGCGGGCGTCTGGAAGACGAAGGCGACCGCACCGGCTGGGCGTGGCAACGCCCCTTCTTCGCCCGGCTGGACTGGAGTCTGCTGGACCACCTGGGCCCCGACGCCGAGGCCTTCCTGTTCGGCCCCGCGCCGGCGGAGGCCCAAGCCACGCTGCTGGAGACCGCCGCCGCCGCCCGCGCCAAAGCCGTCCAGACCGGGCATCTGGTGGCCCCGACGGAATCTGTCTGGTTTCCCGCCGCCGACCTGGAACGCCGCGTCTGCGCCATCCCGTCGATGCGCTTCACCGCGTTCCTCTCCGAGCGCCCCGGAGCGGTGCGCGTGGACTGCCGCGTGCAGGAGCGCGCCGGGACCGGCATCGCCGAGGCCGGAGCGCGCATCCGCGAACTGGCCAAGGACGGCATCGAGATCCGCCTGTTGTCGGTCAACCAGGGCCAGGCCAACCGGTTGTCGGAAATCGTCGAAGACCTGCCGCTTTCGGGCATCGCGGTGGGGCATCTCTCGGCCGGATTCTTGCTCCCCACCGACGGCCAGGCCTGGTGGACCGACCACCAGATCTTCCACCGCTTCGCGCGTCGCGTCCGCAAGGTGCGGGGCCGCGGGGGCGCGGCGCTTCCCGACATCGAATCGCTCCAGAAGGGCGATTTCGTGGTCCACGAGACCTACGGCATCGGCAAGTACCTGGGCATCGAGCGCATCCGCGCCGGCGAGCAGGACGTGGACGTGCTGGTGCTGCAGTACGAGGGCAAGGACCGCCTGCGCGTGGCCATCGCCGATCTGGTCAAGATCCAGAAGTGGGGCAGCCGCGACGCGGAACCACCCGCGCTGCACAAGCTGGGCGGCAAGACCTGGGACGTGCTCCAGGAGAAGACGCGCAAGGCCGTCGAGGAGATGGTCAAGGAGCTGGTGGAGCTCTACGCCAAACGCTCGGTGGCCACCCGCGAAGCCTTCCCGACCGACGACCACTTCCAGACCGAGTTCGAAGAGGCCTTCCCCTGGGACCTCACCCCCGACCAGGGCCGCGCCGTGGCCGAATGCAAGCTGGACCTGCAGGGCGACCGCCCCATGGACCGCCTGGTCTGCGGCGACGTGGGCTTCGGGAAGACCGAAGTCGCCGTGCGTTCGGTGTTCAAGTGCGTCATGGCCCGCCGCCAGGTGGCCTTCCTGGCCCCCACCACGCTGCTGGCCAGCCAGCACGCCGCCACCTTGCAGGACCGCTTCGCCGATTGGCCAATCCGGGTGGAACTGCTCAACCGCTTCGTGCCGGCCAAGGAGCAGAAGCGCATCCTGCAGGACACCAAGGACGGCAAGGTCGACGTCCTGGTGGGCACCCACAGGGTGTTGGCCAAGGATGTCGAATTCCGTCATCTGGGTCTGATGATCCTGGACGAGGAGCAGAAGTTCGGAGTCAAGCAGAAGGAACGGCTCAAGGAGGTGCGCCACGAGGTGGACGTGCTGACCCTCACCGCCACGCCCATTCCCCGCACGCTCCACATGGCCCTGGCCGGCGCCCGCGACGTTTCGATCATCGCCACCCCGCCGCGCAACCGTCTCCCGGTGGGCACGCGCGTGCGCAACTACGCGGACGAGCGCCTGGCCGAAGCCCTGCGCGACGAACTGGAACGCGGCGGACAGGCCTTCGTGGTGGCGCCGCGCATCGAGGGACTGGAAGCCATCGCGCGCATCATCGAAGAGAATGTTCCCGCCGCCCGCGTGTGCGTGGGCCACGGCCAGATGGGGGAAGACGAGCTGGAGCAGGTCATGGGCGCGTTCCTGTCGCGCGAATTCGACGTGCTGGTCAGCACCACCATCGTGGAATCCGGCCTGGACATTCCCTCGGTGAACACCATCTGCGTGGTGGACGCCCACAAGTTCGGCCTCTCGCAACTGCACCAGTTGCGCGGCCGCGTGGGCCGTTCGGAGGTGCACGCCTTCTGCGAGCTGTTCGTGCCCGATCTCGAAAAGCTGCCGCAAGACGCCAAGCGCCGTCTGCAAGCCCTGGAGCAGTTCACCGACCTGGGATCGGGCTACGCGATCGCCATGCGCGACCTCGAGATCCGCGGCGCCGGCAACCTTCTGGGCCACAAACAACACGGCTTCGCCCACGCGGTGGGCTTCGAGACCTACTGCCGCATCCTGAAAGAGGCGGTCGACCAACTGGCCGGAACGGAAAAGCCCAAGGCCCCGCTGGAACCACGCATCGAGCTGGACGGCGACGCCTACCTGCCCGAGGAGTACATCGAAGACTCGCACGTGCGCATCCAGCTCTACCAACGCCTGGCGCGCCTGACCCGCACCACCGAACTGGACCAACTGCGCGACGAGCTGCGCGACCGTTTCGGTCCCGTCCCGGAACCCGCCGCGTTGGTGCTGCGCATGGCCGCCTGCCGCATCGCCGCGCGCGAAGCGGGCGTGGCGGTGGGCGGCATCGCCCGCGGCCGCGGCATCCTGGAGTTCGACGAGGCCTACCGCCCCTCCCTGGAAGACCTGAAGGAACGCGCCAACGGCCTGCGCCCCAAACTGGAATGGCTCTCGGCCACCCGCCCGTTGCGTCTGGTGGCCGACCTGACCGGCTATCCCGGCCCAGCCGCCCAGGACGAATTCCTGCGCCTCCTGCGCCGCCTCGCCGGCGAGCCCATCAAACCCGCCTGACCCCTGGGCCCTTCCGAAGCGACCACGCGCCGCCAGGGGGCGCTCGTTTCGAGAGCGACAGCACCCCGGTGGTCGAGCTTGTCGAGACCAGCGCGGTGGGTCTCGACAGGCTCGACCACCGGAAGGAGTCGCCGCCTCACCGAGGGAATGTCTGAGGGCCGCCGCGGGGATGCAATCGAGTCCCTTCGGCGTCCCGGCCCCCGAGCCTGTCGAGGGGCGGGACGCCGAAGGGACCGAGGGGCGAGAGTGCGCCCCGCGGCAACCCTCAGGGAGGTTCTTGGGCGGGGCCGCCGGATAACGCCCAGCGCCCGCGGCCGCCCTGTTTGGCCAGATACAGGGCTTCGTCGGCCTTTTCCCACAGTTCCTGCCAGTTGTTGGCGTGGTGCGGGAACAGGGAGATGCCCACCGAAATCCCGATCTCGATGACACGACCGTCGGGAAGCTCCACTGGAGCGTTGCGCACTTCCTCGATCAATCGCGCGGCCATCCGACCGGCCTGGTCGCGGTTGAGGCCCGGCACCAGGATGGTGAACTCGTCTCCGCCCTTGCGGCAGGCGATGTCGCCCACGCGGAGCGCCTGACGGATCCTGTCCGCAACGCGCATCAGGACTTCGTCGCCCACCGGGTGCCCGAAGGTGTCGTTGATGGCCTTGAACCGGTCGAGATCCAGCATGAGCAGACCCGTGCTGTCCTTGCGGCGACGGGAATTGGCAAGTTCTTCCTTCACGCGTTCGGTGAAGTAGCCGCTGCGGTACAGGCCCGTGAGGTCGTCCCGCAGGGCGGCGTCGCGAAGCTTCTCGAACAGCCGCGCGTTTTCCAGCGCCAGGGCCGCCTGGGCGGAAAGATCGACTAGGGCCTGGATGGCGTCGCGCGGGGGAGATTCGAGCGAATAGATGTTGTCGGCGAAGACCACGCCCAGCCGTCGGGAGCCCATGCGAATGGGGATCCAGAGCCCCGGCAGGTGGGGATGCGGCGCGGGGGCGTCGCCCAGTTCGGGGATGTCGGGGATGGTGGCGAGGTTGAACACGCCGAAACCCGCGCGGGCGCACAGCGCCCGGCGCACGGTGGTGCCGTCCTCGTCGAAGACGAAGATGCTGGCGCGATCGAAGCCCAGCTCGTTGGCCGCCATAGTGACGAAGGTTTCCAAAAGCAGGTGCCGCCCGTCCAGACCCGTGAGTTCGCGGCTCATGCGGGTGACCGACTTCAGCAGGAATCCCGCGCGCTCGGCTTGGCGCGAGCGCTGGACGTAGATGACCCCCAGTGCCAAGCTGCGCGCCAGGCGGTGGGTGCGCTCCTCCAGATGGCTGGGCAAGGTCTGGTAGCTGACCAAGGCCAGCATCCCCACCAACTGGTTGTCGGCGTGGAGCGGAACGAGGATCTCCCATTGGTCGCCCAACTGGTGCTGGAAGGTCTCGCGCTTCACGGTGAGTTCGTCGGGGAGCTGGTACAGGGGGATCAGGTCGGAGCCCTGCTGGCCTCCATCCTCGTCGACCGTGGCCTCTTCGCGCAGCGTGCGCTCCACCGGATCGAGCAGGTACAGGCGCACCTGTTCCAGATCGCTGGACAACCCCTCGAGAATGGTCGCGCAGGCGGCCTGGAAGGCGCGGAAGTTCGTTTCCCCCGCCGTCATGGCGATGGCGGCGCGTGTGCCCAAGGCGGCGAGATCCTGGGTCTCGAACTGGGGCAGGTGCGGAAGTCCCGCGCCGGACGGTTCGCGCAGGGGACTCATGGCGCGATATCCCAGGCCAACTGGAGGATGGAATGGAGTTCTTCGTCGGTGGCGTTGGCGGCCGCCAGGGCCTTGCCATCCAATGGCTCCCCTGCCAGCAGACGCCACAGCAGGTCGGAGACGCCGCGAGCCAGGACCCGCTCGATGGTGGTCCACATGGGATGCGAGGGGTAGGGATTGGCCGATGCCAGGCTGGTGCGCAGTCGGACAAGGTCGGGGTGCTCGCCGTGGCGCTCCCAGAGGGAGCCTTCGTGGGCGGGGGGATCACCGGAGCTCTGCGTCCAGGTGTCCATGAACCCGTCGGAGATCAGGAAACGCACCAGCTCCCAGGTCAATTCCCGTCGCGCCGACCGCGCCGACACGGCCAGTACCGACCCGCCGCCCCGGCGGGCCGGGCCCGCAGGTCCCGACGGGATGGGCAGGTAGGTGACAGGCCAGCGCGTGTCCATTCCCGCCGTGGGATCCACCAGGTTGCGGACCACCATCCAGGGGTTGCCGATCAAAAAGCAGTACTTGCCTTCCTGGTAGAAGTCCTGGGTGAGGCGATACGGCTGGATCGCGCCCGATTCGCGCGAGGTGTGGTTGGCGCGCAGCACCTCGCCCAGGAATTCGAAACCGGCGCGCGACGACGGATGCGCGAGCATGGATCCACCCGCCTGGAACAGCGCGGGGAAGTTCCAGCCTCCTCCCACCAACCACGGGTAGACGTTGTGCAACGTGACAGGCTCGGGACGGCAGGTGATTCCCAGCGGCAACGGGTGGCGGGGATCCACTTCCTCGGGGTTGGCGTCTTTGGCCAGATTCCGGCAAAGGGACAGGAACCCCTCCCATTCACCCAGGGTGTTGGCGCTTTCGCCCACACGGTCCAGGATGTCTTGGCGCGCGACCAGACCTGAGCCTTCGGCGACCCAGGGCACTCCGATGGCCTTGCCCCCATGGCGCACGAGCTCGCCCATCCAGGGCGCGACCAGGGGACGATCTTCCACACCGGAGGGAACCTCGGCGAGAAAGCCGAGGTGGCTGAGGGTTTCGACCCACGATGTGCCCACCTGCAACACATCGGGAGGATCGCCCCGCTTGAAGGCCCTCATGATTTCGGCCCAGGCGATGCTCCAGGGAAGCACGCGCAACTCCACCGAAAGCCTCGGGTGGGCTTTGCGGAACGCGGTGGTGGCCCGCGCGAAGTGTTTGTTCGTCCTGGATCCCACTTGCGTGGGCATGATCCAGATGCGGAGTGTGTCCTTGGCCATATCGGAGGGGGTATAGGTGTGGTTGGATGATACCTCCTTCGCGCCGGTTTCGCACGGACGTTTTCCGGATCCCAGGGCATGTGTGATTGACATCAATTCTGGATGAATCTATCCTTTGAGTGCTCACGGGTCTGCGCAAGCAGGCTCTCCAGCTCCGCGGCGCGGAAATGGAGAGACCGGGAATGCCGTACATGCGGCAGCGGACCAGCCACTGTGAGAGGTCGGGATTTCCGCAATCGGAATCCGGCCCGTCGCGAACCGCCACTGGGAGACCGGGAAGGCCGCGACGGGAGACCTCGAGCCAGGAGACCTGCCCGGAGCGCCTCGACACTCGTCGAGGCCTTTCGCCACGCCTTCTGGAACAGGGCTGGGATGTCGACGCCATTCTTCCACATTGCAGGATTCGCCCTGGCCGCCACCGTCGCGGCCCAGGAACCGGATGCCTCGGACTCGGCTCCGGTTGGTCCTATCCAACCTGCGCCCGTGCTGGATGACGTCGCCTCGCCCTCGGGTCCGGATTCCGCCTGGGCCGACACCGCCGCATTCTCGACAAGATCCGACAGTACGGTTTCTGTCGTCCCTCCGATCGGCTCGGCTCGCGAAGCCCGGCTGGAGACCCGCGAAGTCCGCGGCCACGGCACGGCGAACACCAACCGCCGGATCGAACGCGACGAACTGGAACGCTCGGCGTCCCTCGCCGAAGCGCTGTCCCGTCGTCCCGGCGTGCGGGTGCGGACCACCGGCGGCATGGGCGGCTACACCGGGCTTTCGCTGCGCGGCTCGGCCGGCCAGCAGGTCGAGGTGACCCTCGACGGCGTGCCCTTGGGCGGATCGGCCGGATCGGCCGTCGATCTGGGCCCGTACGCGTTGGACGGTCTGGAACGGGCCGAGATCCTGCAGGCCACGCAGGAAGGCAGCGGCGGGAGTCCCCGCCTGGACCTGGTCTCCCGGAAGGGCTTCCTGCAACGAGGGGTATCGCTGCGTCTCGGATCGTTCGGCGAGCGCGCCCTCTCCGGCTGGTGGAGCGACGCCACCAACCGCGTCTCGGTGGCGGCCTGGCACGAACGCGCCGACAACGACTGGCCTTTCCCTTGGGACAACGGCACCGAATACGATCGCTCCGACGACCGCACCGTGAACCTGCGCGGCAACGACTTCGCCGGTTGGGGTGCTTCGGTGGCATTGCGGCCCCTGGACGACATCCAGGGGTCGCTGCGCTGGGAAAGCAGCGAGAAGGGAATATCGGCTCCCTGGATCGCCGAGCCTTCGGCGCGCTGGTCGCGGGACGCCCTCCAGGGAGAGGCCTCGGCGGGAATCGATCTGGGCACCTGGCGCCTGGGTGGCGCATCGTCGCTGCGAAGAGCCTCGAGCCACTGGACCGACCAGGGCAAATCCCTCGGTTGGGACAGCGACGCGCGCTCCGAAGAAGAAGCCTGGACCGCGCGGGGCCGCGCCACCCTCCACCGGACACAGGACGACTGGTGGGGCTGGCGCACCGCGTTCGAGGCACGCACCGAACATTCGACCCGCAAGAGTCTGGGGCGCGACCAGATCCCCATGGCCCCCGACGCATCGCGCCGTGCCGGGGCGATCGAGGCGGGGTGGGCAGGACAAGATCCGTCTGCGCGCGTCGGGTTCGACCTGGGGCTGCGGCGCGAGTGGCTGATCGACGAGACGGACGCCGTGCGCGATCTGGCGGGTTGGATCGACGACGCCTCGCGGCGCGAGCGGACCTCCGACCGCGCCGCGGCCCGTGCCTGGAGCGCGCCCTGGGGAGGATTCGGACTGGAAGCCGGTGCTTCGACCACCCTGCGCGCCCCCGACTTCGGTGAGTGGATGGGCGACAACGGCGCGGGGCTTCCCAACCCCGACCTGGAATCGGAGGAGGTTTCGCAAGCGGATCTGGCCGCGCGCTGGAAAGGCAAGGGCTTGACCACCGGCATCACCGGATGGATTGCCAGGTACGAAGACCCCATCGGGGTGGTGCAGCGCGGATCGTCGCCGCTGAGTCGCCACGAGAATCTGCCGGGGTACCTCGTGCGGGGATTCGACCTGGAAGCCTCGTGGTCCGGCTCGTTCGCCGGAGTCTCGACCGTGGTCACCTGGCAGAAGGCCCGCATCGAAAGCGATTTGCCGCTGCTGGATGGCACCGAGCCCCGACGCACCCCGCGCTGGAAGGGGTGTTCGGAGGTGTCGTTGGGCCCCTGGCACGATCTCCGGAGCGGCTGGACCCTGGATGCCCAAGGGGAATCCTGGGCCACCGAACTGCGCACCGAAGACGATCTGCTGCCCGGCCGCATCCTGCACGGTCTATGGGCCCGATGGGACCACGCCAGCCTGTCCTTGCTGGCCCGGGCCCGCAACCTGACCGACGAACACCCCGAAGACTGGGCCGACCTGCCCCTTTCCGGTCGCCAGTACTCCCTGACCTTGTTCTGGAATCCCTCACGACCCAAACCTGGAGACGCACCTTGAGACACCTCATTCTGGGCTCGGCCCTGCTTGCCCTGGGCCTTGCCGCCTGCAACGACGACACCCTGTCCCCGTCCTCGACAGACGTCGAGACCCTCGACCTGTCCCGATACACGGGGTCCGAAAACGGCAAGACCGGCAAGACGCCCGGAATCCTGGGCTTCGCCTCGTACGAGGGACACCTGTTCGTGCCCCTGCAGCGCCTGGGTGCCGACTGGAAGCCCCTGGACACCAGCCTGGTGCTGGAGATCGACCCCGCGAGCCGTCAGGTGGTCCGCGAAATCCGTCTGCCGCTGGCCAATCCCTACAGCATGAAACTGGTCGGATCCAAACTCGTACTGGCTTGCGTGGGAGCCTGGACCGACGACTCGTACGCCAATGTCCTGGACGGCGGCGTGGTCTCCGTCGACCTGGCCACGGGCACGACCGAGATCCTGGCCCGCGAAGCGGATCTGGGCGGCAACGTCTCCGATGCCCAACTGGTGGGCACCAAGCTCTACGTGGCGGTCTCCACCATGTGGCCCAGCACCCACGTGGCCGTGGTGCAAGGCGGAACCATCGTGGATTCCCTTCCCGGCGTGAACCTGGCCGGCGGTCTCCAGAGCGACGGATCCTCCTTGCTGGTGGCCATGCGCGAATCGTCGCCCTACGTGGCCATCTTCGATCCGGCCAAGGACTCGATGATCGGAAAGATCGCCACGGGGATCGAGCCCACCAGCATGCAGATCTTCGATGGCGGACGACTGGCCGTCCTGGGCACCAACTACACCGTCAGGCTCGGGGCTCTGATGGTGGCCGACTCCGTCAAGAAGGGCGCCAAGGCCTCCACCCGCAAGGGCTTCGAGACCTCCAACATCGGCATGTCGGTTTCCGACGACGTGGTCTACGTGCTCAACCGCGACCTCGGCACCGTGACCGGATTCCGCCACGGCGACCGCGGGCAGGTGGTGCTCGACTGGAACGTGGGGTCCCAGTCCAACCCCTACGACGTCGCGATCGTGGACGGCGCCGTGTGGGCCGCCTGCTACAACCTCTCGGCCCTGCAGATCCGCAAGCCCTGAGCCACGATCCCCGCTGGTCGTGATTGTACTCCGCCGCTGGTCGAGCCTGTCGAGACCAGCCGCTGTGGGTCTCGACAGGCTCGACCAGCGGTCTCTCTCCGTCCCCTCTCTCCCCTTCCGAGGTGCCTCCATGGCCGCGAACATCGAACTCTGGCTGGTGCGCCACGGCGAATCGACCTACAACGCCGAGGGCCGCTACGCGGGCTGGGCGGATCCCGGCCTCACCGCCGCGGGCGTGGAGATGGCGCGCGCCCTGGGACCGGTGCTCGCCGACGCGTCCTTTGACGGAACCTGGCGTTCCGACCGCACGCGCACGGCCGACACGGCCAGGCTGGCGGGTTACCCCGACGCCGTGATCGACGAGCGGCTGCGCGAGATCCACTTCGGGGGACTGGAAGGGCTCACCTACTTCGAGGCGGGCGAGGAATGGCGCCACCGGTTGCGCTCGTTCGACGACTTCGAGGCACCCGGCGGGGAATCCATCACCGAGCTGCGCGCTCGAGTGCACGCCTTCCTGGACGACCTGCCCCCGGGACGGCACCTGGTGTTCAGCCACGGTGGCTGGATCCGGTGCGTGATCGCCGCCTGCGGCGACAGCCGATTCCCCGACAAGGCCGAAATCGTGAAGGTGGACTGGTCCACGCGGACGCTGCTGGCATGAGCGACGGCCGGGCGCTGATGGTCTGGGGCTGCACGTCGGATGCGGGCAAATCCCTGCTGACGGCGGCCCTGTGCCGGTGGTTTTCCGACCGCGGCCTGCGCGTGGCGCCGTACAAGGCGCAGAACATGAGCAACAACGCCCGTGTGGCCGACGGCGGCGAGATGGGTTGCGCCCAGCACTTCCAGGCCCTGGCCGCGCGGCGCATCCCGGACGTCCGCATGAACCCCGTGCTGCTGAAGCCCGAACGCGACACCGCCTCGCAGGTGGTGGTGATGGGCGAGGTCGACCGCGAGATCACGCGCATGGACTGGCGCGCCCGCTCGCCCCTGTTGTGGGAGCGCGCCCGGGTGCCGTTGCGCGAACTGCTGGCCGAAAACGATCTGGTGATCCTGGAAGGAGCCGGATCGCCCGCCGAGATCAACCTGGCCGGCTGCGACTACGTGAACCTGATGGCCGCCCGCGAGGCCCGCGCCGCGGCGCTGCTGGTGTCGGACATCGACCGGGGCGGCAGCTTCGCGCACCTCTTGGGAACCTGGCAGTTCCTGCCCGACGATCTGCGCGGGGCGGTGCGCGGCTTCGTGCTCAACAAATTCCGCGGCGACGCTTCGCTGCTGGCGCCCGGCCCGGAACTTTTGCGGGAGCGCACGGGAGTTCCCGTGGTGGGCGTTGTGCCCCGCATCGAACACGGCCTGCCCGACGAGGACGCCGTGGCGCTGGACCACTTCCCCGCGCCCACCGGCACGGTGCGCCACGAGGTGCGCGTGGTAGCCTGGCCGCGCATCTCGAACTTCGACGAATTCCGTCGCCTGGCCCAGTGGCCGGGCGTGCGCCTGCTGCCCGCCCGCACCCCCCAGGCGCTGCACGGCGCCGACCTGGTCATCCTGCCCGGCTCCAAGAACACTCCTTCCGATCTGGCCTGGCTGGCCGCCAACGGCATGGATCGAGCCGTCCGCGAATTCGCCGCCTCGGGCCGACCCGTGCTGGGCGTGTGCGGGGGCCTGCAGGCCCTTGGCCTGTCCATCGCCGACGACACGGGTGTGGAAGGTTCGGCCCAGGGCCTGGGTCTCCTGCCCTTGCGCACGGAGCACGGCGCGCGCAAACGCGTGGCCCGAACTTCGGCCACCGTCCCCGAACTGGGAGGATTTTGGCAGGATCTGTCCGGAATGCGCGTGCACGGCTACGAGATCCGCACCGGCCGTTCGGGACCCGAAGGCGACGACCTCTTCGCCGAGGCGGGAAATGTCTTCGGCACCTACCTGCACGGCATGTTCGAGGACGCCGCCGTGCTTTCGCGCCTGTTCGGGGGCGACGCCCACGCGTCCGACCCCCTGGAGCGCACCTTCGACGACCTCGCCGCCCTCATCGACCGGAGCCTGGACATGGAAACCATTTCCTCGTGGGTCGACCACGGAAGACCGGCCGCCGAGGCTAGATCGCCAATCGATCCAGGATCGGTGGTCGAGCTTGTCGAGACCCCCGATCCACATGACGCTGCTCCGCTGGTCTCGACAGGCTCGACCACCGGGGCGCATCGCGCGCGACTGTGCGTGCTGACCGGGGGCGTGCGCTCGGGCAAGAGCACCGAGGGCGAGCGGATCGCCGCGGCCTGGGGTGGACAGGACGTGTCGTACCTGGCCACCGCGCAGGGATTGGACGACGAGATGCGCGAACGCATCGCCAAGCACCGGAGCGACCGGGACCCGGCATGGGAAACCATCGAGGAACCGCTTGCCATCGGAGACGCCGTGGAACGCTGCGCGAAGGGCGTGATCCTGCTCGATTGCCTCACCTTGCTGGTGACCAACCTGCTGCTGACCGGCGGCGGTGATGCCGTGCGCGGGGGAATCGACGACCTGCTGGCCGCCTGGGAGCGCACGGGCAAGGACCTCGTGGTCGTGACCAACGAGGTCGGACTGGGGATCGTGCCCGACAACGCCCTCTCCCGCGAGTACCGCGACCTCCTGGGCTGGGCCAACCAGCGCCTCGTGTCCCGTTCCACCGAGGCCTGGCTCATGGTCTCGGGACGGAAATTGTCTTTATCCTGACGCTCCCGCCGGCGCACCCCGCGCCGGCGCACCTCTCTCCCTGGAACCGATCATGCCCGTATCCCTCGACCCCGCCCGCCTCGAAGCCGCCCGCGCCCGCCAACGCGGCCTCCTCAAGATCCCCGGATCGCTGGGCGACCTGGAAGAGATGGGGTGCCGCCTGGGCGCCATCCAAGGCACCGACCGCCCCGCGCTGGGACGCGGCGCCGTCGTGGTCTGCTGCGGCGACCACCGCGTGGTGGCCGAAAACGTGGCTCCCTACCCCCCGGGCATCACACGCATGCAGGCCGAGAACTTCCTGCAGGGCGGCGCGGCCATCAACCAGATCGCCACCGCCTGCGACGCCGAGGTCTGGGTGGTGGATGCCGGGTGCGCCGGCGATCCGCTGGCCGAGCACCCCCGGCTGGTGGGCCCTCGGGTGAAACCCGGCGCCGGGAACATCGCCCGCGAACCCGCGATGACGCGCGAAGAGACGATCCAGGCCATCGAGCTGGGGCGTGAAGGCGCCCGCCGCGCCGCCGCCCAGGGCGCCACGATCCTGGCCGCCGGCGACATGGGCATCGGCAACACCACCCCCGCCGCCTGCCTGACGGCCGCCTGGCTGGGACTGTCCCCGGACCTGGTCACGGGCCGGGGCTCGGGGCTGGACGACGCCGGTCATGCGCACAAGATCTCGGTCGTGGAACGGAGCCTCGCACGGGCCCGCATGGCCCTGGGCGATCTTGCCACCGCCGACCCGTTGGACGTGCTCGCGCATCTGGGAAGCATGGAAATCGCCGCCATCGCCGGTGTGTATCTCGAAGGGGCGCGACTGGGCCTGCCCCTGGTGGCCGACGGCTTCCCCGTGACCTCCGGCGTGATGGCCGCGGTGCGCATCGACCCAATCGTGAAGGAATACCTGTTCGGCGGGCACCAGTCGGTCGAGCCCGGACACGCCTGGCAACTGCGGGATCTCGGGATCGAACCCGTGTTCCGGTTGAAGATGCGGCTGGGCGAAGGCACCGGCGCGGTGCTGGCTTTTCCGGTCCTGCGCGCCTCGGCGCAGGTGCTGGCGGGCATGATCACGTTCGCCGACGTCGGACTGATCACCCCGTGAACCCCTTCTGGCTGGCCTGGACCTTCCTGACCACCTTCCCCGGCCCGGGGCAGGGCAAGGCATCGCAGACGGATTTTGTCAGATCTCGGATCTGGTACCCCCTGGTGGGTGCCGCCCTCGGCGCCGTCTGGTGGAGTGTCGCGATCGGATTGCGTGCCCTGGGAGCTCCGGTGGAACTGGTCGCGGCGGGAGTGCTGGCCATCATGCTCGCCTCGACGGGATTCCTGCACCTGGACGGCCTGCTCGACAGCGGCGACGCGTTGCTGGTTCCCAAGTCGCCGGAAGACCGGCTGCGCATCCTAAAGGACGTGCACCTGGGCTCCTTCGCCTTCGGCGTGGGGGCCACCTGGTTCCTGGCCATGCACGCCTCGCTCTCGCACCTGCGCGACCCTCGGCTCCTGCTGGCGCTCCCGGTGCTTTCCCGCGGAATCATGCTGCTGCCGGTGCAGATCTTCCCCTACGCCCGCCCCCTGCCCGAAGATCCTTCGAGCCTGACCACCGGATCCCCTGCCGTTTTCCGTCTCTGGTGGATCCTCCCCGCGGCCTGCACCGGAGCCGCGATCTTCTTCTTCCCCCTCGAGGCCATTGCGATCCTGGTCGTTCAACTGCTGTTCGCCCTGTGGGCCTCGCACCGCCTGGGCGGCGGCATCACGGGCGATGTCTACGGGGCGGGCCTGTGCCTGTCCGAATGCGCGGGACTCGCGCTACACGCCACCCTTTCCTGATCGGGTATTCCCCCAATGCGCCCTTCCCTCCTGCCGCTTTTGACCGCCCTGCTTCTGGTCTCGTGCCAGAGCACCCCGAAACCAGCCAACAATGCGGTGCCTCGCCGCATCGTCTCGGTCACCATCACCGGGGACGTGTTGCTGCAGGCGCTGGTGGACACCTCGCGCGTGCTGGCCGTGTGCGCCTTGGCCGACGACTCGGGCATCCACGAGTCGGCCGGACTGTTCCCGTCCAAACCCCGCATGGGCCCCGACATCGAGAAGATCCTGTCTCTGCGCCCCGATCTGGTCCTGCTGGGATCCTTCCACGACGCGGATTTCGTCGCGGCCATCCGCGGCTCGGGCATCCCGGCCGAGATCCTGGACAGCCCCAACAGTCTGGTGAAGGTGCGCGCCTTCCTGCAGCGGATTTCCAAGCGGCTGGGCGAGTCGGCCAAGGGCGACAGCCTGGTGGCCTGGATG
Source organism: Fibrobacteria bacterium (assembly GCA_035913415.1). GTDB lineage: Bacteria > Fibrobacterota > Fibrobacteria > UBA5070 > UBA5070 > UBA5070. The sequence goes on along the minus strand of JAMIIV010000110.1, from coordinate 9,958 downwards.
GACTCCATCCTGACCGACGTCAAGGCCCGCGCGGCGCAGTGCCCCGACCGCCCCCGCGTGGCCTATTGGTCGGAAGGCTACACCGCCGGAGACTCCAGCACCATCCACGAACTGCTGCTGACCGCCGGAGCCCGCAATGCCGTGGCCGAACAGGGCCGACACGGCTCCACCCCGATGTCGGTGGAGGACATGGTGCGCCTGGACCCGGACTGGATCTTGCGCACCTCGTGGGAGGCCGGAGGCACCATGAAGGATCTCCCCCCCGCCTTCGCCAATCTGCGTGCCGTCCGGGAAGGAAAGATCGCCATCGTGCCGGGTCGGGTGCTGCTGAGTACGTCGCATCGCTCGGCACTGGGAGCGCGCGCCGTGTTCGACGCCCTGCACGGCGGCTGTGTCCGCAAGGATTCGACCACGCGCTGAACACGCTTTCGCGTTCCCGTTTGCGCGCAACCGGAGTATCTTCCCCTTGGGCACCCGCCTCGGGTCCCCCCGTCGCCGTGCGACGGACCGCGCCACACCCCGCACCGAAAAGGAGCCAAGCACATGGCCAAGGCACAGGACGCGAAGAAGGAAACCAAGAAGAAGCCCGAGAAGACCCTCAAGGAAAAGCGCGTCGAAAAGGCCGCCAAGAAGGCTTCGAAGAGCTGACGTCCGCCATCGTTGGCTGAGCGTCGCGCCGCTGGTTGCCCAAACCTGCGGCGCTGTTCACCTCGCCAATTTGCGTCCCGAGACAGCCGTCAGAGTTCGAGGAGGAGGCCTACGCGGCCATACGCCCGCGACCGCGCCATGCTTCCCATGCCCACCAGCAAGCTGGAGCGGTCGCCCAGCTTAAGGTCGACTCCACCGCCGAAGCGCCAGAGGAACATGGATTCTTCCAGGACCGGACGGATTCCGACACCGGCTTCGCCTTCGAGGAAGGGCATGATCTGTTTGCCCAGGGGCAGGCGGACCTGCAGGCGCGACGAGGTTTCGGCGGCGTCGGTGCCCGGAAGCACCACATACCCGGCCCCCAAGCCCGCGGCGACCATCTGGTCGATGCGCCACAGGGCATGCACGCTCCAACCTGCGGCGGGATCCATCTCGCCCCAGGGCGTGCTACCGCCGACATAACCCGTGAGAGTGACGCCTTTGGCGGCGAGAGAAGCCGCGAGGACCAGCAGAAGTGCCAGAGCCTTCACTCCTGGCCTCCACGGCGGATGGCCGGATGCTCCAGAGCCCAGGCGGCGAATTCGTCTTCCCCTTTGGGGATGCGGTCGGGACCCAGGCAGATGGTCTCGACGATGTCGGCGTGGAAGACTTGCCAGGCTCCCAGCTCGATCTCGCTGGTGAGTTGGCCCTGGCTCCAGCCCGAGTAGCCCAGGAAGATGCGGTAGGTGGTGGGGTCGGCCTGGTGGAAGCGTTTGCCGGTGCCTTCCTCTTCGAGGAAGGGTTCGTCTTCCCACTGGAAGTTCCAGTGCCCGCCCATGGTGATTCCGGGGACGATGGTCTGGCATTCGGGAGCACCGTCACCCGACCAGTCGAGGATCTGGATCTTGTCTTGTTCGACAGGCCCACCGATGTGGATGGTGCGGGGGCGGCGCAACTCGGGAGGCAGGCTCTCGAAGACTTCGTCGAGCGGCATGTTCGAGGCGCGGTTGAGGACCAGACCGTAGTCGCCATCGGTCTCGTGGGCGCACAGCAGGACCACCGTGCCCTCGAAATTGGGGTCTCGCAGGACGTCGCGGGCCACGAGGAAAGCCCCTGTGGACAGTCGCGACAGCGCGTCTTCGGGAGAGAAACTCATGACATCAAAGGTAACCTCCCCCAAGGTCGGCGCGATGGGGGTGGTCGGGGGCCCGCACGAGACTAGATTCCACGCTCCGCGCACACCCTCCGCCGCGCGGCCCAAGGGAGTCAAGGAATGGCCAGCAAGTCCTCGTCCGCCAAGCCCACCAAGCCCGCCACGCCGGCCAAGCAGCCCGCGCGCCCCGTGGCCCCAGCCGCGCAGAAGGCTGCCCCCGCCAAGGCGGGTGCGAAACCCGCACCCTCGAAGGTGGGCACCAAGCCGGTCGCCAAGGGTGCCGCCCCGACCAAGGGCGCACCCCGACCCACCGCAGAACCGACCTCTTCGGCGAAGGTCGCCCCCGCGAAGAACACCCCGGCGCCCAGCGCCACCAAACCCGTGACCGAGACCATCAACGTCGCCTCCCGCAAACGCACGGTGTCGGAATCCGACAGTCCCAAGGTCGTGGTGGGCGCCACCGAGCCCGTGGCCGACGAAAGCCAGATCTTCTGCTTCGAGAACGTGCAGCCTGCCGTCGACGGCGGGTTGTTCGCGGCCAAACGCGAGATCGGAGACGTGCTGCAGGTCGAGGCCGACATCTGGATGTACGGGCACGAACAGTACCAGTGCTGGTTCGAGATCCGTCCCGAGCACGGGGAGTGGGTGCGCCACCCCATGGAGAAGACGGAAAACGACCGCTGGCGGGGCTCGTGCGGGCTGGGCGAGGTCGGACTTTTCGAATACCGCGTGGGCGGCACCTGGATGAAGACCGGACAGGATTCGTTCTCGCACGCCTACGACCTCGTGGTCGACCCCGTGGTCGCCCGGTTCGGCTCGTGGTACACCATGTGGCCGCGTTCGCAGGGCACCGACCCCAACAAGTCGGCCACCTGGGACGACTGCATCGCGCGGCTGTCCGAGATCGCCTCGATGGGGTTCCAGGTGCTGTACGTGCCCCCGGTGCACCCCATCGGCAAGACCAACCGCAAGGGCAAGAACAACAACGTCAAGAGCCAGCCCGGCGAGCCCGGTTGCCCCTACGCGATCGGCAACGAACACGGCGGCCACGACGCCATCGACCCCGACATCGGCACCATGGCCGACTTCGAGCGGTTCATCAAGGCTTGCGAAGAACACGGCATGCAGGTGGCCATCGACATCGCGCTGAACGCCAGCCCCGACCACCCCTACGCCAAGGACCACCCCGACTGGTTCTACCGCGAGCCCGACGGCACCATCAAATACGCGGAGAACCCGCCGAAGAAGTACGAGGACATCTACGCCTTCCACTACTTCGGCCCCGACACCGAAGGCATGTGGCGCGAATTCCTGCGCGTGCACCTGTTCTGGATCTCCAAGGGCATCCGCATCTTCCGCATCGACAATCCCCACACCAAACCGTTCGTGTTCTGGCAGTGGCTGATCCGCGAAGTCAAGAAGCGCTGCCCCGACGCCGTGTTCCTCTCCGAGGCCTTCACCCGCCCCAAGCCCATGAAGCGCCTGGCCAAGCTGGGGTTCCAGCAGAGCTACACGTACTTCGTGTGGCGCGAAAAGGCCGCCGAGCTGCGCGCCTACGTCGAGGAGCTCACGGGCAAGCCCGAACGCGAATACATGCGGGCCAACTTCTTCACGAACACCCCCGACATCAATCCGCACCACTGCCAGGACCACGGGCGCCCCGCCTTCCTGGTGCGCACGGCCCTGGCCGCGCTGCTGAGTCCGTCGTGGGGCATGTACAACGGCTGGGAGCTGTGCGAAGCCACCCCGGTGCCGGGCAAGGAAGAGTACCTGGACTCCGAGAAGTACCAGTACAAGGTCTGGGACTGGAACCGCCCGGGACACATCAAGGACTGGATCCGGTTGCTCAACGAGATCCGCAACAGCCATCCGGCGCTGCAGGAGTGGCACAACATCCGCTTCCTGGACTGCACCGATCCGGAAATCCTGGCCTTCGTGAAGACGCAGGGCGAAGACCGCCTGCTGGTGGTGATCAACTGCGACTACACCTCCGTGCGCGAAGGCTGGATCGACGCCCCCTGGGGCGAGCTGGGCATCCAGGGCGCCCCGTACCACATGACGGATCTTGTCACCAAGGAACGCTGGCAGTGGCACGCCGGCATGAACTGGGTGCGTCTGGATCCCGCCGTGTGCCCCGCGCACGTGTTGAAGGTGGGCTGACCGTGACGGGCGGCCCCATCGCCGACCTGATCCTCGACACCGTCGAGACCTGGGAGGCGCACTTGGCCGCCCTTCCGGAAGGGCGTCGCGATGCCCTGGCCGGCACCCGCTGGACCGTGCGGCAGATGTTGGGACACCTGGTGGATTCGGCGGCTTTCCACCGCCAACTGTGGATCCGCCTGCGCGCCGGCGACGTTTCTTTGCCGCCCTACGACCAGGAAGCCTTCGTGGCGCTCGGAGGCCACGCCGATGCTCCCTGGGACGAGCTCGTGGCCTCCTGGGTGGCGCACAACCGGCTGTTGGCCCGCGCGGGGCGCCCCATCCCCGAGGCCGAGCTCGCCAACCGCTGGCTCGACAAGGATCGCACCCTGGGCGAGCTGATGGACCACTACGTGGAGCACATGCACCACCACCTGAAATCCATCCGCCGCGCGGCGGACTGATCGCCGCCAAGCCTCCGCCCTGATGACTTCCGGGCGGAGGCGGACAATCAGGCTTCGGTGCCGGGCGCCTTGATCTCGCCGAGATACTTGGGCAGCTCGATGCCGGCCACGGCCGCCACTTCGTGCAGGGGGGGCAGGCTCTTGATCATGCCGGCGAGGAAGTTGGCCGTGGAGTTGCCTCCGTCCTTGCCCGCACCGGAATCCCAGACGGTGACCTTGTCGATCTTGATGTTGCGGATCGCCTCGACCTGCATCTTCACGATCTCCTCGATCTTTTCCGTCATCAGCAGGGTGGCCGCGGCCTTGGCGTCGCCCTTGCAACTGTCGACCAGCGCGAGGTAACCGGCCGCCTTGCTCTCGAGCACCTGGCGCAAGCCCTTGGCCTCGGCCTCGTATTTCATCAGGATGCCGTCGGCCTCGCCTCGGGCTTCGCGCCGGATCTTCTCGGCCTCGGCCTCGGCCTGGATCTCGACCTTGCGCTTCTCGACTTCCTGGCGCACCACCTCGGCGGCATTCAGCCTCTCGAGTTCGGATTTGGCCTCGGCCTTCTGGATTTCGGCTTCGGCCAAGCGACGCGCGACCTCGCCCAACTGGCGGGCTTCGGCCTGGCGCACCTCCAGCTCGGCGACGGACGAAGCGATCAGGGCACGTGAGCGGTTTTCCCCTCCCACGGCTTCGGCTTCCTGCTGCTGCACGTACACGCGTTGGTCGGCTTCGGCCTTCTTCTTGCCTTTGGCCGACTCGGCGTGGTTCTCCGCGACCTTGATTTCCTTCTCCCGGTTGGCGGCCGCCTCACCGATGGTGGCGGCGGTCTCCTGTTGCTGCACGAAGACGCGCTGGTCGGCCTCGGCCTTCTTCTTGCCCTTCTCCGACTCGGCGATGTTTTCCGCCACGCGCACGTCGCGCTCACGCAAGGCCACGGCCTCGCCGATGGCACCCGTCTTCTCCTGTTCGGCAACGTCGACCTTGGCCTGGTTCACGGCCTCGGCCGCGGCCTTCTTGCCGATGGAGTCGATGTAGCCCGATTCGTCGGTGATGTCGGTGATGTTGACGTTGATCAGGTACAACCCGATCTTGGACAGCTCGGGCGCCACGTTGCGACGGATGGACTCGAGGAACTTCTCGCGATCCTGGTTGATCTGCTCGATGGTCAGGGAGGCCACGGTCAGGCGCAACTGGCCGAAGATGATTTCCTTGGCCATCTCCTCGATCTGCTGGGGAAGCAGATGCAACAGACGCTCGGCGGCGTTCTGCATGACTTCGGGCTCGGTGCTCACACCCACCGTGAAGGTGCTGGGAACGTTGATGCGGATGTTCTGCATCGAGAGCGCCTTGGTCAGCGGGATGCCGATGGTCATGGGTGTCAGGCTCAGGTACATGTAGTCCTGGATGAGCGGCCACACCAGAGCGCCGCCGCCGTGGATGCAATTGGAGGCCTGGCCACCACCGACCCGCCCGTAGACCACCAGGATCTTGTCGGAAGGGCAACGCTTGTAGCGCGAGGCAAGGAACGCGAAGGTGGACACCACCAACGCGACGCCCGCGAGGACCACGAGGGTCCAGAGCGGCTGGGAAACGATCTCCATGTGAGGAACTCCTGATTTCGGGGTAAAGGGGGGAAGGGAGGTCAGCGCACCGGGCGGACCACGAACCGGGCGCCTTCGCGGGCGATCACCTCGATGGCGGCTCCGGACTCGAGTGCCTGGCCGGATTCGGTGCGGACATCGACTTCGCGGCGCCGTCCGCGCACCGAGACGGTGGCGACCCCGGTGCCGGAGGCGGGCACGGACGCGTAGATCTCGCCCTTGCAGCCGATGAACTGCTCGGACTGGATGGTGCCCGAGACCTGAAGACCGATGAACAGGCGGAACATGCGACGGATGCCCTCGACGGCCAACAGTCCAGCGACGATGCCGCCCAACGTGGCCAGGGCAGGTCCAAAGCCGGACTGGACGTGCAGCGCCAATCCCACCAACCCGAACATCATGAAGAACGCCGAGAGGCCATGCACGGACAGGATCCGGAATCCGGCGTCGGGATCGGAATGGCCACCATGGGCGCCGTCGACGTCCATGTCGGTTTCGGGGGCGCCGAACCCGACGAGCTGGAAGCCCAGCCGAGCGAGGAAGAACGTCCCGCCCACGAGGGCGCAGACGAAAAGGAAGGTGCCGTAGGGGGAAAGGGCCTGGATCCAGGCCGCGAGGGTCTGCATGGATGCAAATATGTCTTTCCCCGCTCGGGGGTGGAGCGTTATCCTCTGGGGAACCGGGAAGGATCATCCTTCCGCGCTCGACATCCGGAGACCCACCCCCCTATGCCCCCACGCGTCCTGAAGCCCTGCCGCGCCGAGAGCGAAGCCGAACGCCGCCTGGCCGATGCCTGCCAGGAACTGTCCGACGCCTGGACGGTGGCCTTCGGCGTGTACTGGAACATGCCTTCGCGCGGCGGCCAGCCCGAGCGCGAAGGCGAGATCGACGCCATCGTCTCGCACCCCTCCCTGGGCTTTTTGGCCATCGAGGTCAAGGGCGGCGCCATCCGCCGCACCCCGCGCGGATGGGTCTCGCGCGACCGCTTCGGCCACGACCACCTGCTGGACCCGGGTCCTGTGGATCAGGCCCAGCACGCCCGCAACCGCCTCATGGGCATGTCGCGGCGCACCTACGCCGAACTGGGCCCCTCGGCGCCGGGCGGATGGATCCAGCGCCCGCTGATCACCTGGGCGGTGGCGGTCCCCGACCTCCCCTCGTCCAAAGGACTTGCCGGCGAAGACCTCCCCGACGAGCGCATCCTGCACGGCGGCCATTTGCATGGCATCGAGGCCGCCTTGCGCGCCGTGCTGACCATTCCTTCGGACTTCCGCCAGCGCGAACCCATTCCCTCGCCCGCCTACCGCCGGCTGTGGGAACATCTGGTCCCCGGCCAGGACCGCGAACTGGAAAGCGACATCGACTCCATGCGCGAGCTCCTGGAGAGCTCCACCCTACCCGCCGAACACCTGTGGGAGAACGTCTCGGGAATCCCGCGCCTGCGCATCCTGGGTGTCCCGGGCTCGGGCAAGACCGGCTTGCTGCGCGCGCTTTGCCGCAACGCCCTGGAGCGCGGCGAAAAACCGCTGTACCTCTCGCTGACCGCCCCACCCTCGCGGCGCATGCAAAACCGCCTGGGCCCCTACGCCCACTGCACGACTCTCAAGGCCCTCTGCGAGGAAGCCGCCTCCAACCTGGGACTTTCCGAACATCTGTCGGATTCCGTCAACATGGACCCCGGCATCATCGAGGAAGCCGTGCGCCGCGGGCAGTTGCCCACCTACACCACCGTGGCGGTGGACGAAGCCCAGTCCATCCCATCGCTGTGGTGGCAAGCCATCGAGGCCCTGGCCGGCCCATCCGGACGCCTTTGGATCGCCCACGATCCGCTCCAGGACCTCGAAGGCTGCAATCCCATCCTGCCCCCCTACCCCGAGGTCTGCCTGCCCAGGTCGGTGCGCTGCACACGCGCCATCGTGCAGTGGCTGGCGCGGGAATCGGGCATGGAGCTGCTCCCCGACCAACACGCCCCCTTCGGCAACCCCGTGCAAGTCCACGACTGGAAGCGCCCCCAGGATCTGGCCCGGGGGGTGGACGAAGAGATCGCCCGCTGGTTCCAAGCCGGAATCCGTCCGGAAGACGTGCTGGTGGTCTCCTTGGCAGACGAGGACTTGGGCGTCCTGGAAGATTTCGACTCCCCCTGGTGGCATCGCAGCGCCACCGGTCGGGATGTGGTGCCGGGCACCATCCCCCTGCTGACCGCGAAGGCAGCCCTTTCGCACGAAACCCTCGCCGTGATCGTCGTCGACGTGCCCCAAGCGCTGGATGCGGAAACCGCGCGCCGGCTGGTGCTGGCGGGCTCGCGCGCGGAAGTGCTGCTGTCGGTGCACCGTCTTCCCGACCACCACTAGGAGACGGGAACGATCCGCAACCGGTGGTCAGCTCGACCACCGATGCTGGCTGAACCACCGGAGCCATCTCGACCTCCGCACCTGGCCCGGGGCGTTCAGCCCCGTCGAAGCGACCCCGGGATCACACGCCCCACCAGCAGCACACCCAGCGCCGTGAGCGCCACTCCCAGCCATGCCAGCGGCGAAACAGGCTCCCCGAATACCGCGACGGCGGCCACCATGGGAAGCGCCGTGGCCGTGCCGGTGGCCAGGGCGTTCACGGTGCCGGCCCCACCATGACGGAATCCGACCTGGATCAGGGCGAAACCGCCCAGGTACCCGGCAGTGAACAACGCCGCCCAAGGAATGGCCCCGGGGGCCATGCCCATGCCCGAGAGGGCTTTCCAGGCCACGGCCGCCAGCGAATAGGCGATTCCCGAAGCCACCGCGGAGCGCGCCGCGGGCCGGGGCAGGAAGGCCGCCCCGAGCGCCAACGCCAGCAGGAATCCGAGGAATCCCATCGCTCCCGGCAAGGAGATGGCACCACCGGATTCGACCCCCGCTTCGCCGGCCAGACACAGGAAGGTCCCCAAGGTCACCAACAGGATGCCCCACAACCGCCAGCCCAGCACGGCTTCCCGACGCAACTGCGCCATGGCGACCGCGGTGAGGGCGATGTGGAGGGCCCCCAGCGGCTGCACAAGCGCCAAGGCGCCGATCCACAGCGCCCAGAATTGCAGGACGGTGCCGGTTGCGGACAAGGCGATTCCGCCCCACCAGCGGGCGCGTCGGGCAACCCCCCAGGCGCCGGCCGATCCGACTTTGCGCTGGTCCTCGTGCCCCAGCCACTGCAACACCGTCCCCCCCGAGAGGAAACACGAGCCCAGGACGGACAGCGCCACCGGCAGGGAGGGGTTCAACCCGGACCCTGCACTGGAAGGGGATTCAGGTTCAACGCATCTCCGGGTAGACCATGCGGTAGGTCCACCAGTTGGCCAGACATTTCTTGACGTAGTCGCGGGTCTCCCAGTAGGTGACCTCCTCGGCCGCTTCTTCCAGCGGCAGGGTGCGGAACGCCTCGCGCCAGCGCAACGTGGGAGCCGGACCTGCGTTGTAGTTGGCCAGCACCAGGGCAGGCTGCCCACCCCAGATGCGTTCCAGGTCGCGCAAATAGGCCACGCCCAGGCGGATGTTGACGGAGGGGTTGGTCAACTGCGCAGGCGTGAAGCCCTTCAGTCCCACCTTGGAGGCCATGGCCTTGGCGGTGGGCGGAATCAGTTGGAGCAGTCCGATGGCACCGGCCGGGGAACGCGCCCAGGGATCGAAGGCGCTCTCCTGGCGCATGACCGCATGGACGAACGCGGCGTCGATGATGCTGTCTCCGCGCAGGTGGGGTTTGATGTCGGCCAGGAAGTGCATGGGGTAGAACAGCTTGAGCAGAACCCTGGGCGCACGGGCCATTTCCTCGGGAGTCATGCGCACCAGCAGCCGCCTCAGACGCGGCATGGCGAGGTCTTCCTGGCCCAGCGAGCGCATCCAGAGAATCAGACCGAGTTCGCGGGGTCCCGCTCCTTTCACGGCCCGGTCCAACGCGTCCAGTTCGGCCTTCCACAGCGGGTCTTCACCGGTGGTGCGCGCCAGGAGGGCGCGCAGGAACGC
>JAMIIV010000109.1:0-3196 GCA_035913415.1 Fibrobacteria bacterium | reverse complement strand
CCGGTGTCGAATTCGCCGTGGCCGGGGGCACGGTCCGCATCGGGGGCTGCGCCAAGGGTGCGGGCATGATCCACCCACGTATGGCGACCATGCTGTCGTACATCACCACCGACGCCGCCGTGCATCCGGACGTGCTGGGCACCGCGTTCCGCTCGGCCGTGGACGCCTCCTTCAACCGCATTTCGGTCGACGGCGACACCTCCACCAACGACACCTGCGTGATCCTCGCCAACGGCGCATCGAACCTTCCGGAAATCCAGCCAGACAGCCCCGAAGCCGCCCTCTTCGAGCAGGCACTGAAGCTGCTGTGCGGCCATCTGGCCCGCGAAATCGTGCGCGACGGCGAGGGTGCCACCACCGTGGTGCGCCTCGATGTCGTCGGCGCCCGCGACGCCCTGCAGGCCGAAACCGTGGCTCGCGCCGTCTGCAACAGCCCGCTGGTCAAGTGCGCCATCCACGGCCGCGATCCCAACTGGGGGCGCATCCTGTGCGCCGCCGGCTACTCGGGTGCCGGTGTCACCCCCGCCTCGGTCGACCTCTCCATCCAGGAGGTCCCGGTGCTGCTGCGCGGCACACCAGTCCCCTTCGACGCGCCCGTGCTCTCGCAGAAGATGAGTGGCGAAGAGGTCTTGATCCGACTCGATCTGGGACAGGGATCGGAGACGACAACGTTCTGGACGTGCGACTTCTCCAAGGAGTACATCTCCATCAACGCCGACTACCACACCTGAACCCTGTCTCGCGGCGCATACTCCCCTTCCTCCTCCTCTCGGCGTCCCGAACACGGACGCCGTCGGGAGTCGGGGCGGGTCGTCTGCATCCGCGATCCAGGGTCCAGGAACCTGTGGTCGATGAATGGGTGCGAACTTGTCCATCCCCACTCGCTGTCCCAGAGCGGACAGCGTCGGGGTCGTGTCGCGGCGTCTGCATCCCCGATCTCGACCTCAGGGACCCGACGCGGATGGATAGGCGCGGACTTGGTGCACCACGTTGCGGAGAGGACGCCGTCGGGGATGGGGCGGTGACAGCTTGGCGCCGGGAAACGCTATCATTGCGGGGGTCGGGATAGACGCCACAACAGGGGACAGCGCATGACGCTCGAGGAGATACTCGCCAATCCGCAGATACACGACCTGGCCTGCAAGAAGCTGGGCGAGTGCTCGGTGGAGAACCCCATGGTGGGACAGCGGTTCGTCGATGATGTGCGGCGCATCGTGCTGGTGTCGGATGCCGAGGAGATCAAGACCCTCCACAAGAAGGGTTTCGATGTTCCGTCGCTGGAACAAGCCGGACCCCGTCGGCGTGTCTACCATGATCCGGCATGGACCCGTGCGGCCATTGTCACCTGCGGCGGATTGGCTCCGGGCCTCAATTCGGTCATCAAGGGCGTCGTACAGGTGCTGCACTTCGACTACGGGGTGCGGAACATCTTCGGCATCCCCTACGGATTCCGGGGGCTCAATCCCGTCTATCGGCTCTCGCCCATCCAGCTCACGCCGGAGATCGTGGACACCATCCACGAGGAGGGCGGCACGGTCCTGGGTTCGTCCCGCGGCGAACAACCGCCCGAGGTCATGGTCGACACCCTGCAGCGGCTGAATATCAACATGCTCTTCTGCGTCGGTGGCGACGGCACCCTGCGCGGCGCCCACGCGATCCAGCAAGAAGTCGAACGACGGAAACTGCCCATCTCGATCATCGGGATCCCCAAGACGATCGACAACGACCTCAATCTGGTCGATCGCACCTTCGGCTTCGAGACCGCCGTCTACAAGGCCGCAGAGATCATCGGGCAGGCCCATGTCGAGGCCCGGGGTGCGTACAACGGCCTCGCGGTCGTCAAGCTCATGGGACGCGACTCCGGCTTCATCGCCGCCTACGCCACCCTGGCCAACACTGTCGTGAACGTCTGTCTGATCCCCGAGGTGCCTTTCCACCTGGAGGGGCACGACGGCCTCTTCGAGGCGCTCGAGCGTCGTTTCCGCGGCGGCAAGACCCACTGCGTGCTGGTGGTCGCCGAAGGCGCCGGACAGGAACTGTTCAAAGACCTCCCCGAGACCCGCGACGCTTCGGGCAACGTGCTCAAACACGACATCGGCGACCATCTCTGCCAGCAGATCCAGTCGCACTTCGACATGCTGGGTCTGGACATGTCGGTGAAGTTCTTCGATCCGTCCTACACCATCCGCTCCATCCCCGCCGAAGGCACCGACGCCATCTTCTGCTACCAGTTGGCCGAAAATGCCGTGCACGCCGCCATGGCGGGCCGCACCGACATCGTCGTGGGGTCCACCGGCGGCACCTTCACGCACGTCCCCATCCCCTTCGCGACCTTCCAGCGCAAGAAGATCGACGTCAACGGCCCCCTGTGGCACGCGGTGCTGTCGGCCACCCGGCAGGACGACTACTTCCACCCCCACGCCCGCCGCAAGCGCCACTGACAGGTTTTATCGGACCGCAGCCCTGAGGTCGGCGCTCGCCCGTCATCGCCTTGGCTGGCGGTGATCTTGCCCGCTTGTGCAGCGACGCCGGCATCCCACGTCGAACGACCGTGCGGTTGTCTACGGACGCACGACCTGGCCCGGTAGGCCGGGGAGGTCCGGAGGCACCGGATGCCAGGTGCGGGGATCCAGACCATAGGCACCTTGGAGCAACTCGTACAGTTCGGGGTGTTCCAAAGCCAGGTCGTGCGGGATCTCGAAGAACGTCTCGGTGAGGATCGCGAAGAACTCCGCGGGATTCTCCGCGCCGTAGGGGTCCAGGAACGTCTCCCTCCCTCGCCGGTCGTCCTCGACAAGACGCTCGTAGGCGGTGCGCATGAGAGGTGTCCAGCGGCGACGAAGCTCCCACGCCATGGGGGGGCATCCGTTCGATTCGCCATCAAGCGCGTCGAACTGGTGGGCGAACTCGTGGATCACCACGTTGAAGCCGTCGAAGTCGGCAAGGCCTTCCTTGATGGCGGCCAACGAAAGCACCACGCACGAGCGGTCCCACGATTCGCCGTCGTAGGGAACCCCCTCCTCGCGGACCATGAGTCCACCCTCCAAGGCCCATTCGTCACGCCTCACGTAGGTGGAGGGATACAGGTAGATGGTGCTCAGCTCCGGATAGACCTCTTGGTCCTCTCCCCCCAGCAGGAGCAGGCAGGCATGCCCGGCGACGGTGGTGCGCATCACGTCGTTGACGACCACACCCT
>JAMIIV010000108.1:0-2132 GCA_035913415.1 Fibrobacteria bacterium | reverse complement strand
TAATCTCGGCCTGCGTAAAGCTCAAGGAGGGGGCTGAAGGGGGGCAGCGGGGCAGCGGGGCTGCGGGGCAGCGGGGCAGCGGGGCAGCGGGGCAGCGGGGCAGCGGGGCAGCGGGGCAGCGGGGCCGGAAGGTCGCGGATTGGGGAGCGAGTGCAAGCATGGACTTCCTGGCGCCCCTCGACCGGCCTGCTCCTCCGGCACTGGAGTTCACACCGGAAGGACAGATCCAGCAGAGATGCTACCTGTGAACTCACGTGCCTCCGGAGCAGCCCGGTCATCGGGACGCAAACACATCGGCTCGGCGCAGTAGGCCGGCGAAGGGATTGGTCCGGAGGGCCGTCAGTTCGCGTCCCCCGGAGCGACCGCGGCGCGGAGGGGGCGCGAACTGGGTTGGCCCGGAGGACCATCCCGAGTCGGCCGACCAACGTTTCGACCGATGTGGTCGCCGCGCCAAACAGTTTCGCACACTCGGAATCGTCGTGAAATCCATGTGGACACACGCATCCATCTCTCTGCGATGCCTCCCTTTCCGGAGTTCGTGAACATGTGGTCCGGCGATGTCAAGTGCACGTCACGGAACCCACATTTTTCGCTACGTTGACTTTTCCACACTGGACTCGTAGAATCGTCCCCCCAAGACAAATCTCCCACCGGGTTCACGAGTCTCGATGCAGCTGTCCGCCAAAGAAGCCTGGAAACGCATCCTCGAGGATGCGCACCGCGAGCTTCCTGAACACGCGATCCGCACCTGGCTCGAGCCCACCACGGCCATCGCGCTGGATGGATCCGAACTGGTCATCGGCGCGCCCGACCAGTTCGCCGTCGAGTGGAACGAGACCAAGCACGCCAGCGTGCTGGCCAAGCTCGCCGAGCCGCTGCTGGGCCACGCCACCCGGATCGTCTTCCGGGTGCAGGAAGAGCGGCAGCAGCGCCCCCAGATGGATTTCTTCGTGGCGCCTCCCGCCTCGGAGCCGGTGGCGGCCGCGGCCGTCCGCAACACCCAGCCGCTCAACGAGCGCTACACCTTTGACACCTTCGTCATCGGGAAGTCGAACGAGCTGGCCGCCGCCGCCGCGCACGCCGTGGCCGAGGCGCCGGGCAAGACCTACAACCCCCTTTTCATCTACGGGGCCACCGGGCTGGGCAAGACCCACCTGATGCAGGCCATCGCCCACGCCGTCATCGAGCGAAACCCGGAGACTCGGGTCCTCTTCGTCGGGGCGGAGCAATTCATCAACGAGGTCATCGAGAGCATCCACAGCCGCACCACCCCGGAGCTCAAGCGCCGGTACCGGAGCGACGTGGACCTCCTGCTGGTGGACGACGTCCACTTCCTGGAGGGCAAGGAGCGCACCCAGGAGGAGTTCTTCCATACCTTCAACGCGCTCTATGAGGCCGGCAAGCAGATCGTGGTCACCTCCGACCGGCCGCCGAAAGAGCTCCCGGGCCTCGAGGCCCGGCTGGTGAGCCGGTTCGAGTGGGGCATGGTGGCCGACAGCGGCCTCCCCGACCTCGAGCACCGCATCGCCATCCTGCAGAAGAAGCAGGAGCAGGACCACCTCGAGATGACGATCCCGGACGACGTCCTCCGGTTCATTGCCGAGCACGTCCGGTCGAACGTCCGGGAGCTCGAGGGGTGTATCATCAAGCTCCTGCTGTTCGCCTCGCTGAAGCACCGCGAAATCACGATCGAGCTGGCGCGCGAATCCCTGGCCGACAAGATCAAGGCCAGCGAGGAGGCTGCCAGTGTGACACCCCGGCCCCTGCCGTCGGTGGACCGGGTGCAGGAAATTGTGTCACGACGGTGGGGGGTCACTCCCGAAGGGCTGCGCTCCAAGGCGCGCATCCAGACGCTCACGGTGCCGCGGCAGATCGCCATGTACCTGGCGCGCGAGGTGCTCCAGATGCAATTGGTCGAAATCGGGCAGGCGTTCGGCGGACGCGACCACAGCACCGTGATTCACAGTGTGGACAAGGTCGAGCGACAGATGGCGCGCGATCGTGCGTTCCGCGAGCGAGTTGAGCAGGCTCGACAGGAGTTGTTCGCACAATAGTCGGCGCGGCGAATGTGGGTGAATGTGGAATCGACATTTTCGCGGGAATGTGGCGGAGCTTTCCAGACCGTCCACAGG
>JAMIIV010000107.1:0-7578 GCA_035913415.1 Fibrobacteria bacterium | reverse complement strand
GCCCGCCCGGCGGTGCCAGCCCTCGGTGCTGCGGGTCGACAGACTGAGCACTCCCGTCCAGAACATGCCGACGGTGAGTACCACACCGGCGACGTACGCTCCGCCCCAATTGGGGGTGGACGACAGGATGCGGTAGACCACGAAGTAGATCGTGAAGGCCAGAGGGACCCAGGCGACCACGGCGGAGCTGTAGGCCCCGTAGAGGATGGGATAGGTGCGGGCGCCCATGGCCCGGTCCCCTTCGACGTCTTCGATGTCCTTGTAGAGCTCGCGCACCAAGGTCAGCGAGAAGGCGCAGACCATCAGGACCACCACCTGCCGATTCCACTCCCTGCCGGCCTGGGCTCCGAAGGCCACGGTGGTGGCGCAGATGCCAGCCACGGCGGCGTTGCCCACCAGGGGGAGGGATTTGAGGTCGCGGTCGTACAGAAACAGCGCCGTGGAGACGGCGATGGCGATGATGAGGGCGTCGATGTAGGCGGCCGCGGCGGCCATGAGTCCCAGGATCAGGCACCATCCGGCGATGCGCAGGGCCAGGATCTGCGAGATGTCGCCTCGCGGCAACACGCGGTCGGGTCGGTTCACGCGGTCGGCGGGCAAATCGCAGATGTCGTTGTAGCCATTGCCGAAGGCCGCGATCAGGAACGCGGAAAGCGCCAGCAGCCATGGTTTGTCGCGCTGGAGGGTGTCTCCGGCGGCCCAGGAACCGGCCAGGGAGGTCGCGGCGGCCACCAGGCAGTTGCCCAGGCGCACGAAACGCAGGCAGGCGCGGAGTTTCTGGACGAGATTCACGGAACGGAAAGGTACTCCTGTTGGGTCGAGTTTCCTCCGGGGGGGCGTCGTGGCGTCGAACCGGCCTATGGGCGGGAGCGGATGGACCGTCCTGGAAACGCGGTCGGTCCTTGGTGGCCGATGGGGGCCTTGGGGCAATGTTGCAGGAGGGCTCGCGGGGAAAGGGAGTGGCGGTGTCAGGGGTTACCTTTCCCTGGCTCCATGATCGACCTCTCGGAACTCCGGCTCTCCTTCGGCTCTCGCGACATCTTCAAGTCGGTGTCCTTGCGCGTCGAGGACAACGAACGCGTCGCCCTTTTCGGCATCAACGGCGCGGGCAAGTCCACCCTGCTCAAGGTGATCGCTGGCGAGCAGCATCCCGACAGCGGCACCATCGCCCTGGGGCGCGGCGAGGTGATCGGCTACCTGGCCCAGACGGCCGCCGAGGCCACCGCCGAGCCGGGTGTCTCCGTGTTCGAATACGCCTGCCGCGCCTTCGAGGACCTGCAAAAGGCCCACGCTCGCTGCGAGGAGATCGAGCACCGCATGGCGGACATGACCGCCAGCGACGAAGAATACGAGGAATACGGCCATCTGCACGATCGCATCGCGGTCGGGGGCGGCTGGAGCTTCGAATCCGAGGCCGCCACGGTGCTGGCCGGCCTGGGGTTCACCCAGGAGATGCAGCAGCGTGAACTGGCCAGTTATTCCGGCGGTTGGCGCATGCGCGCGGCCCTGGCCGAGGTGCTTTTGCGCCGTCCCACCGTGTTGCTCCTGGACGAGCCCACCAACCACCTGGACCTCGAAAGCATCATGTGGCTGGAAAGCCACATCAAGTCGATGCCCGCCAGTGTCCTGTTCATCAGCCACGACCGCTCCTTCGTGGACAATCTGGCGCACCGCATCGTGGAACTCGAGCTGGGCGGAGCCCGCACCTGGCCGGTGCCGTACACCAAGTTCCGCGCCGAGAAGGTGTTGTGGCTGGAAACGGTCAAGAACTCCTACGACCGTCAGCAGAACGACATCGCCCAGGCCGAGCGGTTCATCCAGCGCTTCAAGGCCACGTCCTCCAAGAGTTCGGTGGCCATGAGCCGGCAGAAGCAGCTCGACAAGATCGAACGCATCGAACTGCCTCCCGAAGTCGACAAGGTCGCACTGCGTTTCCCGACTCCCCCCGACAGTGGCGCGTATCCGTTCATCCTGCGCAACGTGGGCAAGAGCTACGACGACAAGAAGGTCCTCGAAAACGTCGAGATCTCCATCAACCGGGGCGAGAAGGTCGCGCTGGTGGGGGTCAACGGCGCCGGCAAGTCCACCTTGCTGCACCTGTTCGCCCAGAAGTTTCCGCCCACCTCGGGAGAACTGGGCATCGGGGCCAAGACGGAAATTGGCTTGTTCGCGCAGTACGACGACCTCCCCGACGACGAACTGGACCGCCACATCGGCGACATCCTCTACGACGCCGCGCCCACGGGTACCCCCCGTACGAAGGTGCGCACCCTGTTGGGCTCCTTGCTGTTCTCCGGCGACGACGCCGACAAACCCTACCGCGTGCTGTCCGGCGGCGAAAAGGCGCGTGTGCGCCTGGGGCTGCTCCTGCTGCGCCCCAACAACGTGCTGCTCCTGGACGAGCCCACCAACCACCTGGACCTCGCCACGCGCGAAGCCATGGTCGAGGCGCTCAAACAGTGGCCGGGCACCCTGGTGTTCGTGAGCCACGACCGTCTGTTCACCCAGGAGCTGGCCGGGCGCATCCTGGCCGTGGGCGGCGGGCGGGTGGTGGATTGGCCCGGCACCTACCTGGAGTATCTGGCCATCGCCGGCGACGGCGACGCCCCGGGCCTGGCCCACCTCAAGGACTTCGACGCCCGACGCAGCGGCGCCGAAGAAGCCGCCAAGAAGGCCGCCGCGGACAAGGCCAAGGCACGCGACGACGCCGCGCGCAAGGAGGCCCAGGCAAAGGCCGAGGCCGACCGCAAGGCGGCGGAGGCCGCGGGAGCCAAGAACGCTCCGGTGGACCGCGAGGCCCAGAAGGAAGAGCGCCGCAAACGCAAGCGCCTGGAAGAGCTGGAAGAACGCATCGAAAAGCTCGAGGCCCAGATCAGTGAGCTGGACGCACGCATGTCCAAGGCGGGTTTCTTCGACGACCACGATGCCTCGTCCAAGGCCTTGGCCGAACGGGGAAAACTCGTGTCGGAGCAGGAAGCCGCCTGGGCCGAAGTGGGGTCGTTGGAGGCTTGAGCGGGTGGTCGGTCGCGCCACAGGTGGGGAGGTCTACCTTTCCGGTCACCGGAGCGGGAATCCTCCCGTCCCACCGGATCCGGCAGGACCCATGATCCCACACGCAGCTTCCGCACACGTCGTCCGATCCGCTGTTCGCGGAGCCCGAGGCAACCTCTCCCGATGACGGATTCCGGTCCAGAGGAGTTCGGGGAGCGCACCGCAGGGCGCCGTCTTTCGCGGGCCCGGCGCGTGGACGCCGAGATGCTGTGGCGCGAGGGGTTCGCCGAAGATCCCCATTCGGGCGTGAAGCGCCGCCGCGATCTGCGCGGCACCGGCGCGAAGGTGCGCGTCGACAAACTGCCCGACGTCCTGGGCGAGGGGCAGCCCGGGTTGGTCGTCTCGGTATCGCGGCGCACCGCCGTGGTCGAATTCCTGGAAGGGCCGCTGGCGGGGACCGATGTCGCGGCGGCCTATTCCCCTCGTTTGAAGTTGGGGCGCGAATCCCTGGTGGCGGTGGGCGACCGGGTCACCCTGCACGCCTTGCCCGGATCGGGATGGCTGCTCACCGAAGTGCACGAACGGCGCACGCGTCTGTCTCGTCCGGGGCCCGACGCCCGCGACCATCTCGACATCGTGGTGGCCGCCAACATCGACGTCCTGGTGATCGTGGTCAGCGCCGATCGCCCCCGGTTCCATCCGCGTTTCGTCGACCGCTTCCTGGTCACCGCGCAGCTTGGCGGCGTCGAGGTCGTGTTGTTCCTGAACAAGTGCGACCTGCTCCCCCCCGAGGAGCTGCCTGACCTCTCCACCTACGAACGGTTGGGGGTGTGTGTCCTGCGCGGCTCGGCCGACACGGGGCAGGGCATCGACGTCCTCCTGGAGCACATCGGCGGGCGCTGGTCGGCGTTCTCCGGGAATTCCGGCGTGGGCAAATCGACGCTCATCGCGCGGCTTTGCCCGGCCGAGCAGATCGATGTGGGCGAGGTCCGGTTCAAGGATGGCCGGGGCCGGCACACCACCACCCGCGCCACCATCTACTCCCTGCCGGGCGGGGGACGCATCGTGGATACGCCGGGCATCCGCGAGCTGGCGCTGCATCGCCTGTCGGTCCCCGAGGTGGGGCTCTACTTCACCGAATTCGAACCGCTGTTCGGCACCTGCCGGTTCAACGATTGCCTGCACGTTCACGAGCCGGGATGCGCCGTGCGCGCGGCCGTCGATTCGGGCTCCATCCACCCGGACCGGTACGCCTCGTACCTGCGCATCCTGGAGACTCTCGAACGATGATTCTTCCCGTCCTGCTCCTGCAGAGCCTGGTTTCCTGGGGCGGCGTCGGGCCTTCCGCACCCAACGCACCTCCCACCGCGACCACCGCCGTGCCCTCCCTGGCCGGCATCGTCGGGGCGGGAGGGCGACTTTCGTGGGAAGCCGAAACCCGTCGCGACCCGACCCTCCATCTGGACGCCCAACTGGTGGTGCGTCCGTTGCCGCGTGTGTTCTTCACCGGGGCGTGGGGCAGCGTGGAACGCTCCCGCTCCGGAGGCGGGCAACCCGACACCACCGTCACCCAGACCCGTTGGGAACTGGGCGCGGCGCTGGTCGCCGTCCAGGCGACCGGATCGGGATACATCCCCGTCGTGTGGCGTTCCGTACGAGAGCGCGACGATCGCCTGGGTGATGCGAGCTGGACCAGTTGGGGTTTCGGCCTCGGTGGTTTGATGCCCATTTCGCATCCCATCTGGATGCGCGCCGAAGGCCTTTGGATGATGGACGAAGCACACGAAGATCCTGCCTGGGGACCGGGGCGTCAGACCGAGCGATCGGGGATGGAGCTGGGGCTGGGATTCCTCGTTTTCCTGTGGTGATGCGATGCTCCTGACCCTGCTGCGGGTCGGGTTGTCGCCGTTTCTGGTCGCGGCGGCGTCGCTTGCCGGTCGCCGCTGGGGGCACGGGGTTGGAGGGTGGCTGGCCGGATTTCCCTTTGTCGCCGGCCCCATCATCCTCGTGGTGGCCATCGAACAAGGGGTGGATTTCGCTGCCCAGGCCGCGCGCTCGGCCCTGCTGGGCATGGTGGCGCTTGTCGCGTTCGCGGTGTGGTTCGGCTGGTTGTCCCGCCGTCGCCACTGGATCCTGGCCCTGCTCTCGGGCTGGGGGGTGTACGTGCTCCTGGCGGCGGGATTGGTCTACCTCGATTTCGGGATCCTGCCCAATCTGGTCCTCATCCTGTCGGCCCTGGTGGCTGGCACCCTAGGTTTGCCCGGGGTCCACGAGTCCGCGGTGGCGCACGCCCGGATCCCCGCCCACTGGGACATCCCCTTGCGCATGCTGACCACCCTGGCCTTGGTCTGCGCACTCACCTTGTCGGCCTCGCACCTGGGAACCACCTGGAGCGGTCTGCTCACGCCCTTTCCTGTGGCCACCACCGTGCTCTCCGTGTTCGCGCACCTGACAGGAGGTCCGGTGGCGGTGGCGCGTTTCCTGAAAGGCTACCTGCCGGGACTGACGTCGCTGGCGATCTTCTTCGCCATGCTGGCCTGGTGCCTACCCGTCCAGGGAATCACGGCCTTCGCCACCGCCTTGGGGGTGGCCTTCGCCCTCCACTCGTTGCTGGCCCTGGGGAAGTCGCGGATCGGGCTCTGAAGACCCGGGAAAACCGGGATCGCCAAAACCGCTTGTCCCCTCGACAGAACATGTCCGAAAGGAAGGGTGCCGACGATCCGCGGGGGGATCGGGCCTCAACCGCGGGTGGCGGATTTCCCTTGGGGAAGCGCGTACGGACCCGTGGATTCCCCTGCCAGGATGCTCTGCAGTTCGGGGATGCGGCGAGCGCCCTTGTAGCGGCGGCGGTAGTACTTCTCGTCCAGGGCCGAGACCATCACGCCCTTGGCGACGCTGGCGTGCACGAAGGTGCCGTTTTCCAGGTACAGGCCCACGTGTCCGATCTTCCGGGATCCGTCCGAGAAGAACACCATGTCTCCGGGTTGGAGATCCTGCTGGTCGACCTGTTCGCCCTGGGTCCAGAACGAGGGGCTGGAGCGACCCGCCAGACGGATTCCGAACGTGAGCAGGACGCGGTTCACGAACCCCGAACAATCGAGGCCGTTCTCGCCGTTGCCCCCGGTGCGGTAGCGGGTTCCAAGCCATCTTTCGGCCACCGAACGCAACCGGTCGACCGGAGTCTCCCCGGTCCAGGGCGTCTCCGCCGAGAGCGGGGCCACGCGTGCCACGGACGGAGCCGGGATGCTCAAGACGGAATCCGTCCAGGCTTCCGGAGCCGGGCGTTCGCACAGGATCCGGTCGAGCTCGGCGTTTCCGGTGAGTTGCACCGGCTGGGATTTGGCCACCAGCGCGACCTTGGCCCGGGGGGCGGACTTGCGCTTCTTCGACTTCTTGGCTCTGGCGGCGTCGGCAGTGGCGACCAGCAGGACCAGAAGCAGAACCAGCGACCTCATCCCGCGCGCTCCACGGCGCGACCGGCGCGCAGAAGCACGTCTTCGCCGAAGGCCGGCGCGATGAGCTGCAGGCCCACGGGCAGGCCCTGCACGGGACGCACAGGGACCACGAGTCCGGGCAGGCCAGCGAGATTGACGGCGATGGTGTCGATGTCGGATAGATACATCGCCAGAGGGTCGTCGAGTTTTTCGCCGAGTTTCCAGGCCGTGGTGGGGGCCGTGGGGGTGGCCAGGATGTCGCAGAGAGCGAAAGCCGCTTCGAATTCCCGACGGACCAGTTCGCGCACCCGTTGCGCCTTGGCGTAGTAGGCATCGGCATAGCCGGCCGACAGCACGAAGGTGCCGATCAGGATGCGGCGGCGGACTTCTTCGCCGAAGAGGTCCGAGCGGGTGTGGCTGTACATGTCCAGCAGGGTGCGGGCGTCTTTGTTGCGACCCGTGTAGCGCACGCCGTCGAAGCGGCTGAGGTTGGAGCTGGCCTCGGCGAGGGCGATCACGTAGTACGCGGAGATGGCGTATTTGGTGGACGGCAGGCTGACCGGTACAAGCGTCGCACCCGCGTCGCGGAGCTTGGCCACGGATTCGTCGAGGGAGGCGCGTACACCTTCGTCCAGGCCCTCGCCCCAGTACTCGGCGGGAATCCCGATGCGAAGCCCTTGCACGCCGCCGTGGAGGTTGGCGAGGTAGTCGGGCACATCCAGGGTGGACGAGGTGTTGTCGTGTACGTCCTGGCCAGCGGTCAGACCCAGCAGGATCGCGGCGTCTTCGACGCAGTTGGCGAACGGGCCGATCTGATCGAGGGACGAAGCGTACGCGACCAGACCGTAACGCGAGACGCGTCCGTAGGTGGGTTTGAGTCCGACCACACCGCAGAAGCTGGCGGGCTGGCGGATGGAGCCGCCGGTGTCCGAGCCCAGCGAGACGGGGACGATGCCGGCGGCGACCGCGACGGCGGAGCCACCCGAGGAGCCACCCGGCACACGGGTGGGATCTACCGGGTTGCGCACCACGCCGAAAGCGTTGGTCTCGCTGGTGGAACCCATGGCGAATTCGTCCTGGGCGGCCTTGCCGATGACCACGGCTCCGGCTTCCTCGAGCCGGCGCACCGCGGTCGCGGAATAAGGGGGAATGA
>JAMIIV010000106.1:0-1720 GCA_035913415.1 Fibrobacteria bacterium | reverse complement strand
GGTTCCAGCCGACCAGCATCAGGATCACCAGGCTGGCGATTGCCATTCCCGCGCAGCAAGCCATCACGTAACCGTTCACCGGCAGATCTCTCAAGTCGTAGATTTTCGGAATTTCCCGTAAAGTTATGCGCCTCCTTCTGCCGATAACATCGGCGTGAAGGAAGTGGAGAGCGAAGGGCCGAACCACACCTGCCCGAACTGCGCCAAGCTCGCCGCGCGAGTGGCGGAGCTGGAAGCACTTGTCGCCACCCTTCTGCCTCTCCAGCAACTCCTCGAGGCGGCGCATAATCGGATCAAAGCTCTCGAGGAGCGGCTCGGTCTGAATTCCCGGAACTCCCACAAACCACCGTCGACCGACCCCCGGCAGGGACCGAGGCCCAACCCCAAGCCGCCCAGCGGGCGCAATCCCGGGGGCCAGCTCGGACACGAGGGGAAGAATCGCGGTCTTCTTCCACCCGACCAGGTGGATCACTTCGTCGCCTACGCCCCGAAGAAGTGCCAGAACTGCCATGCCCTGCTCCCCGAGCCGGGGCCCGATGCTCAGCCTTCGCATCGCCATCAAGTCGCGGACCTTCCTCCGAAGGCCTGCGAGGTGACGGAGCACCGAGATTTCTCGGTGATTTGCGATGGCTGTGGTTGCGTCAACCACGGCGCGATCCCGGAGGAAGTGCTCCGCAATTCGTTCGGACCCCGGCTGACCGCTCTGGCCTCTTTCCTCAGCGGGGCCTGTCAGGGCAGCCGACGCCAGACCGAGGAGCTCTTCGAGGACGTCCTCGGCGTTCCCGGCGGCGTTTCCCTGGGCACCGTCTCGAACATGGAGGCCGAGACCACCGAGGCACTCGAGGCTCCTCATCAGGAGGCGGCCGAAACGGTAAGGAAAGCCGACGCCAAGAATCTCGACGAGACAAGCTGGAAGGATCGGAACAAGACGGTCTGGATGTGGACCGCGGCCACCGCCACGGTGGCGTACTTCGTGATCCACGCCCACCGCGGGTTCCGAGGACTCCGCGCTCTCCTGGCTGGAGTCTACCGTGGGATCTTCACCAGTGACCGCTGGAAGGTCTACGGCATCCGAGCCCTGCGGTGCCGCCAAATATGCTGGGCTCATCTGGTCCGTGATTTCCAGAAGTTGATCGACCGGGGAGGTGAGTCGGTCCGGATCGGTCAGAAGGCCACGGAACTGGCCGGGCACCTCTTCACGATCTGGCATGACTTCAAGTCGGGCGCGATCGATCGGCCCACTCTTCAGTTTGCGATGAGATGGGTCAGGAAGGATTTCCAGGTCCTCTTGAAACAGGGGTTGAAGCTGGCCGACGCAAAGTCGGCGACCTTCTGTCAGAACCTCCTGGACCTGGAGCCGGCGCTCTGGACGTTCCTCCGTTGCGAAGGCGTCGAGCCGACGAACAACCATGCGGAGCGCGTCCTGAGGCGGGGCGTCCTCTGGCGGAAGCGGAGCTTCGGCTCCCGCAGCGATCGCGGCGCCCGATTCGCGGAGAGGATCCTGACCGTCATTCAGACGCGTCGGCTGCAAGGCAAGCGGATCTTCCCCTTCCTCGTCGAAGCGATCGAGGCATACCGTGCGGGCAAGCCCGCCCCATCGCTCTGCGCGGTTGAATCCGCGGCCCCGTCGATGGCCGCGTAGGGGCCACCCCAAGATCAGGGCTGAGGGGCGAAATTCCATAGCTCAAGCAAATGCCGATCTCTCCGGTGAACGCTTACG
>JAMIIV010000105.1:0-6697 GCA_035913415.1 Fibrobacteria bacterium | reverse complement strand
AGCTGAACCCGGTCGAGTTCATCTGGAGCAACACGAAGTACGGCAAGCTGGCGAACTTCGTGCCGAAGGACATCGGGCACCTCGAGGAACGGGTCCATGAGGCCCTCGAGGGAACGCAGGCGGAGATGATTCGAAGCGCGTTCCGCCATTCAGGCCTCAGACTACATGGTCGTTAGACGATGGTCGCAAGAGTCAATAGTGCGGTTTTGAGTGCCACTTCCCCAGTCTTCCAGTTGAATGTCTATCTTACTGTCGCACAGCATGAGTTTGTATGGGACAAAGGAGAAGTCCAGTGTTGGGATGGAGAACTCCACGCGATAGTTTTCCTGCATCTTGCCGAGAAGATTGGCAAGCTCCGACTCCCTTTGCCTTGCAATCTTCTTGAATGCCCTATTCAGGGCGCTCTTGCTCTTTTCCAAACGCTCAACTTTTTCATTGGAGATTTCGCGGAAGATGCCTCTCATTCCGAATGGTGTCGGAATATTGTTGTTGGTTGAACTGTGGAAGAGTACTGCACCGGATACTCTAAGGCGTTTCAAGAACTCCTGGGCTTTTTCGTCTGTGTAGCTAGTTCCAGAAATCACAACTTCGACTTCCGGTGGACTCTTTCCGGTAGATTTGGACGCTACTTCTGCAATCAAACTAGGATTGTCTGTCGTAATCTTGAAGTAGTCAATAAAGAAGTCGTAGAGTGATCTGTCGTCGTCCCTGTTGATCTGTATCTTTGCGCCGATTTGGATTTCCTTGTTGGCTCCTGGTGCCCACTTAGTGATGTCATCTGATGAGAGACCTGCTTCTTCTTCAAATTCGAAGGGTGAAGTGGGCCCACCGCCACCCATCAGTAGACATCGAATTGCTCTTACTATATTGGTTTTCCCGCAATCATTCTGACCGCATATTGCTGTATAGTTGTTTGAAAAGTCAACCGAGAAATCGGCTAACGTTCGATAGTTGAATGCATGCATGTTTAGTATCTTCATTCTTGCCTCACTGCATTGGTCGGTTTGATCTTTGGGCATTCAATGACGTAATGTGTTTGATTGGATCCCACCGCTGAATGGTGCCAGCCACCTGCATCCCCTGGAGATCTCCTCAGCCATGAGCCCTCGCGGTCCGCTTACTGCGCAAAATCCCCAGCCCCACCACCACCGCCAGCAGGAGCCCTCCGCCCTGTCCCGCCTGGGCGCACCCCGCGCAGGACTCGAGCGTGTCGTCGCACTCGCGGTCGAAGTAGCCAGCCTCGACGAAGGCGTCCTCGCAGGTCGGGCTCAGGGCGTTCTCCAGGACGAACTCGACCGGCACGGACTGGGAGCGGTTGCAGATGACCCCGGCATCCTCCACCCGCACCACCCGGTTCAGGCACCCCAGGGACTTCACCACGAAGAACAACCCGACATCGCCGACCGCGAGACCCTCGCAGTTGCCGCACCCGCACCCGTCGGGATTCGGCTCCAGGGAGAGTTCGACGGGGAAATCAGCAGGCGAGCACTCGATCCCGCCGGAGCAGTAGACGGGTGTTCCCAGGAGGCTGATGCTGAGCTGGCTCGCATCCACCGCCGTCACCTCGGCCTGCGCGATGGCCCATCCCTCGGGCAGGTAGAAGCAGCAGAAGGGTGCTTCGCATGCCGCCCGCGCGCCCTCGGCCCCCGCCCACAGGAGGACGAACACCATCACCCACCACCCCGGCTGCCCGACGCGCATGCAGGGATCATCCGCCCGGTAACCCCCGGACCGCAACCCCAAACCGCCGGCCGTTACAACTTGTTACATTTGGAACGGGCGCCGGAGTTGGCTGATCCCGCGTGTGTGGATCGCTCAGGGCCTTCTTTAAAGAGGTGGCGACAGGCAGGAGGGCGATCCTGCCGCGGTCGGCCCTCCCTCGAGGAACTGCCCGGAGCGATCCACACACGCAGGGTCTGCCAACGCCTTGGTCTCCTGACTTCGAACCTGCCAGGCACCTGCGAGCGGGAACAGTGAGGCTCGGATGGGGCGGGATGGCAAGGGCTATCGCGGAGAAGCACGGACGATCCACGTCCGCGAGGCACGCACAGGGCGCAGGCCAGAACTCTAGCCCTGCGACTGACCTGGGATCTCTTCGGCCGTCGGTTTTCGCACCATGCTCGTGAACTCGGCAGCCGAGGCGCCACAATGGCGGAAGCTCTCCCGTGCCTGCCGAAGGCTCAACTTGTTGGCGCCGCCCGCGTAGTCGGGATCACGAGCCTGCACGTCGTCGTCCTCCCACCAGCAAACTGGGCAAATCGCGTAGGTGCCGGGCGGCTTCTGGTCCATCGTCAGGAATCCACAGCACGGGCATGGGTACCGCGTCGTCATGGCCGCACCTGCTTCAGCCTGCTGACGGTGCCAGCAACCTGCATTCTCTGCCACTCCAGGCTGGGAACGGATACTCCCCACCATCATTCCACGCACCGATTGCTGCAGGGCAGCGGATCCCGCTCGCAGTAGGCATAGCCCTCGGCATCGCAGCAGCCCACCCTCGAGGCAGGCAGGAAGTCAATGGCACACAGGACCCGCTGATCGGACTCGCACATCCCGGAGGGATAGGCGCTGCGAACCACCGGGTTGCCCGGGTCGCACAGCACTCCCTCGATCACGCCATCGAATCGCGGGAATCCACAACGGCAGTAGCCCATGCTGGCGTCCGGCAGGAAGTGGTAGGTGTCCGCGGGCTCGTCATAGCACCAGCCCATGAAGATGCTGGTGTCGGTCGGCAAGCAATGGTCCCCGATCTCCTCGCACCCGTCCCATTCGACGTCGCCGCCGAGCGAGCAGCCATCTCCGTCGGGATGATCCTCCTCGCCATCCTCGAAGGTGGCGCGATCGTCTCCATCCACGAGAGCTTCGTCTGGCGCGCCATCCACCTCCTGGTCCTCGCCGAGTTCCAGGCCGTCCTCACCGTCTGCCGAGGCTGCATATTCCTGGCATGACGCAGGCCCGAGAGCCGCCACCAGCATCAAGGCCATACAACCAGCAGTCCATCCATGCAGTCTCATGACCCAGCTCTTCACAGGTGCCAGCCGCCTGCATCCCCCTGGCCGAAACCTACTTTCGCCGCTTCCTCGCCAGCCCCAGCCCCACCACCAGCGCCAGCAAGACCCCGCCGCCCTGGCCCGCGTGGGAGCAGCTTTCGAGGTCACTGCAGGTGCTCCAGTATCCCGCCTCGATGGTGTGGGACATGCAACTCGCGTCGAGCGCCTGCTCGAGGACGAACTCCACCGGGGCCGAGTAGCGCCGGCAGTCCACGTCCACCCCGTCCACCCTGAAGGCCATCAGGAGGCACCCGCTGGCACTGTCCACCAGGAAAACCGCGCGATCGCCGACGGCAAGCAGGTCGCAGCCGCTGCACCCGAACTCGCATGGGGTCCCGACGGCCCAGGAGAACTCCAGCGGGAAGAGCGCGTCCGCGCACTCGAGGCCGCCGTCGCAGTAGACCGGGGTCTGGAGGAGCGAGACGGTCAACCCGTCGGCCTCGACCGCGGTCACCTCGACCTGGGCCGCCATGGAGCCTTCCGGCCCGTGGAAACAGCAGGGAGGCAACGGACAGATGGCGCCCGCGTCCGCGGGCAGCAGGGTGAGCGCCAGGGCGCACGCCACCCCGACGAAAGCGACACCGCGCAATCCCGGAGCCCGCATGTCCCCGACCTCGCTTGGAGGATTCGTCAACGAGGCCAGGGTAGCAAATCCGGGAGAGCATGCCAAGGGAAGTGGCGAGGGGCGAGGGCGTTTGCTGATCTTGCGTGTGTGGATCGCTCAGGGCCTTCTTTAAAGAGGTGGCGACAGGCAGGAGGGCGGCCCGGCCTGGCCCTCCCTCGAGGAACTGCCCGGAGCGATCCACACACGCACGGTCTGCCAACACCTTGGTCTCCTGACTTCGAACCTGCCAGGCACCTGCGAGCGGGGGGCAGTTCCTCGCGGGCGCTCCTTGTGCCTTCCCCTGGCCGGCGCTACGATGGCCCCCGGATCACCTCCAGGAGGACCGGGATGCGCAGTGCACTGCTGGTAGGCTGCCTGTTCCTGCTCGCGCAGGGCTCGATCTCGTGCGCCGTTCCCCTCGGCAAGCAACGCCCGCAGGCGAACGGCAAGGGCACGGGCTTCATCACGGTCCAGTCGGAGCCGCCCGGGCTCGCGGTCCTGCTCGACGGCCAGCCGGCCGGGAAGACGCCGCTCGCCAAGGTCGAGCTGAGCACGGGCCCGCACGACGTCCGGGTGGGCTGGCCCTGCCACGAGGAGATCTGGGACCGCTTCGAGGTGCTGCCGGGCGAGACGCGCACGATCGAGCTGGCCCCTGCGGTCGCGGAGGTCGAGCTCTCGGTGAAGCTGAGGGGTGGCCAGAAGGGGTTCCCGCGGGCCGAGGCGCTGGTGGATGGGAAGCCCGTGGGCGAGGTGCCCGGGAACTTCAAGGTCCCGCTGTGCTCGCGGGAGCTCGAGGTGCGCCACCCCCGGGCCGCGCCCTTCAAGCAGCAGCTCAAGCTGGTGGCCAGGCAGCCCAACAAGGTCGCGCTGACGCTGGCGCCCAGGGACGGTTCCCTGCCGGGCTTTCTCACGGTCCGCAGCGAGCCGCCCGGGCGGCGGGTGCTGGCCGACGGCGAGCGGATCGGGTTCACCCCGATGGTGAAGCAGGAGCTCGTGCCCGGCGAGTACGAGATCCGGGTGGAGGGGCTCTGCCACCGGCCGGCGCAGGAGCGGGTGAGGGTGGAGCCGGACCACGAGCGCGAGGTGTCGTTCACCCTGCAGGCCCTGGAGGCCGAGTACGAGGTGACGGCCCGGAGCGGCCAGGGAGAGGAGCTCCTGGCCGAGGTCCTGGTGGGCAAGGAGCCGGTGGGCAGCACACCCGGGCGCTTCAAGGTCCCGCTGTGCACGGGGATCGAGGTGAGGCACCCGGTGCACGGCTCCTACTGGAAGTGGATCGACCAGGCCTCGGGGCAGGTCGAGAAGCTCGAGGTGGTGCTGGAGGGCGGCGCGGGGAAGAGCCTCGGGCAGCCAGGTGACCACGCGGAGTACATGCCTCCGGAGGTCATGGTGAAGAGGCGCATCGCGGGCACGGATCCGCGCTACCCCGTGGCCGCCAGGAAGGCCGGGCTGGAAGCGACCCTGAACTGCAAGATCCTCATCACCCCGGAGGGCAGTGTGGAAGAGGTCTTCTGGCTGAAGAGCGACCCGGCGTTCGATCCGGAGGTGGCTCGCGCCCTGTCGACCTGGAGGTTCTCGCCGCACCTGGTCGACGGCAAGGCCGTCAGCACCTACACCGTGTACAAGTTCGTGTTCAAGCTGGAATGAGCCAGGCTGCCGGTGGCAGGTACCAGCCGCTCGCAGGCCGGGGGATTCACGGGGCCAGGAGCAACGACCTGGCGTTGGCTGAGCCCGCGTGTTCGGTAGCGGTCATTTCAGGTGTCACGGCACTGCGCAGGTTGTTGGGTCCCCATGGAGGTGCTGCGCTGTCGAACCCGCCAGCTTGAGCCCCTTCCTCCCCCGGTGATACCATCCGCTCATCTCCGCGGCCGCCTCGGAGGACGCTCGGGAGGGGAGGTCACCTTGCCGCGACCCGTCACGCACCTGCTCATGGCCCTGCTGGTGATCCCCTGCCTGCACCTGTCCGCGGAGGCGAGCTGCATCGGCCTGACCTGCTGCCTCGAGCCCTGGCTGGGCGACACCCCCGCCAGGATCGCCTGGGGCGAGGTGGTCGCCGACCTCGGGGAGGGCGTGCGGGTGCGGCTCCTCGGCGATACGGCCTACTGCGAGGGCGGGGTCGAGTGCCCGCTGGCGGACTTCCCCACCGATCTCCTGTGGTGTCCGGAGCGAGGCTGCTCCTTCGAGGGCAACTCCTGCAACGATATCCACCTGGGCAGCCAGGCCCTGTGGGTGGTGGAAGCCGAGACCGGCTGCGCGTTCATGGCGATCCACGTGGAGGACGGGCAGGCGGAGTGCGCCGTCGCTGGCGTCCCCCCGGGCTTCGCCATGGCGCACGCCCTGCGCCCCTGGCAGGAGTGCCGCTACTACTACCAGATGGCTGGCTTCGATGATGGCGACTGCGGAGGGGACTGCGACGACTCCGTGGCAGGGCAGAGGGGCGGGATCTGGCTGGGGCTGGTGATCGGGTTGTGGTGGCTGGTCCTCCGGTTCAAGGGCAGAGCCTGAGGTCCTGGTCCCGGGTTGGCTGCCTGGCACCTGCGAAGAGGGGTTACATTTGGAACGGGCGCCGGGTCATGGGGCCCACGCCTCCGCCGGAGCTGGCTGGCAGGCGGACGGATTCTCGCGGTCGAAGGCCCACCGCGACGGATTGTCGATGATGTACTGCCGGATGCGATGCAGCGAGGCGTCATCGCGGATGACGTGCTCGTGGTAGTTGCGTTGCCAGACTGGGACCCGGGGTGTGCCGCGCAGTTCATTGATGCGTTTGGTGGCCGCCGATTTGAATCCGGCGATGAACGCCCCCAGGGACCGCGGTCTGGGTCCGCAGGTCGTCGTAGGGGCGACCGGCCGGCTCATGATTGATCGGATCTCTTTTCCTTTGGCTGAGCGGCGAGCCAGCCGAGCTCGAGCAAGAGAAGCTTGTCGAATCCGCGCCCCAGGGTGAGCCATCCGGGTGGTCCGTTGTTTTTGATGTGGCCGCCGAGTCTGGCGACGACGCGTAGCGCGTCCAGCACTGTCGGGTGCTGAGGCAGAGGGCAGCGAAGCTTGG
>JAMIIV010000104.1:0-3758 GCA_035913415.1 Fibrobacteria bacterium | reverse complement strand
CTGACGGATACCTGCGCACCGGCGAGCACACCATCTCGCTGCGCCTGAAGGAAACCCCGCCACCCAAGGCGAAAGGTGCCGCAGCCAAGGCCAAGGCCGCCGTGGCATCGCCGCTGGATTCCGTCGGCGGATCCCTGGGGTTGGCTCGCGAGACGACCACAAGGCGCGTGGACCTCACTCCCCGTTTGGCACAGCCGGTCGTTTCCGAGGAATCGGGTGTGCCCACCATCGAGATTCCCTCGACGGGCCTGGCGACGTCCCACTGGATGGACGAATCGTGCACTTGGGGGATCCCCGCAGGCTTGTCCGGCGCCTGCCGGGTCGAGATCCGGGACGGCTCGGGCGATCCGCTCCGAGGCGCCGATTCGTCGAAGGGGAACGTGATCTTTCCCGATCCCGATGGCACCATCCGCTTGGACATCCCGCCTTCGCTGCTGACATCGCCCGATGGCCGGCACACGGTGGTGGTGTCGCCCGTGGCCGAGTCCGTGAGAGGAACCCCGATGCTGCCGGTTTCGGTCCCCTTGCAGATCTCCCCGGAGGCACGTCCATGAGTCCCGCTCCGGTCCCCGCCGAATCGATCGCCCATGTGGATTTTCCGCTGAATGCGGACGGCCTGGTGGTCGTGTCCATGCGTTCGGTTGCATCGGTCCGACCCTCGCCCACGGCGCTTGCCCAGAAATTGACGCAAGCGAAGCTGTCCGAGGTCTCGGACTTCCAGTTGCTTCTGGTGTCCGACGATCTTCCCGGTCCGCGGCCGGCCAGCGTGCAGATCGAACATCCGCACGGGACCAAGGGCTGGATGGGGGAAGTGGCGCCGGTATCCGCGACGGGACCGGCCAAAGGAGTCGCGACGACATTCAAATCGGGAGGAAGCGCGAAGCTTTCGCTGGACCTGTTCAAGGAGCGGATCTTCGGGAAAGGGGCTTTCAAGGTTTCTCTGACCACCACCGACGCGGTTCCGCCCCAGGTAAAACTGCCCGACGGGGCCATCACCTACGAGAACGTGTTCGACGTGGTGGTGAAGGTAGGGGGCGGTAGCGCCATGCGCATCGGCATGCAGGATGCCCTCGGGCGCGGCGCGCTCCTGCCGGGACAAATTCTGGTAGGAGCGCAGATCGAGCTCGTCTCGATCATCCTGCCTCCGGCGTTGGCCGCGCAGCCAGCCAGCGACCCTGTCGAAGTGGGGGTGTACGGAAAGGGCGAGGACGGCGAAGTCCTGCTGCTGGGATGGTTTCCCGCCGTGGCCTCCGGCCGCGAGTCCGTGGTTTCGTGGAGGCACGGGTTGACCCTCGACAATCGCCTGGATCCCGGACTGGCCACGAAGAACGAATACCTGAACGTGCAGATCGCGTTTCGGGTGGGGGGCAAGAAGCCTCGCGAGCTTTTGCGCATCCCATTGGCCGAGACCCTTCCCAAGCCGTGTTTGCAGTCCGTTTCGCTGGTGGCAGCAAAACGCTCCCGGGGCGAGTACGGGCGCGATCCGCGCGTCGCGGTGGCGTCGACCACCGCTGTGGCTCCACGGCACGTATCCGCCTTGAAGATGGAAGGGCTCTACGACGCCGCCCCACCGACGGATGCCAACTGGATCGAACAAGTCGATGCGACCATCGTTGTCACCGACCTCCATCCCGGCGCCGTGCTGGCACTGGAGGGGTTCGTGGGGTTCACCCCCACGGCCGCGGCCGAGTCCAAGGCGACTCCTGGCCACATGGTGGCGCGTCTGTTCGGGTGCCCGGTGCCCTCGTCGCCGCATCACCCCAGGGCGCTCACGCTGAAGGGGAGCGCCGCGGGGTTCCGCAACGAGATCCCCGTCGTGGGGATGGTGACCGAAGAGGCCTTCGCCAAGAAAGGGATCACGATCGACGGGGGCGAACGATTCCAGGACATCTTCCTGGTCTTGGCCTGCATGCGTACCGCCGTCAAGGGTGGGACCAAGGTCGTGCCCATGCGCCAATTGCTCCGGGTGTGGTTCACCGACGACGATGGCGCATCGGTCGAATTCACGAAGGATTTCCGGGAAGTGGTGTCGGTCGCCAAGCCCGCGGCCCTGGGAACCGGTGGTCTGGACCCTTCGGGGAAGCGCACGCGGGTGTTCAAGTCGCTCACCGTGAAGTACGACGACCGCCTGGCTGACCGCGTGGTGACGTTGGTTCCGGGACCAGGAGGGCTGCTGCTTGCCGACGTCGGGTTCTCCCTGAAGGAAGCCGTCGCCCGGCACATGTCCAGCTACAAGTCGCTGGTGGAGGTCGACAGGAAATGGGTCGCTGCCGGCGCGGACGTCATC
Source organism: Fibrobacteria bacterium (assembly GCA_035913415.1). Lineage (GTDB taxonomy): Bacteria > Fibrobacterota > Fibrobacteria > UBA5070 > UBA5070 > UBA5070. The sequence goes on along the minus strand of JAMIIV010000104.1, from coordinate 1,471 downwards.
CAGAACTACCTGGATCCGAACTCGACGGACAATACGGAGTGGCAAGGCCAGTTCATCCCCCTGGACAAGTACATGGAGCTCCCCGCCGACAAGGTCCGCAGCTTCATGGCTTCGATGGAGCGGATGTACCCGGGAATCGGGATCGTGGGAGAGCGATCGCCGCACGTGTTGACCACCGCGAAGAGACTCGGCATGAACCCCGCCTACTGTCTGTGCCACCTGATGATCGAGTGGTGTTTCCTGTCCAAGGGCTTCGAAAGCGGCGGAAAGACCTACTACAACTTCTTCGGCATCGGCGCGAAGGATTCGGATCCCGCCAAGGGCGGAAAGGCCTACGCGGTGGAGCATGGCTGGGACAGCATCGAGAAGGCGCTGTCGGACGGTCTCGAATACGTGCGCAACGACTGGCTGGTGGTCAGGAAACGCCGCACCCTCTACGACATGCGCTGGAATATGGCCGCGATGCAGAAGGAGGTCTACGCCACGGGCGTGTCATGGGCCTGCGATGTGGGCATGCGGATGAGTCAAATTCTGACGCATTGCGGCGTCACCCAGGTGCCCACGCTGATCATGCCGCGCTTCCGGGCTTGAGGGGTCCCGACGCGCGACCCTTTTCCCTCGAGCCCGCCGCACTTCCTTCCGTCATTGCATGAAGCTCTGAGCGACCGGCTTCCCTCTCCGCGATGCAGATCCGGAGTCATGCTATGGCGCTTATTGGGGCAGGAGTCGTTTTGCGGCGTTGATGATTCTCAGCGAAATGGGTGGATTCTCGATTCCGGTATTGGTGAACTCCTTTTCTTCGAGCTTGTGGAGTTCTGCGATTTCTGGAGGCATCTGATAAAGATGGATGTTCCTGATGCGCAGATATCTCAGCTCGGAGAGATTCGACAGGCCGGTGAAAATTTCCTCGCTGCGCTGAAATGACTCGATGAATGTCCTGTCTCTTTTGCGTGCGGGGAGATTCCTTCCGTCCAGAAATATCCTTGTGATACGCCTCCTGTTGTCAATGGTGTCGATTTTCACGAAACGGCTGAAATCAAACTCTTCATAGCCCATTTTCTGAAAAAAGATGGCAACCGTTGCGCTGTCGGACAGGTCCGGACTTACCTCGGTTCGCACGGGAATGCTCCAGTAGGCATCAAAAACGAAGACGGCCGAGCCAAGAAGGAATATGATGGCGAGCTTGGATAGGGATTGGGGCATTTGCATTTCTCGGTTTTGGATGTCGAAGATTCTTTCGGATGTATTTGTATGCTTGATTTTTACGGTGTATCGGGCAGTGTTTTGATGGGCGATGGAATCTGACGGAACGTGGAGTCGATTTCACCACATGCCAAATGCGCCTCAGGAGATGGGCCAAGTTGGCGATGGCGATCACCAATGATTTCGAAGCTGTCGAGTGAGGTCGGCGTTGCGCAGTAAACGCGGAGTTTGGATGCCGGGTAGTTGGGGTTGTGGAAAGGGGGGCTGC
>JAMIIV010000103.1:0-3563 GCA_035913415.1 Fibrobacteria bacterium | reverse complement strand
GCATCAAGATGTGCCAGGCCTACCGCAAGCAGTACGGCATGAACGCCATCAGCCTCATGCCCACGAACCTCTACGGCCCCGGGGACAACTTCGATCTCAACGCCTCGCACGTGCTCCCCGCCCTGATCCGCAAGTTCCACGAAGCGAAGCTCGCCGGCGCCAAGGAGGTGGTCATGTGGGGCACCGGCACGCCGCGTCGCGAATTCCTCCATGTGGACGATCTCGCCAGCGCCTGCCTGCACTGCATGGACCACTACGACGGAGAGAGCCACGTGAACGTGGGCACCGGCGAGGACGTGACCATCCGGGAACTTGCCGAGATGGTGAAGAAGGTGGTGGGCTTCGAGGGCGAGATCGTGCAGGACCTCACCAAGCCCGACGGCACGCCGCGCAAGCTCCTGGACGTGGGAATGTTGCACGGTCTTGGGTGGAAGCATTCGATCGATCTGCCCCAAGGCGTGCAGACCACCTATCGGTGGTTCCTGGAGAACCAGAACGCGGTCCGCCGTTGATCGGAACGAAATCTATGCCCGATCGGCGACGTTCGCGCCGAGCTCCTTGTTCAGCCTGCAACCGGTGGGTTCGATGAAGGTCCTCTACGACCACCAGATGTTCATGATCCAGAATCGTGGCGGCATCTCGAGGTACTTCGCGGAGCTCGCCCGTGGAATGGGCGGCATCGCCGGCGTCGAACCCGTGATCTTCGGTGGCTTGCCGTGCCGTGGCGGCCTCCTGCACGAGGAGGCCGCCACGCTCGCCGCTCGGATCCACGCGGTCTTCGTGCCCTCGATCCCCAGGACGACGGACTTCCGCCGCAGCATGGCGTCGGTCGTCTTCCCGTTGGTGGCCCGGATCGAGGCCCCCGACGTCTTCCACCCGACGTTCTACGACTCGAATGTGTCGATGCTGCCGCGCAGGACGACCCTCGTCTCCACCGTCCACGACATGATCCACGAGAAGTTCGCGGATCAGCCCGGGCGCCAGACGCTGACTGCCCGCAAGCGCACCATGGTCGAAGCGTCGCGCCGCATCATCTGCGTTTCCCGACGAACGGCCGAGGACCTTCAGGAGTTCTTCGGTGTGGATTCGGAGAGGATCGACATCGTGCACCATGCGACGCGAATCCACGAGAACGCTCCGACCAATTGGAAGGCCGAAAGACCGTTCCTCCTCTACGTCGGGCAGCGACGCGGATACAAGAACTTCGCCACTCTTCGGCAGGCGTACGAAACCGATCCCCGCCTCCATTCCGGGCATGATCTGATCTGCTTCGGCGGAGAACCGCTTCCGGACTCGGAACGCGTCTCCAAGGGGCGGATCCTGAAGATGGGTGGATCCGATTCCGTGCTGGCCGACGCCTACCGCCAGGCCAGCGTGTTCGTCTACCCCTCCTTGTACGAGGGCTTCGGCCTTCCCCTCCTCGAGGCGATGGCTCTGGGCTGCCCCGTTGTCACCACCACCGGCGGCTCCATTCCCGAGGTGGCCGCCGAAGGTGCCGCCTACTTCGAGGGAGATTCCGCCGACTCCCTTGCGGAGACCGTGGCAGGCCTCCTGCAGGACGAATCACGACGTGCCGAACTCGTCCGGTCCGGATCGGCCCGCGCATCGCTCTTTTCCTGGGATCGTTGCGTCCAGGAGACCCTCTCGACCTACCGACGAGCCGTCGCTTCACGATGAGGTCCCCGGTCTCGTGATCCTTGAGCTTCTGGTCAGGGTGCCTTTCCTGGGGCGTCGGCTTTCCGATCCCGAGGCCCGACGGAACCTGGCCAACATCTTCTGGCTGCTGGCTGACAAGTTCGTGCGCATCGGAGTCGGTGTGTTCGTGGGACTCTGGGTCGCGCGGCATCTGCAGCCCGAAGGTTTCGGGGACCTCAACTACGTGCTGGCGATCGTCGGCATGTTCGCAGGACTTTCCACCCTTGGGCTGGAGAGCATCGTGGTGCGCGACCTCGTGCACGCGCCCGAAAACCAGGGCAGGGTCCTGGGCACGGCGCTCGCCATGCAAAGCGCCGCTTCGGTCCTGCTCGCGGCGGGCTGCGGGGCATTCCTCCTGCTGGCTGGGGACGACGGCGGCGGAGCCTCGCTGGGATCCGTCCTGGCGAGCGTGACCATCCTGACCGGAGGCGTCGCCTCGATCCGTAGCTGGTTCCAATACCGGGTGCTGTCCAAGTACGTGGTCTGGGTCGAGAATTCGGCCTACGTGCTGGTCGCGATCCTGAAGATCGCCTTCATCCAGATGGATGCCGGCCTGAACGCGTTCCTGTTCGCGTTCCTGTTGGAAACGCTGCTGGCGGCCGCCGGGGTCGTGGTGATGCAATCGCGCGTGGGTCGTGGGACCGGTGGACTCGAATTCGATCGGCACATCGCCACCAGGATGCTGCGGGACGGACTTCCCGTGGCGGTATCCAACCTGGCGATCCTGCTGTACATGAAGATGGACCAGGTCATGATCCGATCCATGGTCGACACCCGCGAGCTCGGACTCTACTCGGCCGCGGTGCGCATCTGCGAGATGTGGTATTTCCTTCCCATCACGGTGGTCAACACCCTCTTCCCCGCCTTGATCGCCCTGCATGGAAGCGACGAAGCGCGTTTCCTCGTCGGGGTGCGGCGCTTGATCGGATGGCTGGTGGTGGCCTCGGTGGCGGTCGGCGTCGCGGTCACGACCCTCTCCGGTCCGATAGTCGCCGCGCTGTACGGCCCACAATACGCCGAGTCCGCTCGGCTGCTGGCCCTCCAGATCTGGAGCGGCGTGTTCATCTCCGTGGGCGTGGCCAGCGGGACCTGGATCTACGCGAAGAACCTGCAACACACGGGCATCGTGCGCTCGCTCGTCGGATTGGCCACCAATCTGGGGCTCAACCTCCTGTGGATCCCCACCATGGGTGCGTACGGCGCCTCCCTGGCGACGATCGTCTCGCAGGCCGTCGCCAACTACGGAGTCAACGCCGCCATGGGATCGACCAGGCCGCTCTTCATCCTTCAACTCGAAGCCCCGTGGTTCGCCCTGCGCGAGGTGGTTGGAAAATGGCGGTCGTGGAGAAGATCCCGCGCACCTGCCCCCCCTTCAGATCCTGGAGACCCGTCATGACACCCCCGGTCCTTTTCCTGTTCTTCAATCGACCGGACACGACCCTGCGCGTCTTCGACAGGATCCGCGAGGCGAGGCCGTCGCATCTGTTCCTGGCATGCGATGGCGCACGCCAGGGCAAGCTGGGCGAGGCCGAAGCGGTGGCTGCCCTGCGGGCACGGGTGCTGGAATCGGTGGATTGGCCGTGCGAGGTCCACCAGCGGTTCCTCGACACCAACCACGGCTGCAAGAAGGCGGTGTCGGGAGCCATCACCTGGTTCTTCGAGAACGTGGAGGAGGGGGTGGTCCTCGAGGACGACTGCCTGCCTGCCGCCACCTTCTTCGAGTACGCCGCCGAGATGCTGCGCACCTACCGGGACGACCCACGGGTGATGTGCGTCAGCGGCGACCGCTTCGCACCCGTCGATCCGGGCGCACCGGAAAGCTACGGATTCTCCAAGTACGTCCATATCTGGGGCTGGGCCACATGGCG
>JAMIIV010000102.1:0-3037 GCA_035913415.1 Fibrobacteria bacterium | reverse complement strand
TGTGCCATCGGTGCCGACACAACCGGGCAGCGGGCCGCCCTGCTCGACGGCGCAACCCGTTTCCGGGCATATACGCTCCGAGGTGGCTTGTGTCATGATGCTGTCCTCGCCAAATTCGTGCGAGGAGGGGGTGGATCGGCTCCGTGAAAGCGCGAATCCTGCGATTCCCGCTACGAGGACCACACCCACGACCATGGAAAGAAAACCGAACAGAGTCACCAGATTCCTCCTACGAGCACAACCCAGTATGCAGGATGATGCGGATTGTTCGCGAGGGGATAAAGGAGATTATGGCATTTTTCTCCGCGGAATGCAACACCCAATGGCGAGGATGTGTTGTCCAAACGAAAAGGCGACCTCCCGTTTCGGGGAGGTCGCCTTGGAAGCGGTGCTTCGGGGAGGGACGATTACTCGTCGCCGCCCAGGCGCTTGGCGCCGCCGTACTTCTTCTGCAGCTCTTCGCCGACCGACTTGGGCACGGCTTCGTACTTGGCGAATTCCATCGTGAACTCGGCCTTGCCCTGCGACATCGAACGCAGTTCGGTGGCGTATCCGAACATTTCGGACAGCGGCACTTCGACGTCGATGCGGGTGTAGGCCATTTCCTCGGTGGTGCCCAGGATCACGCCGCGACGGCCGTTCAGGTTGCCCATGATGGTGCCCTGGAACTCCGTGGGAGTGTCGATCTGGACCTTCATGATGGGTTCCAGGATCTGCGGCTTGGCCTTCTGGTAGGTCTCGCGGAACGCCATGCGCGCGGCGATCTGGAAGGCGTTGTCCGAAGAGTCGACCTGGTGGGTCGCGCCGTCGTTGATGCCCACGCGGATGCGCACGATGGGGAAGCCGATGAGGCCGCCGCCGCCGAGGCAGGACTGGAAGCCCTTGTCGCAGGAGCCGATGAATTCCTTGGGGATCACGCCGCCGACGATGTTGTCGACGAACTCGTAGTCCTTGGCTTCTTCGGCCGAGATGGGCTCGATCCAGCCGCCCACCTTCGCGAACTGGCCCGAACCGCCGGTCTGCTTCTTGTGGGTGTAGGAGAATTCGGCCTTCTGGGTGATCGCCTCGCGGTAGGCCACCTGGGGCTTGCCGGTGGTGACTTCCACGCCGTACTCGCGGCGCATGCGCTCCACGTAGACGTCCAGGTGGAGTTCGCCCATGCCCGCGATGATGGTTTCGCCCGATTCTTCGTCGACATGGCAACGGAAGGTGGGGTCTTCCTTCGTGAAGCGGTTGATGGCCTTGGACATGTTGACCAGGTGGTCGCGGTTCTTGGCCTCGATTTTCAGCGAGATCACGGCTTCGGGAACGAACATGGAGGTCATGTTCACGTTCACCTTGCCGTCGGTGAAGGTGGTGCCCGACGAGCAGTCGATGCCGTACAGCGCCACGATGTCGCCCGACATGGACTCGGCGATTTCTTCCATCTTGTCGGAGTGCATGCGCACCAGACGACCGACGTTCACCTTCTTCTTGGTGGTCTGGTTGTAGATGGTCAGGCCCTTGGTGAGCTTGCCCTGGTAGACGCGCACGTAGGTGAGCTGCCCGTACTTCGATTCCTGCAGCTTGAACGCATAGGCGACCAGGGGCTTGGAGTCGTCGGTGACCATCTCGATCTGCTCTTCGTTCTTGTCCAGATCGAGAGCGTAGTTCTTGACGTCGTAGGGGTTGGGCAGGTACAGGTTCACGCCGTCCAGGAGCTTCTGGACGCCGCGGTTCTTGTACGCCGAGCCGCAGAGCACGGGCACCAGTTGCAGGGCGATCACGCCCTTGCGGATGGCGGCGCGGATCTTCTCGACGGGGATTTCCTGCTCCATCAGGCGCAGTTCGTCGAGCTCTTCGTCGAAGGGAGAGAGGCCGTCGAGCATCTTCTCGCGATAGACGTGGGCTTCTTCCGCCAGGTTCTTGTAGACCAGGTGGTTGGTGGCGGGCCTGTCGGGGATCTCGGCCTCGCGAACCACTTCGCCCGAGTCACCTTCGTTGAAGTAGGCCTTCATGGTGACGAGGTCGACCACACCCTGGATCTTGTCTTCCAGCCCGATGGGGATCTGGATCATGACGGCGTTGAGGCTGAGCTTGTCGCGCAACTGGCCCGCGACGCGGAAAGGATCCGCACCGGAGCGGTCGCACTTGTTGACGAACGCCACGCGGGGCACGCCGTAGCGGCGCATCTGGCGGTCGACGGTGATGGACTGCGACTGCACGCCGGCCACGCCGCAAAGGACGAGGATGGCACCGTCGAGCACGCGCAGGGAGCGCTCCACTTCGATGGTGAAGTCGACGTGTCCCGGGGTGTCGATGATGTTGTAGTTGCACTCGTTCCAGGCGCAGTAGGTGGCGGCCGACTGGATGGTGATGCCGCGCTCGCGCTCGAGTTCCATGTTGTCCATGGTGGCACCGACGCCGTCCTTGCCGCGGACTTCGTGGATCTGGTGGATACGGCCCGTGTAGAACAGGATGCGCTCGGTGAGCGTCGTCTTGCCCGAGTCGATGTGGGCCGAGATGCCGAAGTTGCGGACATTGTCCAACGGACGCATGGAGGTTCCTCGAAGGGTGGTGGCTGGTTTTAGGGAGAGCGGGGCAATGTAGCTACCGGGAGGCACTCCCGGCAACAGATCGTCGGGGGGGGGGCGCCTGCTCAGCGCGATGTGCGTTCCGCTTCTGTGGGCTTGCCACGTCGTGGGAGAGTTCCTTGATTGGAGCGACCAAACCCGATGCCTTCCAACCCCGCCCCCCTTGCGACGTATCTCGACTCGTGTTCCGAACACGAGTTGACTCTGCGTTCCCTGGGCGATCTGGTCTTTGTATTGGACGTCCACGGTGGATTCGTGTCTTGGTTCGCCCCGTCCGATCAAACACTCCTTGTTCCACCGGAAGCGTTCCTGGGGAAACGAATCCACGAGGTTTTGCCCGGGCCATTGGCTGTCGAGCTGCAAACGCGTTTGGATCTGGTGCGCGGCGGTCAGGTCGTTCCCCCGTACGAGTACCCGATTCCCTTGGACGGGCGGGAAACCTGGTGGAGTGCCCGGATCTGCCC
>JAMIIV010000101.1:0-4225 GCA_035913415.1 Fibrobacteria bacterium | reverse complement strand
CCTTCTGGGCAACCTGAACGGCGTCGACTTCGAACGCGTGGCCGTCGGCCTCCCTTCCCTTGGGGCGATCGATCCGGTGGCCGATGCCGCGCTCCCGGGTACAGGCCTCTCCCTGGTCCCCATCCGTCGCGTGGACTTCGATCGGGATGGCGTCTTCGACCCCCAGGACCACATCGAATTCTTCGTCCAGGGCCCGTCGTTCTGGACTCCGGACTCCCTGTTGGGCGATCACCTGTTTCAGCTCGACGTCCATCGCTGGGATATGGCCCGTCGCTACCTGATCCGCCTCGACGCGCCGCAAGGCTCCCCCGAAATCCCCGTTGCACGCCCCCCGGTGGCTCCCACCACAACAGCCAACGTGCTTCGACCCGTCTGGGCGGGAAAACACCTGAGGGTCCGGGTCCCTGAATACGGTTCCTCCCCACCCAACACGGCATCCGGCGCCTCCTGGTTCTGGCACTGGGCCGATTCCACCACCCTCGGCAGCGAGGACTTGCGCCATCCAGCCGCCGAGGACCTGCCTGGCCTGGCGGGATCGCAGGGAATCGCCGTCGTACGCTTCGCCAGGCTCCGCCCCGCCCCGACGGACACCTTCCGTGCCGTCGGCGGCACGGCCTCGTCAGGCGCTGGAGCGGGCACCCGGTGGGCCTGGAACGTCAAGGGACTGAAGCCCTCGGACAACCGCTGGCAATGGAGTACGACCAGCCACGCCAACGACTTCGAGAGCTACACGATCCACTATCCCCACTCGCCATCCGTTTCCGGCTTCAAACCGTTCCCCGCACCGATGCTCGGCGCCTTCGCCATTCCGGTGACCGGAGCCTCCGCGACGGATTCCGTCTACGCCGTCGCCGGTGGCGCGGCCGTGCGTGTCATCGGACTTGCCGACGGCCTCCTGCGCGACAGCGCCTCCACGCCTGACACCTGGTACCACCTGGCCGGCACCAATCCACCCGTCGAACTGTCGACCTGGAAAGCCCCCACCATCGAGTGGAGCCTTTCGCCCTCCGCCATGGCCTCGCGCCCCCGGGTCGACCTCCTGGTCGTCGCCCCCGACTCCTTCCTCGACCTGGCGTCGCAGTACGCGGCGTTCCGCGCCGACTCCCGGCGGCATCGCGTGTTCCGTCCCGGTGTCGTTCGCACCGAGGACATCTGGCAGCTTTGGGGGCATGGAAGCCACGACCCACTGGCGATCCGCGACCTCCTCCGACTCGCAGCCGCCCAATGGGGCACCACCCACGTGCTCCTCCTGGGAGGTGGCCACTTCGACCCTCGCGGCGTCACCGGCGCGACTCCGGCCCCCATCCCCGTCTGGGAAGACGTCGATATCGGAACGGACGCCGTCCTGGGTTGGCTCGACCCCGGCGAATTCGGCTTTGCCGGAACTCGCACCCAGGACATCGCCCTCGGACGGATTCCGGCGCGCTCGCGGCAGGAGGTCGCGGCATGGTTGGCGAAATTGCGCACCTGGGAGGATCCCGCGGTCGCCACCAGCGGGCCATGGCGCAACACCTGGCTGTCCACGGCGGACGATCTGCAGGTCCGCAAGCACGGCGGCTCGCCGGATTCCGGCTTCGAAGGAGCCGCTGGGCACACGGAAACCGCCCAACGAGTGGTCGACACGGTTCTGCAGTGCCGACCAGGCATGACTCTGCGGACGGTGTACCAGGTCGAATACCCCCTCAACGCGGCGCTCGAGAAACCCGACGCCCAGCGGACACTGATCGACCAGCTCAATCGCGGGGTCTCGGCGTTCTCCTATTTCGGACACGGCGGCTGGGACATCCTGGCCGACGAGCGGCTCCTGGACACGCGCTCGGCGCTCCTCGGACTCACCAACGCCAGCTCGCCGTTCCTGTTCTACGCCGGCTCCTGCACGGTCGGCCGTCACGAATTGACGCAGGGAAGCGGCCTGTCCGAGGCCCTTGTGGTCGCGTCCGGAAAAGGTGCCGTCGCGGGCATCGCCGCGACACGGCCGACCAACGGCAGCGACAATGCGGCTTTTGCCCGGACCTTCTGGCCCACCATCCTGGGAAACTCGAGCAACGCAGCCTCCACCTTGGGGGAAGCCTTCCGCGCCGCCCAGAACGCGGCCCAGGGAATCAACATGAGCACCGGCACCTATCGCAACAGCGATCTCTACAATCTTCTGGGCGACCCTGCCATGGTTCCCTACCCCGGCGGAAGCCCCATCACGCTGGACAATCCACCCGACACCCTGGCCGCCCTGGGCACCTACGACTACGTCGGCTCCGCCCAATCCCAGGTGCAACTCAGTGTCAATACCCGCGCATCCTCCCGGACCGCCTCCTACACCTACGCAGGCAAGACCTACACCCAGTCCTACATCGTGCCCGGCCGCAGCCTGGTCTCGGTGCGGACGCGGGCGGAAAACGGCCGCTACAAAGCCCACCTGCTGACGCCCGCACGGTTCCCACAGGGAGATTCCGCCGTCGTTCATCTGTACTCGTGGAATCCCTCCACCCTCAAGGACGGAACCGCCCTCGATTCCCACGTCGTCCTCTTCGGCATCGGCGACAATGCCCCCGACGACCGCGTCGGCCCCCGCATTCGCATCCTGCCCTGCGACTCCTCCTGGACGGCCGGTCAGCCCTACGGAAAGATCGCGGAGGTGCCCGTTCCGTTTTGCCTCAACATCGCTTTCGAGGATTCTTCGGGGATCAGTGGTTCCGATGCCCCGGACGAGGGGATCATCCTCGCGGTCCCAGGAGTCCTGGAGGCCTGGCACCCCACCCAGATCAGCGAGGGCGGTGACTTCACCCAGGCCTGGACCCGACTCAGCCTGGATGCGCAAACATTCCTGCCGGGGAAGTCCTACACCTTGAACGTCTTCGCCCGCGACCTCATGGGGAACGCCTCGACGGCAAGCCTCGAGCTTCGCACCCGCGCAACCGGCGACATCGATCTCTACGAGGTCTTCAACCGACCCAATCCCGCCAAAGGCGACGCCACCACGTTCTACTTCAAGCTCCTGGCGGATGCGGACTCGAACGGCACCATACCGCAAACCGTGCAAGCCTCGATCCGCATCCATACCCTGTCGGGGAAGCTGGTCCGGATCCTGCAGACGGATCTGACCGACGTCGGCCACCCCAGGCCACGTGCGGTATGGGATCTGAAGGACGCATTCCGCAACGAGGTCGCCAACGGACTCTACCCCTACACCATCCTGCTGCGGGTGCGAGATCCCAACACCCGCAACTGGCGCCAGACGGAGAAGCGAGGGATCGTCGCCGTTTCACGTTGATTCCGCAATCGCGTTCCGCACGCCCTCAGGACACCTATTTTGGGAGCGTGAACCGGACCATCGCCTTCGCCCTGCTCCTGCCCCTGGCCCTTGCGGCCTCCCCCCTCCGTGTCGATCGGGATCTTCCCGATCGATGGGAAGCCACTTGGACCCTGGGTGCGTGGCGATGCGATTCCTCGACGGAATCGCGCTCCATCCAGGCAACTCAGCACGCCCCCAGCCTGGTGCCGGGGTCGCTCGTGGCGCCCGTGGCCGAAGCGACGGTGGCCCTTCCTCCAGGGGGGACCTGGTCGATCGAAGTCCAGCGCCTCGATCCGATCGATGTTCCGGGGAAAAAATGGGCGCGAGCCTCGGGCTGGGCCAGCGATCCCATCCACAGCGTGCCGGTGCCAGCCAGCACACCTCCCGCTTGGCGTATCGATTCTTCCTTTCATGGCAAGCTCCTGCGCCTGGAGGTTCCTTGGGCGGAGCAGACCACCGTCGGACTGCGGCTTGCCCGTCGCATGAAGGTGATCGTGCACATGTCGGGCACCGGGAACGCCCCTCTGGCCGCACCGCTGCGCCCCTTGGTGGCCAACCCCATCGGAGCGTCCCGCTTCGGAATCGCCCCGCCAGCCGCACGCCGTCTGGCCCGCCAGGAGACCTTCCACCCCGATGGCAAGCAGAGCATCCTGCTCACCGTTCGCGAACCCGAAGTGGGAGATCGCACCCGCGATGGAATGGTCCGGATCACCGGAACCCAAATCCAATCCTTGCTTGGCAACCTGAGCGGCATCGATTTCGACCGCGTCGCCGTGGGCGCCGCGCCCTTGGGTGCCCTCGCGCGTACCGTGTCCGCAGATCGTTCCCCGGCAGGGCTTCCCACGATCCCCATCCGCCGGGTTGACCGCGACAACGATGGCGACTTCGACCCCCAGGACCACATCGAATTCTTCGTGCAAGGCCCCTCCTTCTGGA
>JAMIIV010000100.1:0-1891 GCA_035913415.1 Fibrobacteria bacterium | reverse complement strand
GGCAGGCCTGTTCCAGGATCCACTTGCCCATCGGGACGATCTGGCCGTTCTGCTCGGCCAGGGGGATGAACTCTTCCGGACCGGGATTGCCCAGTCGCACGTTGTTCCAGCGCACCAGGGCTTCGGCGCCCACCACCTTGCCGGTGAGCACGTCGATCTGGGGCTGGTAGCGCATCTCGAACTCCTGGCGTTTCAGGGCCGATTCGAGTTCGTTGGAGAGGTCGGCGCGGCGCCGGGCCAGACGCGCCATCGCGCTGTCGTAGCGCTGGACCGAACCGCGGCGCTCTTCGCGGGCCGAGGCCAGGGCCAGATCGGCGCAGCGCAACAGGGACTCCGTGTCGATGGCCTCGCCCGAGGCGTGAGCATAGCCCGCGCAGGAACGGATCTCGAGGATCTCGTCGTTCATGGACAGGGGTTCGTGGATGGCCCGCTGGATCGCTTGGATGGTGTCTTCGATCGTCCCGGGGTCGAAGGGCGCAAACAGGGCGAAACAGCCGCCGTCGAGCCGGGCGGCGGCGACATCCCTGGTGGCGACCATGTTGTGCAGGCGCCCCGCGACCGCGCGGAGGATCTGCTCGCCGCTGCGTTGGCCGAGGATGGAGCTGATCGTCTTGAAATTTTCCAGTTCGATCAGGATCAGTGCCTGGGACGACGAGTCGCCGAGGCGCGTGGAGTGGTACGCGTCGATGAGGCTGCGCAGGCAGGTGGCGTTCTTCAACCCGGTGATGGGATCGTGGTTGGCCAGATGGAGGGCTTTTTCGCCGGCCTCTACGAGATCGTGGTTGAGTTTCGAGAGCTCTTTCTGGCTGCGCAGAAGCTCCCGGTGCTTGCGTTGGAGGTTCCGACCGAACAGCGAGATGATGGTGGCCACGACCAGCGTGCTCGTGCAGACGAGCAGTCCGGGGAGAATCTGCCAGTTCTGCACCAGGACCAGCCGCCAAACCAGGACAACCAGCTCCAGGCCCATCACGGAGGCCACGACGAAGAATCCGTAGCGCGGGACGCTGAGGACGAGGAAGACGGAAAGGATCACCTGGAGCTGGGCCACGACACCCTGGGTGGTCGAGGTGACCCCTCGGGTCTGGATCCAGAAGGAGAGTGCCATCGCCAGCACGTACAGCACGATCTTGGTCGGGCCGTGTTTGCGACCGAATTCCCCCGGTTGCCGGGGCGTCTCCGCCGAGGCTTCTATGACCTCACCCGCTTTGGTCTTCCTGGACACGCATGCAAGGTAAGTCGCATTCGGTCGAATCGATACCCCGGCGCCGTCCGATTCCGGGGAGAGTTCGACGGGCAGCCTGCGAAATGCGATGATGTGCGGGTCGAATCCGGCATTGTCCTCGAAGCGAGGGGTGTGGGTGCGGCAGGAGGTGTCATGCGGCTCTTGTCCCTGTGTGCGGTTGGTTTGGTCGCCCTGTGCCTGGGGGGGCTGGTCTCGGGAGCCGGATGGGCCTCCGGTTGGGTCGGCCAGATCCTGCTTGGTCTCGCCTTGGCCATGGGGATGGCGCATGGCCTGTACGCCCGACGCGAAACCAGGGGGCGGGAGGCGGCCGATCTGGCCGCGGCGCAGGAGCGCGAACGCGCCGATCTGGCCGAAATGCAGTATCGGGAGTTGTTCGGGACCATGGCCCAGGGAGTGGTGTACCAGTCTCCCGACGGGCGCATCCTCGATGCCAATCCTGCGGCTGAACGTGTGCTGGGGCTCAGTCTGGACCAGATGATGGGGCTCACCTCCATCGATCCGCGGTGGGGTGTGGTCCACGAAGACGGTTCCCCCTTTCCCGGGGAAGACCACCCGGCGATGGTCGCCTTGCGCACGGGGCAGGTGGTTCGCAACGTCGTGATGGGCATCCACAACTCCGCCGTGGGGGCGCATCGGTGGGCCGTGGTT
>JAMIIV010000099.1:0-17828 GCA_035913415.1 Fibrobacteria bacterium | reverse complement strand
GGCGGCATGGGCGGCATGGACATGTAAGAATCGCGCTCGGCGGCGCATTCTCGGTCACCGGACCGTCGCTGTCCCAAGGCGGACAGCTTCGGGTCCGCTTCCCGTCGACTGCCTCCGCCGACTCGCGAGTCTTTGTCTGGCTGTGGCCGAGGCCCGCGTCCGGAAGGACGCGGGCCTTTTTGTTCTGGCCGGCTGCGGCGGGCGATACTCGCTCCCCAGACCGTCGCCGTACCAAAGCGTACGGCTTCGGGTCTGTGTCGCTTCGTCTCATCCCGCCTCGCTCGCCCGGATCTTCGGGACTCGGCTTCATCGGGCATTGCCCGGCGGGGCCGGGCTCGCCAGAAAGGCGGGGGAGCGAAAGGCCGCCACCATCGCGAGAACAGAGGGCCTCGGCTGGACTTTGTCCAGCGAGGCCTTTTGAGTTTCTTGATAGCGGAGTTTTCTGGATTGAGGGTGAGATGTGGTACCGGCGCATTGCGTCGGATTGCTCGATGTGGGATCATGTGTGTACATTTGAGCACAACCCCGTTTCCTGGTCTCCAAGTGGATGCCTCCATGACGACTACTGCGACCACAACCCAGACGAAGCAGTTCGTACTTCCGTCGGCCATCAATGCTTCGCGAAAAAGCATCGAATCCTATGCGGAGAAAGCTGCGGAAACGCTAGGCTACACACCTGGCGGTGATCTGGAGGCGGCAGTCCAGAAGGTAGGGGGGCGCATCCACCACAAGTGGCTGTCGCTACGGGAAGTTTGCCCCGACTGGGTGATTCCGGAGAAAATTCCCAACCTCGCAACCGAACACCATAGCGGAATCGTCCTCGTCAAGGGCCCTCACGACTTCGATATTTTCCTTTCTCCGTATACGGGTGAGCTTCGTGACCGATTCACGATCGCGCATGAACTCGCGCACTACTTCCTGCACTCGCGCCAAGGAGTGGTTCCGCTCGCCGCTGCGCGACTGGATAGCGAACGCGCCGAGTGGGAAGCGAACTGGTTCGCTGCGGCCTTCTTGATGCCCGAAGCCAAGGTGAACGCGGCTTGGGAGCGCTTTGGGAAGAATGCCTACCTCTGTGCGGCATCGTTCCTTGTCTCAATGGATGCCTTTGAAGTTCGCAAGAAGTCCATTGGTTTGACCTAACTCATGAGCGACGAGCCGCGGCCGTGTTTACGCCTTTTCTTTAGCGTCGACATTGCGGGATCGACGGCGTACAAGAACCAGAGCCAAGGTCGTGCCAATGGTCGTCCTCATTGGCTGGCGCTCTACGAGGCCTTCTTCGAGGAGTTCAGCGTTTGGTTCGCGAACGAGTGGACCGATCTGAGAGGTGGGGGACCTCCGGCGGAAATCTGGAAACTTGCAGGTGATGAGATCCTTATGTCGCAGGAGCTTCGACGTATCGATGACGCCTGGGCTGCGGTGCGGGCGTTCAAGAAGGCGGTATACGGCTATCAGGAGCGCCTCAGGACAAAGTACGACCGCAGTCTTGGGTTGAAGGGCACGGTCTGGTGTGCAGGATTTCCTGTCATCAACTCGGAAATCGAAGTAAAGGGATCAGCTACAGAGAGCGATGCACCCATCGTGAGAGATTACATCGGCCCAACAATCGATGCGGGATTTCGTCTTGCACGGCACGCGACACCAGCACGCATCGTGTTATCTCCCGAGATGGCATGGCTCCTGTCCAAGCAAGTCGAAGTGTCTGGGGAGACCATGATCGGCATCTATTACGATGGAGATGTCGAGCTGAAGGGCGTTTTCGGGGGGCGCCCGGTTCCCCTCTTCACCATCGACGCCGGTGACCCATTGGAAAAGACTCGCAATGCGATCTCCGGACGGAAAGCGGCACAGAACGATGCGATCATCGCTTTCGTGGAGTCCTTTGCTCAAGCGATCCAGAATCCGACATTGATGACGCTTCCGTACCTCACCAACGACGATGGAAGCGTCTGGGGTATTCAGCCCCTAGAACACGTGGCCGAGTTCAGTGATATGTACAAGCTCTGGGAACAGGAAAGTTGTGACAACGCTCAATGGGAGGAGCGAGCTTCCGAAGGTGGGGAGGTCGACTTGGCAGCTCCTTCCTTGCGCGCCGAGTAGAGAGTAAGAGACCGACCTCCGTCAATGGCACCTTTGTGCAGGTGTCCCGCATTCGCAGGAGCCGCGCACAAGCGGCTGGCTCCGAGCTAACTTCCTGGAACTGGGCGAGACTGCGAACCCTCTTCGCATCTCACCTCCGTTCCGCCCCGGAGAGATCACCGAACCTGCGGTATGGAGGCGCCCCGAACTTCCCTCGGAGAGCCGATGTCGACCGAAACCCACCGCCAGATCGCCAAGGACATCTGGAGCATCTGTAACCTCCTGCGCGGACCCTACAAGCGCAACGAGTACCGCAAGGTCATCCTGCCTCTCACGGTGCTGCGCCGTTTCGACTGCCTGCTCGCGCCCACCAAGAAGGAGGCGCTGGCCACCTACAACGAGTTCAAGGCCAAGCCCGAATCGATCATCCGCAGCAAGATGCAGGCGGTCACGGGGTATCCTTTCTACAACCTGTCGCGCCTTGACTTCGCGCCTTCGGCACCGGGCCGGAATTCGCTCCTGGACGACCCGAACAACCTTTCCCCCAACCTGATCAGCTACATCAACGCCTTCTCGCCGAACGTGCGCGCCATCATGGAGCGGTTCTCGTTCGACCAGCAGATCGTGAAGATGGCCGAGAAGAACCTGCTGTTCCAGGTGGTCCAGAAGTTCGCCTCGTTCGATCTGGGTTTCGCCGACCTCGCACCCGACGCCGCGGCCATGCAGATGGGCTACGTGTTCGAGGAGCTGATCCGCATCGGCGCCGAGCAGTCCAACGAGGAGGCGGGAGAGCACTTCACCCCGCGCGAAGTCATCAAGCTCATCGTGAACCTGCTTCTCTCGCCGGAAGAGGACCTGCGCCGCAGCCACGTGGTCAAGACCATCTACGATCCCGCCTGCGGGACCGGCGGCATGCTGTCGGTGGCCGACCACTACATCCGCGAGCTCAACAGCGAGGCCAAGCCTCTGCTGTACGGACAGGATCTGAACGATGAAGCCTGGGCGGTGTGCCGCTCCGACATGCTCATCAAGGGCGAGGACGCCGACCAGATCGCGTTGGGCGACACCTTCACGCGCGACGCCCACCTGCGCGACGAGCAGGGCGACAAGCGCACTTTCGACTACATGCTGGCCAATCCCCCGTTTGGCGTGGAGTGGAAGCAGCAGCAGCGCGTGATCGAGAACGAACGCGCCAACCTGGGCTACAGCGGCCGCTTCGGGGCTGGAACACCGCGCATCAACGACGGCGCGTTGTTGTTCCTTCAGCACATGATCGACAAGATGCGCCCCGCCAAGGACGGCGGCAGTCGCATCGGCATCGTGTTCAACGGATCCCCCTTGTTCACCGGCGACGCCGGCGGCGGAGAATCCGAGATCCGTCGTTGGATCATCGAGAACGACTGGTTGGAAGCCATCGTGGCCTTGCCCGAACAGCTCTTCTACAACACCGGGATCGGCACCTACGTCTGGGTGCTCACCAATCGCAAGGAGCCGCGCCGCAAGGGCAAGGTGCAGCTGATCGACGGGCGCAACCACTGGGTTCCCATGAAGAAGAGCCTGGGGAACAAGCGCCGCCGCATCGCCGATCCCACCGATTCCGAGACGCCCAACGATCCCGACTTCCTGGGAGACCTCACGCGCCTGCACGGACAATTCGAGGACGGCACCGCGCGTTGGGTGTTGTTCGACAAGGACGGCAAGATCGCTTCGGTCGAGTCTTCGGCTCCGTCGGCCCCTGCCCCGGCGGGCCAGACCTGGAAGGAACTCGTGGTGAGCCGCGTCTTCGACAACGAGGATTTCGGATACCACAAGATCACGGTGGAGCGCCCCTTGCGCCTGAACTTCCACGCCACCCCCGAGCGCATCGCCCGCCTGGACGGAGAATCGGGATTCCGCAACCTGGCCTCCAGCACCAAGAAGGACGAGACGGCGCGGCTCGCGGAAGTCGCCGAGGGAGAGCGTCGCCAACAGACCATCCGCGACCTCTTGACGGAATTCGGCAAGCGCCATTCCGAAGTCATCGATGATCGCAAGACCTTCCTGGAACGACTCAAGCCCATCGACCGCGAACGCGAGGTGCGGCTTTCCAGTGCCGAGCTGAAGGCTGTCGTGAACGCCCTCGGGGAGCGCGACGAACACGCCCAGATCTGCCGCAATCGCGACGGTGAGGCCGAACCCGACGCTGATCTGCGCGACACCGAGAACGTGCCTCTCAAGGAGAGCATCCAGACCTACTTCGAGCGCGAGGTGCTCCCGCATGTTCCCGATGCCTGGATCGATCACACCAAGACCAAGGTGGGCTACGAGATCCCGCTGAACCGCCACTTCTACCGCTACGAAGCCCCGCGGGACCTGGCGGTGATCGAGGCCGAGATCAAGGCGCTGGAAAGCGACATCGTGCGGCTGCTGGGCGAGGTCACCGCGTGAGCGGGAATCTCGATCGTAGACCGATGGAGATGTTCGATTCGCCAGTGATTTCGACATTCTTAATCGCAATCAGTTTCGCGCGGCGTCTGCGTGGAGGAGTGGTATGAATCAAGAGTTTCTGGAACCTCGACTCGTCGGGGCTCGATTCGATGAGCACTCGCTTCCATTGGAAATCCTGAAGGACTTCGCCGCCCTCGAAGAAATGGTGATCGAGGTGGCCAAGCGGCAGTACTTGTCTGCCAATCCCCTTAGATCCAGAGCGCCCAAGGGCTTCACGAAAGGACTTGAGCTTCATCTCACCGAGATCCGGGATGGCAGTGTCCGGCCGGTCATCGCTCTGGCATTTTCCGCGTTGCTTGCACCCGCCGAGGCGAAGTACTTCGCTCAAGCAAAGGAACAGATCGTCGAGACGATCTCCGCGGCGGAAGAAGGCCGATCGCCAACTTTGCCCCAAGACCTGTTGCGCTACTTCGATCGATTTGGTCGAGGTCTGCGCAAGGGCGAGCGGATGGAATTTTCACGCGCCAACGGCGAGGTCAGTACGCTCACCCTGGAAACTCGAAGAGTTCTGCTGCAAGCCTCGCAGGCCGAAGAGTGGACCGAGGACAGGACGATGAAAGGTCGCATTCCCGAGATGGATCAGGCCGACCACAGCTTCGAGCTGGAGCTTCGCAATGGCGCGAAGTTGAAAGCACCACTTCTGGAGCCTCATCTCAGGACAGTCTTGGAAGCGTTCAACGACTACCGCAAGGGAGCCCTGGTCGCGATACAGGGTGTGGTCCGCTACGACCGCTCCAATCGCCCCAAGAGTTTCGAATCCATCGAGCGGATCGCCGCCTTGGATCCGCTGGACATCGAGACCCGACTCGATGAGATTCTGTTGCTCCAGGATGGCTGGTTGGACGGAATCGGATCAGCGCCGGATCGCGAAGCTCTTCCCAAATTGGCACAAGCATTCGACGAACGATATTCCCCTGAACTCCCTCTTCCGCATCTCTATCCAACACCTGACGGAGGCATTCAAGCGGAGTGGACCTTAGGCAAGTGGGAGGTCACCCTGGAAATCAGCTTGCCCTCCATGCGGGCTGAATTCCAAGCGCTGGAGCTTGGCAGCAACCGTTGCGACGAATTAGAGGTGGATCTTTCGGACGAGGACGGGAGTGGATGGGAGCGCCTCAACGTAAAGCTTCGTGAAATGGTGGGAGTCGACGCATGACGCCCGCGACCTTGTTGCTACGCCAAATCCATCCGTCCTTCGTACAGCAAGGTCGAGTCACTTCTCAAGCCTTTTGCCCCTTCCCGAAGGACAATGGCCTCCTTTCGGTCGATAACGGCGATGATATTCGCTCGGATTCCGCTTGGCAGCGATTCGTCGCTAATCCCGCGTGTGCTTCGGTGGGCGTCCAAGCCGTAGCTCACGCCGAGTGCACTGGAGAAGGGCTTCCTGTCATCGAGGATGGAGCCCCACACCCGGAGCACTGCTCGATCGATTTCGGGAATCTTGATCCGAAGTCAGTCGGCAAAAAGGCGAAAGCTCTCCGGTCCATCGCAGAAGTTCGTGGATGGCTGTTCCAAGCTCCCGCCAGATGAGCGGGATCGTCCTGTACCAGACCGAAGATGGAAAGGCCCAGATCCAGCTGCGGGCCGAAGAGGGGAGTGTCTGGCTGAGCCAGGCCGAGATCGCGGAGCTGTTCCAGGTCACCCCGCAAGCCATCACCCAGCACATCCGCACGGTGTACGACGAGTCGGAGCTGGTGCCGGAAGCAACTTGTAAAGAAGACTTACAAGTTCGAACCGAGGGCGCGCGCGAGGTGAAGCGCCAGCTGAAGCTCTATCGGTTGGAGATGATCCTCGCGGTGGGGTACCGGGTGCGTTCACCTCGGGGTACCCAGTTCCGACAGTGGGCCACGCGCCACCTGGCAGAGTACCTGGTCAAGGGCTTCGTGATGGACGACGAGCGCCTCAAGAACCCTGGAACCTGGGACCATTTCGACGAGCTCCTGGCGCGCATCCGCGAGATCCGGGCCTCCGAGAAGCGGTTCTACCAGAAGGTGCGCGACCTGTTCGCCCTGAGCGTCGACTACCACGACAACGAACAGCAGTCGCAGTTGTTCTTCGCCGAGGTCCAGAACAAGCTGCTGTACGCCGTCACGACCAAGACCGCCGCCGAACTGGTGGTGGCCCGCGCCGATCCCGAAGCGCCCAACATGGCCCTGCAGAGTTTCGCGGGAACCCGTGTACGCAAGAGCGACGTGGTGATCGCCAAGAACTACCTGACCGCCGACGAGCTCGATTCCCTGAACCGTCTGGTTGTGATTTTCCTGGAGCAGGCCGAACTGCGGGTGAAGGATCGGCAGCAACTCTCCCTGGACTACTGGCGCTCCAATATCGATCGACTCTTGGCCTTCAACGACCGCCCCGTCTTGCAAGGGCCGGGACGGATGAGTCATTCCGCCATGACAGGCATCGCCCATGAATGCTTCGAGGCCTTCGACGCCAAGCGCCGGGCTCAAGCGGCGATCGATGCCGACACCCAGGATTTGCAGGAGCTGGAGACGTTGGAGAAGAGCTTGAAGGCAGGCGGGAAGGGGGGGGCAGGGTGAAGTATCCCGCGTATCCCGAGTACAAGGATAGTGGAGTTGAGTGGCTGGGGGCGATTCCGAACGGATGGACTCCCAAGAAGCTGAAATTCCTTTCTACGTATTTTGTTAGCAACGTGGATAAAATTCCCGCAGAGGATGAAGTTCCTGTTCGGCTGTGCAATTATACGGATGTCTACTATAACGATTACATCACTCCTGATATGGGGCTGATGGAAACGACCGCAACTCCAGATGAAATACGCAAGTTCGGATTGCAGCCTCTTGATGTGATAGTGACAAAAGATTCTGAGGACTGGAGGGATATTGCGGTCCCCGCGATGGTGGTCGAAACTGCTCCAGATCTTGTCTGTGGATATCATCTTGCAATCGTCCGCCCAAAACGTACGCAGGTTGATGGCGAGTATCTCCTTAGATTATTTCAGTCTACTGCAGTGAATCAACAATTTCGTGTCGCTGCTAGTGGTGTGACTCGATATGGATTGCCGAAGTCTTCGATTGGCGATGCTTGGATTCCAGTTCCAACTCTGGAAGAGCAACAAGCCATCGCTCGGTTTCTGGACGCCAAGACAGCCAAGATCGACGAGCTGATTGCCAAGAAGCGGGAGTTGATCGAAAAGCTCAAGGAAAAGCGCAGTGCCTTGATCGCCCGCACCGTCACCCAAGGTTTGCCGCCCGAGGCTGCATTGGCTGTAGGTCTGGACCCTTACCCCAAAATGAAGGACTCTGGCGTGGAGTGGCTTGGCCAGATCCCGGAACGATGGCAAGTTTTACCTCTTGCGAGGCTGGCGCAATCAATTCAGACTGGCCCTTTTGGTACGCAGCTTCATCAAACTGACTATGTCGAAGATGAGATTCCGCTGATAAATCCGGTTCACATGATTGATGGAAATATTCTGTCGGATAGCAAAAACACCGTGACACCGGAGACTGCGGAGCGATTATCGAGATACAAGCTTTCTTATGGCGACCTAGTCTTTGCGCGTCGCGGCGAAATAGGGAGATGTGCCGTTGTGCAGTCACATCAAATTGGTTGGCTTTGTGGAACGGGTTCGATGGTCGTGAGGCTGAATGCAAATGCTTGCGATGTTGAATACTATGCTCTCGTTGTCCGTAGCAAGGGCTTTAGCTCCTTACTTGAATTGAATGCTGTCGGCACAACAATGCTAAATTTGAATCCAACTATACTGGGAAGGATGTTGGTGCCCACGCCGCCACAAAGCGAACAATCTGTGATCGTCAGCTTCCTTAGAAAGGAATCGAATTTTGTTGATGCACTTTTGGAAAAAGTTGAAAGTGCGATTCAAGAGCTCACAGAATACCGCCAAGCCCTCATCACCGCGGCGGTCACCGGCAAGATCGATGTCCGTGAAGCCGCATGAAGTTGGAGAGCTTTCACACCGGGATCGGGCCACCACGAGGGCGAACCTATGCCTTCGATCGTTCCCTAAGCCTCTTCCTTAGTTAAGGGAAATCGGTTTCCTTTAACTAAGGCGTCCCGCTAATTAAACCTGGAGTCCCCAATCGGCATGAGCCAGACCACCGAAAAAGCCTTCGAGTCCCACCTCCAGGACATGCTTGCTCAAAGCGGTTGGACCGTGGGGACGAACGCCGAATGGGACAAGGAGCGGGCCTTGTTTCCGGCGCGGGTCTACGCCTACCTGGAAGCGACCCAGCCCAAGCTCTGGGATGAGATGTCCGTCTTGCACGGGGGTCAATTGCGGTCCATGCTGCTCGAGGCACTGGTCAAGGAGCTCGACATCAAGGGGAGCCTCCATGTGCTCCGCCACGGGTTCAAGTTCTATGGCAAGCTCTTCCGGATCGCCACCTTCAAGCCGGCCCATGCTCTGTCTCCGGATGTCATGGAGATGTACGGCAAGAACCAGCTCACCATCACGCGCCAGGTGGCCTGCCATCCCGGCGACCACAGCACCGTGGACATGGTGCTTGCCGTGAACGGGTTGCCGGTGGCCACCATCGAACTCAAGAATCCCGGCACCCACCAGACCTGGCGACACGCTGTGCGGCAGTACCAGACCGACCGCGATCCCCGCGCCCCGCTTTTCGAGTTCAAGAAGCGCGCCTTGGTGCACTTCGCGATCGATCCCGACGAGGTCCACATGACCACGCGGCTGGCTCGCGACAAAACCTTCTTCCTGCCCTTCAACCGCGGCAGCCATCCCGGCCAAATCCAATGCGGTGCCGGAAACCCCCAGCACGAGAGCGGCTACCGCACAGGGTACTTCTGGCAAGAGACGCTGCGGCGCGACAGTTTCCTCGATATCCTGGGGCACTTCCTGTTCGTGGAGAAGGACGAGCGCAAGGTCGACGACGGGCGCGGCGGGAAGAAGCTCGTGACCACCGAAAAGCTCGTGTTCCCCCGCTACCACCAGCTCGACGCCGTGCGCACTCTCATCGCCACCGCGCGGACGGAGGGCGCGGGACACAACTACCTGATCCAGCATTCGGCGGGCAGCGGCAAGACCAACAGCATCTCGTGGCTGTCGCATCGGCTCGCGAGCCTGCACGACGGCCAGGACCGCAAGGTCTTCGACTGCGTGGTCGTGATCACCGACCGCAAGGTGCTCGACAAGCAATTGCAGGACGCCATCTACCAGATCGAGCACGCCCAGGGTGTGGTGAAGGCGATCGACCAGGACTCCAGGCAGCTCGCCGAAGCATTGATCGACGGGACAAAAATCGTCGTGACCACGCTGTTCAAGTTCCCCTTCGTGTTGCGGGGTCTGCTGCACGCCGCGGGCGCCGAAAACCAGGACAAGGCCACCGACGAGGAGAAGGCCCAGGCGCGGGAATGGCAGGCCAAGATCGCCGCGCGCCGCTACGCCGTGATCGTCGACGAGGCACATTCCAGCCAGACCGGTGACACCGCCCGTGAACTGAAATTGATCCTGGGGGCCGATGCCCAAGCCGCGACGGTCGGAAACGGGGAAGACGAGCTCGACTGGGAAGACCGACTCAACCAGATCATGGCCTCGCGCCTGAAGCAGTCGAACCTGAGCTTCTTCGCGTTCACTGCCACGCCCAAGGGCAAGACCCTGGAGCTGTTTGGTCGTCCCGGATCCACCGGCAAACCCGAGGCCATCCACACCTACTCCATGCGGCAGGCTATCCAGGAGGGATTCATCCTGGATGTGCTGCGCAATTACACAACCTACAGCACGTGGTTCAAGTTCGTGAAGCTGGTGGAGAGCGACCCCGACCTCCCCAAGAAGAAGGGCGCCAAGGCGCTGGCCAAGTTCAAGGAGCTGCACCCCGCCAACATCGAGCAGAAGACCGAAGTGATGGTGGAGCACTTCCGCGACCACATCCGCCATCGGCTCGACGGGCGCGGTAAGGCCATGGTGGTGACCACCAGCCGCATCCAGGCCGTCAAGTACAAGCTCGCCTTCGAGCGCTACATCGCCGAGAACGGTTACACCGACGTGCGCACCCTGGTTGCCTTCAGCGGAACGATCAAGGATCCCGAGACCTCCCTCGAATACACCGAACCTGGCATGAACACGGACGTCGTGTCGGGCAAGCCCATCGCCGAGAGCCAACTTCCCGAGCGATTCGGTTCCAGCGACTACCAGGTGCTGCTGGTGGCCAACAAGTACCAGACGGGATTCGACCAACCGTTGCTGTGCGCCATGTATGTGGATAAGCGATTGGATGGCGTGCAGGCGGTGCAGACCCTCTCGCGCTTGAACCGCAAAATCGCGGGCAAGGAAGAACCGTTCGTGCTGGACTTCGTGAACAAGCCCGACGATATCTACAAGGCCTTCAAGCCCTACTACGACTCGACCAGCCTGCAAGAGGAAGCCAATCTCGACATGCTTCCCGGCATGAAGTACGAGCTGGACCAGATGCAGATCTACCACGAAAGCGAGATCGACGCTTTCGCGCGCATTTTCTACCGCCAGCCCGACAAGCAGAATCCTGCCGACCACGCCCACATGCAGAGGTATCTGCAGCCCGCGGTGGATCGCTTCAAGGTGATGGAGGAATCCGAGCGCGCGGGCTTCCGCAACAAGCTGGGCGGGTACGTGCGGATGTACTCGTTCCTGAGTCAGATTCTGCCCTATACGGATCGGGATCTGGAGAAACTCTACAGCTTCGGCAAGCTCCTGCTACCACACCTGCCCACCGACCGCGATAACACCGTGATCAAAATCGCGAATGAGGTGGAGCTCCAGTACTACCGATTGCAGAGCGTGTTCAGCGGCCGCATCGGATTGGAGGCAGGCGAGCCCGAAGGGGTGAGCAGCCCCACCGAAGTGGGGTCGGGCAAGGTCAAGGAAGAGAGTGCTCCGTTGTCGGAAATCATCCAGACCCTGAACGAACGCTTTGGGACCGCGTTCACGGAAGAGGATCGCCTATTCTTCGACCAGATCAAGACCAAGGCAGCGGGGAACAGCCAAGTGATCCAGATCGCGATGGCGAATCCTCTGGACAAGTTTCAGATGGGAATCCGCAAGCTCGTCGAAGATTTGATGATTCAGCGCATGGAAGAAAATGATAAAATCGTGACTCGCTACATGGACGAAAATGACTCGTTTCAGCGCGCCGCGTTCCCGATCCTTTCTCGCGAGATCTACCAGGCGATCCGAGGAGAAACTGGGTAAACCTCTTCACTCGCGGCGCTGCGGGGTACTCCCAGCTGAGGGGGTGGCGAATGATCCCTGCGAAGCCGGAGCCGCAGCAAGGGGGATGCTTCCCCTGACGCCGCGCTCCCAGCTCGCACCCACGAGGCCACGCAATGCCCTGCTTCCCGACGCGAGGCTGTTCCTCTACAGCTATGTGCGCAAGGAAGCGGTCATGTAGCGGATCGCTGGCGCGGGCGTCCCCCCGGTCAGCGCTGGCTTCGGACCAAATCGCGTGCGAAGTCGCGGATCCGGTCGGCCTGGTCGGCACGCTCGATCGAACCATGGCAATACAGTTCCAAGTCCTTCTTGCGGCGGAGATGGCCGATCAGGATGCCGCGGGAGCTCGAGGAATCCTGATCGGTGAGCATCGTGGGGGTGTTGTACTTGAGGGAGATCCAGCCGA
Organism: Fibrobacteria bacterium; assembly: GCA_035913415.1. GTDB lineage: Bacteria > Fibrobacterota > Fibrobacteria > UBA5070 > UBA5070 > UBA5070. Next base: position 5,676 of record JAMIIV010000099.1, on the reverse strand, counting down.
CCTCGATTCCCTTGGTGGTGTATTCGTGGTCACGCCAGCATTCCTTGGCTTGTTCGGCGTCGAAGACGCGCACCGTATCGCCTGCCGTCCAGGAGGCTTTCCCGGCTAGAACGGAATCGACGACCCACCTTTCGAAGTGGAACGTGCATCGATAGCCTTCCCGTTGTTTCTCCACCAGGGATCCGACGAAGCCGGTCCGACGGGCTACGGCAATTTCCGACGATTTCTCCAGGGCTTCGGCCCGTTTCACCAGGCGGGTGCCGTCGCTGCCGGAGGCCGGGGCCCAAAGCCCAAACGACACCAGGGCGAGGGTTAGCAGAGCGTTGGGGCGCGTTCCGCGCGGAGGGTCGGCTCCGAAGCCTCGAATCGAAGGCTTTTGTGGTCCCTTCTTCGCCGAGGTGGCACGGGGGTTGAACTCCAGGGCCTGGGAGATCCAGGACTCGAATTCCGCGCGGGTGGCCATGCCTTCGGAATCGACGACGACGAAGCCCTTCATGACGCGGCCGGTGAAAGCCATGGGGGAGCAGCCGGGAAGGGTGAGGGCGGCGGGAATGTCGGCGGGATCGAGGCGGCACATCATCGACTCCCCGACCACGCAGACGCACATCTTGCCGTCGACCATGAAGACCAGGCCGCCCATCATGGACTTCTCCTCGACTTCGGGTGTCTTGAGCGCGGCGAAGCGGTCGCGGATGCGCCGGGCGAGTTCGAGGCTGTAGGGCATGGGCGCTCCTTCGCGTTGTCGAGGACGGGTGCGTCGGGCTGGAGGAGTTGGACGAATTCCGTCGTCACGATCCGGGGCCGGACCGCGACGGACCTCCCGACTCACCGTTTCTTGAAGGATCCACCGCCTCCGGCGCGGATGACCGAACAGTCGGGGTCGAATCCGCAGTCGGGATCGGGTTCGCCGCGATACACCCAGTCGGGGACCTGGTGGCGTGCGTTGCGGCGCATGGCCTGGACCAGGCGCTCCAGGGGTTGTCCGGAGGATGCCTCGAGGACTACACCCGTGGACAGCACCACACGGAAGCTCGCGGGCGAAGGGATGGGGCAGGGGGCGCTGCGGCGGGACAGTTCGAAGGTGCTGGTGTCGCCATTTCCGGGCAGGGCGCGCACGTCCATGCAGCCGGAGATGCCGCCGTCCACACGGTAGACGTCGAGACGATCGAGTTGCTCGAGCAGATGGGCCTGCGGATCGCGGATCGGGGTGGCGGGCTCACCATAAGAGGTGGCGAGAAGGCACAGGATCGCGACGAGGGTGTGCCGCATGGGGAGAGGCTCCGTGGTTGGGGCGGGAGGTGATGGACGGCAATCTAGGTTTGGCGCATGATCCCCAGATCCCTGTCTGCCACGTTGCTCGCCGTTTCGCTCGCACCCGCCGCCACCACCCGTTGCCTCCTGCTCGACGATGCTGGGCTGTCGGGCAGGCAGGCCCTCCTGGAAGGGCCGGTGATGACCCGGACCGCCAAGGGCTGGAAGATCGGAGCGGGGCGGGTGATCGTGCGTTGGGGCGAAGATTATGCTGGTTCACCGCGGGACACCTTGCGCGGTCCGCTGGAACTGCGCGAAGCGACGGATTCCGACCAGCCGGGTCTGGCACGGATGTCGTCGTTGGCCAAGCAGCCCAACATCCCGCTTTCGCTCACCGGTGAGGGCGAATTCTCCGATCCTCCGGAGGGATGCCCGACGGGCGCCTACGCGATCCTGGGTTCGCCGCAGTTGCGGCCGGACCGTCGTTTCCCCTTCCGATCCGAGTTGGGGGCGATCTCGATCGAAGGCCTCGAGCTGGTGGCGCGCAAGCCGCGATGGACGGGGGAATCCCGGCTGACGCGGGCCGTGGTCGACCGGTCCGGGATCGTGCTGGTCGGGCGCACTCCGGATCCGTGGTACCGCCTGCTGGACGGAGGTCTGGAAGTTGTGGCCCCCGCGGGGCTCGAGTTTCTTGGAACCACTCCCGACCTGGCCCGAGCTGCGAGCCTTTCGGTCCGGTTGATTCCCCGGTACGGAGACAGCGCCCGTTGTGGAATCCCCGATTCCCGGTTGTGGAACTGGGTCGACTCGACCGGGGCTCCCCTGCGTGTCGCGCGGGGGCTGCGGCTGCGCAAGGAGGGGGAGGCCTGGATCTCGGAGCGACCCGTCCGGGCCCAGTGGGGATTCGCGTCCCTCGAGGGACGCCTGCGGGTGCGCAACTGGACGGAAAACGACGACGGCGGCGAGCCGCGCATCCTGGCCGCGCTGGTAGATCCGAACCTGGCCACGCCCTGGAACGCGCCACGCAAGGTGCCCGGCGAGTTGTTCCTTCCCGACGACGGATGGCGCCGTCGCGCCGCCGTACTGGGGACGGATTCCGTCCGAGGCGTTCTGCCCGGCGGCAAGGCGAACTTCCTGGTGGTCGATTCGATGGTCCTCGACCGGGTGCCGGGGTCGAGCCGATGCCCCGAAGCCGCGGCCGGTTTCCTCGACAAACACCTGCGCCTGGAACGCGACAGCGTCGTGTTCGCGCCCTGGTATCGCAAGACGGTGGTGGGGCGCATGACCTTCTTCCCCTGGCCTTCGGGATTCGATCCGCTCGAGGTTGACCAGGAAAGCGGAATGCGGTGGTGGGGGGCCTCGCCTTCGGTGGTGGATACGTCGGCCTGGAGAAGTCTTCCCGGTGTCGGGCGGTTCCGCTTCACGGGCGAGGTCGGAGCGCCGGTCGGCGACAGTGTCGATCTGCGTGTGATGGTGGCCCTCGACTCGTCGTGGGCGCCGTCGTTTTCGATCGACAGCTTCCCGATGGTGCATCGGGCCGCGTGGGGCCGCACGATCGAGCCGGGAGCGAATCCGCGGCTGGTCGCCACCTCCCAGTTCCTCGAGCGCCAGATCGGCCACGCCACGGCGAGCATCACCGGCATCGAATCCCTCGAGACGGTCGTTGCCGAAGGGCGTTCGACTTTCCTGGTGGGGGGGCGAAAAATGTTCGCGCGCTCGGGGGCGAAATCGGCCTCCCCGGCCGTCGAAGCGACGGTCTGCCGCCTGAATCCCGCGCTCGAATGCCTGCCACCCGCCGGGGGACGCTGACTCCGCGGGTGTGGTGCGCCTGGGCGCAGGTCGTCTGATGGGTGGCGAAGGGCCTTTGCTGTATTGACAAAACCACAAGGGTCGGATGTCGAAACCGGCGTGTCCCGGGTCTTCCCGTAGGCCATCTTCAATCCCCATCGACTCTCCGTGGTGGGGTGTCCGTGTCACGACGGCGCCGGAGTGACCGTGCGCGCGATAGGGGGCGATGTGAAGACACCACGCCCCGGCAGAGCGACAGCGAATCAGGGCATGATGCGTTCGAAACCACGAGGTGCAGAATGAATCCACAAGTGCGAGTCCTGGGTGTTTTCGCCCTGACTGCTTTGGTCGCCCATCCGGCCACAGGGGCGACGTTCAACCTGTCGGTGAACCTGTCGGACAGCATCCGTCCCGTGACCCACTGCGGCTCGGGGTCCCTCTACGGCATCACCGAGACACTACCCGCCGACATCGAAGGGCTCGTGACGCCGCTCAAGGCCTATTCGTATCGCAACCCCGCGCTGGCCACCTCGGTGAACCAACACGCCTTCGGCGACGCGATCAAGGTCTCGGAGCGCTTGGCCAAGGGTGGCTCCAAGAGCCTGATCCAGTTCGACCTGGCCGACATCCTGCCGAACTGGCCCTACAAGTGGCTCGGCATCGACCACTACAAGACCGAGGTGACCAAGGTGATCAAGGCGAAGATCGCCTCGGGTCGCGACAACTTCGAAGGGTACGAGATCTGGAACGAGCCCGACGGCACCTGGAACACCACCGCCAACGGTCCGCTCACCACGACGGTCTGGAAACCCATGTTCGACCTGATTCGGTCCTTGGACCCCAAGGCGAAGATCATAGGGCCCTCGATCTCGTACTACCAGGAATCCTACATGCGGAACTTCCTGACCTACGCCAAGGCCAACAACTGCCTGCCCGACCTGATCAGTTGGCACCAGTGGGGGGCGGCGGGGTTCGTGGGTGCCTACGAGAACTACCGCGCCCTGGAGAAGAGCCTGGGGATTTCGCCCATCGAGATCAGCATCAACGAGTACTCCTCCAAGACCAGCGACCCGTACGAAGGCTGCCCCGGGTATTCGGTGCCGTTCATCGCCAAGTTCGAGCGCTACAAGATCACGAGCTCGCAGTTGTCGTGGTGGTGGGTTCCGCTGCCCGGTCGCTTGGGGAGCCTGTTGACCTCCAACAACCAGAAGGGCGGCGGCTGGTACATGTACAAGTGGTACGGCGACATGTCGGGCTACATGACCAAGACTGTTCCCCCCAACGACAAGAGCGATGGCGTGGACGCCTTCGCGAATGTCGATCGTGCCACGAGGACCGCGAGCATCGTGCTGGGAGGCAACAGCGTCGGGACCGTGAACGTGGCCATCAATGGCGTGCCCTCGTGGATGGGGTCGAGCGTGACCGTGAAGCTGGAATCGGTCACTTGGAGCAACAAGGACACGCCGGTGTCGGGGACCACCACGATCTCCAATGCACCGGTCAGTGTGACCAACGGGTCGATCACCGTTCCCGTGAACGTCGCGAGCAACCTCTACGCCTACCGGATCCACCTCACCGGGGCGCCCACCGGCGTGGAACGGGAAATTGCTGCAGTGGCGTCAAAATCTGGCGCCTACAGGGTCGTCGACCTGCAGGGCCGCGACTTCGGCATGGTGGGGACCAAGACGGGCGAAAACATCGAACGATCGGTGGCGCGTATCGCACCGCACCCCGGGATCTACATGCTCATGCCGGAAAACGCCACGGGTGCGGCACGCAAGGTGGTGGTTTCGGCGCGCTGAACGGTTTGCCATCGACCTTCGGGCGGGACGCACCAGGTCCTCTGAGGCGTAACCGTCCACGCCGGGCTCAGGTACGCGGTGGTACTTTTCGTGATCCCGTCGCCCCGTCCTTCCGGAGGTCCCGTGTCCGCCTCGCTTCTTGCCCTCTTCGCCACCGCCCTGGCTTCCGTCCAGGTCGCGGGTGGATCCGATTCCGCTGCGCGTCTCCAGAAGGCGATCGACGCCTGCCCCGTCGTGGGCTGCGAGATCGAACTTTCCGATTCCCTCTACCGCATGGAACACCAACTGTGGATCGAGGGCAAGGAGGGTGTGCGCATCCGCTCGATCGGGAACACCCCCTCCGTGCTGCGCTGGGAGGACTCTCTCCTGGTGCCCGACTCGACGGGGACGGCGATCCTGTTCCGGTTGCAGCCGCCGGCCGGCGGCGGTCGGCCTGCGGCCCCGGCGGGCTGGCTGCGCTGGCCCGTGGCCTACGAGGGGGGTGTGGGAACCGCGGCCGACCTCACCGATCCGCTTTCCACCACCGGGTTCCAGCACAACGGCCTGGTGCTGGTGAAGTCGTCCCGCTCGGTGCGTCTGGAGGGACTAGTCCTGGATGGCGTCCGTCCCGCGGCGTTCGTGAATCCCGACATCTGGAACAAGGTCTTCGACCTGATCCACGGCAGCGTGGGTGTGTCCGCGCTCCAGAGCCGCGGCGTCGAGATCGTGGGCTGCGACCTCAAGGGATTCTGGACGGCCATTTACCTCAAGGACCGGAACCTGGACTGCGCGTCGTGGATGGGCGGGGCCGGGGCGCGCCCGTGGAGCTCGTGCGGGACCATGGGAGGTCACCTCG
>JAMIIV010000098.1:0-6706 GCA_035913415.1 Fibrobacteria bacterium | reverse complement strand
GCCGCCTTCGGACTGCTCGGCTTCGGCCTGGCGGGTTGGGCCGGCTGGAAGACCTGGGGCTGGATCCCTTCGGAACTCGCACGCGGACGCAAGGGAGGATGAGATCATGGCGAAAATCCTGATTGTCGACGACGAAGAAGACATGGCCAAGGTGATCGCGCTGGTCCTCGAGGCCGACGGACACGAGGTCCTCACCCAACTGGCCCCCGATCTGGCCGTCACCACCGCCGAAACCTTCGGACCCGACCTCATCCTGCTCGACCTCGTCATGCCAGGAATGGACGGCCACCAGGTGTTCCGTGCCCTGCGCGAGATCCCCAAGTTCGAGAAGCTTCCCGTGGCCTTCCTCACCAGCCGCGACCGCCACATCGACCTCATGGTCGGGTTGCATGTGCTGGGCGCCTCCGACTACATCACCAAGCCCTTCGACCGGACAGATCTCCTGCGCCGCGTCCGGAAGCTCCTGACGCCCGCCTGAGGATGCCAAGCCAGCTCTTCCGGTGGTCGAGCTTGTCCTCCGGTGGTCGAGCCTGTCGAGACCAGCGGAGCAAGCAACAGTTCGGCGGATCTCGACAAGCTCGATCCCCGGTTTTTCGATCCCCGAGCTTCCGCTCCGCATGACCACCGATTCTACCAGGCTGGGCCCTGGGCGATGATCCGGCTGCGGGGCGTCCGCACGCACAATCTGCGCGGCGCTGATCTCGACCTGCAGCCTGGATCATGGACCGCCTTGTGCGGGGTTTCGGGCTCGGGCAAATCGTCGTTGGCCATCCATACCCTGCATGCCGAAGCCGAGCGGCGCTGGCTGGCCACCCTGCCCGCCGCCCACCGCTTTCTCGCCGACACACTCCCGCGCCCCGATCTCGATTCCGCAACAGGCTTGCCTCCCACCGCGGCCTTGCTCCAGGATGCCCCTGCTGGCGCACCACGCGCCACCGTGGCCAACGTGGCGGGGCTCCAGGCGCCGCTGGCGGCGTTGTGGTCGGCCTGCGGCGAGTGCCGCTCCCCTGTGACCGGCCTTCCCATGCGGGCCACCACCGTCGCCCAGGCGGCCTCCGAGGCGCTCTCCGCGGCTCCCGGAGCGCGATTGCAAGTGCTGTTCGCCGCCTCCTCTTCGGAGCGCGATCCGGCGTCCTGGATCCGGCGCGGCTTTCTGCGGGCGCGCCTCCCGGACGGCAACACGGTCGAACTGGAACACATGGCACAGGTCGCAGCGGCAGGTCCCCTGCACATCGTGGTCGACCGCCTGGTCGCGGAAGACCGCCACCGCACGCGGTTGCACGAAGCCATCGAGACCGCCTGGAAACACGGCGAGGGCATCTGCGCCCTCGAACTGTTCCCCCGCGACGCATCGCCCCTCTGGTTGCCCGCCAGCGAAGCGCCGCTGTGCCTGGCGTCGGGACTGAAGGCCCCTCGCCCCTCCCCCGCCCTGTTCTCGCGCACCTCCCCCCGGGGCGCGTGCCCCCAGTGCCAGGGATTGCCGCAAGATCCCCTCTGCACGACCTGCCACGGAAGTGGTCTGCGCGAAGAGGCCGGCTGGTTCCACCTGGGCTCGGACAACTTCACGACGCTTCTTTCCCGCGAGGCGCGCCAGGCCCTCGTCTGGGCGCTCGAAGACGGCTTGGAGGCGCTGCGCTCCGGCCCGGCCCGCGAGCTGCTCGACGAAATCCGTCATCGACTGTCGTGCCTGGAGCGTCTGGGACTGGGATACCTGCCGCTCGACCGCCCGGCGTCGTCCTTGTCGCTGGGCGAGGAACGCCGGTGTCGTCTGGCCGGACTGGTGGGGGCCCCGCTCGCCGGTCTTGCCTGGATCCTCGACGAACCCTCCACCGGCCTGCACCCCCGCGACCTCCCCGCCCTGCACGGGTTGCTGCGCGACCTGGTCGGTGAAGGCGCCACGCTGCTGACCATCGAACACGACCTCCATTCGCTGTCCGCCGCCGACCACGTCGTCGAGACGGGTTCGGGCCCGGGGCGCGACGGCGGACGGATCGTCGCCGACACCCTCCCCCACCTCTTGGGCGATCTCGACACACCTTCGGGACGGTGGCTCTCCGGGCGCTGGCGACCTCCCGCGCCACCTCCGCGCACTCCCTGGGGAAGCGTCCGTCTGGACGGCGCTACCGGACGGAATCTGTCAGACATTTCGATGGAACTCCCTCTGGGTGTTCTGGTGGGGCTTTCGGGGGTCTCGGGCTCGGGCAAGAGCAGCCTGGCCATCGACACCCTGGGACCCGCCCTGGCCGAGCGCCTGGGGCGCCCCGTCGCCTCCGCTCCGCTGCCGTTCCGGAATCTGTCCATCGTCGGTCCCTTGGCCGGTGTCGAGATCGTCGAGGGCCACGGCGAGGCGGTGCGCAACCTCCGCTCGACGGTGGCCTCCCTCTCGGGCATCCTCGATCCGCTGCGCGAACTGTTCGCCTCGCTGCCCACCTCGCGCGAGCGCGGATGGACCGCCTCGCGATTCTCGCCCAACGTCAAGGGCGGGCGCTGCGAGGCCTGCGAAGGCCTGGGACAGACGCGCATCGAACTCCACCTGCTCCCCGACGCCTGGGCCCCCTGCCCCCATTGCGATGGCCGTCGCTACGCCCCGTCCACCCTCGACGTGCGCTGGAAAGGGCTGGACATCTCGCAGGTGCTCGACCTCGACCTGGAGGCCCTCGCCCCGCTGGCCGAGAACCATCCCAAGTTGGGGCCCCTGGTGGCACGCCTGGTCGAGGTCGGCCTGGGGCACATCGCCGCGGGTCGACGGGCCGGCACCCTCTCGGGGGGCGAGCTGCTGCGCCTGCGCCTGATCTCCGCCCTGGGTCTGGGCATCGCCCGGCAGCGGGTGTTGTGGATCCTCGACGAACCCTCGCGGGGGCTGCATCCCATGGACGTGGCCCGGCTGCTGAACACGCTGGAACGCCTTCTGGAAGCCGGGCACGCGGTGCTGGCCATCTCCCACGACCCCTTCCTGCTCTCCCGTTGCGGCCACGTCCTGGAGCTGGGTCCGGGCGCCGGACGCGAAGGCGGGCGGCTGCTCTACTCGGGAGACGTCGCGGGACTGGCCTCGGCGGGCACGCCTTCGTCGGAATCCGTCGGGCGCGAGATCGCTTCCTGATCCAGACCCGTCAGTCGGGTCATGCGCACCAGCGAGATCCGGTTGCCTTCCAGTTCCAGGGCCGCGAACTCCCAGGCGCCCGAAGTGGTGGTGCCTCCCACTTCCGGAATCCGTCCGGCCAGCGCCAGGAACAGCCCCGCGACGGTATCCGCCTCCACGCCGTCGGGTAGGTCCGGCAAGGCGGGAGCCCCGCGGCCCAGGGCCCGGCGCACCAGATCGAGGTGGGTGTCGCCCTGCACCAGGTAGCGCCCCCCACCGATGGGCTGGACGGCCAGAACCTCGACATCCGATTCGTCGCGGATCTCGCCCACGATGAGCTCCAGCGCATCTTCCATCGTCACGATGCCCGAGAGGGCTCCATGTTCGTCGACGACCATCGCCATGTGCGCCTGCTTCAGCCGCAGGGTGCGCAACAGGCCCGGTACGCGCTGGCTCTCGGGCACGAAGACCGGCGGGTGCAGCAGGGAGGCCAGGTCCCAGTCGCCTTCGCGGCCCACCATGTCCTTGGCGTGCAGCACGCCCACGATGTGGTCGAGGTCGCGGTCAAAAACCGGCAGTCGCGAATAGCCGCTTTCGCGCACCTTGCCAGCGATCTCGTCGTGGCTGACGTCCAACGCGGCGGCCTCGACTTGCAGACGCGGGGTCAGGATCTCGCGTACACGGCGCTCTTCCAGGGCCAGCGCCCCGCGGATGATGCTCTGCTCGACCTTCGCTTCTTCCTGGGGCGCCTGGGTGCGGGCCTCGACCAGTCGGGCCTTTTCGTCTTCGTTGAGGAAATCGAAACGTCCGTCCCAGCGCAGCGTCTTTTCCAGGAAGCGGCGCAGTCGCACGATGGGCAGCGCGAAGGGCAGGAACAACGGCGCGACCAGTTCCTGGAGGCGCAGGCTGTGGGGAAACAGGAACTCGGTGCGCAACCGCGCCCACAAACGGGGGAAGAAGTCGCCGGCCAGGTAAAGAGCCAACAGAAGCACCAACCCGACGCCCAACCCGAAGAACTCCGACGACGTGCCGTGGGGGAAGACGACGGTCCAGCCCCCCAACACGAACAACAAGGTTCCGAGCGAACGCCCCAGCGACACGGTGACGGGAAAAGCGGGGTCGTCCAGGCGTTTCTGGGCACGGCGCTCCAGGCGCGCCCAGCCCTCGGGCGATTCCCAGCCCTGGCGGCGCAAAAGCCCCAGGACGGTGCGCACGGTGGAGAAATGCGCCGACAGCAGCAATCCCACGAAGACCAACACCAGAGAGACGATCATTCGGCCTCGCCCGCGGGGTCGTATTGGTTCTCGAGCGCCCTCATGTTCCGCCGCTGTGTGGTGGTCATGTGGTCGTGGCCGCACAGATGCAGGCAACCGTGGACGATCAGGCGCCGCATCTCGCGATGCAGGGAATGTCTGTAGCGCAGGGCTTGTTCGGCGGCCAGGACAGGATCGATGTAGAGCTCCCCGAAGAGATCGGGCTCTTCGTACGGAAAGGACAGGACGTCGGTGGTGCGGTCCAGCCCCCGCCAGGACAGGTTCAGCGCACGCTGGGCCTCGGGCTCCTGGAACACGATGTCGACGGGACCGGTGCCACCTTCGGCGCGCAACACGCGCAACGCGACCTTGCGCAGATCGGGCAGGTTCGCGATGCCCCAACGACGCTGTCCATGGAAACGGACGGAGGGGCGGGATCCCGTGGTGGGAGGTCGGACGAAGGTGGTGGGAGAGGCGGAACTCATCTATCCGGAAACCTACATCCAGGTGCTACGTTGAAACTTGTGATCGCACTTCTCGAACTCCTGCCCCGCGTCGCGCTGTCCCGCCTGTTCGGTCGTCTGGCCCGTCTCGAATGGCCCATCCTGTCCGGCTTGTCCGTCCGACTGTTCCACCTGGTCTTCCCGCGCATCGACCTCGGCGAAGCCGCCCGCAAGAACCGCGGCGATTACAAATCCCTGCAGGATTTCTTCACGCGCACCCTCGAGCCGGGGGCCCGGCCCATCGCCGACTCCCTCATGGTCTCGCCTTGCGACGGCGCCTTCGGGTACAGCGGGTCCATCGAGAAGAGCACCATCTTCCAGGCCAAAGGCATTCCGTATTCCCTCTCCGAGTTCCTCGGCGACTCCACTCTGGCCTCCATCTTCGAGGGTGGCGCGTACTCCACCATCTACTTGGCTCCCTGGAACTACCACCGCGTGCACCACCCGGTCACGGGTCGCATCGTGCGCGTACGCCACATCGAAGGCGACCTCTGGCCGGTGAACCGGAAGGCCGTCGACGGCATCCCCGGGGTCTTCGCCCGCAACGAACGCGCTTGGGTCGAAGTCGAGACCGAACACGGCATGGTCATCATCGTCATGGTGGGAGCCTACAACGTGGGGTCCATTCTCCTGACGGCCCGCCCCCAACTGGGAGACGGCACCACCGGCGACTGGGTCCCCTCCGAACCCATCCCCGTTCGCGCCGGGGATGAACTGGGCGTGTTCCAGATGGGATCCACCGTGATCCTGGTCCTCGACGAACACGTGCGTCGCGCCTCCCTCGGCCCCGCGTGGCCCACCGCCTCCAACGCCGTCCGCATGGGGTCCAGTCTCTCCTTCCCGAGCTGAGAACCCATGGCCGCCGGTGCGCCTCTGCCTGCCGCGTTGGCGGAATTCCTTCGACTGCAGGCGTGTGTTCCAGATCCTCGACTGCAGGCATGGTCCCCTCCCGGGGGTGCCGGAGACCCCCGCCTGGCCCTGCTGGTCTCTTGTGTCGGACAAGATCTGACCATCCCTGCCGCCGCGAGGCTGCTCCGTGAACTGCGGGAGCGCCTGGGGGATGACCTGCTGACTCCCTGGCGGATGCGCACACAGGCCCTCGAGTCCGCCTGTCGGCTCCCCTGGCTTGCGGCCTGGCCCCACCAGGACCACCTCTCCGGCTGGGTCTCGGCCGTGGGAGACACCCTGCGCGAGCACCCCGAACCATCGAACTGGGCCTCGGTCTGGCCGCGGCCACGCGACTTCGTCCGGGCCCTGGCCTTGGGCCTTCCCTGGATGGGTCGCAAATCCACCGACCGCGTGAAGGGGTGGCGACTGGCGCGCTGGCTGGTCCGCGGCGAAGGTCTCGCGGCGCCTCTTTGGCCCCAGACCTGCGTACAGGATCTACAGGTCCCCTCCCCGATCCTGGCCACACCTCTCGGGTGGTTCGAACGCCTCCCCCCGGGTTGGGAATCCTGGACCTCGGGTCGTCGTTCAGAATGGACGGATTCTGTCTGCAAGGAGGCATCTCCTCAAGACCCCGCGGCGCTGTGGGTGCCCCTGGAATCCATCCTGCGCCGGGGCTCCAAGGACCACCTGTGCGCCGAACGCGTCGGCGGCTGTCAACTCTGCCCTCTGCGGGTTCCCTGCAAGGGGAACGAGCCCCGCGCCAAGGTTCGATCGCGCTGACACCAAGAGCGGTGGTCTGTCGAGACCTCCAGAACCGCCCGTCGGTGGTCGAGCCTGTCGAGACCACCAGAACTGCTCGTCGGTGGTCGAGCCTGTCGAGACCAGCCGAAACGACGAGTTATTGCCCTCTCCGGAGGTCTCGACAGGCTCGACCACCGGAGAATGGCTCGACCACCGGGGAGTATGCTCGCCTACCGGAGAGT
>JAMIIV010000097.1:0-4419 GCA_035913415.1 Fibrobacteria bacterium | reverse complement strand
GTCAGCAGGCCGTTCTGGTAGAGCGACCAGATCTCCTGGGCGTAGCGGGTCTTCAGGAGTTCGGGTTCGAAGCGTCCGAAGTAGCGGGCCATGTTGTCGACGTCGCGGGCGAACATGGACTGCGCGTTGTTGTTTCCGGCGGCGTTGACCGCCTGGGGCAGGTCGATGATCACCGGGCCGCGTGCATCCACGAGCACGTTGAATTCGGAGAGGTCGCCGTGGATGATGCCGGCGCACAGCATCAGCACGATCTGGCGGATCATTTCCTTGTGGTAGGCCTGGGCGGTCTCGGGATCCAGGCGCACATCGTCCAGACGGGGCGCGACGGCACCTGATTCGTCGACGATCAGTTCCATGATCAGCACGCCGTCGAAGAACCCGTGGGGCGTGGGCACGCGTACACCTGCGGCGCTCAGGGTGTTCAGCGCCTGCACTTCGGCCGTGATCCAGTTGGTCTCGGCTTCTTTCTGCCCGAACGCCGAGCGCTTGGACAACGCGCGCGCGCTGCGGCTGTTCTGGACGCGACGGCCCTCCTGGTAGGCGGCCGCCTGCTTGAAGCTGCGGTGGACCGAGTCCTTGTAGACCTTGGCGCAACGGATCTCGTCGGCCACCTGCACGAGGAACACGTCGGCCTCTTTGCCGCTGCGCACCTGGGCGACGACCTCGTCGATGATCCCGTCCTCGACGAGGGGAAGCAGGCGGGGCGGGGTTCTCATGAAAGACAATCGAAGATGGGAGACCTTTGGATCAGAAAACTCGGGTACGAGATGGAGTCGAAAAGGTAGCCCCGGAGAATCGAAGACGATTTGCCAGAGGGGGAACGTGGTGGTGGGCACGATGTTGCCTGGCTGTTGGTTCCGTTGCAACGGCTTTTGCGCCGAACGGGAGCTGGCAAGGCATACCTCGGCCGTAATCTCCAGGAGCCGGTGAACGGCGTCGCACCCGGCGAGGGGTGTCGGCCGTTCTCCACCCTTTCTGGAGGAATCCCATGAAATCGACCGACCCCTTCCGTCCTGTCCGCCACCACCCGAAAATCGCGGCTCTCCTGTTGTCGCTGGGTGTCCTGGCCACCCGTGCCGCGGCCGCGGTTTCCGAGGTGCCGTACACGTTCGTCAACCGGTCCACCTACTCCGACGACCAGGTCTACGTGGCCGTGGTGGGCATCACGCAGGGGCACGTCTGGATCGATCCCGTCACCAGCCAGGTCAAGCCCATGAGCCCCTCCGACAACTCGGTGCAGGGTCCGGTGACCGGAGGCAACAAGGGGCCGGGCAACAACGGTCTGTACGCGAACTGCTTCCGCAAACTCTCCGAAATTCCGGGAGGGGTGGTCCGCATTCCGGAACTCGCCGGCTCGCGCCTCTTCGTGTCGTTCGGGTCTCCGCTGTACCTGTATTTCTTCGGCTACAGCGGCGCGCCCAGCGGCTACGCGGGGGTGAACCTGGCCAACCCCACCGATCCCAACCAGGGCATCCGCTTCGAGGTGCTGGAGCTCACGAACAACCAGTACGGGATGTGGGCCAACACCACGCGGGTGGACGCCTACCAGTTTCCCATGGGGCTGGAGGTGTTCGGGGGCAACGGGTTCCAGCGCCGCACCGGCGAGGTCGTGGGACACCAGGAAATTCTCTCGAAATGGAAGTCGTCGGTGTCGGGGGCTTTCCAGGGATGCCTGAGCGAGAAGGAAGGGATCATCCACGCACCGTCCAAGATCGCGGCCTTCCAGCCCGGCGGCGCCCAGGCCGACTTCTTCAAGTCTTATGTGGACGCCATCTGGGAGAAGTACAAGACCGAAGACCTGATCTTCAGCTCGGGTGATGCGGGGGTCTGGAAAGGTCGCGTGGTGGGGGAGCGTTTCGAGTTCCACAACCTGACCAACAAGTTCGGCAACGCCACCGCCTACATCTCGCGCCGCCCCAACACGCAGGAGGTGCTGGAGGGCAAAGGTGTGCTGGCCGAGGATGTCCAGAAATTGTCCACCCAGACCCTGGATCTGGTCGTGCAAGCCCAGTTCTGCGCGGCGTTGAACCGCCATGCCCTGGACCTGGACGCCCCCGCGGGCACCACGCAGGACTTCGGCGACACCGCGCGCTACTTCAAGAAGGCGCCCTACAACGAGTACGTCAAATTCTGGCATCGCTCCGACATCAGTTGGAACCGCTTCTCGTACGGCTTCTGCTACGACGACGTCTTCGACCAGTCGTCGACCATCCACACCCCTTCGCCCAGGTCGGCGACGGTGACCATCGGCGGATACATCGCCCCGGTGTCCGCGAGTCGCCGCCAAACAGGCGGTGTGCGGTGTGGGCTGCGTGTGCAGGAGGACAAGATCCGACTCCTCGGAGACGGCTTCGAGTCGGCGCGGATCTCCATCCACAGCGCCACCGGAGTCCTGCTCACCAGCACCTCCGCGACGGGAGGCGAGGCGGTGCTGGATCGGTCGCTGCGCGCGGGCACCTACCTCTGGACCCTCGACAACGGTCATCGGTCCGGATCGGGGACCCTGGTGGTGCCGTAGCAGTCCCGCCTGTTTACCTCACCGAAATCACCCGCATCCGGCCGTCCTGGACCAGGACGTGCCTGCCCGCGGGCAGCGGCACGGGAAGTTCGATGCGTCTCCCGGTGGCGATCTCCAGGTCCACCCGCCCCATCCGGACAGGAATTGACGATCCGTAGCGGGGCGAGGTGGAGGCGTCGTCCTTCCACTGGGACAGTGGAAGGATCGCCGGGGGCGCGGGTGTGGTGCTGCCGGGCACGAAGCGCACGGCCAGGGTGGTGTTGGCCGTGGCCAGCGGAAGCCGCACGATCACCTTCGTGAAGTTCGTGTTGGGATTCTTGGCCAGAATCCCGGAGTCCTTCTGGGCCTGGGTGCGGGTGTCGGGAGGATGGCACGAGATGGTGTCGAAACGCGCGCCAGCGGGGGAGAGGATCTCCAGGCGCATGGTCTTGCCCTTGCGGGACAACGTGGCCGCGGTTCCCGACAAGGAGACGCTTGCTTCGGTGAGCAGGTTCCACACGATCTCGACCGGGGCCGACGAGACGACCTCGTCTTGCACCAGAAATTGCGCATCGGGCCACAGGCGCACACCTCGGTGGACGCGGGTGACGGTGCGAGTGTCGGTGGCGATGGCCTGGTAGCTTGTGGTGAGGTCGGCGATGGCCCAGGGATTGGAAGGGCCAGGAACGAACCCCAGCAGGGGTGCCTTGGCGGTGATCACCTGGCTTGGAAACGACAGCGGGGTCTGGGGAGCCGCATCGATGGTGAGGGTGTTGTGGCCTTCCGTGCGGGTGCGGTACATCTGCCAGTGCGCGCCACCTTGGGCGGTGCGCTCCTGGAAATAGTTGCGCAGCCCGTAGTTGTCGGCGCCCAGGTCGGCGGCCCATCGGACTCCCGCCTGGTCCAGCACGATGGTGAACAAAAGCCCGGGGTGCCCGGGCTGCAGCGTGGACAGGACATCGGCGGCATGCGCGGGAATGGCCACGCCCATGGCGAGAGCCGCCAAAACGGTCAGGATCCGCCGACGCGGAGCGGTCGGGGGGAGGCGTGAGATTCCTTGCATGGACGCAATGGTACCCCCCCTCGGGGAGGGGGGGCGCGTGTTCGGCGAGGTCCTCAGGCGGCCTTGGAGTACCGGGCCAGGAGATCGGTCTGGGTGAGGGGGCCGTCGTACAGGAAGCCCTGGAACCGATCGCAACCCAGTTTGGCCAGCAGTTTGGCCTGCGAGGTGGTCTCGACCCCTTCGGCGGTGATGGACAGGTCCAGGAGCTTGGCCAGACGCAGGATGGTTTCGACGATAGCCAGGACCTTGGGGTCGGATTCCATGGCGCCCACGAAGGAACGATCGATTTTCAGCTCGTCGAGCGGAATGCGTGTGAGGTAGGACAAGGACGAGTACCCGGTGCCGAAGTCGTCCAGGGACACGGTCATGGAGCGTTCCCGGATGCGGTGCAACCTCTCCTCGATCTCCAGTTCGCCCCCGATGAGGACGGATTCCGTCATCTCGAGCTTCAGGCGACCCGCGGCCAGGCCGGCGTCGTCGCGCAACTGCTCGATCTCGTCCTCGAAGTCGCGATTGATGAACTGGCCCGCCGAGATATTGATCGCGACGGTCCAGCCGACAGGCCACGACGCGGCGTCGCGGCAGGCCTGTTCCAGGATCCACTTGCCCATCGGGACGATCTGGCCGTTCTGCTCGGCCAGGGGGATGAACTCTTCCGGACCGGGATTGCCCAGTCGCACGTTGTTCCAGCGCACCAGGGCTTCGGCGCCCACCACCTTGCCGGTGAGCACGTCGATCTGGGGCTGGTAGCGCATCTCGAATTCCTGCCGCTTGAGGGCCGATTCGAGTTCGTTCGAGAGGTCGGCGCGGCGACGGGCAAGGCGCGCCATCGCGCTGTCGTAGCGCTGGACCGAGCCGC
>JAMIIV010000096.1:0-30945 GCA_035913415.1 Fibrobacteria bacterium | reverse complement strand
CTACCTCGCCTCCCACGGCGTGACCTGCCTGGCCGAGGTCTTCCAGGACACCCGGGTCATCGATCGCTCCAGGCACAACCCCTGGCTCGTGACCTTCGAGCTGGGCCGGGAGGTGAAGCTCCTCGACCTGACCGGCTCCTGGCCGACCAAGGCCGGTGCCTCGATGGCGATCAACTCCGGGTCCCACGCCAGGGCCCGGAGATGGTCGAGGGCCATCTACGCGGCCTTCCCGGAGGTCGAAGGCCTCTTCTACTGCTCGGCCATGCACGGGAACCGGCCCGCGGTCGCGCTCTACGAACGGGCCGAGGACGTCTTCCCGAAGTCCCCGAGCTTCCACAGGGCGCTCGTGGACCCAGGTCTTCTCACACCGCTTCTGAATGCCGCGCATGGGCTGAGCTACGGGTTGGTGTGAACCTCCTCCTCGAGGTTGATGATCTCCTGGCGCCCGGCCAGCAAGGCAAGACGGAGCATTCGAGAGGGGTGGACGTGGCTCGCGCCCGGCGTGATCTTGCCCGGCCCGTCGGTCGAAGCGAACCCCAGAACGCTACTTCGCCACCTCCCGCAGGTCGTGGTACGTTTCTGTGAGAACAGGAAGCAGCGACCCGGTGGGGATGGACCGACGCGGATTGAGCGGGAGGCCAAGTGAAGTTCACCCTCAGCATCAGCCGCAGAGAAGTCGCACGCATTCGGGCGTTCTTCGAGACGTACCGCCGCGATCCCTTCGTCCGCCTCCGGATCGACCGGAACCTCCGCAGGAAGCGCCCGGTCGTCCGGCGAGAGGCCGTCTGGAAGTCGCTGGTCGTCTGCTTGACCACAACCCAGCAGCACTCAGGCCCGGGAAGCGTGGTGGATCGGTTCGAACAGACCCACCCGTTTCCTCTGGCGTACGGGGTCTGCCGGAAGAAGAGAAACCTCCGTTCCTTCGCGAGCGTAAAGCTCAAGGCGGGTGGCCTCCGAAGGCACCAGAAGATCGGCGAAGAGGTCGAAAAGGCCTTCCGCCTCCTCGAGGCTGGCTTCTGGGACGAACTGATGACGGCGCTGCGAGGGCTCTCCAAGAAGGCCAACCGGGAGCGCGAACGCCAAGTGGCGGAGCTGATAGCAGGCAGGCTCCCGGGCTTCGGCCCCAAGCAGTCGCGGAACCTCATCCAGGCGCTGGGCCTCTCCAGATACGAGATCCCGATCGATAGCCGGGTGACGAAGTGGCTCAACCGGTACGGGTTCCCGTTCCCGGTGTCGGCAACTGCCCTTGCTGACGCGGGGTACTACGGCTTCGTCCTCGATTGCTTCCAGGCGGTCTGCAAGCAGGCGCGGATCCTGCCCTGCGTCCTGGACGCCGCGATCTTCGCGGCGGGCGGAAGATAGCCCGGCCGCGTAGGCTCGTGGAAACCTCGAACCTGGGAGGGTAGGCAAGATGGCGACAATCGACAAGGCAGTTGCAGGGCTCATCAACAAGGCCTGCAAGGAGGCGGCGAAGTCCCTCGGCAGTTCGCTCATGAACATCGGCAGGATCAACGCAGGCTCCAACTACCCCATCGCAGAGCGGAACACGGTCGTTCACCTCGCCAGCGCCTTCATGTCGCATGGGCTGGACGTGTACGCCGAGGCGAAGATCAAGGGCCGACCCAAGAACGACAGGCTGGCGCACATCGACCTGCTCGCCTACGGACCCATTCCCGGCCATCGAGGGAAGACCGTGGCCATTCCCATCGAGGCGAAAGCGATGGGTCCGCACCATCTTGGTCGGCTCATGCGCGACATCAGGCGGATCCGGAACTACGAGCCAGCAGCAAGTGAGCTTGTCGGGCATGAAGATACGGGAAAGGAACTTCATTTCTGGGAGAAATCGATCCGCTACGGGCTGTTCGTACTCCAGGCCCACCGGAAGCAGGACTATATCGACGATTGGCAGGCACGAGTACGCGAGCCTAAAGAATTCTTCAAGCGCATCAAGGAGGAGACTGGAAGACGCATCGCCTCCGGGAGCGCCTTGGCTGTTGAGGAAAAGCGTTGGCCAGGGTGCAAGGCAGTTCACCTTCTCTGGGTGGCCTTCAGGCTGCCCTGACCCCGTTCGTCCAGGTCAGCCGGCAAGGAGTGCGAGCGGGGCGATAGTGGAGGCCTCCTCGTCGGCCGGCTTCACCGAATACAGGCCCTGGCGGTTGTGCGCGACGTAGAGCTCGAGGAGCTTCGCTGCCTTCTCCTCCGTGTCCGCCTTGAGCGGCAAGCCCATCAGCAGGAGCGGGCTCCCGTTGTGCTTGTGAACTACGATCCAGCTCTTCCCTTGGTTCCTCATCGAATCCTCCGTCTTGCCACCGGGCCTCTCAACCTCGATGGCGAAGCCGGAGGCCCGTGGCGAGACGGAAAGACGCAGCGCGGGGCCTTGCGCGCGAGGAGCCGACGGCAAAGGACCGTGACCGACCTGCCTCCACGGGCGGGCGGGGTCCTTGCCAAGGAGGCTCCCGCAGGCGAAAGGCCCAGAGCTGCAGGACAGAGGAACCAGGAGAAGGGCCTGATGAAGTTCCTGGACAAGGCGGGAAGTGCAGAAGACGGAGCATTCGAGCGTCCCTGGGGTTGCCTTCAGACGGCCTTGGCCCTCTCCACATGCCGGAAGCCCGCCTTGCCCTCCTTCGAGTCGGCCCGGTGGCCCTTCTTCCCGGCCTTGAACTGCACTGCGAGCAGGTCGAGCGCCGCCAGGGCGTCCTCCTCCGAGACCGCCTCCCGGCCCGCGCGGAGCGCCAGGATGGCCGCGGAAACCCGCAGCTCGTTCAGGAAGGCGAAGCTGAAGCCCCCGGAGGCCTCGGCCAAACGGGTTCGGAGCTCCTCCGTGAGCTCTCCGAAGGCCCAGTCCAGGTACCGCCTCCGCAGCTCGAGCGCGGGCGGCTCGAAGCGCCAGACCCGGTCGAACCGGCTCGGCCGCTGGGAGAACGCAGGGTCGATCTCCTCCGGGTTGTTGGTCGTCGCGAGGATCATCACGCCCTCCCGCGGATCGACGCCGTCCAGGAGCGACAGCAGCCCGGCCCGGGTGACCTGCGACTCCCGAAGGAGCGAGTCCAGGTCCTCCAGAACCACCACGCTCGGACCCTGGTCGGCGGCCGAGGTGAAGAGCGAGTCCAGATCGTCCTCGTCGATGTGCTTCCCGATGGCCAGGCTGAACAGAGACGCTCCGTAGGCCCGGTGCGCCAGGCGAACGAGGTGGCGGACCATCAGGGTCTTGCCGTTCCCAGGCTCGCCCACGAACAAGAGGCCCCGCCGGCGGCGGAGGTGGAGCCGCTCGAAGAGCCCCCGATCCTCGAAGAACGAGTGGAGCTGCGTCTCGATGTCCTCGATCATCTCGTCCGCCAGGAAGAGAGGGCCCTCGTCCACGGCAGGCAAGGAGAAGTCCCGACCGCCGAGGACCGTGAACGGAATCCGGTCCCCCCGCTGGGCGAGCGCCGCGGCCACCTGGAGGCCGAAGCGCTCCAGGAGGCCGAAATCCGCCGTCGAGGAGAAGTAGCTCGAACCGACCTCCCCCGAGGAGTTGAGGTAGGAGAAGAGGAGGAAACGCTCGCCCTCCGGTCCCTGGACCTCGAGGACCCCGACCCAGGCGTCCCCCAGCTCCCTCGGGTTCGTGCGCCCTCGGAAGTACACCAGCGCGGGGTAGGAGACCTTCATCCGGCGCCAGCGGTAGCCGGCCACTTCCCCTTCCGGCCTGCTGCCTGCGCCCACGAACTGCTGGAGCGCGCGGGCGTAGGGCATGCCTTCGACCTTCCAGCAGGTCCAGGACTCGGATTCCGGGAATTCCCGGCGGAGGAACTCGGCGGCCTCGATGGACGAAAGGCCGCGCCGGGGAATGGGGGAATGGGAATTGAACTCCGTGTCGTGCATCGGGACTACCTCCTGTGCTCACGGACCAGGCTAGCAGGAGGGGGTGACACGGCAGGGATGGGCGGAACTGGAAGCGGGAAGCGGGATCAAGGACCAAAGCTTTCATAAATATAGTTGGTTGAACATTCTTGAAAATTAGCATATTCTGGAGGGTATGAAGTACACCGCCGCGCAGGTGCGCTTCGAACACCTTGCGATCGAGGTCCTCATGGACCTCCTGGCCATCGGTCCTGCAGACCTCGATGTTCGCCTGGAGAACAACGTAGAAGGCCTCCTGGTCGACACCCCGGACCACATCTTTCTCTTCGGAGCGAGAGCCTCGTCAGATGCCGCGTCCATTGCAGCCGGACTCCTACAGCTCAAGAAGCACGCCGCACACTTCCGGCGGAAGGTGGTCCCCCTCCTGGTCGTGCCCTTCATGGGTGAGGTCGGGAAGCGACTCTGTGAGGAAGCTGGGATCGGCTGGTTCGATCTCTCCGGGAATGCCCGGATCGGTGCTCGTGGCCTCCGGATCCATGTCGATGGACGGCCGAACCGGTTCGTGAAGGCTGGTCGCCCCCTGAATCTTTTCGCGCCGCGGAGCTCCCGGGTCGCCCGCTGGTTCCTCATGCACCCGGGCGAGCCCATCACGCAGCGTTCGCTCGCCCATGCGACCGAGCAGAGCGATGGCTTCGTCAGCAAGATCGTCAAGCGCCTGGAGGCGGGAGGATACGTCGGACGTATCGGTGAAAGTGGCAAAAAAGATCCCCTGGGCGAAGGATTTGGCAGGAGCATCGGCGCAGCCCACCTCGATGATCCTGCTTCGGGCAGACCTGGCAGGCCGGCATTGACCGCTCGTGATCCTTCCCTCCTCCTCGATGCCTGGTGGGAGACCTACGACTTCTCCAAGCACCGGATCATCGAAGGCCACGTCCCAGCCCGCTCGGGCGAGGATCTCGCCGAACAGGTCTCGAAGATCCTCCGGAAGGAAGGCCTGCAGCACGCGGCCACGGGTCTGGCCGCCGCCTGGGCGTACACGAAGTTCGCCCAGTTCCGGATCGCCTCCTTCTACCTGGGCCAGGAGCCAACAGATGGCCTGCTCGAGCGCCTCGGCTTCCGGGCCGACCCGAAGGGCGCAAACCTCTGGCTCGTCGTCCCGAACGACCTCGGGGTGTTCCAGGGCGCAGCAGACCGGGAAGGCCTTACCTGCGTGCACCCGGTCCAGGCGTACCTCGATCTCAAGGGCCATCCGGAGCGCGCCAAGGAGGCTGCGGAAAGGCTTCGAGCGGACTTCCTGAACTGGGAGAAGGCCATGATGGGCAAGCTGCAGAAGGGCAAGACGGAGCATTCGAGAGGGTAGACGCGGAGCGCCCAGGCTCACCGGCAACCAGGACGTCGGCCGAGTTCGCATGAGGGAGCATTCGCTGGAGGGAGGCCCTCTCATCGAGGGGACCCCGCGAGCGAAGGGGCCAACCGAGAAGAGGGCGAGCACGGCAACCCTCCGGTGGCCGGTCCCGGTCCTGCTCCGACATGAGGGAGCATTCTCTGGAGAGCCCAGCGTTCTTCTCGCCGGGCCGGCCAGCGAGGCAAGAGGGAGCATCGAACGCCCCTCGGCGCGTTCCCCATTCCAACCCCGGCCCTTCACTCGAAGGAGGTCCTGGTTCATCGGTCTCGGGGTTGGGAGCTGGACTGGTGGGGTCTTCGCAGAGTACGGTGGACCGGTTGATCTGGGAGCGGCTCATCCGCTGGCACCAGGAAGGGACAGGAGGGCGCTGGAGGCGATGGTAGGGTCAGGAAGCAGCTCAGGGGCCAGGGTGGGAGCGAGTCGCTCCTGGGCGCCGCCAGGCCCTCGTGGGTCCAAACGGGAGGTCGTGGGCCAGGTCGGGTCGAATCCGGCTTTCTCGGCGCCTCCCGATGCTCCGTCTTACCTCCCGTCGCTACCACCTCGGCCCGCCAGCCTTGGTGTTCCTTGCCTCGCCCCTGCCCTTCCCCACTACTCAGTGAATTCTTCTTGTTTCTTAACTAGTTTAGAGAGTTTAAGGGGCCTTGAGGCTGTGGAAAAGGTGTTGGAACAATGTGGATTGGCGCGGGAATCGCACACCAGCTCCGGAAACCACGCTCCTCCTTGGGCCGAGTTTCGCTCCGTCTTCGGCCGTGAATGCTCCGTCTTCGGCCGTGCGATGCTCTTCCTTGGGCCGTGAAATGCTCCGTCTTGGGCCGCCGCGACGCTCTTTCTTGGGCCGTCGGAGGCCCCTCGAGCTCCCACGATGCTCCCTCTTGAGCCGTTACCGGGAAAAAGCCGAGTCCTGGGGTCCGTTAGCGATGCTCCGTCTTGGGCCGTTGAGGTGTTACTTGAACGCTCCTTCTTGGGCCGTCCCATTAATCCTCAGAGATTCCTTCAGAGGGTTTCTCTAATGCCATGAAACGACTTGCGAGATCCGAGATGCTCCTTCTTGGGCCGTTTCTCGGTCTGGGGAAATGCTCCTTCTAGAGCCGATCGGAAACCTGGGCTCGAGACCACTGGGACCGAAGAAATTGAGGACCGGTCGGCGGGCTCTCCTCAACTCCTGAGGAGGGGGGGCCGGCAGGCTCCCGGTCACTGGACGCGACCAGGATGAAGGGCCTTCGAGCTGGGGGCGGGGCGGGGTGTCCCCTACCCTTTTCGCGGCCACCGACAAAGAAGGCTGTGGGAAGTGACGCGCCTGCCCACAACTGCCTGGGCTGCGACCGCTCGGCCGCCAGGGCGGCCGGACGGTCGGCTGGCGGCGGACGTGGACTGCGACGCCCGGCTGGTAGGGCGGCCGGGCGGTCGGCTGCCCACTTCCGCCTTGGACTGCGCCCGCTCGGCTGGGAGAGCTGCCTCGCGTTCGCCAGCCCACATCCGCTTGGACGGCCGCCCTGCACCCCCCGGCGCCCGCCCACACTTCCCACAGCCTCGGCGACGACTCTCTCTCTTGGCTGGTCCGAGACGGGCATGGGACCGACACCTTGGACAGGCCGAACATTCCTCGAGGTAAGCCCAGGGGAAAGCAGCGATCGCCAGCAGGAGAGGCCCGCCGGGAGACCTGCCTTGCAGCCAAGGCAGCTCACCTGGTCGCCGATGGCCTGGCTTCAGAGTTGTCACTTTCTTCTTGGCCCTGCCGGGTGTTTTCCATGAGGAGCTCCTGAGACCTTGCCGGGTCCCCTCCCCTGCCTTTCACTGCCTCGCTCGGAAAGCGAAACGGACATGCTGGAGGCCTGAAACAAGGGGTTGGAGCTGGGCGCGGGTCTACTTGCCGGACTTGAGCGCGGGCATGTCGATCGTGGCGTTGCTCGCCCGCAGGAGCGCGGGGCTCCGGTGGTAGCGGATGATCCGGTCCTTGCCGCGGCCCTCGAACACGACGTCCTTCAGGAAGCCGACCTTGGCCAGGTCCGCGTGGTGCTTCTCCAGCATGGAGACGATCTTCCGCGGGTCCAGACGGATCGGGATCTTCGGCA
This sequence comes from Fibrobacteria bacterium, assembly GCA_035913415.1. GTDB lineage: Bacteria > Fibrobacterota > Fibrobacteria > UBA5070 > UBA5070 > UBA5070. The sequence goes on along the minus strand of JAMIIV010000096.1, from coordinate 23,628 downwards.
TGAGCTTCTTGACCGAGATCGAGAACTCCCCGTCCGGCTGACAGTGCTTGCTCAAGTAGGTGTAGAGCCGCTGCCCGACGTACGAAAGCTCCTTCAAGGGCTTCAGCGGGATGCTCTTCGTGTACCCGGCCTGAATGCTGGACCAGAGGAGCGGGCCCGGGGCGATCCAGCCGTTCGCGAACTCCATGGTCCGCTGCCCGGGCTCCGGTTTCACTCGCCAGCTCACGTAGTGGCAGAGCGTACCGAAGTTGCCGTTCCCGACGATCTTGGTCTTGCCGTCCTTGTCGAAGAAAAGCGAATGGGCCGTGATCACGAGCCGGCTGAAGCGCGTGAAAGCCTCGTCCAGGTACCGGTACTGGTTCCCGCCCTTCGGGGCGCCCACCAGGTCGAAGATCTCCGAGGGATTCAGCACGATCCGAGGCGGATCCAACTCGCCCTGCTCGAACGCCGCCTGCCAGCGGTCGAGAACCCAGAGCCAGTACTGGTAGTGCTCGGGAGACGGGAGCTTTGAGCCCGCGGTGCGAACCAGACGCCACTTGGAGCCGTTGTCGGAATCGATCTCGATCGCCTCGTTGTCGACCTCGGACCGGTTGGCGACGCAAACGGGGAGCTCACAGCCGAGGTTCATCTCGAGCCGGAAGGAACTTTCGAGGCTGCGAGGCGGCGGAGCCACCAGCTTGCCGAAGGGAGCCGTTCCCTTCTGGTGCTTCCGGGCGACCTCGAGGAAGGTCAGTGGGGTCTTCTCTTCGTCGGTCATGGAACGGGGCGCCTGCCTTCCTTGAGTGCCTGCCGCTCCTCCCAGAACGATCGAGTGCTCATGGTGACAGCGGAGGAACGGGAGGGATGGTAATGACGAAAAGCCGCTCCTGTCAACGGGAATCGAGCATGACGGAAAGGAGGACGAAGAAGGATTTCCTCGAGGGTAGAACGGGGACAGGAAGCCAAGAACCTCTCCTCTTAGAGGCTGAACCCGACGGGAAGAACGGGTGAACGAGGAAGAGGAGAACGAATGCAGAAGGAACGCTTCGAGGGTGGTCCCACTCGAAAGAGAAAGTATGGCCCCCCCGGCTGGGCACCGCAGGGAATTCTCTGCGAGGGTCGGCGCGGAATACAGGTCTGGAGCCGAGGGTCGCGGCCGACTTGGAAGTGATGGGCCGCCCAGGCAGCTCTCGGCGGGTCCCCTACCCTGCCGGTGCTCCACCATCCTGGCGGGCGGTAGCCGTGCATCGGCGCGCGCGCTGGTGATGGAGGAGCCGGGGCGATGACGCGGCTGGGAGAGGCCGGGGTGCCAGCGCGCCCTCGCTCCCCTCCCCTTCCGCGGCTTCGCCCGACCCTGCCGGCAGGCGGATTGGGGTCCGCACTCGATCGGGTCCGGTTGGCTTTGTCCGTCCTAATAATGCCCTAAGAATTGCAGTTAGCGCAAGAAAAACAGGGCAGGTATTGGTATCATACCATGGTGGATTTGATGGGGCGTGGCCAAGTGCTGGGGCGGTCTGGCTGGCTGGAAACGAGGCGAAATCAGGCGTTGCTGAGGGCAAAATCTGAGCCTCCTGGGTTGGTGACAACGAACGTTTACATGATACCGGTATGATACCGGTATGGCTCTGGAGCCATTCCGGAATCATTCTGGAGCGGCTCCGGTATGATGTTGGTGCCGGAATGATACCGGTGCCGGAGTGACTCCGGAATGATACTGGCATCGATATGATATTGACATCGGAGTGGCTCTGGAGTAATACTGATGCCGGAGTGGCTCCGGTATGATACCGGTGCTGGTATGGCTCTGGAGTGATACTGGAATGATTCCAGCTGGGCCTTCTGGGAAAGAGAGGGGCGCATGATCGTCTTGTTCGGAGGAGAGAAGGGCGGGACTGGGAAGAGCACCCTGGCGACCAACCTCGCGGTCTACCTGGTGAGGGCAGGGAAGGACGTCCTGCTCCTCGATACCGACGTGCAGCGCTCCGCGTCGGGCTGGGTGGCGATCCGGTCCCAGGAAAAGGACCTGCCGCCGGTCCAGTGCGTGGAGAAGCTCGGCGACGTGCTGACCTCGGCCAAAGACCTCGCCAAGAGGTACGAGCACATCGTCATCGACGCAGGCGGCCGGGACAGCCCGGAGCTTCGCTCGGCGATGCTCGCGGCCCACAAGCTCTACATCCCGGTCCGGGCCTCCCAGTTCGATCTCTGGACCATGTCCCGGATGCACAAGCTCGTGGAGCAGTCGCAGGCCTTCAACCGGGAGCTCAAGGTCTGGGCCATCCTCTCGATGGCGCCTACGAACCCGGCCATCCATGAGGCCGAAGAGGCCCAGGAGATGCTCAAGGACTTCGAGCGCATCAAGCTCTCAGAGGCCATCGTCCGGGAGCGGAAGGTCTACCGGGACGCCGTGATCGCAGGGAAGGGCGTCCTGGAGCTCGATAACGACAAGGCCACGGACGAGATCGAGGCCATGGCAAAGGAGATCTGCGATGGGAAAATCTAAGTTCAGCGTGGAGCCTCCGGAGCCGAAGAGCCCCGAGGAGTTCATCAGCGGGGCGGCCATCACCTCCAAGCCGGGAGCTTTGACGGCTGTCGAGGAGGGCAGGGGAGGGGAGGGGAGGAATGATACCGGTATGATACCGGAATCATTCCATGGTGACCCTCAGAAAAGCACGGGAAATCCAGGCGAGAAGCCCTGGGATCGGTTCGATCGGAGGGCCACGGCGAAGCACTTCTTCAACCTGCGGCTCAACGACTACTACTACGAGATCGTGAAGCACCTGGCCGCCCAGGACCGGGAAGCTTCGATGCAGAAGATCATCAAGCGGATCTTGCTTCCGGAGCTCGAGCGGCTGGCGGGGGAGGGGAAGAAATAGGAAGTTTACCCATCCTGCCAGGTTGAAATTCTGCCCAGAAAGTGCGATTCTAGGCGAACAACGGAGAAGTGGAGCGGGTGGGTAGCCGGCATCGAATCGTGATTCATGGGGCGGCCTGATCGTGACTGGAAAGGCGGGGATGCACCATGGAAGGTGAGGGGACTTTCCGGATCCTGGTTGTCGAGGATGAGCCAATCATCGCGCATCACTTCGTGAATATCCTCAAGAGAACGGGACGCTACGAGGTGGACTTCGAGATGGACGGGGACCGAGCAACTGAGCGGATCCCTGCCGAGAACCCCGATCTGGTGCTCCTGGACCTTGGACTCCCTGGAAAAGACGGCATCGACATCATTCGCGAGGTCAGGGAGAAGTACTTCAACCCGATCGTCATTGTGACCGCAAAAAGCGAGCTGGAAGTCCATGCGCTCGGACTGAACCTCGGGGCGAGCGACTTCCTGAAGAAGCCGGTCAGAGATGATATTCTCCTTGCTCACGTGGAATGCCGGCTCCGGGAGAGAGGTCAAACCAAGGGCCAGGGAGCCCAGGTTGCCCCTGTGAGGCTAGCGTCTGCCGAGGCGGCTCGACTGCCCGGGCCGGTCCTTGAAATCGATCTCGCGCAGCGGAAGGCCTTCCTGGACGGCAAGGACCTCGAACTGTGGGAGTCGGAACTCGGGCTCCTCGAACTCCTGGCAAGCAAGCCGGGCGAAACCGTCTCCAAGAAGGAGCTGTCGGAGCACCTGAAGGGGGCTGGACCCGCAGACGAAAGCAGGGTGGTCGAGATGGCGATCCACAGGCTGAGAGGGAAGCTCGGAGAGGCGGGAAAGGACCTCCTGCAGACGGTCCGAAACGGAGGCTACCGCCTGTCTCCGCTTGTGGTGGTGAGGGTTGCGAACAAGTAGCTATCGGAGTCTTTTGGTCTTGAGTTTAGTTACATTTAGTTACAAAAATGTATAGAAAGTGCATATTGACATGCTTTGACCGTTCGTGATGAGGATGTTAGTATGTAACGCCGCGAACAGTGAAACAGTATGGTGCTCATCGCGGCGTTCGCCTTTTTGCTGATGGCGCTGGTCGGCGCAGCGGTCGAGCTGCTCGAACTGGATATGATACTGAAGGCGAACACGATGAAGAAGCGGACGCTGTCGGTGCTGCGGCAGGGTTTCTACTGGAATGAGCGCATCGGCAGTATGAAAGAGGAGCACTACCTGCCCATGATTACGAGGTTCGTTGATCGGGTTCAAGAACATGCTGTATTCAGGCAAGTTCCCGGACGGGTCAGTAAGTTTATGGTAACATTGCTAAGGAGAATGTCGCCATGAGACGCGCGCTTGCTGATTTGTTTTGGTTACATTGCATGGTTGTTCTTTCTTCTATGTTGTCTCTCGGATGCTATTCAGGGCCGAATTTAGAAAGCAATCAAGACAGATTATCTGTTTCCACTGAATATGTTTCTAACCGTATGAATCTGGCTCAATCAAGTTTGAGTATTCTAAAGCAACGTGCAACAGAACGCATCACTGAGAATTCTGGTAGTATTGGCCCTATTGATAGTGATCGCGAGGAAGAACTCGCGGAGATCATGGGGATAGGTCCATTTGAATACTTTGTAGAATGGTCGTGTTTTGGAACTGTTCGGTCTTTATGGAACTACCACCTCAGAATTCCTCTTCCCAAGTCGCTTTCCTTAGAGACGCCAGATCGATTACAGCAGTTCTTTTCTGAGCAACGTAATATCTTCGGTACTTCGGAGAAAACCGAGTTCGTTCTTGCGAATACCGTTGTTATGCCGGTGGGGTCTGTCTCATATAACTACTTTCAACAAGTTGACGGGCTTCCTGTTTTTGGATCTTCTCTGGTCATTATCGTGGATGCCCTTGGAGACATTGTCTGGTTAAGTGGAAGTGTGCTACCGGATGATCTTGCGTCATCTGCTGAGCCGGAAATCGCAGTGGGTGCTGTTGCCTCAACATGGAATGGCAATGCAAATAGTATTAGTCTTGGTTGGATGCTAATCCAGAATCATAGAAGTTGCAAAGCATCTTTGGTGTATAAAGTGCCAGCAACGATGGATAATGATGGATATGAAATCTATGTCAATGCAAATACGGGCAATGAGGAATCGCGGGTGTCTCGAATCAATAGCGCGGAGCACAAAGAAGTCTTCTATGCAGAGGGTCTGAATGTTTATGAAGAGCTTCCAGGGCTGATACAGTACGATGATATTTGCCATGTATCAGGAAGTGCGGAATGTCCTTCCGGAAAATGTGTCGCTGGCCATTGCATTAATACACCATACTACGGAACTGTCGAAACCATAATGGACGGTCAACAGGTGGTATATGACTATTTCCTTGAAAGGCATCAGCGAGACAGTTGGGACAACAATGAGTGCTGTGAAGGCGCTCCATGGTGCCAATTGTTTCTTAATTGTGAACGGCACTCTTTGAGATTAGGTTCAGATGCAGATGAAATGATGTTCCCATATATGTCCAGCTGTCAGGCCATGTGGATTGACAAAGAAATCGACATTCCAACCGCAAGAGCACAGGGGATTTTCGGGTCCGGTTTTACATGTGAAAATGTAATTGCACACGAGACGGCCCATGGCATTCAAAACGCTGGTACAATATTGGATAGTGATTACGATGAACCGAATACAATGGCCGAAGGATTCTCGGATGTGTTTTCTGAGCTAGTTGAGCACTATAGCACGGGTGCTTCAGCCGACTGGGAAATAGGGACTGGCTGCGATGAGAGCTGTGAGCTGCCTCTCAGAAGCCTTAGAGATCCTCCGTCAATTTCTAGACTGTGCGCAGGACCTTTGTCTTATCAGCCACAGCCTGACAACTACTCGAACTATAGACCGGAGTGCGGCCCTCATTGGAATTCGACAATTGTTAGTAAAGCAGGCTTTCTGATGGGAAGAGAGCCTTCCGAAGGCAGTGGAGCAAATTGGGGAATATATGTAACAGGAATAGGTGAAATCCTTGCAGGCGGGCCATGGTACGCTGTTGCTCTTTCAGATGCCTACTTGTCTGGCCAAACAACATTTACGCAATTCAGAAATGCAATGTACACAGAATGCGCGGCAAGGTTTACTGGAAGTAACTTCGCAAATTGTGTGAATTCCATACATGCCATGGGATTCTGGACCTCAGATGTTGAGGCAAATAGTCCATCTGGATGGACAGTCGAGGGATCTGTTGATCTAGCAAGGTTCACCGTGTCAGGGGTGGAAAAAAGGTGGGTATTCTATTGGGATCAAGCTACAGATAGCCTATTGTATCGAAGTCGAAGTTGTGTGATGTACGGAGTGTGTAGTTGGAGTGCTCCTACTGTATTGGAGAGTCATGTGGATAGTTCTCCAGCTGCAACTAGCCATAATGGCTATCTTTGGGTTTGCTTCAAGCATGAAACCATGCATCAAGTATACTGCGACCGAATTAGCGCAAGCGGAAGTATCTTGTATGGTCCAAACCCAACAGGAACTCCCGTTATGGAGCCTTCGATTGCATCATTCGATGGAAGCTTATACCTGTCTTACAGAAGGACTGTGGGAAACGCTCTTGCTTGGAAGAAGTATGGCACAGCATGGAGCTCTGAGCAGACGGTTCCAGGTTTGACACTAACAAACGGAGAACCGATTCTAGCAAGTGGAAGTGAGGATCCTATTAGTCCGAATAATGATTATCTATTTGTGGTATATCAACGCGCTTCTGACAGTAGGGTGGCAGTTAGGAGGTTTGATAAAAATAGCAATGTGTGGGGTTCTGAGGTGATGGTTGGTCAGGCCGATCAGGCAATCATTGGAAACGGGGGGCCAGCTGCATCAATGTTCAGGGGGAGGCTGCATGTGGCCTATAGGGACAACTATCTAAGGATGCACTATTTGAGTTGCGCTATGCCATGTAGTTCTGCAACTGACTGGACAAGGGATGTGGAGTATGAGGGAACAGCATATGAAGATATTACTCTAGATTCCTACGCCGCTGGGGATTCTAGACTGTACTTATGGAGAGGGCCGACTAGTGGAATGCCGCTTAGCTATCGCTACAAAGTAAGTAAATAGTCATGTGATGGGAAATAGTGATGAGCGGGTGTAGGCGGTGAAGAAGCGGAGATGGGGCGGAGCAATGATTGTGAGAATTGCATTGGGTGTATTGCTGGCTGTTACAAGTTGTAGAGAAGATGTCACAGAAAATGATGGATACGATGGAGAAGAGAGTGATGAGAATAGTGAAGGAGTAGAAAGCTACGACGGAGAAGATTTCGGGGATGCCGACAAAAGCGGCGCTGAAGATGGTCAGGCTGGAGACAGTTGTGGAGAAGTGTCTTTAAGGATTGAGCCAATTATTGCGGATTTTATTCTGCGTTCTCCAAATGATAGATATGAGTACCCATGTATTAGTGACCCTGGCGGATTTACTGGTGTACTAAGAATTATGGATGAGGAAAACAGAGAGTTGGTCTGGGGGGGGTCAATTGTTTGTGACGGACAGGGGATGGAAATAGGTAGTATACCTCCTGGACGGTATATTCTTACTTCTAGAATAGATTGGTATGGGATAGTGTTTATCCGAGGTTGGACTGGCGAGGAATGCGTAGAAACTGGGCAATGCTCTGTCGGGGAAGTACAACCTGCTTGTTTCCCGGTCTGTTTTGAGGTAAGAAGCTGTGGAGGAACCGTAGTACAATTACATACGGTTTGCTCTCAGATAGAATCTGAAGGTATCCAAGACGCTTGTGGCAATTACTAAGCAAGAAATTATTGTACAAGTCTCGTATTCAGCCGAATCCCGCCCTCCAGTGAGAACGCTCGGCGGTTCTCAGCCGTCCCTGATCTAGAGGGAACGCTGCCACCGGAGGCACGACCTTGATCCTGCCTCTGGTTGACCCCTTACGCATGAGCAGGATCTCGACCACGGTGGTCGAAATCTCGACCACTTGAGGCTCATCGCCTCCCGTAACTAGCCGAAAAACAACGAAGCATCTTCTGGCATGGGCCTTGCCATTGCCCCCGGGCAACGACCTGGAGGTGAACGATGGCATTCGAGCACTGGACGAACGAGGTCCCGAATTGGGACGGGGCGGGGACCAGGACTCTCCTCAAGGGTAGGAACTGGACCGAAGGGGCGCTCATCGAGGGTGGCACCGCGGAGTTCAGGAAGAGCGGGAAGGGGGCCTGCGCCGCGGCCGGGAGGGCACCTGCCGGCCGGGAATGGCTTCGTGAACGGGCCCTGGCGGCTATCGAAGGTGGCCAGGATCCTGGACAGGTGTCCCGAATCCTGGCCAGACGACCCAGCCGCCGCCAGCGTAACTCACCGATTTGCAATGAAACAGGATCCTGGCACGGGCCTTGCCATAGGCACCCGGCAACGACCTGGAGGTGATGCCATGAACCGGAAGAACTCGAAGGTGGACCGGCCTGACGAGGACGCTCAGAAGCTGGACCAGGACAGCCGGATTCCCAAAGAGGAGCTCGCTGGGCACCTCCGGGACGTCGTCAGCGCAGCGAAGTGCATCGCCACCCTGGTCGAGTACCTCGCAACCAAGATCGATTCTCGGCAAACCCCAATCAAGGAGGAGGTGAAGGGATGATGAAGGCAGGATTCCTGACCATGGTTGGCCTGATTCTCTGGGCTCCGTACGCGCTGGCCGTCCCCGGGGGCCTCAGCTCCATCGCGGAGAAGGCCCGGGAGATCGAGACGCTCTGCACGGTGGTCGCCGGGATCATCGTGGGGATCGGGGCGGTCTGGTGCGGCGTGAAGTTCGTGAAGGGGGACCCGGACTCCTGGGGGTACGTCTGGAAGTTCGGGCTGGGCGCCATTCTGATCTTCTCCGCCCCGCAGGTCGTCGCCTGGCTCTCGGGGGGGGCATGAGCTGGGCGGCCACAAGAAGGCCCGAGGAGGAGCTGGACCTGGTCCTTGGGCGGCCTTCGGCCGCGGGGGACGGGGACCAGGGACAGGACAACCGGGCCCGAACCTTTCCTCAAGGGTGGACCCAGGGCCAGGGCAGGGAAGTTGGGCGGCCTGCGGCCGCTGGGGGCCAGGGCCAGGACGACCGGGCCCGAACCTTTCATCGAGGGTGGGCCCAGGGACAGGACGAGGAAGCTGGGCGGCCTTCGGCCGCTGGGGAACAGGGCCAGGAAGGGCTTCCTCAAGTGGAAGGCCAAGACCACGAGGATTGGGCAGCGGCATCGGCCCGGGGGCAGTCCCGATGTGGGGCGGCGGGGTCGTCCCGCCCCAAGAATCATGGGGCCGCTGGACATCGCAGAGCGAGGCCTCGGCGAGAGGCAGCGGAGCATCAGCAAGGGGCCGCTGGCGCGGGTGAGGAAAAGGGCCAGGAAGGGCTTCCTCAAGGTGAAGACCAGAGAAGGGTCTCGAGGCTGCCCTCGACCGCTGGGCACCAGGGCAATCGGGCCAACACCTTTCCTCGACCCCTTGGCCGGCCGGTCCTTCTGTCGGATTCGGGGACCTGCCAAGGGACTGCGCGGTGCTTCGGGAGTCACTCCGGTGCCGCGCTGGGGGTGGACCTGGCCAGCTTCCCTCACGGAAAGGGCTTCGAGGGATGGGGCCTCACGGGTCCTGCCGACCAGGACGGGCAGGAACAGGGCAGGGACCAACATCAGGGCGAGGGCATTTCTCTTCAAGGTGAAGGCCGGGAGGGCGAGAAGGGGCTGGACCGGGCGGCCGGGTGGCTGGATGCCTCGAATGCCATCTTGGACGGCTGGGACTGGCTCGAAGGTGGGCCCGCCGAGACCGACCTCGTTGAGGCTGCCGGTCCTGGGACCGGCAACCTCGCAGGGCACACCTTCCAGAACCTCCAAGAAGGGCCCTCCTCAAGGGTTGGGGCTGACCTCCCCGAGAGGGCGGCCCAGGAGGCCGCTGAGGGCCAGGAAGGCCCCTCGCTGGGCCTCGGGGCAGGGCGGCGGGCTGACCAGGCGGTCCCCGCCTCCTCCTGCCTGGACCTCGATGAAGGGCTTTCCTCAGGGGTTGGGACAGGCCTCCCCGAGGGGGCGGCCGGGGTCGCTGGCGGCCTGGAGGTGGTCCCTCGGGATGGGATGGAGTTGGATGCCCGTGAGGCCTCCGGTGCCTTCTGCTTCAACCTCAATGGAGGCCCTGGCTCCGGGGTTCTCTGCCCCTCGGGGGCCTCCCCGCGTGGGTTCCTGGCTGCTGGCCTCCAGCCCTCGGGGACCTTCGTCTCCCGAGGCGCTGGCCTGCTTTCCCAGGCCCGGACTCGGGCCAGGGCCTTCGCCCTGCTCCCGGGCTTCGGGCTCGGGCTTGATCGGGCTGCTCTCCCTCGCCGGAAGGCGAGGCCTGGGGAGTGTGGGGTGGCCTGTGAGTGATGGCGGCAACAAGGTGTTCGCCCACCAGGCCAAGAAGGCGAGGGGAGTGCTCCACTTCTCGATCTGGGACAAATGGGTACTCGGTGCCGCGGCTGCCCTCGGGATCTGGCTCACGGTCACGGTCCACTGGAGCGTTGGGATCGGCCTCTTCGTCGCCTCCGCCTTGGCCCTCGTGGCCCACCGGAAGCTCGACCACGACCGGATCGACCACCTTGAGATCCTGGCTCGGGCTCGGCTCTCCCCGCCCCGCTGGAACCTCTGCGAACGCGACGCGACCTACCGGAGGTTCCCGTGGCGGTAGCCCGGAAGCAGGCTCGTCTGGCGCATCCGGCGGCCCTCCTGGGCCTCTGGGACGTGGTCGATTCGACCATCGTCACGACCCAGGGGGTCTACCTCCAGGGCCTCGAGCTTCAGGGGCTCGACTCGGAGCACATGCCCGGAGCAACCCTCGTCTCCTCGGCCAACGCCCTGTACCAGGACCTCGTCGAGCTGCTGCCAGAGCAGACCTTCCTACAGGTGGTTCTCGACTCCCACGGGGACTACTTCGACCTGTTCAAGGCCTTCGAGGCTGCTCCACAGCCGGATCACCCGGTTCTGGCCCTCCAGCGGCAGCGGAGGATCGAGCACCTGGAACGGTCGAACCTCAGGAGGCACTCGGTCTATCTGTTCACCGGCCTCCTCCGGGGCTTCGGAGCCCAGGAGTTCCGCTCCCTCAGCGAAGCAGCCCACCTTGCGCGCCTCCGGGAGCTCGAGGAGCTGTCCGCCAAGGTCCACTCGATGCTGGAAGCCACTGGGATCAAGTCTCGGACTATGGACCAGGAGGCCCTCCAGGGGCTCTACTTCAAGGCCCTGAACCCGGGCCAGCCGGTCCAGCCGGCCTTCCGGCCGGGACCTGAGCTGGCCTCCGAGGAAGCCCTCAGACGCGACTCCCGGCTTCGGGTCCGAACTCTCCGGGAACACCTCATGCAGTCGGACCTGGAGTGGAGCCCGGACTGGCTCCGGGTCGGAGACCAGTTCGTCCAGACGCTCTCCCTCCAGTCGCTCCCGCAGGAAACGCAGTTCGCGGACCCCGAGCTCTTCTACCACCTGGACTTCGACTTCCGCCTCTCGATCTCCGTCCGGATCCCCGACCAGCGCCGGTTCCACGCTTCCCTCAACCAGCAGCGGCGGTTCGCCAAGGCGGACGCGGGTCGGGGCGGGAACATCGAGGACTTCAAGCGGACGGAACGCGTTCGGGAAGGCGAGGAGCTGGCGGAGCTCCTCGCGGAATCAGGTCAGCGGCTGGTGCTCCTCTCGGCCCAGGCTGCGCTCTCGGCTCCCTCGGTCGCCGAGCTTACGCGCCGGGTCCGGGCCTTCCAGGACAAGGCCCGAACCAAGCAGTACGCTTTCTTCTCCGAGCGGTACGCGCACGACCGGGAGTTCTTCAAGACCCTCCCGGGAATGGCCGCCACGAGTGAACGGCTCCTCCTGGTGACTTCGAACAACGCGGTCGATTGCCTGCCCCTCTTCCAGGAACGGCACGGGGACAGGGACCCGGTCATGCTCGTCCGGACCGACCGCGGGGAGCTCTACTCCTTCAACCCGTTCGAACGCTCCCGGGACAACTGGAACGCCACGATCTTCGGGGCCTCGGGCTCTGGAAAGAGCGTCTTCTGCAACCTCCTCATCGCGACCTCGATCCTCTCGAACAGCACGAAGGGCCGGCTCATCGTCGTGGACTTCGCCGGAGCCACGAAGTCGTCCTACCTCATGCTGGCCAAGATGTTCGGCGGGAAGTTCATTCCGGTCCTGGCCTCCGACTACGCCCTGAACCCGTTCCCGCCTCCGGAGAAGGCCCTCGACGACCGCGGGGAGGTCCTCGGCGAGGTCGAGACCTTCCTGACCGTCCTGACCGACATCCTCCTCTCCAACACCGGCCAGACGAAGGAGGAGCAGCTCTACCGGCACATCATTCAGCGGGGAATCCGGGACACCTACCGAAGGATCCAGGACCGGGCGCCCATCTACACCGATCTCTTCGATACCCTGAAGGACTACTCCGTGCGAGCTGGGGACATCGATCGGGAGAAGCTCAGCGTGGTCCTCCGGCTCCTCGGGGGCTTCCTGAGCAGCGGCTCCGCTCGGCTCTTCAACCGCCAGAGCACGGCCACGCCGGACTCCCCGTTCCTGATTCTCGACCTCTACGGGATCGACTCCCTGGATGCTCGGATCGCTCAGGCGGTCGTGTTCCTCACGACCCAGTGGGTGAAGTCCCTGGCCTTCGACGCCGGCGACCCGGGCTACAAGTACGTCCTCCTCGATGAGGTAGCTCAGCTCATCAAGCGGCCGGAGATGGTCGGACTCCTGGACGAGCTCTACTCCACGGCCCGGAAGCATCGGACATCCGTCTGGACGGTCACCCAGAGCTACCACACCTACCGGCAGAGCGCCCTCGCGAGCACGGTGAAGCTCAACTCGACAACCCAGATCTTCCTCTCTCACGCCTCCGACGAGGCAGGCCGGAAGCTCATCGCCGCGGACTACCAGTTCCAGCGCAGGGAAAAGCACCTCTTCGACGGCCTTCGGACGATCAAGGGGAAGTACTCGAGCGCGCTCATCAGGACCGAGGTCGCGGACCAGCGAACTCGGGAGAAGAGCTACATCACCTCGGTCCTGCACATCGACCTGTCGCCGCTGGACTACGAGATCTGCACTTCGGACGCCGAGGACCGGGAGCTGCAGCGCCGGTACTTCCTGGCCAATCCAGGAAGGCCGGAGCACGAGGTCCTGGAGCACATTGCCTACCGAGTGAAGGCGGAACAGGGGAGGGAAGGAAGATGAACCAGAACAGGGCGAACACCTCTCCTCAAGGGTGGAGGCAGGGCCAGGGCAGGGCCGTTGGGCGGCCTTCGGCCGCTGGGGAACAGAGCCAGGGCAACAAGGTAAACACCTTTCCTCAAGGTGGGGAGCAGAAAACAGGGGCAGGAAGCGGCGAACACTCGGCAGCCCGTGCGGTCGAGAGCCAAGGGCTCTTTGGCCAGGGGGCCCTTCTTCGAGGGTCGGGATGGAAGGCCCGAAGCATCGCGGGGCAGCTGCGGGACGACTTCGACGGGGTTGCGATGCTGGCTGGGGGTCACCCTCGAGGAGATTCCTTCTCCTGCTCTCTGCAGTCGGCCGCGCCGGCCGGGGCGGCCCCGCGCGGGGCAGCGCGGGCGGGCGGGGGCCAGGGCCAGCGCCGGGACAGGGCCGTTGGGCGGCCTTCGGCCGCTGGGGACCAGGGGCAGGACAACAAGGCCAACACCTTTCCTCAAGGTGAGCATCAGGGAACGAAGGAAAGAAAGGGCGAGGGCCGGGGCCGTAAGGCAGACCTTCCTCCTCAGGGGTGGGGCCAGGGGCGAACTCGGGGCAGGTCGGGACGGTGTCGCCTGGCCGCTGTGCGGCTTGGCGTTCACCCTAAGAGAGAGGTCTTCTCCTATTCTTCGCTGCCGTCAGCGGCTGCCGCCCCCGCGCCTCGCGGGGCTGCCCATCTTGGCCCTGGTGCTGGTTCACCCTTGAGGAAAGGTTCTGGTTCGTCCGCGTTCCTAACTTGTCTGGGTCTGGTCCTGGCTTTGGTTCTCATCCCCCAGCGGAGCTGGGCCTTCATAGACCTGGGCCAGGGGGATTGGCTCTCAGGTCAGAACGAACTCATGGCGCAGCTCCTGGCCACGGAGCTCGACGAGCTCACGAACGTGACCTCCATCCTCTCCAACATGAGGTCGGTCGTGCAGGCGGGGAACGAGGCCCTGGCCGTCGCCCGCCAGTCCTACCGCGCCTACCAGGCGGTCCGGAACTACTCCCTGGAGGACCTGTCCCGGGACGCGAAAGCCGGCCTCTACCAGGCCTTTCCGGACCTGGCCAAGATGGAGCACGACATCTACCTCATGGCAGAGCAGGGGAAGGAGATCGACGGAGGGCACTTCTTCTCCTACTGGAACAGCTACGACCACAAGATGGCCAAGGTCGTCGAACGGGTCCTGACCCACACCTACAAAGCAACCATCTGGCCCATGGTCTTCCCGGAAGCCATGACCTACCGCCAGAACCCGAGCCCGGTGGACATCAAGATCTGGGGCCTCTACCGGAAGAGCGGAATGCAGATGGAGGTCGCGGTCCAGAACACCGCCCTCGCGACCCTCGCCCAGAAGGTCGCAAACCTCGTCGCGGACGCGGAAGAGAGCGGAAACCTGGAGCTCATGGCCCAGGCCACGACCGCGCAATCGGCTCATCAGCAACTCGTGAACTCGACCGAGTTCCTGAACCTCTACAAGGCCGAGCTGGCCGCTCGGGAGCAGGCCCGGGACACCTCGGGCAGGCGAAGCAGGGCGCTGGCCGAGGGGATGCAGACGAACATGGAACGGATCCTCCGGCCGGGCGGCGGGATGCTCGAGGAGTAGGCCCCACCCATGGATACCTTCCAGCTCATCACCTCGTCCTACTCCCAGATCGAGGGGTTCGCGACCCTCCAGGGCCTGGGCTCTGCCCTCCTCGGGACCGCGCTTGCCACCTGGATGCTCGTTGCGCTCTACCGCTTCCTGAACCACGGCCAGGCGGACTTCGTGACCCCGATCTTGAAGATCGGCGCGGCCATGATCGTGCTCAACACGATCCAGCCCATCGGCGACTTCTTCGCCTCGTCCATGCACTACCTGTCCGAACAGATGTTCGAGCAGAACGTGAACCAGCTCGCGGCATCGGCCTGGACCGCGGCCTTCAAGGGCGTTCAGGACCCGGACCTCGTCGACTACGTGGCGGCCCTCTTCTCCCCGGTCTTCTGGATCTGCCTCGTGACCTACCTGCAGCTCATGGGGATGATGGTCATCAAGCTCGTGGTGATCGACATCCTCTGGCCGGTCATGTTCGCCCTGGTCCTTTTCTCCGGCACGGTGGCCGTGCCCATCGGCGTCTTCCCGGGCATGGGGACCTTCAAGGGGTGGATCACGAACGTCATCGAGGTCGGGATCTGGCCGCTCACCTTCCAGATCGTGACGACCCTCCTCTTCGCCTGCTTCCAGGGCCAGCTCGCCCGCATGGCGGAGCTGGAAACCATCTGGGACAAGGTCGATCGGATGGAGAACGTCGCGGAGGTCCACGAGGTCATCGGGAACGACGACGCAGCCGCTGAGGTGAGGCAGGAGATCGACAAGATCGAGGTGGACGGAGTCCTCTTCACCCTCTTCAAGTTCTGGGCGATCAACACGGCCTTCGCGTTCCTCTGCATCTTCACGCCGTTCATCAGCAGGAAGATCGTCCGAGGAGAGTCGGCAGGGTTCCTGGGGGGAATTCTATCCGCCGTGGCCATGAGGGTCGGGTACGGGATGGCGAAGACCGCCGGCGGCGCAGTCGGCCGCCTTGCGGGCGGGCTCCGGGGAAGGCTCGGAGGGGCTGGAACAACATCGCCTTCGGCTTCGGAGAAGCCGAGGGAACAGAAGCTGGACGAACGATGAAGCCAGGAACCGCAAAGCAGGATGGCGCCGCACACGTCGCGGCACAAGACCCGATCTGCATTGGTGAGAGCCTTTCTGTGAGAGTGATGCAGGTATTGGGGAGTTGCCGCTTTAGAGGGTCTAGCTGGGGCCTGCGGCCCCAGGGCCGAGGGGAACACTTCGGGGGAAGGGAGGGGAAGGGATTCCTCGATCCCTTCGACAGAAGGGCCTTCCCACCAGGGAAAGGCCCTTCAAGGGACCACGCGGACTCCATGCTTTCTTCGGATCGGTGCCGCGGTGGGGGTGAGACTGGCTGCAGGACAGGAACCAATCCTGAAAGGCCAACACCTTTCCTCAAGGGTGGAGCGCAACAGGAAGGTCAGGAGAGGGACAGGTCCTTCTTCCTCGAGGGTCGGGCCTGGGGGCTGGGCGCTGCTGCCCGAGGGGCAACCGGCCAGGAAGAGAGCCTTCTCCTCGAAGGGGAGGCAGAGCAGGGCGGCGCTGAAGGCGGGACGCATGGTTCCGGCTCTGCTTGCCGGGCCGGTGGGGTTCACCTCGAAGGAAGGTGCTCCCGGTCGGGGTTGGGTCTTGCTTTACCCTTGAAGGGAAGCCTTTCCCTGCAGCTCTTCCTGTTCCTGGGGTTCCTGGTTCTGGCCAACTACTCCTTCTTCGTGGGGTGTGCTCATGGCCAAGCATGAAGCCGTGGTTCCTCGGTTCTACGAGCTGGAGTCCTTCCGCCGCTCCATGGGCCGAAGGCTCTGGTTCGGGATGGGCATCCTGGGCCTGGTGAGCATCTGCTCCCTCTTCCTGGCCCTCGCGGCGATCGCGAAGCCGATCCCCGTCGTCGTGTTCGACTCCCAGGGGCGGCCGGTCCTCTTCGAGGACACCGTCACCCCCCGCCAGAAGCTCGAGGATGTGCGGGTCGAGTTCTTCGTCGAGGAGTTCGTTCGCCATTACGTCGGCGTCGATTCCGCGGCGGTCACGGACGACCTCAACGCCTCCCTCGCCATGATGACCCCTACCTTCCGCCAGGTGGTCGCGGCGGACGAAGCGGAGCTCGCCCGACGGAAGCAGTACGAGGGGCAGAACATCCGCTCTTTGATCACGGACTGGAAGGTCAGGATCGGGGCCTACAGGCCGGAGGAAACAACCGGGAAGGTCCACGTCCTCGTGACCGGAAAGATGCTCTTCGCGCCGAGATTCGGGGAGCTCGAGGGGAACGGAGAGGTATCCCGGTTCTTCATGTCCCAGATCGTCATCCAGCGAGTCCCCGTGACCAAGATCTCCATCCACGGGCTCCTCGTGGACTTCTGCCACACACGGTTCTTCGACAGCCAGCAGGACCTCGAGGCGTTCGCACTCCAGAGGAAGCCAGCATGACACCTTCGAACAGGAAGAGACCGGCACCAGCCAGACGAATGAAAGCCGCGAAGGGAATGCCTGCAAGGTTGAGACGGGGACGACCATCCAGGGCCCAGGGTGGACGCGGGACGGTGCTCTCGTGCCGCGTGGGCATCCTCGAGATCAACGATGTGGGGCCGGGCAGCGGGGACATTCGCACCTTCGAAGAGGCCTGCCGGTTGGGATGGCTGTCGATCCTGGGGTTCGAAGGACCCAGGCAGGAGTCCTTCTCCAGGCCGGTCCGGCGCTCTGGAGGACCGACGAGACCGAGGCGCAAGACGCAGGGCAGGGAACACCAGGCCGCGAGGGGGTGAGAGGATGGACTGCAAGGCCGATTCTGCTGCTGGCGCGGCTCGGGGACAGGGCAAGGGCCAACCCAGAGGGGCCAACACCTTTCCTCAAGGGGCAGGCAAGGGAACCGTCGAGGCGGCCGGGCAGGCCGCCGGAGACGTTGCCCACCTGGCGGAGCTGGGATCTCAGGATCGGGGCGCTTCCCTCGTGAAAGGGTCTCTGTCCTTGGCTTTGCCCTCCAGCCTTCATCGCCAGGGGGTGATCTGATGGAGAATGACGACTACCTCGGCTGCTTCCCAGAAGTGGGGAGCCAGGGCGGTGGGGACGATCAGAAGACGGTCGTGGTGCACCTCAACCCCCGGCCGGGCGCGCCCGGCGCGGGTTGCGCAGACGGGCGGAAGACTGGGGGGCCTTCGAGCGCTCTCTCCGAGGACCTGACCGGCTCCGAGGTCATGGTCGTTCAGCCCGAAGACCTGGAGGAGGTGGAGCCTTCCCTCGGTGAGTTCGCCATCCCGGCTGCTGTCGGGCCGGCCAGCCCGGAAGTGAAGCCGGAAGGTCCCGCCGAGATCGCGCGGGAAGTCCCTCCCGAACGCCTCCGCGACAGGGTCCGAGGCAGGCCGGAGCTCCTGGTTCCAGTGGGGGGCGTGCTCCTCGCAGTGGTCATGATCGGCTCCGCGATGTGCGGGTCGAGCAGCTCGAACGAAGCCAAGGACCCTTCGGCGGCCCGGGCCGAGTTCCCGGAGCTCGAGACGCCCGAAGTTCGAGACAAGCCCTTCGAGAAGGAGGAGGTCGAAAGGCTCCTCCTGGATGCGGACAGGAAGGAGGCCGCCCGGAAGCGGAATGCCAATGCGCTCGCGGCCAGCCTCGCCGCTGTCGCCAAGGCAGAGAAGATCGAGCCGCCTCAACCAGCGCCCGTTGCCGTCCAGAATGCGCCTCTTTACATTCATCACCTACCGCCCTACAAGAGGCGGGCTGCCCCTTCCGCACCACCGCCTCCTGAAGTCCCTCCCACCCCCGCGGACAAGGTCGAGAAGGAGCGGGTCATTCTCGCAGGGTACCTACAGCCCGGGACGATCAAGCTCGAAGGCGGAGCGGAGGTCGGGAAGGAGACCGTCCCGGCCGGGGCTTCCTTCAAGGTGAAGCTCCAGGTGGGGGTGAGCACGGCCTTCAGCGGGACCGCGGTCCTCGCCAAGGTGGTCGAACCGATCCGAGGCTCCGACGGCCGGACCATCGTTCCAGCCGGAGCCACCCTCCAGGGAGATTTTCGAGGCTCAGACGAACGGGTGCTCCTCAACTTCCACACGGCGGTCGTGGGCGGGAAGAAGCTCCCCCTGAAGGCCTACGCGGTCCAGAACGGCCTGCCTGGGCTGCGAGCGAAGGTAGTCAAGCGGCGGCGCGAGGATCCGAGCCGGGGGACGAGGGCGGTGGCCGGAGGAGGGGTTGGCTTGCTCCGGGCGGCAACGACCGTGGTGGGTGGCTTGGCCTCGCCGGTGGGCGCGCAGCTCGTGGATGAAATGACGAGCGATGGCCTGAACGATCTCGATCGGGAGGCGAGTGGGCGAAGCGCGGAATTCGGTTTCCAGAACAAGGTGTTGGAGCTACCAGCAGGACTCGTTTTTGATGTTGTCACCGCGGGGTAGGTTGGCTATGGTTCATGCGGGAAGAACAGGGCAGCACCGCAGGGATGTATCTGGGTGGCAGGAGACCGCTCCCGTTTCGGCGGGAGGTCACCTGTTTGAGTCCTCTCCGGGGCAATGTCAGATGGACGTGCTACAGAGAGCAAACGTGGCGAACATGGAGAGACGGCAGGGGGTCCCGGAGCGGGACGGCTTCCGGGCTGTGGACAGCCCCGAAGACGAGATCTCTCTTTCTCCATGGGGAGCACCCGGGGGCAGGGCTTCTTTCCAGGGTTCAGGGTCCAGCCAGCGTCTCCGGGTCGGGGAAAACCTCCTGTGAGGGTGTGACAGCATGATTCTTCAGAGCGTTCTGGCCGTTCTCATTGCACTTGAAGCCGGGGGCGCAGCCCCGGCGGCCGAGAAGTTCTGCGTCGAGGACGAGCTGGGGTACTGCCACGAGTCCTCCCTGACCTTCTCGCTTGTCCCCGGCCAGTCGAACAAGATCCGGGTCCGGGTTCAGCTCGGAACGGTCTTCCTCGTTCGTCTGCCCGTCGGTGAGAACGTCGTGAGCCCGCCGGCGGTCGGGACCATGGCCATTCTCAAGGCCGAGATGGCCAAGGAAGGGGAGCAGCAGGTCATTCGTCTGTGGCCGACCCTGCCGCAAGGTGTGAATCCCGAAGCCGCGGTCAGCCTGGACGGGATCGCCACCAACGTGCAGTTGACCCTCGACTCGGGGATCAACCTGATCCTCGAAATCCAGATCACCTCCAAGAAAGGCGTCGAGCTCCTCGAGCTCAAGGATCCCGCGAACGAAGCCAGGCGCCTCAGGCAGAAGGAGCTGAAGGACCAGGTCCGCGCGGAGATCGAGGAGGAGTTCCGGCAGCGGGCGGAGAACCTCGAAGCTGAAGTCCACAAGAAGACCCTGGAGAGCATGGCAACCGGGATCATGAAGAGGTTCAACTGCTCGGAAATCCGCGAGCGGGCGATGAACGACCTCCTCGTCGTCTGGGCTTACCGGATCTGCCACATCGGGGACCACCTCTTCATCGACTTCGAGATCCAGAATCGGTCCAAGACGGACTTCGCCCTCGACAAGGTCGAGTTCCTCGGCCGGACGGGCGAGGAATCACAGCCACTCGAAGCGCTGGTCCAGTGGGAAAAAGGGGTCTGCCCGCAACTGCGGTTCGATCAAAGGGCCCGGGGGATGGCGGTCATTCCGATCACCGAGGACACGGCCTCGGCTTCCTACACCATCAAGGTTCACGAATCGGCCGGGAAGAAGCGGGTCGTGAGCCTCGAAGGGGTCGAGTTCTGATGAGGCAGGACGGGCAACAGCAGGGCCTCTTGCGCCGGAGGACCGGCGTGGGGAAGGGACAGGAACAGGGCAAAGGCCCTGGCCTCAAGGCCAACACCTTCCTTCAAGGTAAGGGCAGGAGCACCCAGGGGGCCGGGGGACAAGACCCCGGCGGCAATCCTCGAGATGAAGGCTTGAGTAAGGGGCAGGGGCGAGGGCCGGTGGTGACTGCGGGCTACGCGCTTGGGACCGCCCCAGCCGGGCATCCTCGAGGGCGGCTTGTTCTCAATGCTGGTTTGACGGGGCGAGTCTGCCGCTCCAGGTCCCGCAGGGGCAGGCGCGGCAGTGCGGTTTCTCTCAGGCTCTGGTCTGCCCTCGTGGAGGCCTTCGTCCTGGTTCCTGGCTTCGGGCTGAGGCTCGCTGCCTCACCGGGCCTCCTGGACCGTGCTCGTCGAGTCCCATCAGGTCTCCGGGGGCTCTGCGTCCGCGGGGGGCCTTCCCAACCTGACCAGGGAGGCCTCAAGTGATCTGGGCGCTTCTTCTGCTTCAGGTGGCTTCCTCCGACCCGTCTGGGGTGGCGGTCGTCGCCCTGCTGGAGTCCCGGGGCGCGCAGGGGAACGGCGAGGTCCTCGACGCCGCCCAGGAGGTCCACCGGCACCTCTCGGGCTCCATGAATGCCGTGCTCTCGGTCAAGGAACTTCGGGCCCGCCTGGGAGTGCCGGAGCGGGGCACGGCGAGCTACGAGAGCCTCCGGAAGTCCTACAGCCTCGCTTACGAGCAGGCATACCGGTTCGAACAGAAGGAGGCCCTGGCCGCTCTAGAGGGCCTTCTGGGCGGGATCGCTCGGTGCCCCGAGAGTCCGGCGAAGTGGCTCCTGTGGATCGACTCCCAGGTGCTCATCGCGAAGGCCAGGTTGGAGCTCTCTGACAGGCCCGGTGCCCTGGCTGCCTTCTCCGAGGTACTTCGCGCCCGGCCGGGCCACAAGCTGGACCCGGCCGAATACTCGCCCGCCATCAGGAACCTCCTGGAAGAGGCTCGAAAGGCCCCTGTGAGCCGCGGCCAGGTGACCATCACGACCCAGCCGGAGGGTGCGGTGGTTCGCCTCGATGGCGTGAAGGTGGGACGGACTCCCTACAAGGGCGCTCATCCCGTCGGGGAGTACCGAGTTCACCTATCCAAGGGACCGCTGGTGATCGAGAAACAGGTCCGGCTCGGAGCCTCGGGGCTCAAGATGGATCTGGACCTCGCTCTGGAGGCTGCCCTGGAAGCCCATCCTTTTCCGGCCCTGGTGGGTCAGGAACGGCGCTGGAAGGCCCTCGGGAAGCGGCTCGGGGCTGGCCGCCTGGCCACGGTCGAGCGGCGCCAGGGGCACTGGCGCGCGGCGCTCATTAACTTGGTGACGGGGGAGGCCGTTCGGGCCGGTTGGGTGAAGACGAACGAGAGCGAAGCGGCCAAGATCATGGCCAGATTCCTGGCCACTGGGGACCTGCAGGAAGGAAAGGTCCTCCTGAATCTCACCGTCCCAGCCTTCTTCGCGCCGGGGACGATCGGTGAGGCCAAGGCGGAGGCGGGACAATGAGGGCAGCGGAGTTCACCGGCCTGCTCCTGCTTCTTGGATTGCTCCTGGCCAGCCCGGGCGAAGCCCGGGCAGAGCAGACGGAGATCACCCTCGGGGCCGAGGTAGGACTGCTGCTCCCGGACTTCTCCCCGAAGTCGGCGGCCGAGATCGCGGTCGCGACCTGGGACGTGGGGATCCTCCTTTCCTATGGTGTTCTCGACGACCTCTCCCTGACGGCCGAGTTCCTCTTCTCGATGTTCGATGCCTCCTCGTCGGGCTACACCGTGAGCTCCGACGGGCTCGACTACACGGGCTCGTTGGACTTCTCCTCCCGGGTCTACCACCCCCGCGTCGGCCTGAAGTACAAGCTCTTCTCCGGCTACAACCTGGCCCCGTACATCGAGGGGAACATCGGCTGGTCCTGGAGCACCTACCACGACGCGAAGCTCCTCAACGAGGAGGGCCTGGACTACGGCCTGGGACTCGGGGACTGGGGCGAAAGCGCCTTCACGGTCTCGGTCGGAGCCTCCCTCGACTACCGGCTGGCGAACGTGGTCTTTGTCGGGCTGGGGTTCTCGTACACGTACGCGATCGGAGGGGGCCTGCTGCGGCAGTTCTTCAACCTGCCGCTCCAGGTTTCCTACTACTGGTGAAGGGGGGAGAGAATGTACTGTCCCTATCACAACGAGGACCATCAGGCAGGCGTCGAATTCTCAAAAGAGCATATTCTGCCATATGCAGCAGGAGGAAGTAATCAGCTAGTGATTGATGTCTGCAAGAATTCCAATAATCAACTAGGATCCGAAGTGGATTCACCAATGCTGAATAGTTGGTATTTCTCCGTGGAGAGATTTCATAGAGGTATCAAAGGACATGGAGGCGCTCTGCCTACCGTCGAATTCCAGGGAACAATTGATGGAGTTCCCGCAGTATATTCTTTTTCTCAGGAGCAGAAGAGGCTGTTCGTTAAGCCGAAGGTTGAATGGAAACCTGGGGCTGGGCAACAAGAGATTACTATTAATTGCACCGATGACCAACTTATGGAAATCCTTGTGAATATCAACAAGAAGATTGCCAAGCGAGGAGGAAACTCACTGGACATCGAGACGTTGCTTGAAAGTGCAGAGGTAAAGAGCATACCGTCTCCAAAGATGTCTGTGAAGCTTACCTTTGATGTAACTTCATTTGATCGAGCATTTGTTAAGATGGCATTGGGATTAGCGCACTTTGTTATTGGAGAGAAGTATTCAAGATGTCACGAAGCTGACTTGTTGCGAGAGTTTCTTTGGGAACCCGACAAGGATAAGAGAGGCTCATTTCCGCTTCATGGTCAAGTCTGGCCGAATGCGGATCCTAAACTGACCAATGTGTTCAAATATAAGGATTTCCACGTTCTGGCGTTGCTCAATGTCAATCCTTTTGGGTTCTATGGATTGCTATTTGGCCAATACTGCGGCCACATACAGTGCAGTGAGAATAGTGAATACTTTGCAGAAGAGGTACCATTGGGTGATGGTTGGGTTTTTCTGATTGATCCAGTCTCAAGAAAGTTGAGAAAATACGGTTTGGCTGAGTATTTCAACAAAAAGCAGTGCAACGCCTTACGCATTGCTGACTGAATTATGTTTATTGACCCTTGTTTCTACGGTCTAACTGTGCTTAATGCCTGAGGTATGCCAAAACGAGGAACCAAGCAAGAACTCGAGGCTCGCCGGATGCTTGCGGTGCCGATGCTCCGGCGGGGCGAAAGCGTCGGCGAGGTTGCGGACAAGCTCGGGGTGACGCACGGCGCCGTCAGCCAATGGAACAAGATCCTCAACGAGCTGG
>JAMIIV010000095.1:0-1470 GCA_035913415.1 Fibrobacteria bacterium | reverse complement strand
CCCCGCCTGGCGCATCGAGTCGTCCTTCCCTGGAAAGCTGCTGCGCCTGGAACTTCCTTGGGCGGAGCAGAACGCCAGCGGTATCCGTCTAGCCCGTCGTTTGAAGGTGATCGTGCACATGTCCGGCACCGGAAACGCACCTTTGGCCGCCCCCCTGCGCCCCCTGGTCGCCAACCCCATCGGAGCCTCCCGTTTCGGAATCGCCCCTCCGGCCGCACGGCGACTGGCCCGCCAGGAGACATTCCACCCGGATGGCAAGCAGAGCATCCTCCTCACGGTTCGCGAACCCGAAGTGGGAGATCGATCGCGTGATGGCATGGTCCGGATCACCGGAACACAACTCCAGTCCCTGCTGGGCAACCTGAGCGGCATCGATTTCGACCGCGTCGCCGTGGGCGCCGCCCCCCTGGGTGCCCTCGCGCGGACCGTTTCCACCGATCGTTCCTTGCCTGGCCTTCCCACGATCCCCATTCGCCGGGTCGACCGCGACAACGATGGTGAATTCGACCCCCAGGACCACATCGAATTCTTCGTGCAAGGACCGTCCTTCTGGACCCCCGACTCCCTCCTTGGAGATGGCCTCTTCCAGCTCGAGGTCCATCGTTGGGACATGGCGCGCCGCTACCTGATCCGCCTGGATGCACCACAGGGATCCCCCGAAATTTCCGTAGGAATTCTCCCCTCCAGCGCCCCAAGCATCTCCCAGGTTCTCCGCCCCGTGTGGGCAGGCAAACATCTCCAGCTGCGTGTTCCGGAAATCGGCTCGCCGGCTCCCAGCACCACATCCGGTGCCTCGTGGTTCTGGCACTGGGCGGACTCCACCATGCTGGACAGCGCTGCCCTGCGGCATCCCGCCGCACGCGACCTTCCCGGACTGGTCGGCTCTCAAGGCACCGCCGTGGTCCGTTTCGCCCTCCATACCCCCAGTGCCTCGGACACTTTCCGCATCGTAGGCTCCACCGCCTCCGAAGGCACGAGTCTCGAAAACCGCCGGATCTGGAACCTCTCGGGCCTGAAGGCTTCGGACAACCGCTGGACCTGGCGCACCGAGTCGAGCAGCAACGACTTCGAGAGCTACACGATCCACTACCCGTACGCGCCCCGCCGCACGGCGTTCCACCCCTTCCCCGCCCCGACTCCGGGCGCCTTCAGCCTTCCCGTGCCCGGAGCCTCCGAGTCGGATTCCGTCTACGCCGTCGTCGGCGGGATCGCGGTGCGTGCCATCGGACTGGGTGGCGGTGTGTTGCGCGACAGTGCCACCACTCGCGACACCTGGTACCACTTCGCCGGCACAAATCCCTCCGTCGAACTGTCCCTCTGGAAAGCCCCCACCGCCGAACGATCCCTCAGCCCCGCCGCCATGGCGTCTCGGCCTCGGGTAGACCTTCTGGTGGTCGCCCCCGACTCGTTCCTGGATCTGGCCTCGCAGTATGCCAGCTTCCGAGCCGATGGCCGCCGCCACCGGGTGTT
>JAMIIV010000094.1:0-1042 GCA_035913415.1 Fibrobacteria bacterium | reverse complement strand
GGACAGCGCTTGGCGTTTTCGGTCTGGGCTGGTTGCTGGGCCGACGATCCACGATCCTGGCGCCTGCCTGGCGAGGCGGAGGACTGGTGCTTGTGTGCCTGGGTGCTCTGCTCGTCTGGTGGTTCGCCGCTTCCGATCTGCGGGTGATTCGGGCAGCCCTGTGGGTGGGGTGCGCTCTGCTGTCGGCTTGGCTCTACGATCGCACCGAGCGCCGTTGGGTGCGGAGCCTGGTGTTCGTCGCCATCCTCCTGCCCACTTTGTCCACCCTGCGCGAGGCCGCGACGCGCTACACCGTTCCCCTCAACCCCAGCGCAACGGTCCGCTCCATGGAATTGCCCTCCGGCCTGCGCGTCTGGACCCCGGCGGACGGCGAACGCGAAGTCTGGTCGGCCCCGCTGCCCGCCACCCCCGATTCCTCCGATATCGAAGCCCGGGGCCCGTCCCTGTGCGACGGATTCCGGCCCCGCCGGAAGAACTGATCCATCCGAGCGATCTGCTGGCATAAGTTGAACGTATAGGCAGTGCACAAAATGTTCGGGCGTGGTATATTCTCTTCATGCCCCCCGCCTCCGCTTCCCCCTCTGCGGCATCGTCGTTGCCGCACGACGAATTCTTCAAAGAGATCTTCGGCGACATCGAGCATGCCCGCGACCTGATCCACGGCATTCTTCCACCCGACCTATTAGAGATTCTCGACTTGGCGCACCTTCAGCGGGAGAACACCTCCTTCCTGACGGCCCAACTCGCCGAAGACTTCGCTGACCTTGTCTTCACGTGTCCGATCACGGGTGGTTCTGCTTTGGTCGCCTTGCTCCTGGAGCACAAGAGCTGGGCGCCGCGTTACCCGCACCTGCAACTTCTCTCCTACATGTTAGGTGTCTGGGAGCAATCCGAGAAGGACGGGCGCCCCCTGCCCCCCATCATCCCCATCGTCCTGTACAACGGCCAAGGAGCCTGGAAGGTCCGGGAGTTCGCTTCGTGCTTTCCGGACCTCCCGGACCGACTGCTTCCTTTCCTACCAGAATTTCGCTTCTTGCTTCTC
>JAMIIV010000093.1:0-8566 GCA_035913415.1 Fibrobacteria bacterium | reverse complement strand
GAACCCGTCTGCACCCTCGACCGTCGGCCCGATGGTCCTCGCGGGCGTTCTGCCTGGAGGCAAGAGATTCCGTGCCCACCTCGGCTCGGTCCTGAACATCGGCCGGGACGGCGGGAACGACCTCGTCATCAACGCCCCGTTCATTTCGGCCTTCCACGGCCGGATTTCCAAACGCGCCGACGGCTGGTACGTCGAGGACCTCGGGTCGAAGAACGGGACCTTCCTGAACGGGATCAAGGTCCGGGAGGCGAGGGTAGAGGTTGGTCAGGTACTCCGTTTTGGTGAGATCGAGTTCTCCCTGGTGCCTGTGGAGGCGGCCCCGCCGTCCAGGAAGATCCTGACCCGGAACGCGAGGATGCTGGAGGTCCTGGAGGCCGCCTCCAAGGCCGCCAAGACCTCCTGGCCTGTCCTGGTCACAGGGGAGAGGGGTACGGGCAAGGAGCTGGTAGCCCGGGCCCTCCACGAGCAATCGGGACGGCCCAGGCTGGTGACCCTGAACTGCTCGGCCGTGCCTGCGGAGCTGATCGAGAGTGAGCTCTTCGGCCACGAGAAGGGGACGTTTACTGGGGCGAGCCAGGCGAGGGCAGGGAAGTTCGAGCAGGCAGACGGGGGAACCCTGTTCTTGGACGAAGTCGGGGACATGCCGGCCAAGATGCAGGCCAAGGTCCTCCGGGTGCTTCAGGAGGGCGAGGTCGAAAGGCTCGGCTCGGACGAGGTCCGGAAGGTGGACGTCCGGGTGATCGCGGCGACGAACCAGCCGCTGCACGAGATGCTCAAGGACGGTAGGTTTCGGGCGGACCTCTTCGACCGGCTGAACGTCGTCCGGATCGAGCTTCCGCCGCTTCGGGAGCGGGTGGAGGACATCGAGCTCCTGGCCGGGCACTTCCTCGGCCAGCATCTCGGAGAGCTGGGTCGGGCGCTCCGGTTCTCCGGGGCGGCCCTGGCGGCCATCAGGGCCAATGCCTGGCCTGGGAACATCCGGGAGCTGAAGGCGGCCGTGATGCGGTCGATCCTGGCAGCCAAGGGGGCGGAGATTCAGCCGGCCGATTTAGGGCTCGGAGCAGGGAAAAGCGTTGAGCCAGTGGAAGGCAAGAGCCTTCAGAACCAGGTCGCGGCCACCGAAAAGGAAGTCATCGAGCGGGAGATCGCCCGCTGCGGCAGCTTGCGGGCGGCAGCCAAGGCGCTCGGGATGGCCAAATCGACGCTGCAGGAGAAGGTCAAAAAGCTGGGGATCAAGACCTGAAAGCGCCCTCCGACGGTTCTGTCAGGAAGCCACATCCAGATCTGCCTCGATGCTCAGCCTTTGACTGCGGTGTCCAGGTTCAGGAGCGCCCGAGTGCCCGGGCGGTCGTGCCCACACCCCGTCCGCTCTTTCCGCTGTCACTTGCAGAGGTCGAGCAGTCGGCGGACGAAGCCCACGACGTCTGCCTGGAGCTCGTCGTCCGGCTTGCCCTTGCCGCGGAGGAAGGCAGCTACCCTCCTGGGCCCTACTCGATCGCGTTCAAGGAAGTCCCGCTTGAGGATCTCGAGCGCCTCTTGCGCCTCCCAGCTCCCCAGGAGCGGCCGAACATGCTCTGCCACCTCTTCGGCGCTCCGACCGAAGTTCCGGACCACGTAGTAGAGGTCGTAGGCGTCCTTGTTCTCACCGCGGCCGTCGAAGGCAAGGGCCTTGAGAACGACGAACGCCCCGGGTCCGCAGACCCAGACCTTCCTGGTGGCCCGCTCTCCGAGGATCGTTTGCCCGTCGAGCTCGATCTGCAGCCGATCCAGGAACGCGAGCCGGAGCCCCGGCGCGATGATGGCTGCGAAATCCTGCTCCAGGTCGAATAGACGTCCCCCTCCGGTGGTGCGCTCACCCTCTTGGATCAGGAAGTCGACGGTCACCTTCGTGTGAACGGCATGGCGCCACCGCTGCCGGGTGACGTTTCCTTGTTCGTTCAGGTCCTGCCCAAAGCCGGCGCCTCGGAGGCGTTCGGCGAGGGTGTGATAGCGGCCCTCGCCGAGGAGTCCGAACTCCAGGCCGACATCGAGATCCGTGGTGCCAACGTGCCGTTCCGTACCGCTAGGTAGCTTCTCCTGGTCGATGATGAGCTGGGGAACGAGGCCTCCGACAATCACGATGTCGTCGACGAGATCGCCGAGCTTGGTCGCCACGTAGAGGCAGGTCGCGCGAACCAGGTCCGTTTGCTCCTTCTTGTACTCCGAAGCATGCTGCGGCTTGGTCATCGCCGATCCTTCCAGTTCAAGAAGTCCGTCCGGAGCCTTTCCGCGGCCTCCTTGGCGCGCTCCGGATGGCCCTTGAGGTCGAGGAACGCCTGGACCGGGTGCACACAGGTCAGGCCTTCCCGGTCTGACGCACCCTGGAATACCCCGAGGTCGTTCGGGACGACGAGCCAGAGGTTTGCGCCCTTCGGGTCGGCCCGGAAGCCGAGCTGCTCGAGCAGGCCATCCGTTGGCTCCTGGCCCAGGTAGAAGGAAGCGATCCGGAACTGGGCGAACTTCGTGTACGCCCAGGCCGCGGCCAGACCCGTGGCCGCGTGCTGCAGGCCTTCCTTCCGGAGGATCTTCGAGACCTGTTCGGCTAGCTCCTCGCCCGAACGGGCTGGGACGTGGCCTTCGATGATCCGGTGCTTGGAGAAGTCGTAGGCCTCCAGCCAGGCATCGAGGAGGAGGGAAGGATCACGAGCGGTCAGGGCCGGCTTCCCGGGGTTTCCATGGCGCCAGTCGCCTCTGGTGCCTTCCACCCGAACGATGTACTCCGCCTCCTCCAGCCGGGCGACGATTCTGCCCACATCGCTCACAGCCAACCCGATCTCATGGGCGAGCGCGGTTTGCTTGATGTGCTCGGCCGGATGCATGAGGAGCCAGCGAGCGACCCGGGAGCTCCGCGGCGCGAAGAGGTTCGGGGGCCGTCCCACCTTGGGGAACCGGTTCGGCCGGCCTTCGACGAAGATTCTCAGACCAGGAGCGATGATCCGGGCGTTTCCCGAGAGGTCGAACCACCCGACCCCTGCTTGCTCGCAGAGGCGCTTCCCGGTGTTTCCCATGAAGGGCACGGCCAGGACAGGGACTACTTTCCTACGGGAGAGCCCGGTGGGCTTCTGGAGGCTGAGGATCCCGCTGGCAATCGCGGACGGTTGAGACGAGGCCTTCACCTCGATGAGAAAGGTGTGGTCACGGGTAGCGATCCGAAGGTCTGCGTCCTTGTCCTCTGCGTGGACCTTGAGCGCCTTCGGACTGAGGCCAAGAAGGTCGGCCAACACCTCCACAGCGAGCAGCTCGAAGCGCAGATTTGGGTTCCCAGGCCTCATGATGCAAGAATCAGCCTACTTGGATTTGTTGTCAAGTTGGCTAATTTATGCAACCAACGTCTCGCCGCTGGCCTCCCGACCGTGTCACCCCCTCCTGCTAGCCTGGTTCGTGAGCACAGGAGGTTGTCCCAATGCACGACACGGAGTTCAATTCCCACTCCCCCATTCCCCGCCGCGGCCTCTCTTCCATCGAGGCCGCCGAGTTCCTCCGCCGGGAGTTCCCCGAGATCGAGACCTGGACCTGTTGGAAGGTCGAGGGCATGCCCTACGCCCGCGCGCTCCAGCAGTTCATCGGCGCAGGCAGCAGGTCGGAAGGGGAGGTGGCCGGCTACCGCTGGCGCCGGATGAAGGTCTCCTACCCCGAGCTGGTGTACTTCCGTGGGCGCACGAACCCGAGGGAGCTGGGAGACGCCTGGGTCGGGGTCCTCGAGGTCCAGGGACCGGAGGGTGGGCGCTTCCTCCTCTTCTCCTACCTCAACTCCTCGGGGGAGATCGGTTCGAGCTACTTCAGCTCGACGGCGGATTTCGGCCTCCTGGAGCGCTTCGGCCTCCAGGTAGCCACGGCGCTCGCCCAGCGGGGGGACCGGATTCCGTTCACGGTCCTCGGCGGTCGGGACTTCTCCCTGCCTGCGGTGGACGAGGGCCCTCTCTTCCTGGCGGACGAGATGATCGAGGACATCGAGACGCAGCTCCACTCGTTCTTCGAGGATCGGGGGCTCTTCGAGCGGCTCCACCTCCGCCGCCGGCGGGGCCTCTTGTTCGTGGGCGAGCCTGGGAACGGCAAGACCCTGATGGTCCGCCACCTCGTTCGGCTGGCGCACCGGGCTTACGGGGCGTCCCTGTTCAGCCTGGCCATCGGGAAGCACATCGACGAGGACGATCTGGACTCGCTCTTCACCTCGGCCGCCGACCGAGGTCCGAGCGTGGTGGTCCTGGAGGACCTGGATTCGCTCCTCCGGGAGTCGCAGGTCACCCGGGCCGGGCTGCTGTCGCTCCTGGACGGCGTCGATCCGCGGGAGGGCGTGATGATCCTCGCGACGACCAACAACCCGGAGGAGATCGACCCTGCGTTCGCCCAGCGGCCGAGCCGTTTCGACCGGGTCTGGCGCTTCGAGCCGCCCGCGCTCGAGCTGCGGAGGCGGTACCTGGACTGGGCCTTCGGAGAGCTCACGAGGGAGCTCCGGGACCGGCTTGCCGAGGCCTCCGGGGGCTTCAGCTTCGCCTTTCTGAACGAGCTGCGGGTCTCCGCGGCCATCCTGGCGCTCCGCGCGGGCCGGGAGGCGGTTTCGGGGGAGGACGCCCTGGCGGCTCTTGAGCTGCTCGCAGTGCAGTTCAAAGCAGGGAAGAAGGGCCACCGGGCCGACTCGAAGGAGGGCAGGGCTGGCTTCCGGCATGTGGAGAGGGCCAAGGCCATCTGAAGGCAAGCCAGGGACGCTCGAATGCTCCGTCTTCTGCACTTCCCGCCTTGTCCAGGGACTCCATCAGTCCCTTCTCCTGGTTCCTCTGTCCTGCAGCTCTGGGCCTTTCGCCTGCGGGAGCCTCCTTGGCAAGGCCCCCGCCCGCCCGTGGCGGCAGGTCGGTCACGGTCCTTTGCCGTCGGCTCCTCGCGCGCAAGGCCCCGCGCTGCGTCTTTCCGTCTCGCCACGGGCTTCCGGCTTCGCCATCGAGGTTGAGAGGCCCGGTGGCAAGACGGAGGATGCGATGAGGAACCAAGGGAAGAGCTGGATCGTCGTTCACAAGCACAACGGGAGCCCGCTCCTGCTGCAGGGCTGGCCACTCAAGGCCGACACGGAGGAGAAGGCCGCGAAGCTCCTCGAGCTCTACGTCGCCTTCAGCCGTCAGGACCTGTACGCCGTGAAGCCCACCGCCGAGGAGGATTCCGCCACCGCCCCGCTCGTCCTCCTCGCCGGTTGACCTGGATGAACGGGGGTTACTTCAGCCTGGGCATCCTGAAGGCCACCCAGAGTAGGTTGACAGCCTTGCAACCATCCCAGCGGTTCTTGCGTACAGCCAGAGCGCTTCGAGAAGCGACTCTTCGACCGGTCACCTCCTGGATGCGATCGAAGAACTCCTCGGCCTCGCCTTTTCTAGCTGCCCAATCCTCGAGGTACTTCTCCTCTCTGTGTGCCTGGAGCACGAACAACCCAAAGCAGATCGACCGCTCCCAGAAGTGTCGCTCTGTTCCTGCAGGCTTCCCGACAAGCTCACTCGCGGCAGGCTTGTACTCCCAGATCCTTTCGATGTCGCGAATCAGTCGGTCTGTATCGTGCACGCCCATCGCCTTCACCTCGATGGGAATGGCGACTTTCTTCCCGGGGATGCCGCGCAAGGGGCCGTATGCAAGGAGGTCGATATGGGCAAGCCGACTGTTCCTGGGACCGTTCAGGATCTTCGCCTCGGCGACCACACTCAGCCTCTTTGCCATGAGCGCGTGGGCTAGGTGAACGACCGTGTTCCGCTCTGCGATAGGATAGTTGGAGCCTGCGTTGATCCTGCCGATGTTGCGCAGCGACTTTCCGAGAGACGCGGCCGCCTCCTCGCAGGCCTCGTTGATGAGCTTGGTAACTGCCTCGTCGATTTTCGCCATCTTGCCTACCCTCCCGGATTCGAGGTTTCCCCGAGCCCGAATGGCCGGGCTATCTTCCGCCCGCCGCGAAGATCGCGGCGTCCAGGACGAAGGGATCGCGGCGGTGCGTCTCGAAGAATGCCTGGATGCGCGCCACCTCCTGGCGGCTGATGCTGAGGGTGAACTTCACGTGGCCTCCAGCTCCCCCGTGTCTTCCGATGCCCATCGGGTTGCTGGTTCGAGAGGGTATCACAGCTCGAGGCCGCCCGGCGCGGGCGGTGCCAGCGGTCTCCAACGACTTCCGTCCTGTCGTCCCTAGGCGGAGGTCCCGCGCTCGAGGCCCGCTGTGTTGAAGGCCCTTTTTCTGCATGTTACCTTGTGCGAATCCGCCCGCCTTGGAGGTCGAGATGCGTGCTTTCTGGTGCCTCCTGGTTGTCTCGTTTGCGTGCCTCTCGGGCTTCGCGGCCCGAGCCCAGGACCGCCCCATTGTCGCGGTGTTCGACATCGAGGACACCCGGGAGAAGAAGGCGCGGCTCGCGCCTGAGAAGCTCCGCAGCCTTACCGACTACCTGTCCAACAAGCTTGCCATCGGAGGCAAGTTCCAGATCGTGCCACGGGCCAACGTGTACGGGGCGCTCCAGGCCAAGAAGTCGGAGTCGTACAAGGAGTGCTACGACGAGGCCTGCCAGATCGAGATCGGCAAGGAGGTCGCGGCCCAGAAGTCCCTGGCCACGAAGATCGACCAGCTCGGCGCGGAGTGCATCGTGACCAGCACGCTGTTTGATTTGCGCCAGAGCGCCACGGAGAATTCCGCCTCCTACCGGGGCCCGTGTGGGCAGAGCGAGCTTCTGACGGCCGTCGAGCAGATCGCAGCCCGGCTGCGGGGGGAGACGGGCGGCGGTGCCGCGAAGGCCGGGATCCGGTTCGACACCTCGGATCTTCCGGCGGTGCCTTCCCTGGAGCTGCCGGCGGAGGGCGGGTCAGCGGCCTCCGGGGTGGACTTCGGGGACGTGGACGTGAACGCCATGGAGCTCTACGACACCGCGTTCCAGGGGGAGAAGGACGAGAGCGTCTCGATACCGCAGAAGATCGTCCGCTGGCAGCAGGTGCAGAAGAAGGCTCCGAAGTTCCGGGCGCACGCGACCGGCCGGATCGTGGCCTGGCAGGAGCACGCCCGGAAGAAGCAGCAGGTAGAGGCGGTGCAGAAAAAGCGGGCGGTGCGGATGATGAGGGACTGGGAGAAGCTCGCCCGGCTGCTGAAGCTGAAGGTGATCTCGGAGGAGGATCGGGAGGCCTGGAGCGAGGCGTTCTACCAGGCCTACGAGGTGGAGGCGCGGGAAAACCCCTTCGCCCGGGACGCCAAGGTCGTCGAGTTCCTGGCGGCCATGACGGAGAAGAAGCGACGGGCCGAGGAGGAGAAGCGGCTGGCGGAGGAGAAGAGGCTCGCAGAGGAGAAGAGGCTGGCGGACGAAAAGCGGAGAGCAGACGAGGCCAGTCGGCTCGCGGAGCAGTTGAGGGGCAGCATCCCCTGGGTCTTCAGCCGTCCGGCAGGGATCGAGTTCACCAAGACCGAGGTGACGGTGGCCCTGTACCGCGCCTGCGTGGACGCCGGCCATTGCCGTCCGCCGGGTATTCTGGACGAGGCTCAGTACCAGGCGTGCGTCCAGGCGAGAAAGTGCGATCCTCCCAGGAGGATATCTGAGGGCAGCTACTGCAATTGGAGCTACTCGAGCAGAGGCCAGCATCCCATGAATTGTGTGGATGTCGAGCGGGCACAGGCCTTCTGTGAGTGGGTGGGCGGCCGGCTACCGACGGAGGCGGAGTGGTACGCCGAGGCTTCTGAGGGTGGCCGACGTCGGTCCCCCTGGAGAGATGAGGAAGCGAATTGCGAGCGGGTTGTGTGGGCCCAGTCGGGCTGTGATCGGGAATCGACTTGGCCGGTTTGTTCGAAGCCGGCTGGCAACAGCGTGAGCGGCCTTTGCGATATGGTGGGAAATATCGATGAGTTTGTGGTGCGCTCCTCAGGTCCCGACAAATTCGTTGCATGCGGCGGGAATTGGGGGGCCTTCGCGCTTGGGGGGGGCCGTGTGGACGATACCCGCTGGGAAGACGTCCCGACCGATCCGGGCCCGGAAACGGGGAGTTACCTCGGCTTCCGGTGCGCGCGGTCTGTGAGGCCCTGATGGACGTTAGCGCGAGCCACGTCCATCCCTCTCGAATGCTCCGTCTTGCCCTGTTGGTCGGGCGCCAGGAGGTCATCAACCTCGAGGAGAAGGTTCACACCAGCCCGTAGTTCAGCTCATGCGCGGCATTCAGAAGCGGCGTGAGGAGCCCTGGATCCACGAGCGCCCGATGGAAGCTCGGGGACTTCGGAAAGACGTCCTCGGCCCGTTCGTAGAGCGCGACCGCGGGCCGGTTCCCGTGCATGGCCGAGCAGTAGAGGAGGCCTTCGACCTCCGGGAAGGCCGCGTAGATGGCCCTCGACCACCTCCGGGCCCTGGCGTGGGACCCGGAGTTGATCGCCATCGAGGCACCGGCCTTGGTCGGCCAGGAGCCGGTCAGGTCGAGGAGCTTCACCTCCCGGCCCAGCTCGAAGGTCACGAGCCAGGGGTTGTGCCTGGAGCGATCGATGACCCGGGTGTCCTGGAAGACCTCGGCCAGGCAGGTCACGCCGTGGGAGGCGAGGTAG
>JAMIIV010000092.1:0-1000 GCA_035913415.1 Fibrobacteria bacterium | reverse complement strand
TACGCGACGATCAAGATCCCAGGCATGAGCCACCCGCGCTACCAGTACGTCGCCGGGGAACCGCGCCGGATCGCCTTCAAGGTCGAGCTGTTCAAGGGGCCGGTCAAACAGAAGGTCGACTGGCTCCGGTCGCTGCAATATCCGGAACACGCCGGAACCATGCTCAAGAACGCGCCGCACCGCGTACTGCTCATCTTCGGCGATCTCTACCCCGGCGTGACCTGCATCGTCCGGCAGGTGAAGGCGCGTTTCTTCGGCCTGTTCGACCGGGACAACCTGCTGCCGCAACGGGCCGAGGTGGACATCGTCCTCGAGGAATATGTGGACCGTTCCATCAACTGGTCGGAGGTACGTTCATGATCGGCCGTGATTCCCGATACGCCCGCTGTCTTCTCTACCGGGACAGCGACGGCACCTCCCTCGGCATGCGCCAGCGCATCGACACCACCCCCAGACACGACGACCGCCTGCACACCGTGGTCGAGGGCGACCGTCTGGATCTGCTCGCGCACAGCTATCTGGGTGACGCCCGGCTCTGGTGGATCATCTGCGACTACAACGACCTCTTTTTCCCGTTGGCGCTCGATCCGGGCCTGGCGCTGCGCATTCCCTCCCGCGAACACGTCCAGATGCGCCTGCTCGACTGAAGCGTCCGACACCTCGCCATGCCTTCCGGTAAGTAAGCAGGGAACTGCGAACCGCCGGAGAAACACATGGACCTGGACACCTTCAAGCCGACATTTCTGATTCAGATCGAGGGGCAGGACCTCTCGAAGGACATCACCCAGGAGATCACCTCGTTCGTCTTCACCGACAACGAGGAGGAGCTGGATGTCCTCGAACTGTCGGTGACCGACCGCAACCTGCAGTTCGTCGACGATCCCCTGTTCCAGGAAGGCAACGAGATCGTGGCCCGCTTCGGCTACGTGGGGAACCTCTCTCCGCGCAAGAAGGCGGTCATCAAGGACATCGATTACGACTTCCCGGAAAACGGCGATCC
>JAMIIV010000091.1:0-45487 GCA_035913415.1 Fibrobacteria bacterium | reverse complement strand
GCGGGTATATAGGTCAATAGCATTGACTTTGTCATCGGAGGATGTCGTGGAGAGACTCTTTTCGGAACGGCTGGACAGATTGGCTCCTTCGCCGGTGCGGGAGATCCTGAAGGCTGCCACGTCGGGGAGCGTGGTGAGCCTCGCCGGGGGGCTTCCCGCCGAGGAGACGTTCCCTGATCTGCCGGGATTGCCCACGGGATGGTGCCAATACGGCCCCACCGAAGGGGACCTCGCCTTCCGGGTCGCGGTCTCCGAACATCTGAAGGCGCGGGGCCTGGATTGCCCGCCCGAGCGGATCCTGGCCACCAGCGGATCGCAGCAGGGGATCGATCTTGCGGCCAAGTTGTTCGTCGACCCGGGAACCCCGGTGCTGTGCGAAGCACCCACCTACGTGGCGGCCCTCCAGGTGTTCCGTTTCTTCGGGGCCGCTCTGCATGGGGTGCCGCCGGGAAACGAGGGGCCCGACTCGCTGGTGCTGGAGGACCTCGCCGCGCGGGTCCGCCCAAGACTTGCGTACGTGGTGCCCACGTACCAGAATCCGTCGGGCGCGGTCTGGTCCGAAAGTGCCCGCAGCGCCCTGGCCGGACTCGCCGACGACAGGGGTTTCGCCGTGCTGGAAGACGATCCCTACGGAGAGATCGGGTTCGGCGCACCGGCACCGGCACCGGTGTGCGCGCGAGTGCGCCGCGCTCCGTGGATGTTCCTGGGATCGTTCTCCAAGTCGTTCGTGCCGGGTCTGCGCCTGGGCTTCCTGGCCGCCAGCGAAGACCTGTTCGTTCCGCTGGAGCGTCTGAAGCAGGCCGCCGACCTCCACACCTGCCGGCTCTCGCAGGCATTGGTCCTGCGCGATCTCCTCGATCCGGCCCGACCCGAGCGTCTCGAGGCCCTGCGTGCTCGTTATCGCGATCGTCGCGACGCCTTCGCCATCTCGTTGCGCCGGCACTTTCCGCACGCACGTTTCCAGGAGCCCCAGGGAGGGCTCTTCTTCTGGGCGCGGTTGTCGGAAACCGTCGACCTGCGCGAGGTGGCACCCGAGGCGCTGCGCAGGGGTGTGGCCTTCCTCCCCGGGGAGCACTGCCATCCGCATGCGTGCGAGCCCGGTTGGGCGCGGCTGAACTTCAGCCATGCCGCTCCGGAAGCTGCCGACCGAGCCTTGGGAATCCTCGCCGATCTGCTGGCGGGCGCGTAGGGGGGGATATGCCCGACCACCTCCGGAAGACGGTGGTGGTCGGTTCAGGGGCCGCGCTACGGGGCGCGGTCGAACAGCACCTGGAGGCTCGTCTTGTTGCCCAGGCGGTCCCACATCGACAGGTCGATCTTGTAGTGGGCCACGGTTTCGAGGGGGGCCGATTCGGTGCGGTTGTCCTGGGCGCGCAGATACGCCTTCGGAACGAAGATCACGGCCTTGCCGGCGGCGGGGAAGAAGCGCCAGCCGAGGGAGTCGCCCGCCGCATCCACGCGCACAGGTCCTTCGATGGGACGGTTGCGCAGTTGGTAGGTCGCACCCTCGGTCCAG
Source organism: Fibrobacteria bacterium (assembly GCA_035913415.1). GTDB lineage: Bacteria > Fibrobacterota > Fibrobacteria > UBA5070 > UBA5070 > UBA5070. The sequence goes on along the minus strand of JAMIIV010000091.1, from coordinate 43,971 downwards.
AATTCGATCACGTAGCGGTTGTCCTTCAGGAAGGTCGCCAGGGAGGCGAGGCCGGCGATGGAGTCCGAGGTGCCGCTGCGCAAAGGGGTGCGCAAGCGCATGAGGTCGATTTCCAGGCGCAGGGATCCGTCGCTGGCCAGGGCCGGTTTCCACACGGGGGTGCCGGGAGCAGGAGGGTGGATTCGCATCGAGTCGCCGTAGGCGATCTGGTAGGTGTTGGTGCCGACGGTCTGCGTGTAGAGAACCAGGCTCGGGGTTTCGCGGAACAGCCAGGTGATGGGCTCGAAGGCCAGATAGGAGCGCCCCTGCGAGAACACGCGGAAGGAGATCAGATCGCCGGTGCGGACCCGGCGGAACAGCGCTCCGGAGGGACTCTGGAGCTCGGCGTGCCATCCTTCCGCCGGATTGGTGCTGGAGAGTCGGCGAACTCGCCCCACGGTGCGGTTGTCGCCGACGGATCCGGGAGGAGCGATGGCGTTCCAATTGCACGAATCCAGCCACGATGGGCCTTCGATCAAAACGGAGTCGATGGGCGCCGTTCCGGTGGGGCGCAGGTGCAATTGGACCAGATACGCACGCTGCCGCTCCAGGGGTGGGGCACCGGCCACGGGCAGGAAGACGCTGTTCACACGGGTCTCGCGGACGAATCGGCGGACTTCGCCGGGCAGCTTGCGCAGGGTTTGCGCGAGGGAGTCCTGGTCCTCGAAGGCATCGAGGATCCCGTTGTTTCCCGCATCCGCGTCGAACAGGTCGGGCATGCCGTCGTGGTCGCGGTCCAAGGGTGACGACGGATCGGAGGCGGATCCTGTCGAGGCCACGGCTCCGAGGTCGGCTTGGGCGTTGGTGGAGATGGAATAGTCGGGCCGGGCCAGTTTGTCCATGGAATCGGCCATGGTGGCGGCATTGCGCGCGGTGTCCAGGAGAATCCTTCCCAGATCCAACGATCCGTCGCCGTTGGCGGGGACGGAGTCCACGTCCAGCCCGATGGAGTTCGCGGCTGTCACGACTCCGGCGAGATGGCTCTCACCATCGAGGATGGTCAGGATGACGCCGCCCACCTCGGCGATCGGTTTGCCTCCGATCGAGTCGATCTGGAAGGTTCCATCGGGTCCGACGCTGACGACGACCGCCGCGGAGTCCAGGATCGACTGGGCCATCACCTTGTACTTGGCCACGCTGTCGTTGGCGGCATCGAGTTGACCTTCGATGGTGCGGGCGGCTTTCAGGCCTTCGCCGACCTTCTTGTCGGCCTCGTCGAGTGCGTCTTCCACGGTGCCGCAACCAGAGACGAATGCCCCCATCAGGAGTGCCGGAGCGAGGATCGATCTGCGCATGTTGTTCCCTTCCCGTGGAGGATGCCGCCGAGAGTCGTGGTGGCTTCGGAGTCATTGTTTCCTATTGGGGGGAAACCGGGAAGAGGGGGTGGTGGTTTCTGGTGCGACCACGAGCGCTGGATACCGTCGCCACGAGTGCCGAAGTGTCATTGACGAAATGACGAAAGCCGAGTCCGAGGGGGAAGAAACCCGGAAAAACGCCATTATATCCCGTTTCGCACCGCCAGAAGCCTGTATTTTCCGGCGCGAGTCCGGATCGAAGCCGGAACGACGTTTCCGGCTGGCGAACGACTCGTCAGATCCTGTCGTTCCGCAAGTCGGCTCCCGTTTCGCGGGGGCGCATGGAGGTGTTCGTGGGCAGGATCCATTTCATCGGCGGTGAAAAGGGCGGCGTGGGCAAGTCGCTGGTGGCGCGCTTGTTGGCGCAGCACCTGGTCGATCGCGGCGTGCCCTTCGCGGCCTTCGACACGGATCGCTCCCATCCCTCGATGCTGCGGTACTACGCCGAGTTCGCCTCGGTCGCCGATGTGGACCAGGCCGAGAGTCTCGATCGCCTTCTCGAGACCGCCTGTACAAGCGACGAACAGCGCGTGGTCGTGGACCTCGCGGCCCAGACGACTCCCGCGATGGTCCGCTGGATCGAGGACTCCGAACTGGTGGAGGCGGCTCGGGAAACGGGTGTGGACCTGGTCTGGTGGCAGGTGATGGATGCCGGCCGCGATGTGGTCGAGCTTCTGCGCACCCACCTGGATCGGTTTGGCGGTTCCATGAAGTTGGTGCTGGTGCTCAACGAGATCCGTGGCGAGCGGTTCGAACTGCTGGAAGAGTCGGGCTTGCGCGCACGCGCCGAAGCCATGGGAGCCAAGATCGTGCGCATCCGTCGTCTCCAGGACGAGACCCTGCGTCGCATCGACGCCCTGGGTGCCAGTTTCTGGGCGGCCACGAATCCCGCGGAGGGGGCCCCGGCCCTGGGAATTCTCGAACGTCGCCGTGTGCGTTCCTGGATCGAACGCGCCTACGAGGAGTTCCAGGCCGCCGGAGTCTGATCCCCGACGTGGACTCTCCTGCGCGTTTGTCGGAACGGCACCAGCCCGTAGGGAGTTGTCGCCGCGAGCGGTCACGAACCAACCGTGCGGCAATCCGTTGGCATGGCGGGCCAGGCCCAAGGTGTCCGCCACCACCTGCCCGCAGGCCAAAAGGGCGAATGGGGATCGGTCGCCGGTGGGAACTCCAGGTTCGGTCAGGAAATCCGATAGACCTCGCAATCGAGCCGAGACTGGGGTAAGTTCAATTACACCCCGCCCGCTGTTGGACGGTTCGTCCAAAGGAGTCCCCGCATGGGAGACAAAGTCATCAAGAAGAACGTGAAAGCGCATCCGAGCAACGAGAAGGTCCTGGCCGCCAAGGCGCAGGCATCGCGCAAGGCCGTCGAGGCCCTCGCTGCCGCCAAGCCGGGTGCCAAGCCCGCCGCCAAGGGCGGCAAGTAGCTCGCATCGCGCCTCCGGGATTTTTCCGGGGGCGCGGAGTTCTTCCTTAGCGTCGTTTTCCGTCCAGGCTGTCCATCCTGTAGATGGAGCCGCACGGATCCTATTTTCCGGTCATGCATATCCTCGCACCCATGGTTCTCGCGGCTTCCGCAGCAGCTCCCCTGCCGGAAATGGAGCCGATTCCCGACAGTCTGCTGCGCGCCTTGTGCCGCTCCAGGCCAGGTTTCGGTCTGCCCGACGAAAATCCCTACCTGGGTGTTCTGCGCGACGCCGAAGGCCGGTACGGTGGGTTCGTCCTGCATTCCGGTGTGCTCGACAGCCCCATCGCGTTCCATGACCGTTCCGGCGCCTATCTGACCACCTTCCACATCTTCGCGTCGGATGAGGAAAAGGCTGCCGCTTCGGCCATCATCGATCCTCTGGTCGCGAAGTTTCCACGGCAGGAAGACGTGGTGTGCCCTCCCGATCGCTGGCCCCGGAAGAGTCTGCGCAAATAGATCGGACCTCTTGGGCACCAAGGCGGTTTTGATAATTCGCTGCAGCCGATTGTCATGACGATTTCCTGAGCGGAAACCGGAAGGGGACTTGCGTGTCCCCTTCGAAACGCGATAACATGGTGGTCGATCTGTGTCCTCGGTCGAGTCCTATCCCAGCAGGGAGTGCCATGCCACGTATAGTCAGCCTTCGCGCTCGAATCCTCATCCTGGTCGCCGGGCTCCTTTCGGGAATCCTCCTGCTCTCCATCGTGGGGGTGTTGGGGGTTCGGTCTCTTCGCGAAGTCACCTCAAGCATGCACGACCAGGGGTTCGAACCGGTCGAACGCACCATGGCCCTGCACAAACATCTGTTGCGACTGCGGGGCGACATCTACAAGCTGCTGCTGTTGCCGGAAGAATTGGAGACCGTGGGTAAGGACATCGAGAAGGACCTGCAGAATGTCGATTCCGCGGTGGCCAGCCTGATTGTGATTGCCCCCCATCTTCCCGATTCCTTGCGCTTGACCATCGAGGAACTGAAGGGGCTGACCGCCACGTACCTCGATGCCGCACGCGCCATCCGCAGCGCGGCACAGCAGGGAAACGTGATCTTCGGCATCGAGAGCATGAAGACCGGGGATGCCACGATGGCCCGCAGGAAGGTCGATGCGGCGAGTGATCGGTTGCTGCGGCTGGTGGATGGTGAAGTGGCGCGCATCGATGGCCATGCCTCGAAAATGGGGGCGACAATTTCCCTGGCGCTGTGGCTGTCGGCGGCCCTTCTGCTGGGTCTGGGGAGTCTCGGAGCGTTCTTTCTGGTGCGACAGATTCTGCAACCCCTGAAGGGGATGATCGATCACCTGGACCGGCTGGCATCGGGCGACTTCCGGACGGAGGCGGGTAGCCTCGCCGATGCCCAGGAGATCCGCCGGATGGAGGAAAGTGTCGAGCATTTGCGCGAGCGCCTGCGCGAATCGTTCGGAGCCGTCACCCAAAGTGCGGAGTCCGTGCTGTCCTCGTCGCACGCGCAGGTCGAGATGACCGGGGCGTTGAAACAGGCGGCCGCCGACAATCAGCGGGAAGTGGACGCGTCGGTGCACGCCTCCGAGAATGTGGCGGCGACCTTCCGCACCGTCGCCCGGGGGGCGAACGCTTCGAAGGATCGCCTCGAGACGGTGTCCGCCGCGGTGGAAGAAATGTCGGCATCGGTATCGGAGATCGCCCGCAGCACCGAGCAGACCCGCTCCACCACCATGGCCGCGCTCGAGGGAGCCAAGGCGGCTTCGGCGCGTATGGAGGAGTTGGCCTCGGCGGCGCGTCAGATCGACACGGTGGTGGAAATGATCGTCGAGATTTCCGAGCAGACCAAGTTGCTGGCGCTGAATGCCACCATCGAAGCCGCCCGTGCCGGCGAGGCGGGTCGGGGATTCGCGGTGGTGGCCAACGAAGTGAAGGAGTTGGCCAAGGGAACCGCCGAGGCGACCGACGACATCCGTCGCAGGGTGGAGGGAATGCGCAAGTCCACCCAGAACGCGGTGGGTGAAATCACCGTGGTCGCGCAAGGGATGGAAGGACTGGGGCAAAGCATCTCTTCGATCGCCAGCGCGGTGGAGGAGCAATCGGTGACCATGCAGGAGATCGCCCGAGCCATCGGCGAAACCGTCCAGGAAACGCGCACGAGCAATCAGCAGGTCGAGGCCGGCGCCGGAGCCGTCGACGAGATCGCCCACGAGCTCCGCAGCCTGAAGCAGCGCGGCCAGGTCCTGCGCGACATCGCGGATCTGGCCCAGGTGCTGTCCGGCCAGTCGTCGGAGGTGTCCAGCGACCTCACCACCCAGATGGCGCGATTCCGGTTGCAGTGAGGCCGAAGGGGCTTCTGGAGAGAGGCTAGGCGTCGGAAAGACGCGCCAGGTAGGTGTGGTAGCGGCGCGACAGCAGCCAGGCCGATCCGAGATTCCAGATGACCAGCAACAGGGAAAGGCCAACCCAACCGGAGACCAGCCACGACAGGAATACACCCCGCCCCCCGTTCACCGCGATCCAGCCGTTTCGGGTGTGTTCGGAGAGTACGGCGAACACAGGGGGAGTCGTGGGGAAACGCGCCATGATGCGCTCGCGCACCACGGCGAACGAGTCCGTGACCGAGATGTCGTCGGGCCCGGGGTACTGCACCTCGAGTCCGCGGATCCAGATGGGCTTGGCACCTTCCTGCAACGCGGCGACCGCCTGCGCGGCGAGGGTGTCCAGGATGGGTTTTTCCCAGGTCCGGGCCACATTCAGGACTTCGGGTCTCATGGCTTGGCGGGCCGCGTTCAGGCGGAATTTTGCTTCGAATTCCGCGTAGTCATCGTCGAGGGGCGCCGAGAGGGATGCCCATAGTTCGAGTTGGACCATGTCCCAGGTGTGGTTGCCCGCCAGCGACGCGTCGGGCCCCGCCAGCAGGCGTTGCAAGCGGACCTCCCGCTCGGCCTGCATGTCGCCTCCGAGCCACCGTTCGCGCGCTTGGATGCGTTTGTCGAGGGAATCGAGGATCGCTTGGAAGTTGCCGCGGGCACGGTCGTCGGGAGGCATGCCGACGGCCACGAGGGTGGGGTCGTCGCCGGGAGGCTCGGGAGCGTCGGCCAGAGGGAACGGTTGGGGGATCAAGATCTCGCGCCCCGGACGGAGGTCGGGGCGCTTCATGTCGGATTTTGTCTGCAGCTCGACGGGAGCGAATTCTCCGCGCAGGAATCCGCTCCAGGCGCGCAATCCCCAGGTGGGTCCGCTGAGGCCCAAGGTGAGCGTGGCCAAGCCGAGGATGCTTGCGGTCAAGATTTGTCTGCGAAGCGTACCCGGGCGTGCCAGGGGGAGCCCTCGGGCCACTTCCGCATCGAGTGCGTATTCGGAGCCCATTCCTACAACAACCCAGAACCAGCCGTCTCCGAAGGGGGCGGAGTCTTCGATGGGGTTCTTGGGGTCTCGTCCGGCCACGACCTCGAAGGTGGCGGGGCCGTCGGGGAAACGGAGCTCCCAGCCGGGGGGAAGGAGGCAGGGAAGGCCCCGGAACAGCGGAACCTCCGCAGGTCCGGAGCGGTTGCAGAGGCCCTCCATCTTCAATACCAAGGGCTCGGACTGGTCCCACACGTCCGGCGCGGGTTCGCCGTTGGACAAAAGGATCGGCACCATCTCCCACACGTACCACACGCCCGCGAGGCCGAAGACGTAAACCGCCAAGGGTTTTTGCAGCGCGTGGTAATAATCCATGCTCGCCAGCACGTACAACAACATCGCGACGACTTGGACTCCCACCACCAGCAGGAACAGCCAGTCGACCGGCCGACGAGCCCCCTCGGGCGCTTCCGTGAGCCGCGGAAGCACCCACCGGCGCTCGTTGGCCGACATCGGGCGCGCCTGGGCATCGCGGGTCGCGCTTGGAGGCGGTTTTTTCTTCGGAGTGCTCATCGGGATCCGTCGGGGGGGGAGAGCGGCTGCGAACCCGGGGCGGAGGCCCCGGTGGTGAACCACTGCTCGCTCGCCGCCAGGTACCGCCGATTTCGACGGTGCTGCAGAACGGTCATCGCGATGGTCCATGAAATCAGGGCCACCGCAAGGAGCAGCCATCCGACCACGAGATACACGAGGCTCCTGTCCCTGCCACCGATATTGACGATCCACCCTGATCCGCTACGTCGGTCCAGGATGCCCCGCAGATCCGAGCTGCGCTCGTTTGTCTTCCGGATCGGAGCCAATGCATGGAGAATGGAGTCGTACGGATGGATCTGCAGACCGCTGCTGCTCCAGCGCAGAGATGGCTTCCCGCGGATCCAGAACGGTTGCCTTTGCGATTCGAGGGATTTGTACGCCAAGGCCGCGAGTTCTTGCTGGATCTCGGTCTCGGCATTTCTCATGGCAGCGATGCCCTCCGGGGAGAAGGCCTGCTCGATGAGTTCGGATTTTTTCCGCTTCTCGAGAGCATGCGGGACGTGGGGGCGTTCCTGTGACAATTCGGCAAGGTCGGACTGGAGGGCGTCCCAGAGGGGGTTTCCCGCCAAGGAGGGGTCGGGCCCTCGCAAAAGGCGCTCATGTCGCCACTCCTTCAGCGAATCCGGGGCATCCCCCAGCCATGTTTCCTGGAGTTCCATGCGGGCGACGAGGGAATCGATCACAAGCTTCTGCTGCGTGCGAGCCAGAGGGCCGGGCTCCAGGACAACAGGGATCAGGCCATGCTCCTGGCCTGGAGCGGTTCGATGTTCGGACAAGATTTGGGGGGTGGACAAGAAGAGTTCCCTCCCGGGGTCCAGTTGGACATGGGCCAAGTCGGGGGCCCTGCGTAGCTCGAGGGGCGAGAATTCTCGACGCAGGAAGTTGTCCCAACTCTCGAAACCCCACCTGGGCCCACTGAATCCCACCATCAGAAGAGCTCCCGCGAAGGCGAGGAGGGTTTTCATCCGGGAGCGGATCGAGTCCGGATGGAAGTCGAGCAGGCCGCATTCGATTTCGGTCTCGAGTCGGTCGGAGCTGCCCATTCCTACAGCGATCCAGTACCACTCTTCGGAAGGCGGATGGAATCCCGGAACCACCTCGAGGGTCGTGGTTCCCTCGGGGAATCGGAACCTCCAGCCGGGAGGGAGGATGCAGGGCTGGTCCCGGAATCGAGGTGCCTCCGGTGCTCCCGAACACGGGCCCTCCATCCGGTAGGCCAGGGGGCCGGTTCGAGGATCGATATGGACCGCCGGGGTGGGGCGGGCCCGCCAGCGCCGGGCGGCCTTGCGCACCCACAGGAACACGGGAATGCCCATCACCAACAGTACGAAGAAGTCGAGCCCGGGTTCGAACGCCCAGAGACCGTAGATGGTCAATTCCAGCAGGCTCAAGAGCACACCGATCATGGCCAGAGCCATGAGACCCTTCACCTGCCAGGGCCAATAGGTTTCATCGGGATCCCGGTGCACGACTTCGCTGGGATCCATCGATAAATAGGGGGATACCCAGCGGCGTTCGGATGCGGTGAGGGGACGTGTCTGGGCCTCGGGGTGAGTGTGCATCGGGATCCATCAGGGAGGGGCTGCCGCGGCCTCCTCGAAGATTCCGTGGAGCAGAGGCATTTGGTTGCGCCAAAAGAACGAGCCCAGGTAGCGGGGGGGGGGGGCGCAGGGACATCAGGTATTCAATGTCCGCGAACCGCGAAGGTAGCATGTTGGCGAGGTCGTTTGGGTGCGTCCGCACGTTGTCCTTCGGCGCACGAGATGATTCAGCAGGTCTGCTCGCTCGCCGCCAGGTACCGCCGATTCCGTCGGTGCTGCAGGATGGTCATCGCGATGGTCCATGGAATCAGGGCCGCCGCAAGGAGCAACCAGACCACCAGGAACAGGGACAGGGAAGGTGCGCGGCTGCCACTGTCAGCGATCCATCCCGAACTGGAGTGTCGGGACACGATGGCATGGAGGGTCGGACTGCGTGCGTTCATCGTGCGGATCTTTTCCAGAGCCTGGATGCGCGTGTCTTCGGGATGGATGGTCAGGCCGCTGGGCCATGGCCGGTGCTTCTTTCCGCGGATCCAGAACGGACGACTTCCGTCTTCCAACGCCGCGAACGCGGAGCTGGCGAGTCCCTCCAGGATCGGAGTCTCCCACGTTCTCATGACGGCGATCCCCTCGGCCGAAACGGCTTTTTCGGCGATCTCGGACCGCCACCGTTCCCGGTACGCCGCTGAAGCTTCGGGATTCTCCCTCGCGACCTGGTCCAATTTCGCCTGGATTTCGTCCCACCTGCGATTTCCGGCCAGGGAGGCGTCGGGTCCCTGCAGGAGTCGACGAGTGAGCTGCTCGCTTCGGTATTCTGCGTCCTCGCCCAGCCAGGTCTCGCGGGCCTCGATGCGCCGCAGGATCGAGTCGACCACCTGCCGATGCCGGTCTCGCGCCTGGGGGCCAGGCTCCAGGATGACCGGTACCAGGCCCTCCTCCTGGTCGGGAGCGACCCGATTTCCCGACAGGACGTGTGGTGTATCCAGTGCGATTTCCCGGCCTGGATCGAGTTGCACCCGATCCAGATCGGATTCCGCGCGCAGCACGAGTGGGTCGAATTCCCGGCGCAGGAAATTGTCCCAGCTCTGGAAACCCCACCTGGACCCGCTGAAACCCACCAGCACAAGCGCTGCGGCGAAGGAAAGCAGGGTCTCCATCCGTGAACGGATTCTGTCGGGGTGGTACTCAAGCAGCCCGCGGGCGATCTCGGTCTCCAGACGGTCCGTTTCGCCCATGCCGACCGCGACCCAGTACCACTGGTTTGAGGGAGGATGGAATCCAGGCACGACCTCGAGGGTCGCGAGGCCCTCGGGGAACCCTGACAGCCAGCCCGGCGGCAGGATGCAAGGAAGGCCTCGAAACCGCGGCATTCTCGAGGCACCGGTGCACAGGCCCTCGGTTCGGTATGCGATGGGGCCGACGGTGGGATCGATGTGCAGAGGTGGTGATGGTTTCGCCAGCAGGCGGTTGGCGATCTTGTGCAACCAGAGGAACAAGGGAACGCACATCACGATCAGAACCAACGAATCGATACCTGGTTCGAGAAACCAGGAGACGGATGTTTTCGCATCCAGTTCGAAGGACCAGAAAACGAGTTTTATCACATACAGGGCATTGGCGAGGACTCCGACCAGGATGGCGGCCCAGATCGCGATCGTCATCCAGGTCCAGGGAATCGGTTGGGATGCCTCGGGGTCGAATTCCTTGGGATCCCTTGCCAGGTAGGGCATCACCCAGCTCCGCTCGGATGCGGTGAGGGGACGTGTCTGGGCCTCGGGGTGACTAGGCATAGGGATCCATCAGGGAGGGGCTGCCGCGGCCTCCTCGAAGATTCCGTGGAGCAGGGGCATCTGGTAGCGCCAGAAGAACGAGCCCAGATCGCGGGGGGTGCCGCGGGGCCGCAGGGACATCAGGTATTCGATGCCCGCGAACCGCGAAGGTAGCATGGATACCCGGTTGTCGGCGTGGTCTCCGGCGAAGTACCAGAAGCGCGCGGGAGCCTCGGAGCGCAACGCGGCGGGAAAGGAGTCGGGGATTCCGGCATTGTGCATCAGGCTGGTGCCGGAGTCGTTGGCCAGGATCCGGTACCACGAGGCGGTGCGCAGGGTGGGGCCCGCCTGCACGATGTCGATCCAGAACGGATACGGGACGGAATCCGGCAGGTGGTAGGCGTCGCGCTCGGCGGCGGCGGGATGGATCCAGGGGGTCTCCGAGACGAGGTGCCGACGGGATTCCAGGATCACCAGGCGGCCGGTTTCGTGGACGAACAGGATCCCCGGGCCCCGGTGGGGCCAGGAACTGTCCTGGGCGAGTTTCTGGCGGATGGCCCAGCGGGGGAGCTCGAGGTTGTCGGCGGTGTCGAGTTCGTCGAAGTGCCGAAGCGTCCAGCCGCTCCAGCGGAGATCGAACGTGCGCTCGAAACGCCGACGCACGCTGTCGGGGGTGGGGGAGGCCATGGTGTTGAATTCGCAGATCACGAGTTTTCCCTGGTCGCGCAAGCGGGCCAGGAAGTCCACCTCCCGGTGGGTCATGCCCCCATAGACCTTGGGCGAATAATCTGCCGTGTCGGTGCGTTGGTCCCAATCCTTGCGGTACACGCCGTAGGCGTCCGCGTAGTAGGCCGCGCGGGTCGCTCCCAGAAGCGAATCGAACGAGAAGCCCGAGAGTCCTTCGAAATCGCGGATCGCATAGCGCAAGGTGTCCCGCGATTCGAGTGGGTGGAATCCGAAATAGTCATGCAGCGGATCCGGGAGGGTCCGATCGGGTTTGCCGAGCTTCCAATGGTGGAGCAACCAGACCACGCTGCGGTGATCCTGGCGCAGGGGATCGCTGGCGGTCTTGTTGATCAGGGCCACCGGAAAGGGGCGGACGGGACGAAACCACCAGACCGTCCAACTGGCCAGCGGTACGAGCATCAAGGCGACTGCACCGAGGAAAAGAAACCACCGAAAGGAGCGCATGGTCGGGACCGGACCTCCGGAAGAATGGGCGCGAAACCACAGTCTACCACTATTGCGCAGACGCCTGGTTTCCGGGAGCTCTCCATGGCTGGCCGAGGGTCTCTCCGCCGGTGCAGCGGATCCGCCTTCGAGGAACACGCCGCACGGTGCTCCGACTGGACTCGACGGGCCCGTCCGGCGTCGGGATGCGGTTTTGTCTCGGCGTCGCAATACGGCGCCATGCGCCTATGGGGCGGGCACCTGGTCGATGCGCGTCATGAGGTAGCCCGTCGACGGCGTCTTCAGCTCCAGGGAGTCGAGGCCGAGGAATCGGTAGGTTCCCGATTCCTCCTTGCCGTCGAGGGTGATCCGGATGTTGCCCCCCGAAGCGCTGTAGGTGAACGGCAGGGAGTCGTTCAGGAAACCGCTACGGATGAAGACCACGCCTGCCGTGGTGGTGCGTACGTCCCAGAAGTTGCCGGCGAAGTTCATGACCGGTGCCCACTTTCCGACAAAACGCGTCTCGGCAGGCGCGGCGGGGGCAGGGGACGTCGTGGTCTCCTGGCAGCCGACGAAGGTCAGGAGGGTCGCAGCGGTGCATACGAGTCGGTTCATGGGGGGGTGGGTCCTTTGCAACGAACGGAGTCGTTTCAAGGTAGGATCCCTATCTTGACGTCGATGGCAAACCTCTACCGCTTTCCCCTGAATGCCGGCCTGTTCGCGGCCGCCTTCGTCTTGGCATCCTGCTCCGACACCCTCGACACCCGCGCCGACGTCGCTTCTGGCCAGGCCTGGGTCGACGACATGGTCGCGACCTGGCAGCCGCGCCTGGAGGCCGCACGGGGGGCGACCTTCGTGACGCCCGTGCAGGCGGTGTGGATCCGCTCGGGAGGCTACGACAGCCTTTCCCAGGCCTTGTCCGCCCGGTATCCGGAGGCGATGACGGAAACCGCATGGGATCTCACGGAGCGCACCATGGTGGCCCTGGGGATGGTCGACAGCCTCGGAATGTGGAATCGCGCGCGCGCGGCGTTCGACGGGGGGAGCATCCTCGGCTTCTACCTGCCGTTGAATCGGACCCTCTATGTGTTCGACAACCCCGACCGCGACGAACTGGCGTACACGATCGTCCACGAGATGGTCCATGCCCTGCAGGACCAGCGCTTCGGGTTGGAAGGATTGTCCGCCGGCGCCCGGGAAGTGGACGAAAGTCGCGCCGTGGTGGGAATGGTCGAAGGCGAGGCCGAGCATGTCACGATCGCGGCGGTGCAGGGCAATCCCTCCGCGGAGTGGATGCGCGACACGCTGCGTGCGCAGCGCGGTTCCCTCGACGACCTGGCCGGACGCCTCTTCGAATGGGGCGCCCCCCAGGGGATCCCCTTGTCGATGATGCTCCCCGACTACATGCCCTACGTGTTCGGGGCGGGGTTCATCGCCGAGCAGCGGGTCGGGGGCGGTTGGGGCGCCATCGATGCGCTGTTCCGTACGCCCGTGCGCACGTCCCGCAAGGTCTTCGCTCCGGCGCTTGTGGACACCTTCGTCGATTGGACCCCGGGTGCGGCGCCGGCGGTCTCCGGCGCCTGGCGCCCGTTGCAGACGGGACGATTCGGCGCGATCGAACTGGCCGGACTTCTCTGGCGTCCGGGATCGGACATGCCCCTGGACTCCCTGGTCCATTCCTGGATGGGCGACAGATTCTGGTCGTTCGAACGCGCGGATGGAACTCCCGGTCTGTTGTGGCGGTTGCGTTTTTCCGACGAACGGTCCGCTCTCCAGGCGGGACGGGCGCTGTGGGATGCGCGCGCCGGGCGTCGTGTGGCGGCCGGACTTTCCGATTCCGCATCGCCTTTCCAGGCGATCGGAAGCTCCTCGACACCCGATGGCGCGCGCAGCCAGCGGGTGGTCGTCGTGGGAAGCGAGGTCGTCGTGGTCGACGGCTTCGCGCGCCAGGAAGGTGCCGCGTTGGCCGAGCGGCTCCTGGAACTTCCCCTGCGCACCGCCTTCGCGGGGCGCGCCCTGTCGGTCTCGCCGTTCTCCACCTGGCAGCCGCCTCGTCCGCCCCTGCCGCTGCCGCCGCCGCGTATTCCCGGGGTCCGTTGACGCCGTCCCACGGGAGGCGGCATCGAGCCCGGGGTAGCCTGCTCGGAGGGTGCGCCTTGGCCATCCTGATCGCCTGCGACTTCCCGCGCGACCCCACTCCCCCCGAGCTGCGCGCACGCATCGATTCACTGCAGGGCGTGGTCGAAAGGCTCCGGGGAAGGCGTTTTCTCCGGCCCGTCCAGGGGCGCGTCGTGTCCAGGGAACGACTGCTGGATGTGTACGATTCCACCGCTTTCGAACAAGGGGATCCCGCCGATTCCGCGTTGCTGAGTCTATACGGAGCGTTCGGCTTCATCGATTCCGTCGATCAGGATCCCGGTGCCGCCGATTCCGTCGACGTGCGTTCCATCGACGCGTTCTACGCGCGCGGTGTCCTGTGGGTGGTGGACGACGTCCCCCGGGAGGAGGGCGAGCTCGACGCCGTGGTCGTGCACGAGCTGGTCCATGCCCTGCAGGACCAGCTCTGGAACCTCCAAGCCAAGGTGACCGCATTTCCCGGGCTGGACGAGCGACATGCCCTCCAGTATCTGATGGAGGGAGAGGCCCGGCTGGTCGAGACGATGTACCGGGAGTCCGATCGCGACACCTTGGCCGCCCGCCTGCCCCCCGTGCCCTTGGATGCCTTCCGCGATTCCCTGCAGGCTTCCGGTCGATTGGCGCCCGAGATGGTGACGATTCCCGTTTTCCATCCCTACGAGCAGGGGGCGCACGTGCTCTTGGGGCGCTGGTCCCTGCATGGCTGGCCCGGGATCGATTCGTGGTGGCGGACTCCGCCGCGCGCCACACGGTGCTTCCTGCGTCCCGACGTCGATTGCCAAGCCCCACCCGCCCTGCCCCTGGCCTCGTTGATCGCCCTTCCCCGGCCCTGGAAACGCATCCATCGGGGGTGTCTGGGCATGCTCCACACCAACATCCTCTTCTCGCTGTGGAACGCTTCGCCGGAATGGCTGCCTCCCGATTCCCTGCGTTCGGGGGCGCTGCTGCGCGAGGGGCGCGACCTCCCGCCGGATTCCGTCACCCAGGGCCTGGTGTCCGACTCCTTCGCTCTTTGGGAAGGCGACTCGGGGAGCCTGGTCCTGGCCTGGCGCACGCGCTGGGAGACGGCGGCGTCGGCATCCCGATTCCTGGAGGCTTGGGCGCGCCTGCTGGTCCGCAAACAGCGCACCGATTCGGTGGTGCGGCGGGATCCGGGGCGCCTGATTCTGGCACACGACCCCGACTACGGTGTATGGGATCGCGGGGAGCGCTTCGGCGAGGAAGTGTGGATCGTCGAAGGGGTTCCGGGGATGGGGAATGGGGGCTTCGCGGCACCACCCGCCGACGTGCGCGGACCGCCCACCAACCGACCCTGAGAAGGCGGAGGCGTTCTCTGGCGGCGTACGGTGTCGGCGCACTTCGGATTCGTGTCCAGGGCCGGCTCCGCCGGGAGGCCTACCTTTTCGCGTCGTGGTCCTCTTCTCCCTCCTGATCGGTCTCCTGTTGCTTCCCGCCGCGCCTGTGCGTGTGGTGTCCACGCCCGGTGGGGTGGACAACGCGGGTGATACGCTTCGACTATCCCTGGCCCCGGGCGACACCGCTTGGCTCGAGGATCCGAAGGGGCGCATCCTGGTGGGCAAGCGGGGTGTCGTTCCCGGCACCATCGTCGAAGGCAGGGTGCGGCTCACCCCCGATCGCGAAGGCATCCGCGTGTTCGCGATCGGTCGACGTTTCGGGCGATCCTGGCCGGTGCGCCTGGACGTGCTCCCGCGCCGAAGGTTGCGCTCGGGGATCGTGCAAGCCGGAGGTTTGCCTCTGGCGGACGCCGCGCGGGAGCGGGTGCGGGCGGAAGTCGATCGCCTCCTGGCACCGCTGCGGGCCACGATCGAACTCCCCGACGAGGGGGTGCTGGCCTTGCCGGCAGGACCACGTCCCTTCTGGGATCTTGAGGGCGATGGCCAGTTGGATCTGCGTCGCAACATGGACAGCGCCCATCCGCATCTGGAGCTGGACTCCCTGGTGCGCTGGATCCGTGGCCGAGGAGCCGTCTGGCCGCAGGTCGTGGTGGTTTCGATACCCTCCCGCACAGGCTGGGAGATCGGGCAGGATCTGTCGTCAACGGACAGCGTGCTGGTGTTGGCCCGGGGCGCGAACCTCCCCTGGCGCGACGAGCGTGGCGACATGCGAACCTACGTGCTCGCGGGGCGACGCGGGGAACGGGCCGACACCTTCCAGGTGATTTCCTACGCCGACGGGGCCCATCGGGTGCGCTGGACGGGATCTGCCCGGCAGAGGCGTTCCGCCCACACCATGGCCACCGACTGGGTCACGCTTCCGGGGTTCGATCCCGGCGCGTACGGGTTCACTCCCTGGTGGATCCCCAAAGCTCCGGTCCTGGTCTTCCCCTCGTTGGCCGGAAGAGTCTCCGAGCGTGCCCTGGCTCGCATCCTGGCGCGCGAGATCGCCCTGGGTTTGGGGCTGGAGCCCGACCCGGATGGCCGCAACCTGATGTGTCCGATGGTCCGACCCGACATCTCCGACCCGGTGCTGCGCCCCGACCAGTGGCGCCGCGTTCAGACTCCCACCGGCTCCTGACAGGGATCGGTGGGCTCCGGTACCCCCGGCGAGGGGCACCGGGGGGAAGCTCAGTCTTCCTTGGGGGGAGGAATCAGGAGCGAGGCGATGATGCAGATGGCCAACACGCCGCCGATGACTCCCAGCGACAGGGCGATGGGGACATGGAAGTGGTGCCCGGGGAACACCAGGCCCAGCAGGGGAAGCAGCATCTTGATGCCGATGAAGGTCAGGATGATGGCCAGCCCCGACTGCAGGTAGCGGAAGCTCGTCATGGCCCCGGCCAGCACGAAGTAGAGGGCGCGCAAACCGAGGATGGCCATCATGTTCGAGGTGAAGGCCAGGAACGCGTCGATGGCGCCCGGGCGTTGCGGGAAGAGGCCGAAGACGGCGGGGATGGAGTCGACGGCGAACACGACGTCGGTGGCTTCCAGGAACAGAATCACGGTGGCCAGCGGGGTCAGGAACAGCTTGCCGTCGATGCGGGTGGTGAACTTCTGCCCGTCGAAACGATCGGTCATGGGCAAGAATCGCCGCATCAGCTTCATGATCGGGTGATGTCCCGGGTCCAATTCGGGGCCGTCGTTGGACTTGAACAGCTTCACGCCGGTGTAGACCAGGAAGATCCCGAACAGGTAGAGCACCCAGCCGAACTGGGCAACCAGCGCGGTTCCGGCGGCGATGAAGACGCCGCGCATGACCAACGCCCCGATGATGCCCCAGAACAAGGCGCGGTGCTGGAGCTGTTGCGGGATCTTGAAGAATCCGAAGACCAGGATGAACACGAACAAGTTGTCGATGGAGAGGGAATACTCCACGACCCAAGCTTGGAACCAGATCGCCCCCGCCTCGGCGGAACTCAGGGCCGAACCGGGTCGCAAGGTGTCCCAGCCCATCCAAATGGCCAGGCCGACCACCACGCCCAGACAGATCCAACCGATGGTCTGGCCGACGGCCTCTTTCATGGACATGACGTGGGCTTTGCGGTTGAGCACGAGCAGGTCGAGCATCAAGGCGGCGAAAAGGAGCCCGAGGAAGGAGATCCAGGGCCAGAGTGGCATGGCGGCAGCGGTGGTTTCATTCATGGTGGGCAGTAATGTGCAAAAATCGACCCGATTGATCTGGATAAAGGGGCGGCAAACAGGCGATGCCAGGCTCTACTATTGTTCCATGATGGTGCCTCGCGCGGAAATCGGACTCCTGGCCGGGGTGGTGGCGGTTTTCGTCGTGGCCGCTTTGAGTCTGAGTGTACGCACGCCGCCGCCGCCGCCGATCGTAAAGACCCGCGAGGTTGGTGGGGGCCTGGTGGCGGTCGTTCCATCGCAGCCCGTCGCCACGCCTTCCTCGGAGGCCGAGGCCATGGCCCGGTCCTGGTGGAGGGAGAGGGCGGAGCTGGCCGGGAACCCGAAACCCTTGCCTCCCTCGGTTCTCGGAAGCCTGGTCCGGAGGATCTGGAGCCACGGGCGCGATGCTCTCCAAGCGCACTGGCGCTCCGTCGAAGCGACGGGCTCGAGGCTTCGAAGCCGCTCGGTGCGCCTGGCCGGCGGCATCGCCGAGATTCCGCCCGATGCCAAGGGAATGACCTGGGGCAAGCGGTATCGCGACGAACGCCTGGAAATCGACATGGTCGGGTGCTGGGCCGGCGAAAGCTGCGGTCCGGTGAGGGGGGACACGCCATGCGACTCGTCCCGACCCCTGCTTTGCGTGAAAATCGACGGGCGAACGCGACCTCCCTACCAGGTGCGGGATCCCGAACACGGCGACGATGCGATCTTCGGAGGGTGGCTGGGCGGGGAAATGGCCATCACCCTTCCGACGGCGGGGACACGCCTGAGGTCAAGGGAAATCGCTGACGGAATCTGTCGCGAAGCGCTGGGCGACGGATGGCGAATGGCGGAGAACGAGGATGGCCGCTACATCGAAGGCATGGACTCGACGCACGCCTGGGGCGAGAGTTGGGATGCCCAGACGGCCGAGATGGGAGCCTTCAGCTTCTATGCCCACGGGGAGGTTCCCACGAACGGGCGTTTCTGGGTGGCCAACGACGACAAGAAGGCCAACTGCTGGGACTCCTGGTAACGCTCCCCGGAGGCCGGTGGTGTTACCTGCTGCGCAATAGTTCCAGGAAGCGGGGCCCGTAGCGGGTGGCCTTGGTGGCGCCCACGCCGAACAGTTGCGAAAACTCCAGTTCGCTGCGCGGGTGCGCCTGCGCCATTTCGTGGAGCGTCTTGTCGCCGAACACCACGTAGGGCGGCACCCCTTGTTCCTTGGCCAGCTCCATGCGCAGGAACTTGAGATCCTTCAGCAAACCAGGATCGATGCCGGCTCCCAGGATGACCGAGACCTTGCGTTTTTCCTTCTTCGCCTCGCGCACGGCCTCGGTGCGCAATTGCACGGGCCTCTGGCCCTTGAGCACTTCCCACGAGCGGTCGGTGAGGAACAATCGCCCGTAGCGCTCCATGTCCACACCCACCAGATCCTGGGCGGCCAACTGGCGAAACACGGCGTTCCAGGCCGGTTTGTCCAAGTCCTTGCCCACGCCGAAGGTGGGGAGTTGGTCGTGGCGGTTGAGCTTGATCTTGTCGGTGAGGTTGCCCGTCAGGACGTCGATCGCATGGGCCACGCCGAACACCTGGCCGGTGCGGGCCACCGCCGACAGCGCTTTCTGGGCCGCCTCGGTGCCGTCGAAACTCTTCTGCGGCTCCAGGCAGGTGTCGCAGTTGCCGCAGGGTTCCGGGAGAGTCTCGCCGAAGTACGATAACAGCGCCTGGCGGCGGCAACTGGCCGTCTCGCACAGGCCCAGCAAGCTGTTGAGCTTGTGCAGCTCCACGCGTTTGCGCTCCTCCGGGGCTTCCGAGCCCTGGATCATGGAGCGCATCATGGCGATGTCCTGGAAGCCGTAGACCATCCAGGCGTTGGATGGCATGCCGTCGCGGCCGGCGCGGCCCGTCTCCTGCACGTACGCCTCGACGGATTTCGGCAGGTCCAGGTGGGCCACGAACCGCACGTCGGGTTTGTCGATGCCCATGCCGAAGGCGATGGTGGCCACCACGACCACGCCCTCTTCGCGCAGGAAGACCTGCTGGTTGCGCCGGCGCGTCTCGGCGGGGAGTCCCGCGTGGTAGGGCAGAGCGCGCACGCCCTCCTTGGACAGCCACTCGGCGGTCTTCTCGACCTCGGCGCGGCTGAGGCGGTACACGATGCCGGAATCGCCCGGGTGTTCTTCGCGCAAAAAGCGCAGCAGTTGTTTGCGGGGTTCGTCCTTGGCGCCGATGCGCAGGCGGATGTTGGGCCGATTGAAGGAGCGCGTGAAGACGCGCGCCTGCTGTAGGCCCAGTTTCTCGACGATTTCGCGCCGGGTGGGGCCGTCGGCGGTGGCCGTCAGGGCCATGCGCGGCACATCCGGGAACAGCTCGCCCAGGGCTCCCAACTGCACGTACTCGGGGCGGAAGTCGTGTCCCCACTGGCTCACGCAATGGGCTTCGTCGATGGCGATGACGGAAAGCTTGGAACGCTTGAGGACTTCCTGGAACCGCTCCGACAGGACGCGCTCGGGCGCCACGTACACCAGGTCCAGCTTGCCTTCCTCGAGTTCGCGTTCGTAGCGCCACGAGGTCTTGCTGTCCAGTCCGGAGTGGATGGCCGCGGCGCGTACACCGTTCTCGCGCAGGGCCGAGACCTGGTCGTCCATCAGCGCGATGAGGGGGCTCACCACCAGGCCGGTGCCTTCGCGCACCAGGGCCGGGATCTGGAAACACAGCGACTTGCCGCCGCCCGTGGGCAGCAGTACGAAGGCGTCTCCACCTTCCCCCACGTGCTCCACGATCTCCTGCTGCGGAAGACGGAAACTGTCGTAACCGAAGACGCTCTTCAGCACCGCGAGCGAACGATCGCCCACGGTTCCGTCGCCCGGGCCGGGCCGGATCGAGGCTTCGGAGGCCTCGAACAGGGGGCCGGAGGCGCTCACTCCCCGTCGACCTCTTCCTGCGTGGCGGCGGTGGCCTCACGCGGCGCGACCGGAGCCTTGCCGCGGGGGTAGCCGGGGAACAGGGCGCGGACCTTGATGGGCTCTTCCAGTTGCAGCAAGGCGTTGGCCGTTTCGCAGATCTGTCGGGCGATCAGATCGCTGATGGGGCGGCTGCCGGTGCGCGCCTTCTGGACGTTCTTGTGGGAGAGCTGCCCCTTGGCGGCCTCCACGACGTCGTGGTTGGAGATCTTCGCCTCGGTGAGGAGGCGGTCGAGAAGGGTACCTGAAGGCTTGGTCGCGTCGGTCATGAGGGGTGCAAGGTAGCTCCGGGGGGCGACCTGCGAGGGCTGGTCGGAAACACTCGCTCGACCGGAATCGTTCGATTCCTGTTGTCTGGATTTGTGGGGTTTGGTGCCGCCTGAGCCTTGAAAAGCCTGTTCCCAATGGCCGTGATGGAGCTTCCTGGGCACTGACGCGACGTTCAGACAACGCTTCCTCGGGCAACCACCAGCGCGGAAGACGGCTCCTCTCTACTCTGGAAACACGGGGCGCAAGCGCCCGCGCCCTGTCTCATCCCATCAGTCCCAGGAGTCCTTCCGTGAGCCATCCCTTCGGAACCAGGTTTCCCCAGCGCGTTGTCCGGATCGGATCGTCCTGCGGTCTCGCCTTGGGGGTGCTCCTGCTGGGCGCGACGTCCGCCTCGGCCCTGACCCACAAGAAATTCGACTTCGTCGTCGGGGTCGACGGCGACTTCAAGGCCGCCAAAGCCGCCGCCGCCGCCAAGGCCTCGTCGTCGTACCGCTTCCACATCTTCTTTCCCGACGGTCAATACGACATCGGCACCCTCACCGGCGACGCCAACCAGATGAGCACCTTCCCGACGGCCAACGTTTCGTTCATCGGGCAGAGCGAAGACAAGACGGTGATCTTCAACAAGTCGATCAACGAGGGCATCAGCATCACGGCCACGTTGAATTTCGACAACGCCGACAACCTGTACCTGCAGGATCTGAGCATCCTGAACAAGGCCAACTACGGGAACACCGCCACCTACAACGAGACCGGCCGCCATGTCGCGGTGCTGGAACGTGCCGACAAGGTGGTCTACAAGAATGTTCGATTGCTGAGCACCCAGGACACCTACTACACCAAAGGCACCCGCACCTACTGGGAAGGTGGGCAGATCCACGGCACCACCGATTTCATCTGCGGCGGTGGCGACGTGTACTTCAACGAGGTGCTCCTGTTCGCGCTCAAGAAAAGCGCCATGACCGCTCCGGCCACGAACACACCGTGGGGCTACGTCTTCAAGAACTGCACGATCGACGGCAATGTCAGCGGGTTCGACTTGGGGCGCTCGTGGGGAGATGCGCGTGCCGTCTTCCTGAATACCACCATGAAGAAGCTGCCCTCCGACCTGGGCTGGGGAAACCCCATGAACTCGGTCCCGAAGGTCTTCGCGGAATACAAGAGCGTCACGGCCACGGGGAGCGCCGTCGACCTGAGCAAGCGCCGCACCACCTACACGAAGGACGCGACGACCGTGACGCTCAAGCCGGTACTCACCGACGCCGAGGCGGCCAAGTACACGGTGGCGGCCGTCCTGGGCGGTACGGACAGTTGGCAGCCGCAGAATCTGACCAAGCAGATGCCCGCCCCCGTGGCGCGCCAGGAGGGTGCGAAGCTGGTCTGGGACGACAATGTGGACGCCCTGGGTTGGGTGGTGTTCCGCAACGGGAAGTACCTCGCAAGCGTGGCGACTCCGAATCTGGACATCTCCAAGCTCGCGGTGGGTGACCTGTTGACGGTGCGGGCCGCCAACGCCATGGGTGGCCTGGGGGCGACCTCGGCCGAAGTCAAGGTCGCGACCGCCACGGGGATCGCCGACCGCGGCATGCCCGGACGGGAATTGACCGTGCGTGGGCGCGTCCTGCACCTGGACGGATTCGAGGGGTCGGTGGTGGATGTGCGCATCGTCGACCTGGGAGGACGTGCCGTTCGTGCCCTGCAGGTTCCCGCGTCCGAAGGCACCCTCGATCTGGCCAGCCTGGGACTGGGCAGCGGCGTGTATCTGGTGCGGGCCACATCCGCATCGGGGCAACTGGCCTCGGCGAAGGTCCGGATCGTCGACTGACTTAGGGCGACATCTTCCAGCCGAGGTCCGCGGGCCTCATCCCTCGGCGTCCGAGCGCGTCGACGGCAATGCCTGCGGGCGCTGGCGCGGGGTGTGTCCGTCGGGCCGACACCGAGACCGTGCTCGCCACGAGCTCCCAGGTCCGCGCATCCACGGCGGTCGTGGTGGCATCCTGCAGCACCGCGCTGCCTTGGGCCCGCAGCTCGAGGCCGCTGTGCACCAGGGCGAGTCTCGCGGTGGTCCCCGCTTTCGGAGCGCCTTCGGTGAAGCGCAGGCGCTGGTGGTTTCCCCCGTTCCAGGCGTACAGCCCCAGGGCCAGTCCCACAACGCTGGACTGATTGGGGGTATCCAGGACGCGGTCGCCGAATTCCAGGCGGTAGGTCGGGTCCGTGGCTCCCATCGCCACCAGGCGCACCAGGGACAGACTGTCCGAACAGGAGCCCAAGGCCAGACCGTTTCCTACACGAAGCATGCAGGCTCCCGTCGCGCGGGAGCGGATCCTGCCCTCGAAGGCCACCGACTCCTGGAACATGTCCTGGTACAGTCCTTCCATGATGCGGCAATGGATTTCCAGGTCGGCCACGGATTTGACTTCGCTGGTGAAATTCAGACCGTAGGGCCACATGTGCATGGCGTCGCCCTTCATCTGGGCGGCGGGATCGTTGGTGGCCGCCCGCAGCGCCGCGTTCGCCTTGGGGGCTTGCAACACGCCACCCACCAGGATCTTCGCGTATTCGGCCGTGGTGCCCACACCCAGGGTATGGGAGGTCTCGTGCATCGCGGTGATCACCGACATGTACGTGCGGTTGGAGCCGAAACGCATGACACCGTTGCTGTTGGCGTCGGCGGTGGCCACACCCGGCACGTACTGCACGCGCAGGGACTTGCGCAGGGTGGTCAGCCGGTTGTAGTGGTACAGCGCCGAGTCCATGGCCTTCTGGATGCGTGTGTAGGCGTCCAGCTCGTCGGCGGTGGGGGCTGCGGATTTTTCGATCACGTAAGTGATGGAGCCGGCGGCTTGGGCGGGAACGGAGCCCAGGATGAGGATGCCCAGAAGCGACAGGACTACGGTGCGCAGAGGGGCGCGATGGAGCGGGTGAGGCATGGAAGGAATCTACCCGCGACAGGAACCGGGTCGCCAGGCATTCTCCCCATGGCGCGAACAATGTGGTGACAGGTTGTCGGACCACACTCGGTGGCGAAACCGCGGGCCGTCGAACTATCGCAGGACGTCCATGCGCAAGGTTGTCGCGTCACCGGGCGTCGTGCGCCCGAGCAGGTCGTGACGGATTCCGTCGCGAATGCCCCGCGGGACCGCGGTGCGCACGACGGAGGTCGGCGAGGACGAAAACTCGATCGAGGTCAGGGTCATCGTGCCGCCCACCTGCGTGAGCACCAGATCGTGGACGCCTTTCGCACCCTGGATCGAGGCGACGAGGTCGTGTGTGGCACACCCCGCACCGGACACGTCCAATTCCTGGACAGAGGCCGAACCCAGGCCGATGCGGACCCGTCCCGATCCGGACGCTGCACAAAGCCGGAGCGTCTTGAGGCCGCCGTCGCCCAGTCCGACATTCTCATAGGTCGCGCTGGCCGAGGGGCCCAGGGCCACGCCGTCGTGGGTCGAATCGTAGCTGGCGTTGGGGGAACGATCGAAGGCACCCAGGCTCAGCACGGAGGTGGCTTTGCGGACGATGTCGATCCGGTCGAGCTCCGCGAAGCTCTCGCCCTTGCTGAACTTGATGCTGTTGCGGCCCTTCCTCAGGGCGGCTTCGATCACCACCACCTGGCCTGCGGGGAACGTCCCCCAAGTTGCAGTCTTGGGATACAAGAGTGTTGTCGCCCCAGCGCCGTTGATCGACACCTTGTGGCTGGCGGCGGCCTCCCCCGCGGCGTAGCGCACCACGATCCAGTGGTCGCCCTCTTGCAACAGGTTCGCCAGGAATTCCACCGAACTGGTCGCGCCGTTGATGAAGCCCACGTATTCGCTGTTGGACGCGCCAGTTCCGGTCGCGGTCAGGATCGAATCGCCGACAAGCACCGCATGTTCGGCCTCCAGCGCCAGGTGCCGGCCCAGGAAGGGCTGCCCGAAGTCCAGCCACCCGTCGTCGGTGTAGAGGATCTCGCGTATCTGCAACTGGGCCCCGCCGTTGCGGTTGCGGTCGTAGTAGTGCAACGCGAACCAGTCGCGCCTGCCGTCGTGGAAAGGCGACCCCCCGCCCAGTCCCACGTAACGTCCGTAGGTTCCTGTCACCTGGGTGCCGCCGCTGCTGGCCAGGTTCCGGCCCGCTTCGTCCAGGAACGGGCCGGTCGGACTGGTGGAGCGTCCGTACATGGTGCGGTAGGTGCTGTTCACGCCGTCGCAGCATTTGTCCCAGGGGGCGAACAGATAGACGTACTTGCCGTGCTGGAGGGTCGACGGCCCTTCGATGGCCCCGCCGCCGCGGCTGGCGATCGTGCGGACGGCCTTGTCGGATGCCAGTTGTTTGCCCGTCGATGGATCGATCGCGATCATGCGCAAACCTTGCCAGAACGACCCGAAGCTCATCCAGGCCTTGCCGCTGCCGTCGACCAGGATCTCGGGGTCGATGGCGTTGTAGTCGTTGGTCGTGGTGGAGCGCCACACTTCGCCGATGTCGGTCCACTTGTAGTCGGGACTGGTCATATCCAACGTGGGCGACCACATCGCCCCGATCAGCGACGTGTTCTTTCCGAAGACGGATCCGCAGTAGTAGACCCAGTACCGGCCACCCATCTTCGCGACCTGCGGAGCCCAGATGTTCTCGATGCCCGCATAAACGGAGGTCATCCAGGCGGGGACGCGCGGGAGGATGGATCCCTTCCAGCTCCAGTTGGCCTTGTCGGTGGATTGCGCGATGGCCAGCAGGTTGTTCGTGGACAGCAGCGTGTAGACCCCCCGCTCGTCGCGGATCACAGTGGGATCATGCGCGCCGGGCTGGGTCTCGGTCTGCCGCCAAGGGATGTACGAGGCGAACTCGACGTTCTGCGCCGTGGCGAGGCAGGTGAACAAGGCAAGGATCAGCAGACCAAACCGTTGGGCGATTTCCGTGGTCGTTGGTGTTGTGGAAAACCTCACCCGCATTCCTCCTGGGGCCGTCATTCCCTCCAACCTAGGGCCGTGTTGGCCGTATGCGGAGGAATCGGGGCGCAAAGCGTTGATCCTTCTTCAACACCTTCACAACACCCCCGTGGTCCCACGTCCACGATCTCGACCCGACGCGCGACGAGCACCCTCTTACGGGAGGGCGATGCGTCCGGTCGCGAGGGGCGTGCCGCGAGCGTCTTCGGCGATCCATACGGTCAGTCCGCCCTTTGCCGGGGCGGTCAGGCGTGCGGTTCCGGCCTTGGCGGAGATCGCGGTGAGGGTACGGCCTGCGAGGTCGGTGAGCCGCAACTGGTGTGTACGCGGGTCCAGTCCGTACCACACGAGCCCGTTTCCGGCGCGCTGCACTCCTGTCTTCGGGCGGCGGTGTGGCGCGATCCCGGCGACACTCTGGAGCGAGTATGTGTAGTCGGCGACTTCGCGCAAGACACAGGAGTCTTTCGAGAGCGTGGCCGTCTGCGTGATCGAGTCCCACTCCCACGGGGATTTGTTGTAACAGGTGTAGGAACGGCGCCGGGTAGGCCATGGGCCGGTGCCATAGTCCAGGGAGTCGAGGTCGGTTTCTGTGCCCCACTCGCGAATGCGTGTCATGCGACCCCGTGAATCCCAACCCCACAGGGTTGAGATGTCTCCGAAGCGGCTCAGCGGTCGTCCGTTCCGGTCCCAGGTCACGGAAGATCCGCCGAGGGACGAGCGGCACTCCTGAAGCCGAGACTCCTCCCAGGTGCAGGTCAGGACGGATGTCGAGATCGTGGGGAGGGCGTTTCCGTCCCGTGTGCTGCTCCAGGTCGAATCGCGTACCAGTTTCTGTCCGTCCCAGCTCAGCCAGTGTTCGGTGCGCCTAACCCTGAAGGGCGCGTCCGAGAAGGAACGCGAGGAATCGAAGGTCCGCCAAACGCGTGGTGCCCCGTCCATCCCCCATTCGATGGCGTTCGTACTGAGGGCTCCGAGGCCGACGTAGTGGGTAGTCAGGGAGGTGTCCTGGGAAAGCATGGCCGGACGGACGGTTCGCGTAGACGTTTTCCGTCCAGATTCGTCGAACCACTTGTAGAAGGAGTCGATCCGGGCCAGGGAGGTCCGGTTCGGCCCGTAGTCCATCAGGGAAAGGATGCCGCCGGGGATTCGTGAGCTCGAGAGGTGGGACCAGGAGCGCGACGTGTCGTGCTGGAAACTCTCCTGGGTGAAGCTGTCGATGTGGCCGTGCGGATCCCGGAACCAGGAATCGTTGACCGCACGGGTGGTGTCGTTCTGGAAAGTCCAGTAGATCGAGCGGCTGTGGAACTGGCCATTCTCGGTGGAAATCTCGAAGGTGTCGAGTCCGGTCAAGGCACCGGTGGGCGCGTGCTGGGTGGCGTACGTGAAGACCGGGCGACCGGGAAGGACCGAATCGATGATGGGGTCCGACCAGAAGGGGCGGACGGCATCCCAAGGCTCCAACTGGTACTCCACGCTTGGGGCGGAGGGAACGGCGAGACACGCAAGTAGGGAAAGAAGAAGCATGCCCGGAATGTATCACGTCAGTTCACAAGTGCGCAACCTCGTCCGTCACACCTTGTGAGACCTGACACGCTGCTATGGGCGCCGGCGCCATCGCAGCCGGCTAGTCGCCAGCACAGCAATGCGGACCCGGACCACGGTCGGGAGGGATGCAGACGACCCACTCCACCACCCCCCGATCGCGTCCGCCAAAACCCAAACACATCGCCGTCGGCGATGTGGCCGGACTTGGGGACGCTGGGGGTTCTGGAGCAAGTATGCGCCCTCCCAACCGAGTCAGATCAGCACGTAGTGTTGAGAATCTGTCCGAGCGAGCGGGATGCAGGCGACCCGCCCCGACCCCCGAAGGCGTCCGCGAAAAGGGACGTCGAGAGGGGGAGGAAGGGGAGCATGCGCCCGCGCAGCCGGACAGAACTCAACACTGGGAGTGGCCGCACGAGGTACAGTGCATGCACCCCTCTTCGCGAATGAACGTCGCCTCGCCGCAGTTGGGGCAGAGGTCGGCGTGGATCTTGGTGCCCAGATCCAGGCTTTCCTGCGCCACCAGCACGGCCTTGTCCGACGCCTCGACAGATTCTGCCGTGATGTCGGCGCGCACCTTCAGGACTTCCTCGATGGCCAGGGCGATGGCGTCGGGCAGCGAACGCACGAGGTTCTTGCCGAAGCCGTGCTGGCGCGATCCGCCGATGCCGCCGAGCTGGTTCTGGATTTCCTTGAGGCGTTCCATGGGCGTCAGGGGCGAGGCGATGCGCAGCACCAGGGACATGAGACGGCCCATGGCCTCGCCCATGGCGGTGATGTCCGAGCCGGCCTTGCCCGCGGCCAGGAAGATCTCCAGGGGCTCGCCGGCTTCGTCGTCGTTGACGGTGACGAACACCGAGCCCAACGGCGAAGGCTTCTGGACGGTCATGCCGCGGCTCACCTTGGGGCGCGGACGGATCTTGGGCTGGTGCCAGAGATTGGCGGCACCGGCCGACTTGGATTCCTTGCTCTCCTGGACGGCCTTCGTCTCGGACTCCGGTGCGACGTACCCCTTGACGTCTTCCTTCTTGTGGTGGAGAACCTGCTCGTCGCGCGAGCCGTCGCGGTAGATGGTGCCGCCCTTGCAGCCGAGCTTGTACATCAGCTCGTAGAGGTCCTTGGTCTGCTCGACGGTGTAGTCCTGCGGCACGTTGCAGGTCTTGGAAATGGCCGAGTCCACCCAGCGCTGCAGGGCGGCCTGCACACGCACGTGTTCTTCGGGAGCCAGTTCCATGGCGTTGACGAACCACTCGGGCAGGGGCTTGCCGGGATTCTTCTTGTCCCAGTCTTCGACCACGGCCACGCGTTCTTCATGCACGCCCAAGCGCGACTTGCGGAAGTACGACCATCCGAAGTAGGGCTCCACACCGGTGGAGGTGTTCACCATGGTGCCGGTGGTGCCGGTGGGGGCGATGGTCAGCAACGTGACGTTGCGCAGACCCTTCTCGCGGATGGCTTCGCGGACGCGCTCGGGCATGCCCTGCATGAAGCCCGACTGAAGGAGCTTGTCGGCGTCGAAGAGCGGGAACGCGCCCTTTTCGGCGGCGTAGTCGGCCGAGGCGAGATAGGCCTCGGTGGCGATGAATTCACCGAGTTTGTCGATGAACTTCAGCGACTCTTCGGAACCGTAGCGGACGCGGCAGCGGACCAGCAGTTCGGCCAGGCCCATGATGCCCATGCCCACGCGGCGTTCGGCGCTCTGCTGGCGCTGGTTCTCTTCGTAGAAGTACGGCGTGGCGTCGATGACGTTGTCGAGGAACCGTACGGCGTAGCGCACGGTGCGGCGCAGCTCGTCCCAGGCGACCTCGCCCTGCTCGGTGGCGAAACGACCCAGGTTGATCGCGCCCAGGTTGCAGATGCCCCACTGGGGCAGGGGCTGCTCGCCGCAGGGGTTGGTGCAGATCAGGCGCGAGAAGTAGTGGGAGTTGGACGACTTGTTGGCGCGGTCGATGAAGAACACGCCGGGCTCGGCGGAGGTCCAAGCAGACTGGATGATGCGGTCCCAGATCTCGCGGGCCTTCACGATCTTGTGCACCACCACCGGGCGACCCTGGGCCTTCCACTTGTCGATGTCGCCGTCCCAGTCGCCGTTGTAGGCGGGGTGCTGCGGATCGGGGAACACCAGGGGCCAGTCGGCGTCGGCGGCGACGGCGTCCATGAAGGGATCCGTGACGCCCACCGAGATGTTCGCGTTGGTGATGCGTCCGGCTTCGCGCTTGGAGTCGATGAAGTCCAGGACGTCGGGGTGCCACACGTTGGTGATCAGCATGAGGGCGCCGCGACGGCTGCCGCCCTGCTCGATCAGGCCGGTCACGAACGAGTAGAGGCCGCCCCACGAGGTGGAGCCGGACGAGCGACCGTTCACGCCCTTGACGTAGGCGTGGCGGGGACGGAGGCTGGACAGGTTGATGCCCACGCCGCCGCCGCGGCTCATGATCTCCATCATCTGGTTCAGCGTCTCGACGATGCCGCGACGACTGTCCTTGGGGGAGGGGATCACGTAGCAGTTGAAGAAGGTGAGCTTCTGGTCGGTGCCGGCGGCGTTCAGGATGCGACCACCGGGAACGAACTTCCATTCGTCGAGCAGCCAGCGGAAGCGGGCTTCCCACTCTTCCTTGCGCTCGGGCGACGTCTCGATCTCGGCGATGCCGCGGGCCACGCGGTCCATCATGGCCTCGGGAGTGGTCTCCAGGGGCTTGTCGACATCTTCCATGCCTTGTTCGGTCATGGTGCCGTCGCGCAGCTCGATGCTCACGCGGTCGCCGTTGAGGGTCTTGACCGTGCCGATCTCGCGCTGGCGAGACTTCTGATTGACGCAGACGATCACGAGGTCGCCAGGCACCAGGGACTTCTTGGTCATGTCCTTGAGGGCGTAGCGGTCGAGGAAGATCTTCTCTCCGAGGTCGTTCAAAAGGGCCGAGGTGGCTCCGGGCGCGGTGGTCGGAAAGGCAGATTCGGAAGTCACCATGGAAATCCTCGACGGACGGATGGACGTTGCGACGTGATAGAGAGCGGGATCGGGAGAATCGAGCACACAGCGCGGGATTCTCCGACAAGATGGTAAAGAGAATAGAGACGATTCCCCTGCACTTCAAGTGGTTTTGGGGAAAAGTTTGGAGCCTGACGGATCGATGGCGAAAAGGGTGTGCCTGAGCCGTTTTGGCAAGGGTGAAAAATGACGTGCTGTTGACAATCCCTTGGGCGAGTGTTGATAGATGTGTCTAGATATTGTGGAAAGTGGGTGCCGTCCACAAGGCGCGGGTGGGGCTCTGAAGGCATGGAAATGCGGAGCAACCCCCTTCGCAAAAGGCGGCCAGGAGTGCGGCTTTGTCGGTGCGGAAACGTGATGTATGTACCAGCCAGGAGGGGCTGGATAATGCGATATGCGAGGTGGTTGAAATCGTGATGAAGTGGCGTCACGAATCGTGTTGATTGCGAAATATCAAGATATATGGAACGTGTACAATCCGATGGAATTCATGCAAGTCGTTGCACGGCCTGCGCTTGCCGACGCGAAGGGGACTTGAGGTAGAAGGGGGAGTGGCGACGTCAGAATGGCAGAATGCGGCGCAGTGGCGCCAGTCCTGCGCGCAGCAGTCCCAAGCTTCCCAGAAGCCCCAGGGCCATGGCCCAAACGGTCAGTCGAAGCGCGACATTGATCGTGCGATCGGGGATTCCGAGAGCGATGGCCAACTGCAGCGCAGGAAAAACCACGGCTCCCACCACCAGCCAGCGCAGGCTGGGGGTCAAGGGCGGCAATCCCATGGTCCGCCGGGCGATCCACCACGACTGCAGGCAGGCCAGGACCTGGACCAGGACCGCAGCGAGGGCGGCGCCTTGCCCCTGGAACCGGGGCGTGAGGATCGCGTTGCAGGCCAAGCTGGCCAGGGCCGAGACAAGGGTGAGCCGCATCAGGAGATGGAGCCGGCCATGGGCCAGCACCGCCGTCGACCACAGTTGTCCAATTCCCATGAAGGTGAATCCCAGCAGGAAAAACAGCGTGATGGGAATGGCCGAGGCATACGCTTGCGGAAGCAGAATGTGGTAGAGGATATCGACTCCGGCCCCAAGGGTTGTGGTCGATAGAATCACGAGAGGCACGAATCGTTTCCAGGCCGCCTCGAAATGCGTTGGGAAGGCTTGTGGATCGCGATGAAATACGGCCAGGAGGGAGGGGGTGACCGCCGCAAGAAACGGGACCACCACAATCTGTTGGATCACCTCGCCGATCTTGGCCCCCATCGTGTAGAAGGCGACCTGGGTGAAACCTGCAGCCGCATGAACGAACTGACGGTCGGCCAGGCTCGAAATCAGGGCGAACGCGGTGGATAGAGCGGTAGGCAGTCCCCGTCGCAACAAGGTGGAAATGTGCTGGAACCGGGGAAGGAGCGGGCCGGGGCGGGAGCCGCGCCACACGATCTGCACCAAGGCGATGGCGGCCCCCGACAGGGCCCAGGCTACCAGAAAGGCCGCGAAGCTGGCCTCGTGCCCCAACGTCCAACCCAGAGCGGCACCCAACTGCAGTCCCACCTGGATCAGGCTGGCGCCTAGGTAGCGGAAGCTTTGCTGGAGAATCTTGTCGAGCTCCAAGTAGACCTGGGACACGCTGCCGGTCAGCGCCGCCACGAGCATCCACTGGTACCCGAGCGCTCCGACCCCGAATCCGAAGCGGGTGTCCAGAAGCGGGAAGGCCGGGACCAGTAGGGCCGAGAATACGACCCCGACCACCCCGATCACGGTCAGGGTGGCGCCCATGCGGCGGCGGTTCTCCTCTTCGGTCTGGCCGTGCCAGTCGACGATCCACGGCACCGTGAGACTCAGGCTGGTGAGGAAGGCCAAAAACGGCAGGGTGGCCAAAAAGAGCGAGACCTTGCCGAATTCCTCGGACGACATGGTGGCGGCCAGAACCGGGAAGGCCAGGAAACGCAAGGCCGCCGACACTGCGCTGGCGACCATGAAGTGCAGGACCGCCCGCGATCTCACGGGGCCTTCCACAGGCGGCGGCGCAGCCACGCAAGGCGGATTCCGGCAAAATCCCCAAGGGAGGGCGAAGGCGCGCGGGGCGCGCTTTGCGCCAGGTCCAGGGCGAGTTCCAGTTGGTGGGCCAGGAACGCGGCGCGCCACGGAGCCGCCGCCTCCGAGGCCAGGAAGGCGGCTCCGGCGGCCAACCCTTGGGCATGGCGCTCGGGTGTCCAGGAGCACACGTGCTGGTGCAGAGCCTCGGGACTGCCCAGGGAGCCGTAATCGACCCACGCCTGCGGAGGAAGCAGGGGCGACAGGAGCGGATCCCCCTGGTAGACGGGAATTGTCCCCCACATCAGGGCGTCGAAGAGTTTCTCGGTGGCGTAGCCGGGTGTGTCGCGCATGTTCTCCAGGCACAGGGCGAAGCGGAAACGGTGATAGACCTCGGCCTTGGAGGGGGCCAGTCCGCGCCACGACGGGTGGATCGAGCGGTCCCAGCCGGGGCCCCACAGTTCGAAGGTCGGGTCGAGGGCCTCGAAACCGGAGATGATCCGCTCCCGTTCCGAGTACAGTTCCAGGGGGTGCGAAGACGTCTTGTTCCCGGAGATGTTGACGAGCAGGCCGCGATCCTCGAAGGGAAGCGGTGACAAGAGCACGGGGCCCAACTGGTGGGGGTAGTGCAAAGCCAGAAACGTGCGGCCGTCCACGGCACCGGGATCCCAGGTCAGGATGCGCCCGAACCAGCCCGCCAGTCGATGCAGGCCTTCTCGGGAATGCAGGGGCTCAACAACGGGTGGCTCCCAGGCGAGGTAGGCGGTGCGGGCTCCCAGCCCACGGCGCAGGGTCTCCCCGAGGGTGGCCCGGTCGCGGATCTGGAAGACCACAAGGTCCTGGGCAGGGAGGTCGTCCCAGTGATCGAGGGTGGTCAGCTCGATCGCTTTTGCCGCCAGCAACTGGCGCAACAGGGCGAAGGGTTCGCGAAGGCCGTCCCGGTTTCCCGCCTGCGCGGAGGTGTCGAAGAAGCGCCCCCCCCGGTCGACGGGGTTGGTCACCAGGGCGATCCGCCGTCGCGGGATGTCGAGGTCGAGCTCCACGGAAAGGAACGTAGCTCGAGAGGGGCGCGGACGGGAAACGGTGCGGGAAAGCATCTTTTCCACCTGTCCGGACCGGTCCGACGGGACTGTCGCCCACATGGCGACGATCCCACCGTCCGCGGCCGCAACGCTTTGCGCAGGAGGATACGATGTCGATCGGGGTTGGGATCATCGGAGCGGGAACCGTCGGTTCCGGAGTGCTGGAAATCCTCACAACCCGGACCGAGAGTCTCTCCCGGGCCGCCGGCGTGCCCGTCAAGGTCGCCCGGGTGGCGGCGCGGTTCGATCACGAGTTGGCTCCCTGGCAGGCACTGGGCATTCCCGTCACCACGGATGTGGACGTCCTCTTGGACGATCCCGAAGTGCACATCGTGGTGGAGTTGGCCGGTGGGTACGACCTCCCCAAGGCTTGGGTGACGCGCGCGCTGGAGCGGGGCAAGTCGGTGGTGACGGCCAACAAGGCCATGCTCGCCAAACACGGCGGAGACCTCTTCCCGCTGGCGGCCCGCCATGGCGCCGAACTGCGTTTCGAAGCGGCCGTTGGTGGAGCCATCCCCATCATCCGTTCGCTGCGCGAGGCGTTTGTCGCCTCCGATGCCACCAGCCTGGCCTGCATCATCAACGGCACGTCCAACTACATCCTCACGCGCATGTACCAGAACGGCCTGGGTTTCCAGGAGGCCCTTGCCGAAGCGCAGGCCGCCGGGTACGCCGAAGCCGACCCCACCTTCGACGTCGAAGGCATCGATGCCGCCCACAAGGTGGCCCTGCTGGCCACGCTCTGCAGTGGTCGCCGGGTCGACTTCCAGAAGATGCGTGTGGAAGGAATCACGCACATCACTGCCGCCGACATCGCCGGAGCCAAGGAGCTGGGGTGCGTGATCCGCCTGCTCGGGCTGGTCGAGGTCCATCCCACCGGTGTCGACGCGCGGGTGCACCCGTGCCTGGTTCCCGAATCCCATCCCCTGGCGGGAGTGGACGGTGCCATGAATGCCGTCTTCCTCGATGGCTCCACCACCGGCCCTGCCATGCTCTACGGCAAGGGCGCGGGCAAACTTCCCACCGCCAGCGCGGTGGTCGCCGACATCGTCGATGTGGCGCGTGCCCTGGCGACCAAGGCTCCGGTGGTCGATCTTTCCTGGTTTGGTGGTGAAGAAGCCACGCTCTTTCCCACCGCCGACATCGAGGGGCCGTACTGCCTGCGGTTGCAGGTTCTCGATCGTCCCGGCGTGTTGGCCAAGGTGGCCACCGTCCTGGGCGAAGCGGGAGTCTCGGTCTCGCGCATGATCCAGCACGAATCGGCCGCTGGCCGCGACGGGGTCAGCATGGTGATCGACACCCATGTGGTGCGCGAAGGATCCCTCCTGGAAGCGGTCGCCAAACTGGATACCCTTCCCGAAACGGTCGCCCCCACCGTCGTGCTGCGCTTCTACGAGCGGGGCGCCGCGGCATGATCTCGCTGCGAGCCTGGGAACGGGCCGCGTTGGTCGCCGCCGACTTCCTCGGCGGCATGATCGCCTTCGTGGGCATTTTCTGGGTCCGCTACCATTCGGGGTTCATCCCCGATTCCTTCGACGCGTCCATGAACGTGGTCCACTTCGTCGCCCCGGGTGCGGTGTTGTCGATCGTGGGCATGGTTTGGTTCCTGCTCAACGGCATGTACCGCGACTGGTTCCTCGAAAGCCGATCCGCCCAGTTGGGTGTGCTGTTGCGCACGGTGTTGCTGGCCGGTGGCGCGCTCTTCGTACTCCTGGCCGGATCCGATGCGGTTGTCCACGGCCCCAAGGGGGATTGGGAACTGGTGTTCACCCGTTCGCGCGTGGTCACCATCGGAGCCTATGTCGGACTCGTATTCTTCTGGTGCGGGCTGTTGCGCCTGGGGGTGCAAAGCTTCAACCGCTCGCTGCTGCGCGCTGGCAAAGGGCTCGAGCCGGCCTTGTTGCTGGGGGCCAACGAGCAAGGTGCGAACACCGCCAAGCTCCTGGACAAACGCAAGACCCTGGGCCTGAAGCCTGTGGGGTTCGTCGATCCCGAAGGACGCCGCACCGGGCAGAGCCATGCGGGCTTGAAGATCCTGGGCAAGTATTCGGACCTCCCCCGGCTTCTCGACAGCACCCTGGCGCGACATGTGGTCATTTGCCATTCCACCACCTCGCACAACGAGATTCTGCGCATCCTGTCGCATCTGGAGGAACGGCCCAATCTGACCATCTACCTGGTCCCCGATCTCTTCGACGTGGTCTCGGGACACCTGCGCACCGGTCTGGTCCACGGCGCCAACCTCCATGTGCTCTACCAGCACCATCTGCCGGCGTGGCAGGCGGGCCTCAAACGCGCCATGGACATCGGGTTCTCCATGCTGATCCTGTTGGCCGCGTTGCCGGTGCTTCTGCTGGCCATGCTGGCCATCAAGCTGGACAGCCCCGGCCCCATCTTCTACAGCCAGGAGCGCATCGGGCAATACGGACGGCGGTTCAAGGTCTTCAAGCTGCGCTCCATGCGCACCGATGCCGAGATGGCGGGTCCCCAGTGGGCGGGCAAGAAGGACAACCGCATCACCAAGGTCGGCAAGATCCTGCGCAAGAGCCGCCTCGACGAGGTGCCCCAGTTGTGGTGTGTCTTCAATGGCGACATGGCTCTGGTGGGACCGCGGCCCGAACGCGAATTCTTCATCGAGAAGCTGCGCGACCAGGTTCCGCTGTACATGCGCCGCCTCAAGATGAAACCAGGCCTAACCGGCTGGGCGCAGGTCACGTTGGGCTACGACAATTCAATTGAAGACGTGAAGAAGAAGGTCATGGCCGACCTCTGGTACTTCGAAAACATGAGCCTGTCGCTGGACTTCCAGATCCTGATCCGCACGATCTACGTCGTTCTCACCGGCAAAGGCGCAAACTGAGTCGAAGGCCCCCTCGGGGCGCCCGCTTCCTTCTCCCCCCCTCGGCGTACCAAAGCGTACGCGGTCGGGGGGTCGAGCGGGGCGCGTGCATCCCCGATGAGGCCTTCGACGGTTGGCGGCGCCCTCGTCCCTCCCCGGACCTTTGAGGCGGAGGGATCCGGGGACGCGTCAGGGAGTTCCGAACAGCTCGCGCCAGGTGCGGGAGCGCAAGACTTGGCGGTAGACGACGGCGTGGCCGGAGTCGTTGAGATGGATGCCGTCCGGGGCGACCAAGCCTGGCTTCATGCGGGTGGAGTCGAGAGCCAGGCTGTCCCAGACGTCGACGGTCTCGACTGTGGACAGGGTGTCGAGGGCGCGTGCCCAGCGACGCAGGAGTACGCCGGTGTCGCCAGGTAGCGGACGTGGCTGGGAGCCGACCACCAGCACGCGGACCCCGAGGGAATTGGCCCGCTCGACGATCGCGTGGATATTGCCCATCGATTCGTTCAGGGGAAGATTGAGGGCGGGATCGTTCGATGGAAGATGGAGCACCACGAGCCGGGGGGTGCGCGAAAGCGCGGCGTCGATGTTGCGAAGCGTGTCGATCGGGGGGCGTCCAGGGCGCAGCCCAAGGGAGCCGGGGCGCAGGTGCCAGGTGGTGTACCCGCCGCGCGCCAGGTTCACCGCGCAGCCGGAGGCGCGGAAGGCCGCGATCCATTCACTCAAGCGCCATGCGTACGAGGCGCTGCGTGTGGAGGCGCCGTGTCCAGCGGCCGACGAGGATCCGAGGAACACGACCTCGGGTCGAGCCTGCTCCGAGGCCGCAGCGGCGGTGCCTTCCGAGCAGGCGAGCGAGGTTTCGACGGGAGCCTCCGCCGACATCGCGCAAGCCGTCGCCAGAAGGGCGGCCAAGCTGGCTCCGAGAAGGGGGTGTGGTCGAACCATGGCCTCGAAATCTACTGACCGGAAGGCGTCGTATCGACTCGACTCAACAGATCCTCTCGCAACCAGCCCAGCGCCCGGTGCTCCACCTCGAGCATCGTCTCGCGCTGGTGGAGGCGCAGGTCGGTCAGGAAACTCGCGGCCCCGAAATCGCCCAGGAGGGCGTGGCCGGCGTCGTCCACCAGGATGTTGTGGGCGTAGAGGTCGCCATGGCTCAGGCCGCGGTGGTGCAGGTGGTGCAGCAGGGACGTGGCGGCCCCGAGCACGCTCTCGGTGAAGGCCTTCGTGAACCGGGTCCCTTCGGGAAAGACGTCGCGGGTGCAGGTTTCGTAGCTGGGGGGGGCGCCCAGGTTGCGGTACCCCGCAGGCACCAGATCCAGCACCAGCCCGTCCCGGCCCTCGGGATGGTCGTCCAGACGGCCCAGTACGGGAACCATGTGGGGATGCGAGCCCGCGGCCAGGGACGCTTCGCGTTCATCGGCCGGGTAGCCGTCGCTGGTGACCGCCCCCTTGAAGACCTTGATCGCCACTGGTTGCTCGACGGAATCCGTCTTGCGGTAGGTGCCGCGATGGATGGTTCCCGAGGCGCCTTCGCCGAGGATCCCGTGGAGCTCGATGTCCGACCAGGAGATTCGCGTGGCCTCGGATGCGCGGGGGGCGCAGAACGGATTGCCCGCGTAGGCCAGCCACGAGAGGCGGGGCAGTTCCAGGAGCGAGTCGGGCAGGGACGGGAGTCGGTTGGCCGCCAGCCGCACCAGCTCCAATCGTTCGCAGCGAGAGAAGTCGGGGAGGCCCTCCAGACGGTTTCCCGCCAGCATCAGCTTCTGAAGCCGCGTTCGACGCCCCAGGGATCCGGGTAGACGTCGCAGCCGGTTGTCGGTGAGGATCAGCCAGCGCAGTTGTTCGGGAAGCGACGTTTCGGGCACATCCTCCAGCAGGTTGGACTTGAATCCCACCATTTCCAGGGCCGGAAGACGCCCGAGCACGTCCGGCAGGCGGCGGAACGCGTTTCCCGACAGGAACAGGATCCGCAGCCGGTGCAGCCGGGCGAATCCGTCGGGGAGCTCGGAGAGGCGGTTACCCGACAGGTCGAGCACCTCCAGGGTGTCGGCCAGGGTCAGGATCTCCTCGGGGAAGCGTTCCAGTCCTTCACGCAATACCAATTCCCGGGCGCCATCGCAGCGTCCCTCCCTCACGTCGGCCAGTGTCGTCATGGCGGCAAAGTTAGCCCGTCCGCTGACGGGGAGCCGACGAGCAGCCCCGCGCCTTCGATGCAGCCCACCTGGTTGTCGTCGTTCCTGGCGGGGAAGTACCCGGAACCGGCGCTCAGGGCGCCGGTTCGCCGCGCAGCACCGTGCCGCGCCGGGCCAGGATGCGGGTGGACACGATCTGTCCGGCCCGGGCGTCGGGCCCCGGGTGCAGCAGCACCTTGCGGAAATGGGGGGTCTTCCCGATCCATTCGTCGGGATCGCGGCGCGAGGCGCCCTCCAGCAGCACATCCTGCACGAGTCCCACCTGTTCGGCCAGGCGCTGGGCCGAATGGACGTGCTGCAGGTCGATGATCTCCTGCAGGCGCGCGAGCTTCTCCTCCTGCGAGATGGTTTCCGGTTCCAGGGCCGCGGGAGTGCCGGGGCGGGCGGAGTAGGCGAACATGAAGGCGGTGTCGAACCGCACCGACTCCATCAGCGAGAGGGTTTCGCGGTGTTCTTCCAGGGTCTCGCCGGGGTATCCCGC
Source organism: Fibrobacteria bacterium (assembly GCA_035913415.1). GTDB lineage: Bacteria > Fibrobacterota > Fibrobacteria > UBA5070 > UBA5070 > UBA5070. The sequence goes on along the minus strand of JAMIIV010000091.1, from coordinate 5,729 downwards.
GATGATGTCGGTGGTGATGGCCGCCTCGGGGATGTGGCGGCGGATGCGTTCCACGATGGCCAGGTACTGGTCGCGCCCGTATTGGCGGCGCATGGCGCGCAGCACCCGCGAACTGCCCGACTGCACGGGCATGTGCACGTGGGGACAGACGGATTCCGTCTCGGCCATCGCACGGCACACGGAGTCGGTGAAGTGCCTGGGGTGCGGACTGGTGAACCGGATGCGCTTCAGGCCCTCGATGCGGCCCAGGGCGCGCAGCAGATCGGGGAACGACATCTCGGCGCGCCAGGCGTTCACGGTCTGACCCAGCAGGTTCACCTCGCGCACGCCCCGGTCGACCAGGCGCCGCACTTCCTCCAGGACGTCGTGGGCCGGGCGCGACCGCTCGGGCCCGCGCGTGAAGGGAACGATGCAGTAGCTGCATTTCTTGTCGCACCCGCGTTGGATGGCGACGAAGGCGCTCACCGAGGCGGGGGCGGCGGGAAACAGTCCTTCGTACGACTGCGCGCGGTCGGGCCCCAGCCCGGTGACCGCTCCGCGTACGGGCATACCGGCGTCCAGGGCGGGGCCGAGTAGATCGTAGTGGTCGGGCCCCAGCAGCAGGTCGACCTCGGGGATGCGTTCCAGGATGGCCTCGCGCCGGTTCTCGGCCATGCAACCCAGCACGCCCAGGCGGGTTCCCGGGTGCTTGCGCTTGAGGTGGGCGATGGAGTCCAGCTTCTGGAGCGCCGTGTCCTCGGCTTTCTCGCGCACCGAGCAGGTGTTCACGAGGATGAGGCTGGCCTGCGAGATCTCGTCGGTGCGGGCGTAGCCCTTCTCTTCCAGGATACCCGCCACCAGGGAGCTGTCGTACTCGTTCATCTGGCACCCGTAGGTCTCGATGAAGTAGGTCTTGTCTCCCGGAATTTGCGACGGTGTCTCGTTCATGCGGTGCGCAAAGGTAGGTCCTCGCGCCGGGCCGTCGGGGATGGACTTCGCGACGGGTGCCTAACGCGAAGCCGCGGCCACCAGCTCCGGCCACAGACTCTCGAGAGCGGCGATGTCGGCGATCTCCCGCCAGCGCGGCAGGCCCTCGAGTTCCTCGCGCCGTCCGTACCCGGTGGCCAGAAGGATGCACCGCACCCCCGCCGCCTGCGCCACGGCCAGATCGGCGGGGCCGTCCCCGATCATGAGCGTGGTTTCGGGGGTGGCGTCGGCTTCGCGCACGAGATCCAGCAGGCCGGTGGGGTCGGGTTTGCGCCCCAGCGCGGTGTCTCCGCCCAGCGCCCGCGAGATCCAGCGGTCCAAGCCGAAGTGGCGGACCATGACATCGGTGGGGGCTTGGGGTTTGTTGGTCAGAAGGCTCTGCACGGGGGCGGGGGACTCCGCGGCGCGTGCGGCCAGGAACGCCTCGACACCGGGGTACAGGTAGGAGCGTCGCGTGCATTCGGCCACGTAGTGGTGCCGGAACGAACCCCAGACGGTGTCGGTGTCGGCCTCCGAGGCTCCCTCGGGAAGGGACCGCTGCAGCAGCACGCGGGCGCCTTCGCCGATGGCGCGTCGGACTTCGTCCTGCGTGCGCAGGGGAAATCCGTGGTCCCCCAGGGCCAGGTTCACGGTGGCGTGCAGGTCGGGCAAGGACTCGACCAGCGTGCCGTCCAGATCGTACACGAGTAGGCGGAAGCTCATGGGAGGGAAACCTACTCTACCCGGGAAGGCCATGGGACGGGCCACGAGCGCTGGCCTGTGCGCCCGGAAGAAAGCACATTGGGGACGTGATGCACCAACGCTATCCGCGCGGACGCGCCCAAGTTCGGCTCCACGACGTCTCTCCGCTGACGTGGGACGCCTGCCACGAGTGGATCGAGCTCGGGAGGCTTCTGTCGCTTCCGCCGATGGATCTGTTCGTGATCCCCCGCCACGAAGGGGGCCCGCTGGACCGGGGCGCGGGTCTGCCCCGGGAGTTCGTCGCCCGATTGAAGGAATTGCACTCCCAGGGCCATCGCCTGTGGACGCACGGATGGACCCATCGCAAGGAAGGCGGAGGGGAAGACGAATTCTCCGGGCTGGACGCGGTGCACGCGGCCGATCGCGCCCGCCGCGCCCTCAACGACTGGAAGGCCGCGGGGCTGCCCGATCCTGCCGGATTCTGTCCGCCGTGTTGGCGCATGACCAAACACGCTCTGCCGGCCATCTGCCGGCTCGGTTTCCCCGAAGTGGATCTGCGCATGGGCGTCTGGAGCCCCGAAGGCCTGCGACTTTCCCCCGCCCTCTCCAGTTGGGGCGGCGGCCGCAGCGTGGCGGCCTCGTTGTGGGACCGCACCCTGGTCAGGCAAGACACCCTCCTGCGCGCCTCGGGTCTGCCACGTCGCATCGCGTTGCATCCGCAGGACCTGGACGGCCCTTCCCGCGGCCCCATGGAGACCATCCTCGACCGCATCGCCCGCGACCAAGCGGGCTGAACAAGTGTGAGATAACCACCGAGCAGGCGATGTCCATCGCTCGTCCTGAGGAGCGATGCATCTCGAAGGGCGGGCGGTGGACGCGCAACCCCCGTGTGATGCGTCCAGTGTGACGCCGCTGCCCTTCGAGACAGGGCTTTGCCCTTCCTCAGGACGAGCGGCTCTCTGGATGCCGGTTTTCGCTCACTCTTTGTTGCCACTCAGCTCAGCGCGAGCATCCGCTCCAGGGCGACCGTGGCCCAGTGGCGCGTTTCGGAGTCCACTTCCACGACGTTCACGAGATGCCCTTCCGCGAGGTTCTCCAGCGCCCAGGCCAGGTGCCAGGGGTCGATGCGGAACATGGTGGAACACAGGCACTGCACCTGCGACAGCGGCACCACGTGTTTGTCCGGATGCATGCGTCCCAACCGGCCCACCAGGTTCATCTCGGTTCCTACCGCCCATTTGCTGCCGACCGGGGCGTCTTCCAACACCTTCAGGATGTACGAGGTGGATCCGGCGTAGTCGGCGCCCTGCACCACCTCGAAGGTGCATTCGGGATGCACCAGGATCTTGCGGTCGGGCTCGGTGCGGCGCCAGTGGTCGATGTCGGCCCGGTTCATGCGTGTGTGCACCGAGCAGTGGCCTTTCCAGAGGATCACCTGCGCCGCGCGATAGGCTTCGTCTCCGGCCCCGCCGTCGTGGAACGCGGGGTCCCACAGGGGCATCCGTTCGAGCGGGACACCCAGCTTGAAGGAGGTGTTCCGACCCAGGTGCTGGTCGGGGGCGAACAGGACGGTCTTGCCTTCCTGCGCCAAGGCCCAGGCCACCACTTTGGGGGCGTTGGTGCTGGTGCAGACCACGCCGCCGTGTTTGCCCACCACGCGTTTGACGGCTGCCGACGAGTTCACGTACGTGACGGGCAGGATGGACAGGCCTAGCTCGCCCTCGAGGTGCTCGATGGCGGCTTCCAGCTCTTCGTGCGTGGCCATGTCGGCCATGGAGCAGCCGGCGGCCATGTCGGGTAGGATCACCTTCTGGTGGGCGGCGGTGAGCATGTCGGCGGATTCGGCCATGAAGTGCACCCCGCAGAACACGATGAATTCCGACGAGACGCCCGACGCCTTGCGGGACAACTCCAGGCTGTCGCCGACGATGTCGCCGAACTCGACGATGCTGTCTGCCTGGTAGTGGTGGGCCAGGATGGTGAGCCGCGATCCCAGGCGTGCACGCGCCGTGCGGGCCCGTTCGAGGGCCTGGGTTTCGGTCAGGGAGCGAAGGTCGGCGAAATCGATGGTGGCCATGGGGGGCAAGATACCTCCGCGGGCGGCGCGGATCACGGAGACGAATGCGGAAGGTTTTACGATCTTTGTGGCCAGCGATCATCCGTACCGTTGCGAGGAGCCCCATGAAGCGCGTCGAAGCCTATATCAAGCCGTTCAAGATTTCCGAAGTCCAGGAGGCTCTCGTCAAGATCGGCGTACAGGGCATGACTCTCGTGGAAGTCAAGGGGTTCGGGCGCCAGAAGGGCCACACCGAACTCTACCGTGGTGCGGAATACCACATCGATTTCATCCCCAAGATGAAGGTCGAGGTCGCCGTTCCCGACGCCATGGTCGACAAGGTCGTGAAAGCCATCATGGACGCTGCGCGCACGGGCAAGATCGGCGATGGCAAGATCATGGTGGTGCCCATCGATGCAGCCTGGCGCATCCGCACCGGCGAGACGGGCGAGGAAATCCTCTGATTTCCCTCGCCACCCCGCTGTGGCGGGGTGTCGCCCTGGCGGGGGTTTTCTCCGCCCCTCTTGCGGCTGCCCCCACCCGATCCCTCCCGGCTCCGGTAGGGGTCTTCTCCGATGCCTGGAAGCGCGCCGCCACCAAGCCGCGCGACGCGGCCGCGGATTTCGTGAAGTTCGCGCGCCAGCACCCTTGGGCCGCCGACCTTGCCGCCTACGGACGCGGCAAGGCCCTGCTGGCCTTCGAGCCCACCACGGGCATGAACGTGCTGGACTCCCTCGCCCACGCCCAGGAAAGCGCGGAAGTCGGGCGGCGGGCGCGCATCCTGTTCATCCGCTCCTGGTTCGAGCGGGGCACCGTCCTCGATACCGCCGATCTCCCCCTGCTGGACCGCTTCCTGGCCTCCCGCCTTCCGGAAGATCAGCGTCGGCAGGTCCAGATGCGCCGTCTCCGGCTTCAGATCCTGCGTCGCGATACCGCGGGCGTGGTCGCCGCCGCGGTGGCCATCGCCGGTGAAGGGGCGCCCGCCGCCACTCTGGACAACCTCGCACAGATCCTCGCGGCCTTCGATCCCACGCTGGCGCGTGCCGCCGCCTTGCGTCACGCGTTCGCCGGCGCGCGGTTCGCCGCCGATCAACCCGATTCCTCGCGGGTCCTGTTCGACTCCCTGGCGGCGGCCGGCTACGCTTTCAGCGCCAACGACCGCGTCACGATGGGGCGCATCCTCCTCGACCTGGGACGCGTCAACGAGGCCATTGCCAATTTCCGTCTGGGTGCGGAAGATCCCCGCGATGAGAACGCCTTGCTGTGGCTGGGGCGTGGACTGGAGCGCGTGGGGCGGGTCGACGACGCCCAGGTGGTGTTCCTCGAATACGCCAAGCGCTGGCCGGCATCGGCCAAGGGGCAGGAGATCCTCTGGACCCGCGGCATGGACGCCGAGAAGGCAGGCAATTGCACCGAGGCTTCCGATTGGTTCGAACGGGTGCGGCTGTCCGAGGGCAAGCGCTCCGACTGGGCCCGGTTCCGGATCGGGTACTGCTGGTACCGCCAGAAGGACTGGACGAAGGCGCGGGCCTTGTTGGACCGGGAACGCCTGCAGGCCAAGGGGACCATGCGCGATGCGGCCTGGTTCTTTGCCGCTTTGGCGGCGCGAGCCCAAGGGGATTCGGCCGTCTCGGACAGCTTGCTGAAGGACCTGGCCCGCATCTCCCCCTGGAGTTTCCACGGACATCTCGCGCGTCGCCGCGTGGGGCTCGAACAGCGGCTCATGGATTCCCTGGCCGCCCAACCCGACAGCATCGCGGGGCGTCCGGTGCCCGTCGCCTGGGCCATGGATACGCCGCCCTCCCTGAAAGCATCCGACACCACGGCGTTCCTGCGCGCCCTCCTGGCGCGCACCACCGGTGAAGACCCGCTGTGGAAGGCCGAACTGGACGCGTTGGACCGGGCCGTGAAAGGAGCGGGACCCCGCGAACTCGGTCTGATTCTCTGGATGCGCTCGCTGGGCCAGGAAGACCTCGCCATGCCGCGTCTGAGGCGGCTGCTGGTGCGCATGACTCCCGAGGAAATG
>JAMIIV010000090.1:0-3304 GCA_035913415.1 Fibrobacteria bacterium | reverse complement strand
CGGGGCGGCAGCAGGCACCCAGCGCACCGAAAGCATCTCTCCGAATCCCCACAACCCAATGGTCCCGAAAGCGATGTCGATCGGGTCGCGATGTTTCCAGCCTTCCCAACCAACCCAGCCCCAGTGCAACAGCCCAAGTCCAGCGAAGGCCCCGCCAAGAAGCCTGGCTCCCCAAGCTGGTCCGGCGGCAAAGTCGAGGAGAGCCGCTCCCAGAAGCGAAGCACCAGGGAACGCGAGCCTGGAGTGCAGGTTGCCAATTCCTGGCACCACAGGACACGCCACCGCCCACTTCTGGACTTGCTGGTAATAGAGACCGGCATCGTACCAAGTCAGCAACCCCATCGCCAAAGGCCAAACGACGATCACTCCGAGCATCAAAAATGCCCCTCCCCCGAAACCGAGCCATTTCCAGCCCTCCCGTGTACGAGGCGCCCGAACAACCCAGCCGATGACAGCGGGAATCGCGACAAGGATCAAGGCGATGGATCGCATCGGAACCAACAGGTGAATCAGAGGGAGTGTCGCCAACGCGATACCCAAACCCGCCAGCGGGCGAATGGAATAAAACCGCTCACGGTCCAGCCCCAGAAGGGCACGCCCCCAACCTTCCGCCATCAGGAAGATCAGCGCCTGCAGGCCCAGGAATTCCAGCATCGACATGAGAACCTCCAGGCGCTTGCAGTCAGTGCCGGCCCTCCCTCCAAGGAGAGTCTATTGCTGGAATCGGTGTCAACCGAAACCGACCTCAGGTCCGCGCGATCGGAAAACTCCCCAGCAGGTCATGAAGAACCTTCGCATTCCCCGTCGCCCGGCCCAAACACGCGGCCAAAACACGTTCGCTTGCCCCCTGAATCGCCCTCCACCCTAGGCCGTCTGCTGCCTCGCGCGCATACCCGGGCAGGATTCCCACACCCAGACTGGCCCGCACAAGCGCCTTTTGCACCGAGACATTCCCGACTTCGGTCACCCGGCCAGGGAACAGCCCCTTGGATAGCAGCGAGGCGTCGATGAGTTGTCGGGTACGGGTGGATCGGTCCAGCAAGACCAGAGGCTGCTCCAGCACGGTGGCTAGACCCACATCTCTGCCGCGAGGCGCGCGCCCGGGAGGGAATGCCGCCATATGGTGGTAGGTCAGCACCGGTCGAAATTCCAGACCCTTGTGGCGGGCAGGCAGAAGCACGAACCCCAAGTCGGCCTCGTCTTCTGCCACGCGGGCGATGGTCTGCGGGGTGTTGGAGACCTGCAGTTCCAACTCCAGGTCTGGCCAGGCCTCCAGAAGGGCCGGCAGGCGTGGCGCGAGCAGGTAGCGGGCGACCGTATCGCTGCAGGCGATGCGCAATCGCGCGCGTGAATCCATTCCCTCGGTGTCCGGAGCCAGCAAGCGATCGCGGGCTTTGAGAAGATCGCGAGCCGGTTCGAGCAATCGCAAACCAGATTCGGTCAGGGCCACCCCTGTCTTCCTGCGGTGGAACAGCACTTGCCCCAGCGAGTGTTCGAGTTGCTGCAACCTGCGACTGAGCGCCGATTGGGTCCGGAAAAGCCTAGCCGCCGCCCGGGTAAGGCTGCGCTCTTCGGCCACGACCAGGAAGGTGCGCACCAGATCCAGATCGTCCAGAGGAGAAGCTTCGTCCATCCATGCAATCTATGCATACTTCGATTCGATACTTCGCAATACAGCACATGGATTTGCCGAGGTAACTTCCCTCCATCGATTCCCGGGCGGACCGATGGCGGCCAAGCCATCCCGCACCGGCGACGGAGGACAACCATGGGCCAGACCCTCTTCGACAAGGTCTTCGACGCGCACGTCGTGCGCCGCTTGAGCTCGGGACAGTACCAACTGTTCATCGGGCTCCACATGATCCACGAGGTCACCAGTCCGCAGGCCTTCGAGATGCTGCGCGACCGGAATCTGTCCGTGCCGTTCCCGGAGCGTACCGTGGCGACGGTGGACCACATCGTGCCCACCGAAGACCAGAGCCGCCCCTACAAGGACGACCTCGCCGAGCAGATGATGAAGGCCATCGAGGCCAACACCAAGCAGTTCGGCATCCGCCTGTACCAGCCCGGATCGGGCAAACAGGGCGTGGTGCACATCGTGGCCCCCGAGCAGGGGCTGACCCAGCCCGGCATGACCGTCGCGTGCGGCGACAGTCACACGGCCACCCACGGAGCGTTCGGCGCCATCGCCTTCGGCATCGGCACCAGCCAGGTGCGCGACGTGCTGGCCACCCAGACCCTCTCGATGGGCCGCCTGAAGGTGCGCCGCATCGAGGTCAACGGGAAGCTGGGCCAGGGCGTGTACGCCAAGGACGTCATCCTGTACATCCTGCGCAAGCTGACCGCCAAGGGCGGCGTCGGCTTCGCCTACGAGTTCGCGGGATCGACCATCGAAGCGATGAGCATGGAAGAGCGCATGACCGTGTGCAACATGGCCATCGAGGGCGGCGCGCGCTGCGGCTACATCAACCCCGACGAGACCACCTTCGCCTACCTGAAGGGACGCCCCGAGGCTCCCGTCGGCGCGGCCTGGGACAAGGCCGTCGAGTGGTGGAAATCGGTCGCCTCCGACAAGGACGCGCAGTACGCCGACATCGTGACCTACGATGCAGCCGACATCGAGCCGACGGTGACCTGGGGCATCTCGCCCGACCACTCCGTGGGTGTCAACGAAGCCATCCCCGCCACCGACGCGTTCCCGGCCTCCGAGAAGCCGAACATCGAAGAAGCCTACGACTACATGGACGTGAAGCCCGGAGCTCCGCTGGCCGGAACCCGCGTGGACGTCGTATTCATCGGGTCGTGCACGAATGGACGCATCTCCGACCTGCGCGAGGCCGCACGCGTGGCCGAGCTGCACGGCGGCAAGGTTCCCGCGGGGCTGAAGGCCTTCGTGGTGCCGGGCTCCGAAATCGTGAAGAAGGAAGCCGAAGCCGAGGGCCTGGACAAGATCTTCGTGAAACACGGCTTCGAATGGCGCCAGGCGGGCTGCTCCATGTGCCTGGCCATGAACCCCGACAAGCTGGTGGGACGCCAGATCTCGGCATCCACGTCCAACCGCAACTTCAAGGGCCGCCAAGGCTCGCCTTCGGGCCGCACCCTGCTGCTCTCCCCCGCGATGGCCGCCGCCGCCGCGCTGGAAGGCAAGATCACCGACGTCCGACAGATCCTGTCCAAGGGAGGAAACTGACCCATGAGCGAGATCAAGCAGATCAAGGGCTCCGCCGTTCCCGTCTACGGCAACGACATCGACACCGACCGCATCATCCCCGCGCGATTCCTGCGCTGCGTCAGCTTCGACGGC
>JAMIIV010000089.1:0-2183 GCA_035913415.1 Fibrobacteria bacterium | reverse complement strand
GCTGCAGCGGAAGCACCTCTTCCTCCGCAGTTTCCGCTCGTGGGCAGACGTTGTGGCGTTCATGCGAAATGGCAACTCGAACGATCCACAAAAGGACGAGGTCCTTCGTCCGATCTTCAAGGCCCACTCTGAGGATGAGGACCCGCGCTGGCGGGCCGTCCTCCTGGTGATCTTCTGGCCGGGTCTTGAGTCCATCCACTTTCAGAAGCGCAACTGGGACGTCGATCCGGACGAGCGGTGGCAAAACGTCACCTGGACATTTCTCCGGGTGATCTGTCGCGTCAACGTGAATCGGCGACCGGACCGATTGGTTCAGAAGGTCTTCAACGACACCGTCCACCACCTCTACGACGAATACCAACGCACCTGGAGCCGCACGAACGGTGAGTTGATGAAGGAATCCGAGGAAATCGAGGTGCTGGCCGGCGCCGTTGAGGGAATCGACTTCGATGGGATCGAGCTACGCCAGGCGCACGAGAAGGAAGTAGCCCGCCTGCGGGCCCACCTCGACGCCGGCCGAATCACTGAGGCCGACTTCCTCCTCCTGGTCGGCACCCGCCTCTACGGTCAGTCGATCTCGGAGTACGCGCGCGACGCGGGACTCAAGACCGAGGCCGCGAAGAAGCGCCGCCAAAGGGCCGAGGCAGCTATCCGAAGCCATGAGAAGGAGATGCCGTGACGCGGCCGCGGCATGTCCCCACTTCTGGACCTCGCCCCCCCTTTGTCCATCAGGAAGCGATGAAGCCACAAGACCCCGGAAGCGAGGAACCCATGATCACCAAGGCCGAAGCCCGAGATCTGATCACGGATCTCTTCGAGGAGGAGGCGCTGGTCATCGGCGGGCTGATCGCGGTCCACAAGGTGGACGACGACCTGGTGTGGCGGCTGGTGAAGAACCTCGACGTAATCCGGAGCAAGGTTCTGCGCCGGCTGGAGGACAAAGAGCTTCCGGACGACATGGTTCTCTCCACTCACCGGCCTCACCTGAAGCCGCATCCGGCGATCGAAGACTTCCTGCTCTCGTTGAGGAAGGCGTAGTCGTGGCCGCGCCCACGCAGCTCGACGTGCAGCGCCATGTCGGCGAGATGTCCGCCAAGGACCAGGACGTCGTCGTCCAGACGCTAGCGGAGATCATCGTCACCTACCTCAAGCAGAACTCCGGCGCTACGCAGCATGCCGGCTGCATGCGCACCAACACCGACGCGAACCGCCGCGCGGCCAAGACGCCGCGCCAGAAGGAGACCCGGGCATGACCATTCCCGACATCTTCCGCAAGCGCCGCCCCGAGAGCGGCCTGATCCTGGACGACCTGGGCTTCTTGGTCCGCGAGGCGGCCGAGGTCTACCACGCCCAGTCCGTGCGTTTCCTGTCGAGCCACAAGCTGGCCGACTTCCGCAGAAACGTGCCGCTCTTCCGCAAGAAGGAACTCGGCCTCGTGAAGGAGGAGGACCGGCCGGCGTACCTGGTCGGGCGCGCCACCCATACGCTCATCCTGGAGGGCCGCGAGGCCTACGAGGCCCAGTTCGCCTTCGGCGGCCCGATCAACCCCAAGACCGGCGCCCCGTTCGGCAGCCGAACGAAGGCCTTTCAGGACTGGGCGGAGACGCAGGGGAGGCCTGTGCTCGACGACGACCAGGCCGCGCTCATCGAGCGCCTGAACGGGGCCGTCCGCGAGCACCAACACGCCACGGTGCTTCTCGCCGACGGCATCGCCGAAGGCGTGATCCGCGCCGAGTACTGCGGTACTCCCTGCCAGTCACGCCTGGACTGGCTGAACCCCGAGCGCGGCATCGTCGATCTGAAGACCTGCGACAACCTGGACTGGCTGCAGATGGACGCGCGCAGCTTCGGCTACCCCAACCAGATGGCGTTCTACCGCTCGCTCGTCGCCGCAGTGACCGGTGAGACCCTCCCCGTCTACCTGATCGCCGTTGAGAAGCGCGAGCCGTTCCGCGCCGGCGTGTGGCGGATGGGCGAGCAGGTGTTGGGGGTCGCCCAGGAGGAGAACGAGGACGCCATCGCGCGCCTTAAGACCTGCCGTGAGCGCGACCACTGGCCCACGGGCTACGAGGACATCCGCGTCCTCGACTGGATCTGACACAGGTGGAAGCGGGCGGAATGGCGTGACGCGCCGTCGCCCGGGCGCGTCGGGACTCCCTGGGTCCGCCCGCTTCCCCGCCAAC
>JAMIIV010000088.1:0-54521 GCA_035913415.1 Fibrobacteria bacterium | reverse complement strand
CGCCTCTGCCATGCGGACCAAGCCGGGGATGGTTCTCGAGGCAATCCACGAGTACACCCACGCCGACGGCTCGCCCTGGTGGTGGGTGGCACGCTGGAAGAACCGTGCGACGGGTGAGAAGAGGATGAGCCAATTCCACCGAACACCCGCCGGAGACTTCGTTGGCAAGATGCCGGAACGTCCGACCGGGAACCCGCTGTACCGTGGGCACCGATTGAACCGGAATCCGTCCGACATCGTGTACTTGGTGGAGGGTGAGCTTTGCGCCGATTGCCTGGAGTCGGTGGGCATCCTGGCCGTGACGTGGCCCGTCGGCGCCCAATCCGTCGGAAAGGTCGATTGGTCCGCGCTGGCAGGTCGGGGCGTGGTTCTCTGGCCAGACAATGACGCGCCCGGACTCGAGGCCATGCAGTCAATCCGGGGCACCCTGGAGCGGCTGGGGGCCGTGGTCCTGGTGGTAGATGTGGCCGCCCTCGCCCTGCCCCCCAAAGGGGATGTGGTGGATTGGCTGCGTCGGTTCCTCGAGCAGCACGGCGCCCGGCGGGTGTCCGACCTGCCCAACGGTCGGGACCTCGTGGCGGAGGCCTTGGACGAGCTGCCGTACATGGACGGAATGGGGGTGGCAGCATGAGCGCCAACATCAGCAGGACCATGCAGCTATACAACCAGAAGAAAGCGGAAGCGGAAGCGGCGCGCCTGGCCGCGACGGTGGCGGCGCCTGCCCCGCCCCTCACTTCCTCCGGTGGGACAGAATCCGACGCGCCCACCTTGCTTACCTGTTTCGAGGACATCCCCCAACAGGTTGTGCCCTGGTTGTGGCACGGCTGGTTGGTCGAGGGTGGCTTCCATATTCTGGCAGGGGCGGGATCGACGGGAAAGACCACAATCGCCCTTTCCTTCGCCGCGACAATCTCGACGGGTGGACGCTGGCCAGACGGAACCCGTTGTGAGGTGCCTGGCAATGTTCTGATCTGGAGTTCGGAGGATGATCCAGGCTTTACCATCGGTCCACGCCTGGTGGCCGCTGGTGCCGACCTGCGCCGCTGTCACTTCGTGGGAGGGGTTGGGCTTGATCGATTGCCCTTCGATCCCGCAACCGACATAGGCCGACTCGAAGAGGAAATCCGGAGGATTGGTGGAGCAAGGTTTCTTCTGATTGATCCCATTGTGTCCGTTGTCCAGGGGGAAGGCAATTCCAATCCACAAGTGCGCCGCGCCCTTCAACCCTTGGTTGACCTTGGGCATCGGTTCGGGTGTGCGATCCTGGGAATCTCCCATTTCAACAAGGGGAGCAAGGACAATGCGCCCGTGGATCGGGTGAACGGCTCTCTCGCCTACACCGCCCTGGCTCGCGTGGTTATGGGCACCGTGAAGCGGAATCCGGACGATCTGCCCGACGTTGCTTTGCCGTGTCTCTTCCTGCGGACAAAGGGAAACCTGGCCGCAAACTCCGACTCCGGCGGCTTCGAGTACGGCCCAGAAGAGGTGGAGATTCCAACCGACGCCAAGCGAGCATCCCGGACCCGTTGGGGTAATGCGACCACGGGAACGGCAATTGAGATCCTGCGGGATGCCGAGTCAACGGGAGAGGAACGGGGTAGCGGCGCCCTCGACGAGGCGGTGTCCTTCCTGCGCGACGAGCTGGCCGGGGGACCGCTGGCACCAAAGGAGGTTGATAGGAGAGCGAAGGAAGCGGGAATCGAGGCCAGGACGCTGCGGCGTGCCCGTGAACGCCTCGGAATCAAGCCAGGTTTTCCCAAAGTGGAGGGTGTCCGGTACGCCTGGTCACTTCCCCCAGATCCTCCGACTCCGGGTTTCTGGGGAGATGTTGACCATGTTGACCACGATTAGGTCACTGGGGAAAACATGGTCAAGATGGTCAACATCGAGGGTTTAGGACGATGACGGAATCCGTCGGACAAAAAACAGGGGAATGATGTTGACCAAGCGACCGCACGCGACCAAGTACGCGAAAGGCCCTCGAGGTGATCCCCGGGGGCCTTCGTGTTTTCCTGCCGGGGGTGGGGCGGTCGCGGGTCCTCCCCGACGGGTGGGGCCTGTCGCAGTCCCATACCCCCGCACGAAAACCCGTGTGAGGGGGCCAAATCGTGCTTGTCCGGCACGGTCCCGATGTGGATAGATCCCTACCCCCGCCCGGCTTCCCGTAGGGCTTCCACCTGGAGAGCGGAGAGGCGTTCCTCCCGGTCCTGCCGTCCCCTGGCCTGGTCGAGGAGGTGGGCTTCGATGTCGCCGTCTACGGTGGTCCCGTCCTGCCGGGCGATGGCTTCCAATCCCTCGACGGCCTGGCGTAGGTTGTCCGCTTCCGGCCAGGCGTCGAACCATGGGAGGGACCCGAGCCAATCCGCCACGCGCTGCACGTCGGCTTGCTCCACCTCCTGGAGAGCGGCTTCGAGTTCCAACCGTGCGGCCTGGGCATCCTCGGTGAGGGATCCGACATAGTTGGACCCGTCCCACGCGATGGTGTGGCCCTCGTGGATCCGCTCGAGCAGGACGCGCCCACGGTCGAAGCGTTCGAGGAAGTCGGCCAGGTCGGGACCGGAGGCGAAGGGGGAGACGGGAACCCGGATGTCGCGCCCGTGCCAGACGGCGGAGGGGATCCCGTTCCCGATTTCGGCGTTCCAGTCTGCGGACACCTCGCCCTCTTCGGAGAGCAGGACGTAAGCGCCCTGGGGATTGACCTCCCGGGGGTAGTGGTGATAGAGCGGGGCGGGTGTGGTGCGGAGGTTGTCGAGGGTGAGGACAAGAGCGGTTGTGGTCTGCATGGCTGTCTCCGAAAGGGTGGCGGCGGAGGGGTATCCCCTACCTGCCGGGTACCCTGGTGGGTACCTCGCCAAGGGCAATTCGGATCGGCGCCTTTATCTATCGGCTCTCCCGTCGATTGTATTGAACCTGTCGCGGGTACTTGAAAAACGGGGCCACTTCCTGGGATTGGCCCTGCATGGGAACCGGATCCGCCACAACCGATGCCGTTGTGGCCCATCTCTGGCCGCAGACCCTGAAACACATCTGCATTGTCACGTCCATGAGGTCCGCATCCGCTCCACGGGCCTCGCCGCCCCCGGTGCGACCGATCTCGCCGAGCCTGGGCTCGAACGGGTGGGATGCGGCTGTCCGGTGCGGCGCAGTGAGTCGAAGACTCATGACCTCCCGGTCAACACTTTCTGTCAGATTCCGTCGGTCACCGGGCGTTCCATGGCGGCATGTGGACAGATTTCGTACGGATGACGAAATTTGTCCTTGATCCATGGTTCCCGGAGGGATAGCATCGAGTCCATGTCCTGTTCCGCAGATCCTCGCCTCGAAGCCCGATCGGGCATCCTGGTGGTCGACGATTCCATCGGGGAGCTCAAGGCGCTCGTGGGCGTGCTCGCCAGCGAAGGCCACTCCGTGCGTCCCGCCTCCAGCGGTCGGCAAGCGCTTCGGATGGTCGACGACCATCCACCCGAACTCGTGCTCCTGGACGTCCATCTGGGCGACATGGAAGGGTACGAGGTGTGCCGCCTCCTCCATGCCGACGAGCGGTTCCGCTCGATCCCTGTGCTGTTCCTCAGCGGCGTGGTGCGGCCCGAGGAGAGAGTCGCGGGATTCGCCGCGGGCGGGGTCGATTTCCTCGACAAACCCTTCCAGCGCGAAGAGCTGTTGGCTCGGGTGCGCACCCACCTGGAGCTCTCCCGGTTGCGCGAGGGGCTGGAAAACGCGGTGCGCGAGCGGACCGCCCACCTGGAATGCGTCCGACGGCGCCTGGAGGAGGAGTCCGCCGAGCGTCGTTCCGCCCAGGACGCCTTGTCCGATGCCGAAGCCGAGCACGCGCGGCTGCAGGCGCAGTTGTGCAAGATCCAGAGGTTGGAATCCATCGGCAAGCTGGCCGGCGGGATCGCGCACGATTTCAACAACATCCTCACCGTCATCCTGTGCCATGCGGAACTGGGGAAACGCCCGCTGGCCCCCGAACACCCCACCCGGCGCTGCTTGGACGAGATTCTCTTCGCGGCCAAGCGGTCGGCCGCCCTCACGCGCCAACTGCTGACCTTCGCGCGCAGCCAGCACGTCGAGCCGATCGTCCTCGATCTCAACCGCACGGTGACCGAGATCCTGAAGATGCTTGGGCGGATTTTGGGAGAAGGGGTCGAGGTCGACTGGAAGCCGGGAGCCGACTTGGGCCACGTGCGGATGGATCCTTCGCAGGTCGACCAGATCCTGGCCAACCTCTGCATCAACGCCCGCGACGCGATGGGGGGCGAGGGACGGTTGACCATCGAAACGGATCGCTTCGTGCTGGACGAGGACGAGATCTCGTCGTTTCCCGAGGCGGTCGCGGGGGAATATGTCCGTCTCTCGATCTCGGATACCGGCAGTGGCATGACACCGGATGTCTACGAGAAGATCTTCGAGCCGTTCTTCACCACCAAGGAGCCCGGGAAAGGGACCGGGCTGGGGCTGGCCACGGTCTTCGGGGCGGTTCGCCAGAACGGCGGATTCATCGAAGTGGAGACCGCGCCCGGTGAGGGCTCCGTGTTTCGCATCCACCTTCCCCTCTGCACGGAAAGTCGCCTGGCCGATTCGCCCAGTGCCGTGTTGGCGATGGAGTTGGACAAACCTGCGACGATCCTCCTGGTGGAGGATGCCTCGGCGGTCATGGCCGTGGCGCGTTTGAGTCTGGAGCGGCGTCAACACACGATCCTTGCCGCCACGGATTCCACCGAAGCCTTGCGAATCGCTCAGGAGTATCCGGGAACAATCGATTTGCTCCTCACCGATGTGGTGATGCCTGGCACGGGTGGCCGAGAATTGGCTCGCAGGATTCGCCGCTGCCGTCCGGAAATCCGCGTATTGTTCATGACGGGATATTCTCGCGAAGTGCTCGGGGGGCAACAGCCGCTGGAAGAGGGGATGGCGGTGCTTCCCAAGCCGTTCACTTCGGATAGTCTGGCCGCCAAGGTCGCCGAGACGCTGCGCTCCTGAGCCGGAGAATGTCGGGATGCAGAAAACCCCGCTGGCCACAATCGGCCAACGGGGTTTTGCCGTTGTTCATCCGGCGGAGGTTTTCCCTCCGCGAAGGGATGATTAGCGGATCGGATTCTTGGCGGCGGGGCCGCGCATGAACACCGGGGGCTCGACGAAATTGCCGTCGGCGTTGACCTGGCGGTTCTTGCTGAGGGAATCGTCCCAACGGTAGGTGTTCTTGACCTTGGCGGGGGTGCTGCCAGCCGCGCCACGCTTCTTGCGGCCCTTCAGGGCAGCCAGGACGGCGGGCAGGCGGTCCGCGGGGGCGGCCTTGACGGCTTCGAGGGCCTCGCTGCGCAGGTTCTCGAACTTTTCGGCGGCCTTCTTCTCTTCGGCCTTGCGGCGGGCGGCAACGGCGAGGCGTTCGAGTTCGTCCTGGCTCAGGTTTTCAAGATCGATGGCCATGTAAATGCTCCGATGGAATTCCTTGATAGGGGAATTCCTGTTTGAGATGGAACCATTTCGACTTGGTGTAAGAAATTCTTGCCCCGACGATGAAGGGGCAAGCCCTGTGCCGTCGCTGGTTGTCGAACTGGGATTGGAGACAATATATCAAAGGAGATTATGGGAAATCAACTTGTTTTTGGATATGTGGCTCGAGGAGGTGATGAATCATCATCTATTTCTCTTGGAAAGCACGCAATGGCGACGGGGAGAATTCTCCGATTCCCGGAATTGCCTGGATTGTGCCGGCCAGGAGCAATACCACGGAATCCGAGCTGCCTGGGTACCCTTTCTGGCATCGAGGGAGCGTGGCGGGCGGGACTACCTTTCCGGGCCTCATGACCGCACTGCATCGCATCGAAGTCGCCGTCCGTCCCGAACTCCGGGACTCCCTTGCCGCCCGTCTCGCCACCCAGTTGGCCGAAGACGCGCACGTTCCCGTCGGCGACGTGCGGACCCTGCGGGTCTACACCGTCGAAGGCGCCTTCCAGGCTCCCGAGCTGGAACGGGCCATGGCCCGGCTGTTCGGTGATCCGATTTCGGAGCTGGCGGCGCTGGATACCCCCCTGGCCGAGAGGGTTCTGGCGGGATTCTCCCATGTCTTCGAAGTCGGATTCCGTCCTGGTGTCACGGACAACGTCGGTCACACCGCGGCCGAGGGCCTCGGTGAACTGCTGGGGCGCGAGAGTGGATCGTTCAAGGTGTTCGGGTCCCTCCAGGTCGTTGTCCGGGGGCTTGCCGACGAACACGTCGAAGTCGCCGCCGCCAGCCTCCACAACGCGCTCATCGAGGACTGCGTCGTCGTCACCGCTGCCCAATGGAGCGCCGGAACCCGCATTCCCGCCCGCTCGCGCGCCGTTACCAGCACCCACGAGCCGCGTACGGGCACCATCGCCCTCCCCGACGACGATGCCGCATTGGTGGACCTTTCACGCAAGATGGTCCTGGCCCTCACGCTCGACGAAATGCGCTGCATCCGCGACCATTACCTGGATCCTGCCGTGCAGGCCTCGCGCCATGCGGCGGGACTTCCCGCCGATCCCACGGACATCGAGCTGGAAGTGATCGCCCAGACCTGGAGCGAGCACTGCAAGCACAAGATCTTCAACGCGCGCATCGTCTACGACGACAACGGCACGCACCGCGAGATCAAGTCGCTGTTCAAGACCTGTGTGCGCGCCACCACCATGGAGCTCATGCCCAAACGGCCCGACCTCATCTCGGTCTTCACCGACAATGCCGGTGTGTTCCGCTTCGACGAAGATCACTTCATCACGATCAAGGCCGAAACCCACAACAGCCCGTCTGCGCTGGACCCCTACGGCGGTGCCATGACCGGCATCGTGGGTGTGAACCGCGACATCCTGGGCACCGGCAAGGGCTGCCGTCCGGTCTTCAACACGGACGTCTTCTGCTTCGCTCCCCCCGACTGGTCCAAGCCGCTTCCTCCGCGCCTGATGCACCCCAAGCGCATCCTGCGCGGCGTGCACCGCGGCGTCAAGGACGGCGGCAACGAATCGGGCATCCCCACCGTGAACGGCTCCATCGTCTTCCACGAGCGCTTCGTGGGCAAGCCGTTGGTGTTCTGCGGCACGGGAGGGCTCATGCCGGCCACGTTGCCCGACGAAAATGGCAAGATCGAAGACTCGTCGCTCAAGACCGTCAAGGCGGGCGACCGCATCGTGATGGTGGGTGGGCGCATCGGCAAGGACGGCATCCACGGGGCCACCTTCAGCTCCGAGGCCCTCACGGAAGCCTCGCCCGTCAGCGCCGTCCAGATCGGCGATCCCATCACGCAGAAGAAGATGATCGACTTCCTGCTGGAAGCCCGCGATCTGGGTCTCTACAGCGCCCTCACCGACAACGGTGCGGGAGGCCTGAGCTCGTCCATCGGCGAGATGGCCAAGGATTGCGACGGCGCCACCCTGGAGCTGGACCGCGCGCCCCTGAAGTACGCGGGTCTGGACCCTTGGGAGATCTTCGTCTCCGAGGCCCAGGAGCGCATGAGCGTGGCCGTGCCGCAAAAGCACATGGACGCCTTCATGGATCTTTCGCGCCGTCGTGGCGTCGAAAGCTCCGATCTGGGCGCCTTCGACGCGTCGGGATTCCTCACGCTCAAGTTCCGCGGCGAGGTCATCGGCAAGCTCTCCATGGAGTTCCTGCACGAGGGACTCCCCGAACTGGTGATCCCCGCGAAGTGGACCCCCCCCACCAACCCCGAACCCGTTTCGCTTCCCGGCGACGCCAAGTCCGACCTCCTGGCCCTGCTGGGTGCTTGGAACATTTGTTCCAAGGAGCCTTGGGTGCGTCAGTACGACCACGAGGTCCAGGGGCAGTCGGTGGTCAAGCCCTTCACGGGCGCCAAGAACGACGGCCCTTCGGATGCCGCCGTGCTGCAGCCCGTCCCCACCTCCCGCAAGGGACTCGTGGTGGGCCACGGCATCGCGCCGCGCTACGCCGACATCGACGCCGAGGCCATGACCGAAGCCTCCATCGACGAAGCCCTGCGCAACCTGGTCGCCGCCGGCGCGGACCCCGACACCGGCGTGGCGCTGGACAATTTCTGCTGGCCCGACCCCGTGGAAAGCGCCGCGAACCCCGACGGTGCGTCCAAGGCCGCCGCCCTGGTGCGCTCCAACGAGGCCCTGCGGCGCGTGTGCGTGGCCTACAACCTGCCTCTGGTCTCGGGCAAGGATTCGATGAAAAACGACTACGGCGCCGGGGCCGAGCGCATCTCGGTGCCTCCCACGCTGCTGGTCACGGCCCTGGCCACCCTGCCGGATGTGACAAAATCCGTCACACTGGACGCCAAGGCCGAAGGCGATCTCGTGTACGTGCTGGGCCTCACCCGCGACGAATGCGGCGCCTCGGAGTGGTACACCCTGCACGGCGAACTGGGCAACAACGTGCCGCGTCTGCACGACGCCGCCGCGTCCCTTTCGCTCTACAAGGCCCTCCACAAGGCCATCCTCGCCGGGCTGGTGCGCAGCGCGCACGACTGCTCCGATGGTGGTCTGGGTGTGGCCCTGGCCGAAACCGCCATGGCCGGTCGTCTGGGCCTGGTGGCCGACCTGGTGACGGTTCCCGCCCACGGGGTGTCCGATTCCCGGCGGTTGTTGTGGTCGGAATCGCTGGGACGTCTGGTCGTCACGGTCGCTCCTGCCAACGCCGAGGCCTTCGATCGCGCGATGTCCGGGCACGTCTGTTCGCGGATCGGACAGATCGTATCCCGGCCCCAGGTGGTTGTCCTCCATGGCGGCGAGCCCGTCCTCGACGTCGATGTCGATTCCTGCGTCCAGGCCTGGAAGAAACCTTTCCAGGCCTGATCCCGCCCTTGTCGGCAGCCGAAGTGGGGTGGATCCCTGCCTCGGTGCTTGGGTCCATCGTTTCCTGAAGGCCTTCCCACCATGACTGAAGCTCCCATCGTGCCAGATGCCCCCGTCCCCTTCTGGAAACGCCGCTCGGTCCTGGTGGCGGCGGTCTGCCTCGTCCTCGTCGGGCTGGTCGCCGGAGCCTGGCACCGGTCGGAGTCGTCCATCCGGCTGGTCCGCGAGCTCGGGCTGCGCGGTCAGTACGATTCCGCCTGGTCCCAGCTCCATTCCATGTCCGGGGTGCTCAACGATTGCGAGCGCCAGGCCTGGATGGGCGAATTGGCTTTGCTGGATCCGCGCTCCGATTCCATCCTCCTGCGGGTGGTGGACTCCATGCGGGAAGAGTGCGTCTTCCCGACCGAATCCCTCTTCCAGATGCAGGCCGTGGGCAATCTGCGCATCCTGGAGCACGCGCAGGCTCCCGATGCCGTGGCCCGACGCGACTTGCCCGCATCGGCCTTCCGCGCGGCTTCGGAGTGCATCCGCCTCGACTCCGCCAAACGCGCCTGCCACCTCCTGGGATTCCAGGCGCTCACCATCATGCGCGATTCCTCGAGTCGGGCGGCTTGGCTCGCCAACGCCCTTCGGCATCTGCCCGCCGATTCCGCCTTGCGCTCCCTGGAGATCCTCGCACGCCAGCCGTTCCCCGTGGCGCCGCCATCCGCGGGCACCGCCCTGACGGATTCCGGCATCCAGTCGCGTTGAGCCTCAGCCGAGACTGAACCGGAAGGTCGCGCCGTCGCCGCTTCGACCCTCGGCCTGGACCTTGCCGCCGTGGCGCGTGATCACGCGGTGCACGATGGCCAACCCGATGCCCGACCCGGGGAAATCCTCGGGATGGTGCAGCCTCCGGAAGGGGCGGAACAGGTGGTGCGCCAGCGCGGCGTCGAATCCCACCCCGTTGTCGGAAATCCACCACGTGACCGAAGGGCCGTTCGTCTCGCATCCGATCCGGATGCGGGGGGCGGGGGAGCGGGCACTGAACTTCACCGCGTTCGACAGCAGGTGGGTCCACACCAGTTTCATCATGGCAGGATCGGCCTCGGCCGGTTCGAGGGGCGAGACGTCCCAGGCGATCGGGGAGCCCTTGCGCAGGCCGGTTTTGATGGAATCCCGCACGAGTGCATCCATGTCGACGGCCTGACGAGACAACGGCATGGTGCTGATGCGCGAGAGGCGCAGCAGATCGTCGATGGTCTCGCCCATGCGCACGGCACCGCTGCGGATCCGCGAGAGGTAGCCTCTCTGCTCGTCGGTGAGGGTGTTCCACAATTCTTCTTCCAGGGCGTGGGCGAAGCCGTTGATGCCGCGCAAAGGAGTGCGCAGATCGTGGGACACCGAGTAGGCGAAGGCTTCGAGCTCCTGGATGATCTGGGTGAGGTCGGCGGTGCGCTCCTGGACCAGCCCTTCGAGTTCCTCGTGGGAACGAGCCAGGACGCGTTGCGCCTCGGCCCGCTCGGTGATGTCGCGGACCACCGCGACGATTCGGGTGCGGCCCTGGATGGCCAATGGGGTGAGGGAGACCTCGACGTCGAATTCTTCGCCCGTGGCGGGGCGTCGCGCCCGCCAGGGGAACACCTCGCTGTGCCCCTGGCCCACGCGTTGCATGATGGCCTTGATGTCCGTATCCTGCAGGGACTTGGGCGACGACAGGCTCGCAACCTCCAGGGTGGGGATGTCGACGGGGGAGATCCCGTACATGCGGCAACCTCCGGCGTTGATGTATTCGACAACCCCTCCGGTGGAGTGCACGATCACGGCGTCGGTGATGGTGTCGAAGAGGTGACGAAGTTCCTCTTCCGATCGGCGCAGCGCGGCTTCGGAGGCCTGGAGCAGTTCGCGGGAGCGTCGGATCCGTCCCAGCGCGATGGCCAGGCCTGCGGCCATGACGCCCAGCACACCAAGCGCGGCGAAGCCGGCGAAGACCTGACGGGGGTGGCTGCGCCACACGGGAACGGGTTGGCCGAGAATGATCGCGTCTTCGGGCAGATCCCCTGGGTCGACATCGAAACGTCGCATGGCGTCCCAGTTGAATACCGGTGCGATGGAGCTGTCTTCTTCGATCGGAATGGAGTCCGGAGGGACGCCCCCCAACACCTGGCGCAGGATGTGGCCCGCGTGCCGTCCATGGGCCAGGCCCCGGTTGCAGATCCCGCCGAGGGCACCTGCCTCGACGAAGTGTTCCTGGTGGGAAAGGAACGGAACGCCTGACTTCCGGATGAGGGCGGCGACATCCGTGGCGGGATCGATGTACAGGCCGTTGCGGTCGCGGTAGAGTTCCGACCAATAGACGGCGTCGCCGGCTTTCATGCGGGCCACGGCGGCTTCCAGCTCCGCCCACGACAAGGGGCCCGCGGAATCGAGGAAGTGCCATCGCGGGCCGCCCGCGAATCGTCGGCGCAGCGAATCGAGGCGCAACCGGTTGGGGGTGCCCGTCGCCGAGACTTCCGTGACAAGCCAGAGATCGGTGGTGCCGGGCAGCAGGGTGGGGATCATGCCGATGGTCCGGGCCATCTGGTTCCACTCGCTGACTCCGGTGTATCCTTTGCGGCCCTCGAGCATGCCGGGATGGAAATTGTTGATGCCGCAGAAGACCACTGGAACACCCGGGAACAGGCTGTCGCGCCACTGGAAGAGAAGGCGCAGCGCGTAGTCGTCGCTGGAGAGGATCATGCGAGGCTGTCGCTGCGCGTATTTGTGGGCCAGCAGGGCCGCGACGAGGCTGTCCCCGGCCGGGCCTTCGTAGTTCTTGGAGTCGAGGTACTCGACGGCCATGCGCTGGTGCGGACCGACGGCTTCGCGCACGCCTTCCTGCACGCGATCCGACCAGAACAACCCGGGATGGTAGGAATTCAGGAACAGGACATCGGGTCCCAGCCCGGGCGGATTGCTCCGAATGAGGGATGGAACCAGGAGGAGTCCGGTGAGGAGGCTGGCGCGGATGCCTGACATGTTTGCGAATAGTATCGCTTTTGCTGCGCGTGTGGCGAAAGGGACGGAGATCCGTGGGGCCGTTCCTAGATTTCATGCCATGTCCGAAGCCCACGAATGGCTGTTTTGCATCGAGCGCTACCGCAATCTCGAGCTCACCCACGATGCCGACGACTACATGGTCGACGGCTTCATCCTTCTGCGCATCCCTCTCCCCGAAGATCTGGAACGCGCCCGCCTGGAACCGGAGATGAAGTCGCTGATCCTGAAATTGCAGCAGGCCGAAAACGAGAAGGAAGTCCAGCAGAACTTCCCCAAGTTCCACGCCATGCGCGCCGAAGGCGGGCTCTGGTGGGTTCATCTGATGCGCAAGGACCACAAGGCCACCCTGCGGCAGGATTTCCATACCAATTCCTTCACCGAAGAAGAATTGCTGGGCATCGCCCCTTCCGAAGACCCCGACCTCCTGCCCCGTGAAATGTGGTTCGATCGCGACGGCGACCCCATCGAAGGCCCCCCCGACCGCATGATGGCGTTCCTGTACAACTGACGGCCCAGGCGTTCATGCCGCTCTTGACGACCACCCGCATGCGGTGAGATGATGGAGCGTTCCCTCCCGCACTCTTCCGGAGTGCGGGGTGGAGCGCATTCCCCAATCGTGTCCGGTCGCCGCGATCGTGATTCCTCCCTGCACCCCTCGCGTCCGTCGCGAGGATGGGCGGGCAGAGGGAGCCGTCGCGAGAACCAAGGAGCGTCGCCATGTTCGGCAATCTGAAACTCGGTGTCCGCCTGTCCCTGGGCTTCGGTCTGATCCTCGCCTTGATGGGCGTGGTCGCCTTTTTCGCGTCGCGTCGCGTCGCCACGCTCGATGCCTCCATCAAGGTGGTCGTGGAAGAGCGCATGACCAAGACCGCCTATGCCACCACCCTCATCGGGTGTCTCCAGGAATACGTGGGGGCGGTCGCGAACATGGTCCTGACGGATGATCCCGAGATTTTCGCGCGGGAGGATTCCCGTCGGGCTCCCATTTCCGCCTGTGTGTCGAAGATGCTCGAGAACCTCGAGAAGACCGCGCAAACCCAGGAGGAGAAGGTCCTCCTGGAGCGCGTGACCAAGGTGCGGGCACCGTTTCGCAAGGCGGTGGAAGATCTCGTCGCCCTGGCGCGCGTCAACGACGACAAGCGCGCGTCGGAAATCCTCTTCGGCGACCTGAACACCCACAAGACGGAATATGTCGCGGCCCTGCAGGTGCTGATCGCCTGGCACCAGGAGAAGGCGCAAGCCGACGGTGCCGCGGCGGCCGCGCTCGCCGACGCCACGGTGAAGGTGCTCGCGGGTCTGTCCATCCTGGCCCTGGTCCTGGGCATCCTGGGCGCGTACCTGATCACCCGCAGCATCGTCGTGCCTCTGGCGCGTTGCATCGAGATCGCCGACGGCGTGGCCAACGGGAAAACCGACTTCGACATCCAGGTGACCACCCGCGAAGAGACCGGCAAACTGCTTCGTTCGCTGCGCGGCATGGTCGAAGCCATCCGCGGCATGGTCGGGGACGTGGACCTTCTTGCCGCCTCGGCCATGGAAGGTCGGTTGGGGGCGCGTGTCGCCGCCGAGACGCACCGTGGCGATTTCCGTCGGATCGTCGAGGGCGTGAACGGCACCTTGGACAGTCTGGTGGGCTACCTGGACAACATGCCGGCGCCGTGCATGATCATCGACCGGGACTACCGCATCCTCTACATGAACAAGGCCGGCGCCTCGCTCGCCGAGACCACCGGGGAGGCGTTGGTGGCCTCCGGCGCGCGTTGCCGGGATCATTTCCGCACGGGAGATTGTGGGACGGCGCGTTGCGCCTGCAATCGGGCGATGTCGTCGGGGAACGCGGAAGCCAGCGAGACCCGCGCCCGCCCAGGAAAACACGAACTGGACATCGAATACACGGGTGTGCCCATCCGGGATCACTCGGGACAGGTCATCGGGGCCTTCGAGGTGGTGAACGACCTGACGGCCATCCGCAGGGCAGGGCGGCTGGCGGAAAAGAAGTCCGCCTACCAGACCGTCGAAGTGGAACGGTTGACCTGCAATCTGCAGAAGGTGGCGGAAGGACGCCTCGATCTGGATCTGGCGGTGGAACCGGGCGACGAAGAAACACAAGACGTGCGCGAGTCGTTCCTGTCGATTGCCATGTCGCTGGACATCAGTGTCCAGGCCATTGGAAGCCTGGTGCAGGACGCCGACCTCCTGGTGCAGGCGGCCTTGGTGGGAGACCTGGGGGTGCGCGCCGATGCCGACCGCCACCAAGGGGAATTCCGCAACATCGTCGAGGGCTTCAACAACACGCTGGATGCCGTCATTCTTCCCATCAACGAGGCGGCCCGGGTCATGGAGCGGGTCGCGGCTCGCGATCTGACCTCGCGGGTGGAAGGAGCGTACCGCGGCGATCTGGCACGGATCAAGGAGACCATCAACACCGCGATCGACAATCTGGAGAACGCGCTTTCGCAGGTCACCCAATCCACCTTGCAGGTCTCCGGGGCCTCCCAGCAGATCAGCGCCGGATCCCAGTCGCTGGCGCAGGGGGCCAACGAACAGGCCAGTTCCATCGAGGAAATGACCTCGACCATGGCGGAGATGGCCACCATGACCCGGCGCAACGCCGAAGGAGCCCGGCGCGCGAAGATCCTGGCGGGTGAGGCCGACGCCAATGCCCAGGCCGGTGGCGACGCCATGGAGCGGATGACGTTTGCCATCGCCAAGATCAAGGAGAGCGCCGATCAAACCGCCAAGATCGTGAAGACCATCGACGAAATCGCGATGCAGACGAATCTGCTGGCTCTGAACGCCGCCGTGGAGGCCGCCCGCGCCGGTGATGCCGGCCGTGGTTTCGCGGTGGTGGCAGAAGAGGTGCGCAACCTTGCCAGCCGCTCGGCGCAGGCTGCCAAGAATACCGCCGACATGCTGGAAGAATCGGGGCGCAACGCCGAAGGCGGGGTCGATATCGCGTGCGAAGTCGCCGAGGTGTTCAGCCGCATTGCGACGAATTCGAAGGAAGTGAACGTGCTCATCACCGAGATCGCCGAAGGCTCGCGCGAACAAAGCACGGGGATCGAACAGGTGAGTGCCGCGGTTTCGCAGATGGACAAGGTCACGCAGCAGACTGCCGCCAATGCGGAGGAATCGGCCAGCTCCTCGGAGGAATTGTCCGCGCAGGCCGAAGAATTGCAAGCGATGGTGGCGCAATTCCGACTCCGTGAAAGGACGGGATCGACGGGCTCTGTCCATGTACCCAGGGGGGGCATTGCGCCGCGTCCACAAAGGCTGATCGCGATCGAAGCCGACGACGCCCCGTCGTCGCTGGGAGACTGGCAGACGGAGTCGGAGTTTTCTGGCATTTCCTGATTGACTCTCGGATCTGCTAGTGGCATGATCCGGTTACAAGCGCGACAAACCCCGTCACGATGGACCATTCCCCCCGATCGCCGAGGCCATGGAAAACGATCCCCCGACAGACCTGGTGCACCACGAGTTGGAACACTATCGCGTGGCCCTCGAAAGCGGGCAGAGCGTCGGGGCGGATCCGCGCTTGGAAGAAATGCTCCTCTCTCTGCTGGACCGCAAGACGTACCCGGGTGCGTTCCTGACCCAGGCCAAACGGCTTGCCGAGCTGTGCCGCAAACTCCAGACCGGAGATGCCGACACCCAAGCTGCGCGCCCCCGATTGGCCGAAGGTTTGGCAAAACTGCTGACCCGCTGGCCCGGCAACGCGTCCGGAGGCCAAGAGGTTGCCCCCCCTCCGCCTCCCGCACCGCCGTCGTCGATGGCCGACACGGAAATTTCGCATGGAGCAGGCGAATTGGTCGCCGTGTTCCTGCAGGGCCAGCAGGATCGGCTCCAGGAATTCGAAGCGTTGGTGCTCGAGAAGGAGAAAGGCAACACGGGGGCCTTGCCGCGCCTGCTGGGGCTGCTCCACAATCTCAAGGGGGAATACGGTGTGCTGGGGTTCGGCGAATGGGCCGATCTCATCCACGGAGTGGAGTCCCTGCTCACCGAAGACAAACTGCTGACGGACGACTTGTTGCAACTGGTCGACACCTTGACGCAGCAGTCGAGTGATCTAGCCCGGGGCGACCTGCCCGTGGTCCCCCAAGCGTTCCGCGCCTACCTCGGACGCGATGAGGCCGCGCTTCAAGCCGCAAAGCCCTCGGTTCCTCCCGCGCCTCTCCGCGAAGTGCCCGCTTTGGACGTGCAGAAACCTCAAGCGGTCAAAGTCGATTCTCAAAGCGAATCCGCGGGGTCGGTGGGCGGCTCCATGGCCCCCTGGATCCAGGATCCGTCGTTCCTGGCCGATTTCCAGAACGAGAGCCTCGAACACATCCGGTCCATCGAGATCGCCCTGCTGCGCCTGGAAACCACCCCCTCGGCCGAAGACGCCCTGCATTCGGCCTTCCGCGCCTTCCACACCATCAAGGGGCTGGCCTCGTTCCTCAAACTGGGAGCCATCCGCAAACTCTCCCACGCCGCGGAATCCGTTCTCGATCTGGTGCGCAAGCGAGAGCTGGTGTTGTGCTCCGCCCACGTGGACGTTCTTCTGGTGGCCACCGACGCGTTGCGCCACGCCATTGCCGGCATCGATACCACGAGTCCTGCATCGAGTGTCTCGGGGGCCAAGGAGCTGGTCTCCAAAGCGATCATGGACAAACTCCTGCACCCGGAGACCGTCGACACCACTCCCAGCGAAGGGGAATCCACAGCTCCGAATGCAACCCTGGGAACCATCCTGCTCAAGGAGGGTTCGGTCACCGAAGCCACCATCGACCTGGCGCTCCAGATCCAGTCCCATGGCGATGACCGTCCGCTGGGAGAAATCCTTGTGACCGAGCTTGCGGTTCCGGCCAGGGATGTGGGGCAGGCCCTGGGGCAACAGGCGCGGGCACGCCAGGAAAATGCCGCGGTGCGCGCGTCCGAGGGTTCCGCGCCGACGGAAACGCCCACCGCCAAGGAGGCCGCCAAGGAATCCGCCGCCACGGTCGAAGACAGCATCCGCGTGCCGGTCGACCGCCTGGATCAACTCATCGATGCCATCGGCGAATCGGTGATCGCGCAGTCCATGGTCTTCGGAGACCCCCTGCTGGTGGCGGCACGCGACCTGGCCCTCGAGAAGAAGATGGCCTCGGCGGCGATGATGCTGCGGCGCATCCAGGAATTGTCCATGTCACTGCGCATGGTCGCCATCCGCCAGACCTTCCAGAAGATGTCGCGCCTGGTGCGCGATCTTTCGCGCAAGCAGGGCAAGCTGGTCGATCTGGAGCTGGACGGCGAGGCCACGGAACTCGACAAGACCGTCGTGGAGAACATTGGTGACCCGCTGGTGCACATGGTGCGCAACTCCGTGGATCACGGCCTGGAAACGGCCGACCAGCGACGCGCGGCGGGCAAGTCCGAACGCGGGCGTCTTGTGTTGCGCGCCTTCCACAAGGCCGGCAGCGTGCATGTGGAAATCGAAGACGACGGCCGGGGGCTCAACCGCACCCGCATCCTGGAGAAGGCAGTCGCGGCGGGCATCGTGAAACCCGGACAAGATCTGCCCGACCAGGACGTGTGGCGCCTGATCTTCCATCCGGGGCTTTCCACGGCCGAAAAGGTCACCGACATCTCGGGGCGCGGCGTGGGCATGGACGTGGTCAAGCGCAACATCGAATCGCTGCGCGGGACCATCGACATCCGCTCGACGGAAGGCAAGGGCACGTGTTTCACCATCCGCCTCCCCCTCACCCTGGCGATCATCGGCGGCATGGTCATCCGCGTGGGAAGTGAGCGCTACATCATCCCCACGCTTTCGGTGCACGCCACCCTCCGCCCCACTCCCGATCAACTGTCCACCGTGAAGGGCAAAGGAGAGGTGCTGAATCTGCGGGGCGAACTCCTGCCCGTCATTCGGCTCCACGACCAATTCGAACTGCCGCGCGAGCGGGAGATTCACGAAGGCGTGGTGCTGGTGGTCGAAGATGCGATGGGCCGCAAGACGGGTCTGGTCGCAGACGAAATTCTTGACCAACAGCAGGTGGTGGTCAAGAGCCTGGGAGCCGGCGTCAGTTCGCAGGGACTCACGGGCGCGGCGATCATGAACGATGGTACGGTGAGCCTGATCCTGGATGTGGCCGGCGTGGTGCGCATGGCCCGCGAAGAATGAATCCTTGAAACCTTCCGAAGGAGGCGCGATGGACGCGACAAGTACCGCGACGGCGGACAATACGGTGGGGCTTAGGCTCGCCGGCAAATACCTCACCTTCCGCCTTTCGGCGGAGGAATACGGACTGGAGATCCTGAAGGTTCAGGAAATCATCCAGTTGCAGTCGATCACGCGTGTGCCACGCACACCCGGCTACGTACGGGGCGTCATCAACCTGCGCGGCAAGGTGATTCCGGTTGTAGACCTGCGGGCCAAGTTCGAGATCGAACCGACCGAAGACACCGAGAAGACCTGCATCATCGTGGTGCAGATCCGCTCGGCCGAGGCGCTGCTGGTCATTGGCATCCTGATCGACGAGGTCCGCGAAGTGCTGGACATCCGTGCCGAACACATCGAAGAGGCTCCCAGTTTCGGGGCATCCGTCGAAACCGAATTCATCCTGGGCATGGGCAAGGTGGGGGGGCAGGTCAAGATCCTGCTCGACATCGACCGTGTGCTCACCGACGCCGAAGCGGCGTCGATCCGGTCGGCGACCGGAGCCTGAACCAACCTTCGTTCATCCCTCGGAACACAGGAGAGACAATGTTCAAGAACATGAAGCTGGGGCTGCGGCTCGGCGTCGGATTCGGTCTTCTGGTGGCCATCATGGCCATCGTGGGCACTATCGCCATCATGCGGGTGGGTGCCATCGACAAACAGGTGCACCTGGTCTTGGAAGACCGGATGCCCAAGATGGAGGCCGCCAACAACTGGATCGACGCAGTGAACAACGTGGCCCGTGTGTTGCGCAACGGGGTGATTTCCGACAATCCGGAATTCATCACCAAGGAACTCGATCGCATTGGCGACGAACGCAAGAAGATCGACGAGGCGCGCAAGTACCTCGAAGAGACCGTTTTGTCCGAAGAGGGCAAGAAGCTGCTCTCCAATGTCACCGACTTGGTCCCCGCCATTCGGGATGGCCAGGAGAAGATCATCGGGTTCGCGAAAGCGGGCAACGACTCCGCGGCCGCAACCCTTTTGTTCGGCGAATATCGCAAGCTGCAAAGCGACTACTTGGCGGCCTTGCAGGAAATGCTCGAATTCCAGGACAAACTTTCCGCCGATGACGGTCTCGTGGCCGCCAATCTGGCGACCGAATCACGCAAATTGATCATCGGTCTGCTTCTGGGTGCCGCCTTGTTCGCCTTCCTGGTGGCCTGGTTCATCACGGTCAGCATCACCAAGCCCGTGGCGCAGTGCATCGAGATTGCCGAGAAGGTCGCCAAGGGTGAGACCGACATGGACATCACGGTCAACAGCGCCGACGAGATCGGCACGCTGATGAATGCCATGAAGAAGATGGTCTCGGCGATCCAGGGTATGGCATCGGATGCGCGCATGCTGTCCAAGGCTGCGGTCGAGGGAAAACTTGCGACGCGCGCCGATGAAACGAAACACCAAGGTGACTTCAAGCGAATTGTCCAAGGTGTCAACGAAACTCTGGATGCAGTGATCGGGCCCCTCAATGTCGCGGCCAAGTACGTGGACGAGATCTCGAAGGGAGCGATTCCCGCCAAGATCACCGACAACTACAACGGTGATTTCAATGTCCTCAAGAACAACCTGAACCAGTGCATCGACGCTGTGAATGCTCTGGTGGCCGACGCTTCGGTCCTTTCCAGGGCCGCTGTGGAAGGCAAGCTTGCGACCCGTGCAGATGCATCCAAACATCTGGGCGACTTCCGCAAGATCGTCCAGGGCGTCAACGATACCCTGGATGCCGTGATCGGGCCCCTCAACGTCACCGCCCGCTACGTGGACGACATCTCCAAGGGTGTGATCCCGCCGACCATCACCGACAACTACAACGGCGACTTCAACCTCATCAAGGGCAACCTCAACGCGGTTGTCAAGATGATGAGTGACCTCCTGAAGGAAACCGACACCCTGGTGAACGCGGCCCTGAATGGCTCGCTTTCCACTCGGGCCAACGCGGGGCTCTTCGTGGGTGGCTGGAACCAGTTGGTCGGCGGCGTGAACAAGACCCTGGATTCGGTGCTGGAGCCCATCAACGAAGCGGCGGGTGTCCTCGAAAAGGTCGCGGCCCGCGATCTCACGGCGCGGATGAAGGGCGACTACAAGGGCGATCACGCCAAGATCAAGATCTCGCTGAACTCCGCGGTCGAAAATCTCGATACCGCGCTGGGACAGGTGGGTCAAGCCACCTTGCAAGTCTCCAGCGCCGCCCAGCAGATCAGCGCTGGAAGTCAGTCTCTGGCCCAGGGCGCCAACGAGCAGGCTTCCAGCCTGGAGGAAGTGTCTTCCAGCCTGGAAGAGATGGCCTCCATGACGCGCCAGAACGCCGACAATGCGATCCAGGCGAAGAACCTCTCGGGCGAAGCCGACACCAACGCCCGTGCCGGCGGCGAGGCCATGACCCGCATGAACACCGCGATCGTGAAGATCAAGGACAGCTCCGACCAGACGGCCAAGATCGTGAAGACCATCGACGAGATCGCCATGCAGACCAACCTGCTGGCGCTCAACGCGGCTGTAGAAGCCGCACGCGCCGGTGAAGCCGGACGTGGTTTCGCGGTGGTGGCCGAAGAAGTCCGCAACTTGGCCCAGCGCTCGGCCCAGGCAGCCAAGAACACCGCCGACATGATCGGGGAATCGGTGCGCAACGCCGACGACGGTGTGAAGATCGCGCAGGAAGTCGCGAAGTCCTTCGAGAGCATCGCGGGTTCGTCGCGGAAGGTCAACGACCTCATCGGCGAGATCGCCTCGGCCTCCAAGGAGCAGAGCCAGGGCATCGAGCAGGTGAATTCGGCCGTCAGCCAGATGGACAAGGTGACCCAGCAGACCGCGGCCAACGCCGAAGAATCGGCGAGCTCCTCCGAGGAGCTCTCCAGCCAGGCCGAGGAGCTGCAGTCGATGGTGGCCCAGTTCCGCATCAGCCAGTTGACCGAGGCGCGCCCGGTGGCCACGGCCCTGCACCATTCCCACAGACCTGCTCTTCCGCCCCCTTCCCGCAAGGCCGCGCCTCCCAAGCGCAACCGCACGGTCGATCCCGCCGACGTCATCCCCATGGACGATGATACGCTGCGGGAGTTCTGAGAGCCGGAGTCAACGCCGCCCGGCATCAGGTCGGGCGGCGTTGTGGACAGAGCAAACATTGTCTGAGGAGTCGAGTTGCTTGATGGACTCTCGACATCGGATTTGAGAAGCGCCAAGGATCGGTCGGTGGAGTCACCTCGTTCCGGGTCGGCGAGGATGCGTCGACAGCGTGTGTTTCGCCCTCCTGTGGCTCTTGCCGGGCATCCAGGAAGGCATCCAGGGAGGAAAGCGTTTCATGAGCATCGTCACACGGATCTTCTTGGTTGCCATTCTGCCGCTGTTGGCCTTCCTGGTTCAGAGTTGGAGGCTCTGGAGCGATTCCGAATATGATCACCGAACCTCTGAACGGATGGAATTCCAAGTAGCCGCGCTGGCGGCGATGTCGGACTTGGTGCATCAGTTGCAAAAGGAACGGGGAATCTCCTCGTTGTTCCTCACCGGCGGGCTGGAAAAACCAGCGGTCCTGAGCCAGCGCGACGCCTCGGACGCCGCTCGAATCATTTTCGACTCCCTGCTTGATGTTTCCTCCTTCGATGCGCATAGTGTCCGATCGGCACGAAACGCGTTCGAACGCCTGGATGTCCAGCGCAGGAATGTGGATCACGGAGAGGATGCGGCAAGCGTTCGCAAGGGATACACCCAGGTGATCGCCACGGAGCTGGCCTTGTACCGATCGGCGATCGTAGCGGATTCCACGCGGGGCTTGGGAAAGTCCATCACCGGTCTGGCGTTGCTGGAAGATGCCAAGGAAGCGACTGGTCGAATGCGGGCCCTGGGCTCGTCCCTACTTGCGAAGGATTCTCCTCTGGGGGTGTCCGATCTCAAGCTGTTGTTTGATCTGCATTCCCGGGTCGAGGGGAATCTCGGCTCTCCCGGTCTGGTGCTGGGGGCACGGGCCGAATCGCGCCTGGCGGAGATCCAGGCCGATCGGGTGGGCAAGGACGTCGAGGCTCTCTTCTGGATAATGGTGGAGCGCGCTCCGGTGGGCGGTTACGGTACAACCGGGAAAATCGCCTTCGACTTGTTCACGCGGCGCATCGATCAGATTCAATCCGTGCTCCAGCTCGAGCGAGAAGACCTCCGTCTGCGGATCGTCGAGCGTCACGTCGCCTCCGAGAGGGCGGGACGGATCGCGCTGGCGGTCACCTTGCTTGTGGCCCTGCTGCTGGCTGGCTTGTTGCGGTGGGTGGTCCTCGATCTCCGGCGCGGCTTCCTGAGATTGGAAAGGATCGTGGACGACATCTCACGAGGCATTCTATGCGAGATTCCCGAGTCCGCCAGCAACGATGAGATTTCTCGTCTGCTCGGGCGCGTACGGACGATGGTCGGCGCTCTAGCCGACCTGATCGCGCAGATGAACCGCATGGCGGAAGCGCACGACCAAGGTGACATAGACGTCGAAATCGACGAATCCAGGTTCCAGGGCGCCTTCGCCCAGGTGGCAACGGGTACGAATGCGATGGTCGCAGGACACATCGCGGTAAAGCGCAAAGCAATGGCTTGTGTCGCCGAATTCGGGCGAGGCAATTTCGACGTAGCCCTTGAGAAATTCCCGGGCAAGAAGGCATTCATCAACGAGACGATCGAGGCGATGCGCTCCAATCTCAGAGCATTGATCGTCGATGTGGACCGTCTCACCCATGCGGCTGTGGAAGGGCGTCTGGGAGACCGCGCCGACGCCACGGCGCATTCCGGAGATTTTCGTCGCATCGTCGAAGGGATCAATGGAACGCTTGATGCTGTGATCGCACCTTTGAACGTGACTGCTCGCTACGTCGAGGACATCTCGAGGGGAGTCATTCCTCCGATCATATCCGATCCCTACCGCGGGGATTTCAATCACATCAGGAATAACCTCAACGCTGTTGTCGGAATGATGGGGGATCTTTTGCAGGAGACCGAGGTCCTTGTGGCGGCGGCCCTGAACGGAGCGTTGTCCACGCGAGCCGATGCATCCCGCTTCGTGGGAGGATGGCGTCAACTGGTGGATGGAGTGAATCGGACTCTCGACGCCGTACTCGAGCCGATCGCGGAAGCGGCAACGGTGCTCGATCTGGTTGCCGACCGAGATTTGTCCGCTCGGGTGGTGGGAATGTATCGTGGCGACCACGCCAGGATCAAGGTCTCGTTGAATACCGCGGTGGAGAATCTGCATGCGGCCATGGGCCAGGTGGGATTGGCCACCTCGCAGGTCTCCAGAGCCGCCCAACAGATCAGCGCGGGTAGCCAGTCTCTGGCGCAGGGTGCCAACGAGCAGGCCTCCAGCCTGGAGCAGGTTTCTGCGAGTTTGGAGGAGATGGCATCCATGACTCGCCAAAACGCCGACAATGCCCAGCAAGCGAAAAATCTCGCCTCCGAGGCAGACGCTCGGGCACGTGCGGGTCGAGAGGCGATGGCCAGGATGAACGAGGCCATCGCGCGGATCAAGGACAGCTCGGACCAGACCTCCAAGATCGTCAAGACCATCGACGAAATCGCCATGCAGACGAATTTGTTGGCTCTCAACGCGGCCGTCGAGGCGGCCCGTGCCGGGGAGGCCGGCCGTGGCTTCGCCGTGGTTGCCGAGGAAGTCCGCAATCTTGCCAGTCGCTCGGCGCAGGCGGCACGGCATACCTCGGAGATGATCGAGGAATCGGTACGCAATGCCGACGACGGAGTGAAACTTGCGCTGGAGGTCGGTCGCTCGCTGGACAGCATCGCAGGATCGTCACGGAAGGTGAACGATTTGAACGCCGATATCGCCACAGCCTCGCGCGAGCAGAGCCAGGGAATCGAGCAGGTGAATTTGGCCGTTGGGCAAATGGACAAGGTGACCCAGCAGACTGCGGCAAACGCCCAACAGGCAGCGGGTTCCGCCGAGGAGTTGTCCAGCCAGTCGGAAGAGCTGCAGTCGATGATCGGCCAGTTTCGGATCGGAACCGCCATCACCGATCCGAATTCGCCGCGCAGACGCGCTCTCACATGACGACGAGCACCGAAAGACGCAACGGGGGGCGTGATGTCGGGGGGAAACACGTCCCGCCTGGAGCCATCGCTCTGGTGCAGGACGGCGCCACCCTGGTGGCCGTCGCGGGCCCGGGAGTGGCGGTTTGCCTGTGGAACGAGGCCACGCAGGTCGCCTGCCTGGCCCACTTCGCCGATCCCGCCGTCTACGAGCGGGAAAAGGCCACCGCAAGGTACGGGAACGTGGCGCTCCCCACGGCGATCGCGTTGGTTCGCGAAGCGGTCGTCGGAGGAGCCATCGAGGCGCAGATTTTCGGTGGTGCGGCCCGCGACACCGCCGACGCCGCGCGCGCTGATGCCAACGTGGCCATGGCAAGACGGATTTTGACGGCTCGCGGGATTCCGGTGGTCTCCGAAGATGTGGGCGGAACCAAGGGGCGCAAGATCGTTTTTCAGGGCAGCACCGGGCACGTGGCGGTGGTGAAAGTTCACAAGTTGCGCGCGGAGGATTGGGAACCGTGAAGAAGACGTCCTACGACGCGCTGCGGGACTTCGTGTACCGCACCGCGGGAATCAACCTGGGTGATGCCAAACAAGCGCTGGTGCTGGCGCGCGTGGGCCAGCGGCTGCGCGCCCTGGGGCTGGCCGATGCCGATGCCTACATCCGCGAAGTCCTGGAGACCCGCGACGAAGAGGAAATCGTCCAGTTGCTGGATGCGATTTCCACCAACTTCACCTCCTTCTTCCGCGAAGAAGCGCATTTCCACCGGCTGGCCAACATCCTCGGCGAGTGGAAGGCGCAGGGGCAGAAGAAGTTCCGCATCTGGTGCGCGGCGGCTTCCACGGGCGAAGAACCCTACACCTTGTCCATGGTCTGCCAGGAAGTGCTGGGGACTGGTGTGGACCTGAAGATCCTGTGCACCGATCTGTCCACGAGAGTGCTGGCATCCTGTCGCGACGGGGTGTACCATCTGTCCAAGATGGACATGGTGCCCAAGCCTTCCCTGCAGCGCTGGTTCGATGCGCCGGATTCCGACGGCTACGTGAGCGCGAAATCCTCCCTGCGCGCACCGCTGTCCTTCGCGCGCTTGAATCTCGTCGAGGTTCCCTACCGCATGAAGGGGCCCTTTGATGTCATATTCTGTCGAAACGTCATGATCTACTTCGACAACCACGGACGCACCCGGTTCGTGCACGAGGCCACGCGTCTGCTGCGCCCCGGGGGATACCTGTTCGTGGGGCACGCCGAGAGCGTCGCGGGTCTGTCCCCGGGATTGAAGGCCGCCGCACCCAGCGTCTACTTGCGGGCGGGTGCCTGATGCGCCTGATCATCGGCATCGCCGAAATGCAGATCTCCCGCGATCCCGCGGACCTTCTGGTCACCCACGCCCTGGGCTCGTGTGTGGGCATCACCCTGCATGATCCCGTGGCACGTGTGGGCGGCATCCTGCACTACATGCTGCCGCTGTCCAGCCTGGATCCTGTCAAGGCCGCCAAGAATCCCTACATGTTCGGCGACAGCGGCATCCCCGAGTTCTTCCAGGCCGCCTACAAGGCCGGCGCCACCAAGGACAACTTGCGGGTGTGTATGGCCGGCGGGGCGAGCGTGATCCAGGACGCCCAGAAGTTCGACATCGGGCAACGCAACGTCGTGATCGCGCGCAAACTCTTCTGGAAGAATGCGGTGCTGATCGCCGCCGAACACGTGGGGGGTACTCTTCCCCGCACGCTCTATCTGGACATGACCACTGGCAGCACATGGTTCACTTCCGGTCGCGACCGGGTGGACCTGTAGGAGCACGCACATGGCCTACTCGGTCCTTCTTGTCGACGACAGCGAGACCATCCGCGAAGCGATGGTCCGGGCTTTCGCGATGACCAAGCTTCCCATGGACGAGATCCTGCGGGCCGGAAACGGCATCGAGGCCCTGGAAATCGTCAAGAACCGGTGGGTGGATCTGGTCCTCACCGACATCAACATGCCCACGATGGGGGGGGAAGAGCTCGTGCGGGCCATGAAGGCCGACGCCGAACTCTCCGACATCCCGGTGGCGGTGCTGTCCAGCGACGGGTCGCGCAGTCGCATCGATCGCTTGAACGAACTGGGGATCGTGGGCTACCTCCGCAAGCCCTGCCGACCCGAGGCCATCCGGGATCTCCTCCATTCCGTGCTGGGAGAATGGTCATGACCGACTCGCTTCTGGCCACCTCGGTGGCCGTGTTCCCTCGTATGCTCGAAGACACTGCCTTCCTCTTTGCCGAAGAGGTTGAAGGTCCCCTCGAATTCCAAGATCTTCCTGTGGGTGTCGGAATTGCCTACGAAGGGCCCGAATTCGGAACTCTGCACCTGTGGGCCCAGGCCAGCTTCACCAAGGTACTGGCGGCGAACATGCTGGGCATCGAGGAAAACGATGCGGCCGCCGAGGCCCGCCGGGTGGATGCTCTGGGGGAGCTGTTGAACATCGTGCTGGGGCATTGTCTGACGGAACGATTCGGCGACGACGAAAGCATGCGCATGGGGCTGCCCCACATCTTGCCCGCAGCGCGGTTGGAGATCGACCAGGACCTGGGGCATTGGTTGTCCGTCGAAGGGGAGCCGGTGTTGATCTCTTGGAAGGAGAACGAGTGAACAAGATCCGGGTCCTGGTGGTGGACGATTCCGCCGTGGTCCGCGAAGTCCTCGTGCGCGAACTGGGCCGCCTGCCGGACATCGAGGTCGTGGGCACCGCCCCTGACCCCTTCATCGCGCGCGACAAGATCGTGCGATTGGCCCCCGACGTCATGACCCTCGATGTCGAAATGCCTCGGATGGATGGCATCACGTTCCTGCACAAGGTGATGGCTCACCGCCCCGTCGCCACCATCGTGGTGAGCTCCCTGACCCCCAAGGGCGGCGACATGGCAATGGAAGCTCTGGATGCCGGTGCGGTGGACGTGTTGTGCAAACCCGGAGCCGCCTACACCATCGGCGACCTGGTTCCGGTGCTCGCCGACCAGATTCGTGCCGCTTCGCGCGTGAAGTTCGAGCTCCTGTGCCCCAAGGTGCCCGTGGCCCCGGTCCGCAAATTGGCCCTGACCCGCACGACCAACTGCATCGTGGCCCTGGGCGCCAGCACCGGCGGGACCCAGGCCCTGGAGCGTGTCCTCACCAGCTTCCCGGCCAACTGTCCCGGCACCCTGATCACCCAGCACATGCCGCCGGAATTCACGCGGTCCTTTGCCGCGCGCCTGGACCGGGTCTGCGCCATGGAGGTTCGCGAAGCCAAGGATGGGGATTCGGTCATTCCGGGTGTCGCGCTGGTGGCGCCGGGCAACTACCACATGGAACTGCGTCGCAACGGCGCGCAGTATGTCGTGGTCCTCCACCAGGGGGAACGTCGGCATTTCCAGCGTCCTGCGGTCGACTGCCTCTTCGAGTCGGTCGCCACGTGGGCCGGTCGCAACTGCGTCGCGGCGCTTCTGACGGGTATGGGAGCCGACGGCGCCGAAGGTCTGCTGCGCATCCGCGAGGCCGGGGGCCGGACCTTCGCTCAAGATCAGGCAACATCCATCGTCTGGGGTATGCCCGGTGAGGCTGTCAAACGGGGGGCCGCCGAAGAGGTGCTTCCCCTGGACCGCGTCGCCGAGCGCATCCTGCAGGAAGCGTCCCGCGACGCTCTGGCGCGTTAGCCATGCGTCTGTCCGTGCTGCCCGAGACCTTCGCGGCGCGTATCCTCCTGGTCGACGACAGCAAGATCGAATTCGTCCTTCTGGAACACGCTCTCTCCATGGGAACGGGATGGTCCCTCGAGTGGGCCGCATCGGGTGAAGCAGGACTCGAAAAGCTCGCCGCGGCCACTTCGCCCTACGATCTGGTCCTGCTCGATCTGGTGATGCCCGGCTTGTCGGGTTTCGAGGTGTTGGAACGGATGGCCGCTGACCCGTTGCTGGCGAAGGTACCGGTCATCGTCCTGACCGCCTCGTCCGATCGTGCCGACCAGGTGCGGGTCCTGCGGGCGGGCGCCGACGACTTCCTCACCAAACCTCTCGAGCCCGAAGTGGCCCGCGTGCGGATACGATCTCTTCTGGAAGCGTCGCGACAGCAGCACGGGCTGGAGGAGCTCGTCGAGGAGCGTGCCGCGCAGTTGGCCCACGCCGACCGCCTGGTCTCCATGGGCACCCTTGCCGCGGGCATGGCCCACGAGATCAACAATCCCCTTACGTGGCTCTCGGGAAGTCTCCAGACCCTCGAGCGTTTTGGTCCCGCTCTCGGTGAAGAGCTGGCCCAGATCCCCGACTGGAAGCCCTCTCCTCGACTCTCGGCCATTCTGGAAGATCTTCCCTCCATCGCTTGCGAAATGCAGGGCGGTGTGCAGCGCATCGCACGAATCGTGGGAGGATTGAAGTCCTTCTCGCGTTCCGGAGGGGGGGCGCGTTCGGTGATCGACCTCGCCCAGGTGGTGCGCAGCGCCATGCTCCTGACGGAGCACCACCTCAAGCGCCTGTCCGTCGATGTCCAGGTCGTGCCGGGAAGTGTCCACGCCAACGGCATTGCGCAGGAGCTCGAGCAGGTCGTGATCAATCTGCTCACCAACGCCGTGGACGCCGTGGGCGAGGCCAACAGCCGCCCGGCGGGCCAGACGGGCCGGATCGCCATCGCGGTCTGGCGCGAGGGCGCCCGCGGGTGCATCAGTGTGGCCGACGACGGTCCTGGTGTGCCGGATTCCGTCCGCGCGCGCCTGGGCGACGCGTTCTTCACCACCAAGCCTCCCGGCAAGGGCACGGGGCTCGGCATTTCCATTTCCCGCAACATCGCGCGTTCCCACGGGGGAGAACTCCGCCTGGTTCCCTCCGACCGGGGCGCCCATTTTGTCCTGGACCTACCCGCGGTGGATCCCCCCGCCAAGGAGCTGCCATGACTACCGAAAACGTCGGCACCGTGCTGGTTGTGGACGACGAACAAGGCATCCGCGACATGCTCGCCCGCCATCTGCGCTTCGTGGGCTACGAAGTCCTGCGCGCC
The DNA here is from genome assembly GCA_035913415.1 of Fibrobacteria bacterium. GTDB lineage: Bacteria > Fibrobacterota > Fibrobacteria > UBA5070 > UBA5070 > UBA5070. Next base: position 25,519 of record JAMIIV010000088.1, on the reverse strand, counting down.
GCCCACGGGCGCGAAGCGCTGGAGATCCTGGAGCGGCACTGCGTCGATGTCGTTGTGACGGATCTTGTCATGCCCGAGATGGACGGTGTCGCGCTCATGCTCGCCCTGCGCGAGGGGTATCCCACGGTGCCGTTCATCGCGATCACGGGGCACGTGGAGCTTCGGCACCTGCTGACGGCCATGCGCCTGGGCGCCGAGGATTGCCTGTTCAAGCCCCTGCGCGACCTCTCCGAACTGGAAGAGGTCATCGCCCGGCTGGTTGCGCGCAACCGTCGCTGGCAGCGCAAACTGGCGCAACTCCGTTCCGTCGAGGAGGCCTCATGACGCCTGAGTCCATCGACCCGCAACTGTTCGCCGACTTCCTCGACGAATCCCTCGATTCCCTCTCCGGCATCGATCGCCTGGTCCTGGCCCTGCCCGACGATCGGCGGGATTTCGACGCCTTGGCCACCATCTTCCGCGCCGTCCACAGCCTTAAGGGAAACGCGGGATTCTTCCGCCTGCTGCAGGTCCGTCGCTTGGCGCACGCCTTGGAAAACGTCCTCGACGACCTCCGCGTGGGCAAATTGGCGCATGTCCCCCGCGACCCCTTGTTGAGCGGTCTCGATCTTCTGCGCCGCTCCCTCGAAGCCAGCCGGGGGGGGCGTGTCCCCGATGACGATCCCGCCCTCGATCGGTTGTGCGAAGAGCTGGCGCGGGTCCGCGAGTCGTCGGCCCGTATCGTCCTCCCCCTGGCCTTCCAGGAATCGCGGGGTGTCCCGGCCCTGGTGGCGAAGCTGGCCACTCACCTGGGGGAATTGCCGAAAGGCTCCGGTCCCCGCTCGGTCTGTGATGCCCTGTTGGCTTTGGTTGGAGAGCTGCACGAAATCGCTCCCCCAGGATCCGCGGCAGCCGCGGCTGTGGTCGCGTGCCGAAGCGCTCTGGATACGGTTCTTCCAGTGTTGGGATGGGATCCCGTTCTGCACGAGCTTCTGCAGGAGCAGATCGTCGTGCTGGAATCCGAGGAGGCGTGGGGCTCCGGTGAGTCCGTTCCACCTCAGGCTCCCGTCGCCGCACCAGGATCGGTCGAGCCCGCGCAGGAGCACGCGGCGATCGAAATCGGAGCGGTCGAAAAGACGATGCGCATTCCCGAACGCAGCATCGACGCGTTCCTCGGGTATGTCGGGGAGCTTGTGGTCGTCGAGGAAGTCTTCCAGCATCTCAATCGTCTGGCCGCCGACGCCGCTTCCGGCCGCGACGACGATTTTGTGCGGCGGTTGCGGCAGAATACGGACACCTTCGCGACTCTGTCGCGCGAACTGCGTGAGAGCATTCTCCAGCTGCGTCTGGTTCCCGCCCGCCAGGTGCTGCAGAAGGCGCCGCGCCTGGTCTACGATGTCGCCGAGCGTCGGGGCAAGAAGGTGCGGGTCGAAGTTGTCGGAGAGGACTTGCAGATCGACAAGAGCCACCTCGATCTCCTCGACGCCCCCCTCACCCACCTGGTGAACAACGCGGTCGACCATGGCATCGAGACCCCCGAAGTCCGCGCTCGTTGCGGCAAACCACCCGAAGGCCTGGTGCGCCTCGAGTTGCGTGAAGCCGACGACCACCTGGTGTTGGAAATCCGCGACGACGGCAAGGGGCTGAATCTGGGCGCGTTGCGGGACAAGGCGGTTGCCTTGGGAATGATTCCCGCGGGGCAGACTCTGGACAATCAGCAGTTGGTCGCTCTGCTCTTCCTGCCCGGTGTGAGTACCGCCGAGTCCGTCACCGAAACGTCCGGACGCGGCGTGGGCATGGATGTGGTGTACAACCGGATCCACGACGCCGGGGGGCGTGTCGAAGTCGAGACGGAATCCGGCAAGGGGTGCCTGTTCCGCCTGGTGCTCCCGCAATCGGTGCGCACCCAGATCGTCGAAGGGTTCGTGGTGCGTGTGGCCGATGGCCGGTTCCTCTTTCCGCTTTCCATGGTGGGGGAGGTTTTCCCGCTCGATGTCGATCGCACACACGCCGTCCCCGGCCGGGGAGATGTCGTCGAACACGGAGGTCATGTGCTCCCGCTGGTCCGACTGGCGCGGCTGCTTTCGGCCGATGGGTTGGGTGCCTCCGGGACCGTGGTCGTGGGGGCTCTCGACCAGCTTCGGGTCGCGTTGCTTGTAGACGAGGTTCTGGGCATCCACAAGACGGTGGTGAAGCCGCTGGGCGCCGTGGGCGCGGGCGGCGATCTTTACGAAGGCGTGGGCATGATGGGGGATGGTACGATGGCTCTCATCCTCGGGGTGGCCGGCCTGGGACGGCTGGTGCGCGAGGCTTCCGAGACAAAGAAGGGACTTCTGGAATGAGCGACGATCACGGCGAAAACTGGTTCGATGGCCTGCGCCTGGGGGTAGAGCTCCTGGACGACCAGCACCGGTACATCGTCGGGCTGATCCTGGGGTTCAAACGGGAAAGCTCCTCCGATGAAAATCGTCGGATCCTGATGGACCTCATGCGCTACACCCGGGAGCATTTCCGCGCCGAAGAAGACATGATGCAGGCTCGCTTGTATCCGGGATTGGACCGGCATCGGAACTTGCACGACGACCTGCTGAAGGACGTGGTCCGGTTCTCCTCGGGAGATCTGTCGAATCCGGAAGAACAAGCCCAGCTGCACCACATTCTGCGGGCGTGGCTGATCCGCCACATTTTGCAGGAAGACGCCGACTTCGCTGCCTTCTTGCACGAAGAGCCCATCTGAGGGTGATAAAGAACCTCGGAGCGACCAAAATCCACCGCTCGTCCTGAGGAGCGAAGCGCCCTTCGACAGGCTCAGGAGAGCTTTCGAGGGCGGGCGATGGATTCGCGGTCACAAGATGTTGTTCCCAGCGTGCCGCCGCTGCCCTTCGAGACAGGGCTTCGCCCTTCCTCAGGACGAGCGGCTTTTTGGTGCACTCACCCTCTGAGTCGGAGACGGGGTTCAGGCCGCGAGCATTGGAGATGCACTCCCCTTGCCTTCTACTCCGGTACCGAGTATTCTGCAAGAATGCACATCGCGATCCGCCAGCACCTGCTTCTTCCCACTCGCCATAGGGGCTGAGGGGGAGCATCAGGTCGCGTTCGCGCCACCGCTCACCTCGAGGGTGAGACGGGACATTCCGGTATTTCTCATCCCGGCACAGGGGGCAGAATCCGGAGACAGACCATGGACAGCACGCAAACAAGCCGCACCGGCTCCGATACCGGACCGGAAGGTCGAGTTGGTACCTTTGTTGGTCCCCACGATAAAGAAGGGAGTCCGATGACCGATCGCGTCCGCATCTTCGACACCACGCTCCGCGACGGAGAACAGTCCCCTGGCTTCTCGATGAACATCGACGAGAAGATCCGCATGGCCAACCAATTGGCCCGCCTGGGGGTGGACGTCATCGAGGCAGGGTTCCCCATCGCCAGCCCCGGTGATTACGAAGCCGTCCGACGCATCGCCACCGAAGTGAAGGGCCCGATCATCGCGGGACTGGCTCGCATCACGGAAAAGGACATCGATCGGGCCGCCGACGCCGTCGAGCCCGCCGAGCGACGCCGCATCCACACGTTTTCCTCCGGGTCGGACATCCACCTGGAACACATGATGCGCATCTCGCGCGAGGAGAACATCCGCCGCTCCGTGAAGGCCGTCGCCCACGCCCGTTCCCGAGTGGAAGATGTAGAGTTCTCCGCGCAGGACACCACCCGCGCCGACCGCAACTACTTGGTGGATCTCTACACGGCCGTCGCCGAAGCCGGTGCCACCACCTTGAACATCCCCGACACCGTGGGCTACACCATGCCCCACGAGTACGAGGAGCTCATCCGGTTCCTGGTGGAACATGTGAAGGTCCCCGGCATCATCTTTTCGGTGCACTGCCACAACGACCTCGGCTTGGCCGTGGCCAATTCGCTGGCCGCCATCCGGGCCGGCGCGCGGCAGGTGGAATGCACCATCAACGGCATCGGCGAACGTGCGGGCAACTGCTCGCTGGAAGAGATCGCCATGGCCCTGCGCGTGCACGCCAAGTCCAGCGGCATCGACACGGGTATCGTGTCCACCGAAATCTGGAGCACCTCGCGCCTGCTGACCTCCATAACGGGTGTTCCCGTGCAGCCCAACAAGGCTATCGTCGGGGCCAACGCTTTCGCCCACGAGTCGGGCATTCACCAGGACGGTGTCCTGAAGGCCCGCGCCACCTACGAGATCATGACGCCGGAATCCGTCGGGCGGTCGTCGCACAAGATGGTGCTGGGCAAGCACTCGGGCAAACACGCCCTGCAGGACCGCCTGAAGTCGTTGGGCTTCGAGCCCTCCGAAGACCAGCTGAACGCGATCTTCGACAAGTTCAAGGCCCTGGCCGACAAGAAAAAAGAAGTCTTCGACGAAGACTTGGTCGCCTTGGTCGCCGAGGAGACGGAATCTGTTGAGGTCGGCGACGACTGGCAATTGGTCAGCTACAGCGTGGTCTCCGGCTCGGAAGACACTCCCGCGGCGGTCGTGACCCTCAAACGTGACCACCAGGAACCCGTCTCGGCCCGCGCCTCGGGCGACGGCCCGGTGGACGCGGTGCTGAAAGCCATCCGCGAGCTCACGGGTCGCACCATCGACATCGACACCTACCAGTTGAAGGCCATCACGGGAGGCACCGACGCCCAAGGCGAGGTGGCCGTCTCCGCCCGGCTCGGAGGGCGTACGCTCACCGGGCAGGGACGCAGCACCGACATCATCGAGGCTTCGGCAAAGGCCTACCTCGCCTTGATCCGGCGCGCGGCGGTTAATTCCATGTCGTCCCTGGTCATGCGCTCGGAGCCCTGACGCCACCGATCGGAGCGCAACGCGGTGGAAACATCGCGTTCCTCCGCTGGGACATCGGGATTTCGTATCATGCGAGAGCACAGGAGGGTACAGAGTCCATGCTGGTCCGCGATCATGGCGCATTGCTGGAATCCACCACGAGCCTGGTGCTCGTGGTCGACATGCAGGAGGCTTTCCGCTCCGGCATCCGCGGTTTCGCCGCCATCCTGCCGCGTGCGGTGCAGATCGTGAACGCTGCGCGGGTTCTGGGGGTCCCGGTGATCGGCTCGGAGCAGAGTCCGCACCGCATGGGGCCCACCATCCCTGAGCTGGCCGACCATGCGGATCGCCACCGCTTCTACGCCAAGGAATCGTTCTCGGCCATGCAAGTGAGGGACATCGCCGAGTCCATCGGACAGGTCCGTCCCCGGTCGGTCGTGCTGCTGGGCTGCGAGACCCACGTGGCGGTTCTCCAGACGGCGTTGCAACTGATGGCCACCTTCGACGGCGACGTCCACCTGGTGGTCGATGCCACCACCTCGCGCCGCGATCGCGATTGTGAGCTGGCCTTGGGGCGCCTGCAGCGCACGGGCGTCCATCTGACCTCCGCCGAGATGGTGCTCTTCGAGTGGCTGCGCGACACGCGCCACCCCGCGTTCGCCCAGGTGGCCAGCGCGCCGCAGTCGTCCGTCGGAGCCGACTCCGTCTCGTTCTGACGGTGCAGGTGCGCAAGTCCGTGAGGGCCTGGATCACCACCCCGTCGAGTTACCTTTCAGCGCCTTGATGACGGATGTGGTCGTCGCCTGTCGCGCCGATCGCCCGCACACCCGAAGGAAGCCGCAATGTCGAGCAAGCACACGGTCGCCGTTCTCGCCGGAGACGGAATCGGTCCCGAAGTCATGGCCCAGGCCCTCCGCGTCCTCGATGCGGTCGCCGCCCACGGCGGATTCTCGTTCGATTGGAAGCCCGCCAAGGTTGGTGGTGCCGCCTATGATGAATTCCAGCACCCGCTGCCGCAGTCCACCATCGACACCTGCAAGTCCGCCGAAGCGATTTTCTTCGGATCCGTTGGCGGCCCCAAGTGGGAAACCCTCCCTCCCGACCTCCAGCCCGAGCGCGGCGCCCTGCTGCCTTTGCGCAAGATCTTTGGGCTGTACGCCAACCTCCGGCCGGCGACGGTCTACAAGGCGCTGGCTCCGGCCTGCCCGCTGCGCGCGGACATCGTCGCCGACGGCTTCGACATCCTTGTGGTGCGCGAGCTCACCGGCGACGTGTACTTCGGTCAGCCCAAGGGCCGGGAAGGCGACAAGGCCTTCGACACCATGGTCTACACGGTCGCCGAAATCGAGCGCATCGCCCGCGTCGCCTTCCAGGCCGCGCGCAAGCGCCGCAACCATGTCACCTCCATCGACAAGGCCAATGTGTTGGCTGCTTCGGTGTTGTGGCGCGAAGTCGTGACGCGCATCCACAAGGACGAATTTCCCGACGTCCAGCTCGCCCACATGTACGTGGACAACGGCGCCATGCAACTGGTGCGCAGCCCCAAGCAGTTCGACGTCATGCTCTGCCCCAACCTCTTCGGCGACATCCTCTCCGACGAGGCCGGCGCGATCACGGGCTCGTTGGGCATGTTGCCTTCCGCGTCGCTGGCCGAAGGCACCTTCGGTCTGTTCGAACCCTCGGGCGGCTCCGCTCCCGACATCGCGGGCAAGGGCATCGCCAACCCCTTGGCTCAGATCCTGTCGGGTGCCATGCTCCTGCGCTACGCTCTGGGCAAGGAAGAGTCGGCGCAGCGCATCGAGAAGGCCGTGGCCAAGGTGCTCGACGACGGCATCGCCACCCGCGACATCGCCTGGGCCGGTGCCACCGTGGTGGACACACTCGGCATGGCCGACGCGGTGCTGGCGCGCCTCTGATTCCGTTCGCCGGGGGGTGAGCCTGCGGTTCCTTCGCGTGCTCATCCTCGATGCCGGATCTTGTCATCACTTCGCGATGCCGATCCCCAGCACACCTCCTGCCATCGTCGGGGAGGTGTTTTGGCGTTTGATCTTCCGCCGACCTGAAAGGAGCATTTGGTCCCCAGGGCCCGTTCTGGTCCGCCCTGCGATTCCTGGCGATAAAAACACTGGTAGATCCGCGATGGCCGGTTGCGCCATCATGGAGCGGCAAACGGTGTACATGCTGAAACACACCGGATTGTGGGGCGAAGCGGTCCGTCAGCGCAAGCCCGTGGTCACCAACCCCAAAGAGGGTTCGCCCATTCAGGAGAATCTTTCGAAGATCCTCCGGTCGGGAAACCGGGCGCGCAAGCTTGTCCAGCAGATCCAGACCTACAGCCGTGCCGCGGCACCGCGCAAGACCACGGTCCGAATCGCCACGTTGGTCGAGGAAGTCGTGGAGCAGTTAAGGGGCGTGGCGGCGCCTGGGGTCGTGATCAAGACGACCCTGGATCGGTCGACTTTTGTTGATGCCGAGCCGACGCAGATCCACGAGGTCTTCCTCAATCTGGGGATGAACGCCCTCCAGGCGATCGGAGAGGCGGGACAACTTTCCATCCGGTAGGACCGCGCGACCATTTTGACGGAAACGGTCTTCAAGATCGGGGTGGCAAAACCGGGCGAACACGTGCTTGTGGAATTTTCCGATACGGGTTGCGGCATGGACACCGCCACGCTGCGCAAGGCGTTCGATCCCTTCTTCACCACGCGCCGCACCGGTGGGGGGAGCGGGCTGGGACTGTCTGTGGTGCAGGGGATCGTGCAGGCGCACGGATTCGCCCTCGATCTGGTCAGTCGCGTCGGCGAGGGAACCGTGTTCCGGTTGTTGCTGCCCTTGTCCCAAGCAGAAGAAGGCGAGCCACCATCCGCCGAGCCCGCTCCCTCCCGGGGAAAAGGAGAGCTCGTCCTCGTGGTGGACGACGAATCCGCCCTGTTGGATTTCTGTCTTATGACGGCTTGAGAGCGGACGCTCCCCGGTTTCAGGGGGACGCCGCGAGTTCGAGGTCGTCGCAGCGGAGCGTGCCGTGGGCGTTGGCCAGGGCGCAGATCACTTTGGCTTTGGCGGCGCCATCGCCCGCATGGGCGTTCGCGGATGCGGTGGTTGTGACAACCATCACCCGAGGCGAAGGACCGCTGCGCGAGCGGTGTTAACATTGGACCATGAGTTTTCCTCGCCCGCGACTCGCCCCCATGTGCCTTGCTGCCGCATTCGCATCGAATCTGCATGCCGCGAACTCTGTTCCTCAGGTCGCAGTGCTGCCGTTCGAAGCCGGCACCATCTCCGTCTCCGATTCCCGGATTCTCCAAGACGCCCTGGCGACCGAGATCCTCGGATCTGGGCAGGCTCGTGTCCTGGAACGAGCCCAGGTCGACAAGATCCTCGCCGAGCAAGGATTCCAGGAGTCGGGCGCCTGCGATCGGTCCGATTGCGCCGTCAAGGCGGGCCAGATGCTCGGGATCGATCGGGTCGTGGTCGGATCGGTGGGGCGGCTGGGAACCACTTGGGTACTGTCCGCCCGGTTGGTGGATGTTGCGAGCGGGGAGGTCCTCAAATCCTCCACGCGCAAGCAGGACGGCCCCATCGAGGCCTTGCTGGCCAAGACGATCCCGCAAGTGCGAGTCGATCTGGTCGGAGAAACTTCCGGGGCGCAGCGGAAGGCGTGGTACTGGGGCGGGGGAGCACTCCTGGTGGCGGGAGGAGCCGGGTTGGCCACCTACCTGCTGTTGCGCGAGGATCCCGCTCCCGCGCCATCTCCATCCATATCGAATCCCGCCGCCGACGACCTTCTCGTGCGCTGGAGGTCGGAATGAATACGTCGGTTCGTCGCGGCTTTCTGCTGCTCGTCGGCGCCTTCCTTGGGTCCTGCCAGGAGCAGGCCCCCACCGGAACTTCGGAGACCGGAGGCACCGTTTCCGTGGTGCCCCGACTCCTCGCACCCTCTGGGGGGGCTGGCCTGCCGAAGACCGACTCGGTTCACGTTCGGCTGGAGACTGCAGACTCGCGGGTCTGGGACAGCGTGTGGTCCTGGGACAAGGATTCCGCCTGGTTCCGTGGTGTGGGGCGCTCGTCCCGCTACCGGCTCGATGTGGAGGGGTTCAGCGGTCGTGGAGAAGATCGTGTGGTGCGTTGGCAGGGCTGGGACACGGCGCGTCTGCTCGACGACCACCAGCGCACGCTCTCGATCGGAGTGGGAATCGTGCTTCGCGACTCCACCGTCCCCGCTGGAGTGCTTTCGGCAAAGACACCCGAGACCGACGAGATTCCCTATGGGCAGGATTCCTTCGTGGTGGAATGGACCGTCCAGGACGACTCCCTCGCCTGGGTGCGTATCGGCGACACGACGTGGTTGAATCCCGCACCAGGCCTGTTCCGCCGCCGCATCGCGGTGGTTCCCGGTACCGAAGCGGTCATCCAGCTTCGCGCGCAGGATCGGGCGGGGAACCATCTGGACCGCACCGTGAGGCGATCGGTGCCTGCCACGGACACGGTGGCCCCAAAGATCACCTGGGTCGGCAGTGGCCTGCAGTCCGGGCGGTTCGAGTCACTGGCGGATTCGTTCCCTCTGGCCTGGATGGTCGACGATGCCTGGATCGACAGGATCGAGCTTGACGGAAAACGTCTGCTCCCCGACGGCGGCGGGGTGTACAGGGACACCGCTCGCGGGCTTGTGCGCGGGGGCATGGTGTCCTTGACCTTGTCGGCGCGCGACCTCGAGGGGCATGTCTCCACTCTGCCGCTGATCCTGTACCGTGTGGCGCCGGACTCCCTCGCCCCGTCGCTGTCCTTCGACAGCCTGGTCTCGGGAAGGCTCCGGCTGCGTTCCGACCGCGGAACACTCTGGATTCGAGCCTCGGACGATTCCGGTCTCGCCAGGGTCGCGTGCGGCGATCAGACGCTGCTGGAAAGGGACGGTCGGTATCCGTATTCCTTCGATGGGCTTCCCGAAGGTCTGACGGAGATCGAATGTCTGGCCGTCGATCTCCATGGCCGGCAGACCCGCAAGACGATCGGGCTTTGGCGGATCGATGCGGCCCGCCCGTTGGTCCAGCCCCAGTTCGCTGCCGTGCAGGACACCTTGCGTGTCGTGGCCGATACCGTCACCCTTCGGTTCGACGTGTCGGACGAGAACGGTCTCGCGAAGGTGATGCTCGGAGGACAGGAAGTGCTTGCGCCATTCTCGCTGCGGGTCCAGGACCTGGCCTGGAACCATCCCCGTGCCGTGGTCTGCCACGCCTGGAACGTCCTGGGCAACGACGACTCCGTGGGCGTGGTGGTCGTTCGCATTCCCGTGGATTCCACCTCGCCGGTCCTGTCGCACAACGGGGCGACGGGGCGGGTCTCCTTGCTGACCGCTTCGGTCGATACCACGATCCCGCTTTCGGTCAGTGATGACAGCGCCGTCGTCGGGGTGCGCTGCGCGGATCAGGACCTCCGACCGACCAATGGGCACTGGGGTCTGCAACTGCGCACAATCGGGTTCTCGTGGGATTCCACCGACTGCGTGGCCCGCGATGGCGCCGGTCATGTCGACAGTCTTTTGGTGTCCTACCGTCGAAAGGACCTGGTTGCTCCGCGCTTGGAATTCCGCAACGCCCTCCTGTTCGACACGCTCCTGGTCGCCAGCGATACCGCGACCCTTCAGTGGACGGTTTCCGACAGCACCAAAACGAACGTGACCATCGATCGTGCATCCGCATCTGGGGTGGACGGGGTCTGGTCGCACCGCTTCACGGGCTTGAAATGGGGGGAAGTCCGTCGCGTGGAGATCGTGGCCCGCGACATCGACGGCAACACCGACTCGGTGGAGGTGCGGGTCCGTCGCCTGGCTCTGGACTCCTTGTCACCGAGCCTGCGTCTGTCCGCTGGTCGGGGCCCGTTGGCAGACTCGATGGTGATCGGCAGGGCAGACACCTTGTTGCGCATCGTGGCGACCGACGACAGCTTGGTCGCGGGCGTGGATTGCGGCTCGGGAAATCTCGGCTTCGACGGCCAAGGTTGGGTATGGGCCGTCTCCTCCGTTCCCTTGTCCTGGAGGTCCACGTCGTGCACGGTTCGGGACGCCAGCGGGAAAACCACGGTGCGTCCCCTCTACGTGCGGCGCAAGGATGGGACTCCCCCGCGGATCACGCTGCGTTCCGCAGCGGTCCTGGACACGATCCTGGCCATGTCCGACACCGTCTCCGTCTCCTGGTCGGTCTTCGACAGCCTGGCACCCGTCACGGTTCGTCTCGATTCGCAGGTGCGTGGGCCGAGCACCACCGACACCATCTGGCGGGTTCGTTTGGACAAGATCGGATGGGGGGCCGCTGTCCGCCACGTGATCGATGCGGTCGATGCCGACGGCAACCCGAGCAGCAAGATCTTCTGGGTGCGTCGTCCTGTTCGCGACAGCCTCGGGCCTGTCGTGAGGTTCCTGGGATTGACCAACGGCGTCCTCCATCTGGACAGCGTCGGGCAGTCCTTCCAGGTGGTGGTCCGCGACGACAGTTCGGGTGTGGCGTCACTGGTGAACGACGACCCTTTGGAAACCACGCTCTTCAAAGCCACGAATCGGAACGATTCCACCTGGGAGCTCGTCTGCTCGTCCGGTTGCCATGTCGGTGCCAGCGTGTTTTTCCTGCGGGCGACCGACAGGTTGGGACGTATGGCCGTGTACCAGCTCGATGTGGACTACAAGGACACGGTGGCGCCTGGTGGGACCTGGGATGGGGGGACGGATACCGTGCGTACCACTGCGGACACCGTCACGCTGTCCTTCCACTACACGGATCAGGATCCTTCGCTGGAGTACCGGGCCGTCTGGATGGGCGAGTCCCTGGATGGTTCGCGTTCGTGGATGATCTCCGACACGAGCCGCACCTGGGGGGCCGTCCGTGCGAGACTCTCCAACCTCGATTGGGGGACCATTCGCGTCAAGCTCGTCCTCCTGGATCCTTCAGGCAACGACACCATCTTCAATCGACTGGTGAAACGCTCCGATCTGGAGTTGCCAACGGTCACCTGGGTGAAGCCCCCCAAGACTTCGGATTCCCTGTTTCCGGCCACCGACACCCTCACCTTGCGGGTTCAGGCCTCCGACAATTCCGCCGTGACCTCGGTGAGCATCGGTGGTGTACCCGCGAACTTGGTCTCCGGGGTTTGGACGGCGCGGGTTGGCGGTCTGGTACCCGGTCTTGCCACCGCTGTTCGGTGCGAGGCCACCGATCGCTTTGGAAATGTCGGAGGCCTCGATGTTCCGGTTCGGCGTCGTGCACGCCGGGGCTCGTCCATCGAGGTGCTCGGAGGCACGTTCGAAATGGGCGGTGGTTCCTCGTCGGACTGGCCTTCGCTTCCAGTGGCACCGATCCACCAGGTCACCATCCATCCCTTCTGGATGGATACCACCGAGTTCACGGAGCTCGGGGCAAGGATTCTCGGATTCGAAGGATCCGACAGCGCGTGGCCGGTCCTGTGCAATTGGTTCGACGCGATTTTGATGTGCAACGCCCGTTCCAAGGCCGAGTTCCTGGATTCGGTCTACAGCTACAGTTCCATCCAATACGACTCCAACTACTTTCCAGTCAAGGTGGTCGACCTCTCTGGCCTCGTTGCCGACCGCTCGCAGAACGGTTACCGGTTGCCCACCGAGTCTGAATGGGCGTTTGTCGCTGTCGCCGACTCCCTCGCGGCGCGCGCCGTGGCCGATCTCGGATGGGTGCCAAGCAATTCCGGACGCGCCATCCACAACATCGCGACCAAACCCGCCAACCCCTGGGGAATTCACGACCTCTTCGGCAACGCATCGGAATGGGTGTGGGATCGCAACGGCACCTATCCTGCGGGACCGGTGACAGATCCCGACGGACCGGATCCCGCCTCGGCCAGCGAACGCACTGGACTCTATCGGGTCATTCGGGGTGGCGACGCCTTCCGCAACACGTACGAATACATGTACGGACCACACTTCCGCGAACAGGCGACACCAGACTTCTCTGCTGGCAAGACCGGCTTCCGCATGGTGCGCAGGCACTGAGGTTCCAGCGGGAGCGGCCGGATGGTGGCCGCGTCCCGCGACGTGGTCAAGGTTGTACGGATGCCTCGATGTCGTCGCAGCGGAACGTGCCGTGGGCGTTGGCCAGGGCGCAGATCACCTTGGCCTTGGCGGCGCCTTCGGGAACGGCATAGGTGCGCTCCACCCGGGTCCAGGGTGTACGTCCCCGAGCCTGCCCCGCCACCAGTTGCCAGCCGCCCACCACGCTGTCGCGGGCATCGAGGAATTCCAGGCCCAGGCGTCCCTTGTTCCAGTCCTCGGGGCCTTGGCGGACTCCATCGGCCTGGATCCAGCCGGAAAGGGTCAAGGTCTTGGCCGTCGCGGGAAGGGCGACCACCTGGTCGATTCCCACCCACGCATCCTCGGTTGCGCGGGCTTCGCAGGCCCCCTTGCCCGCATGGGCGCTCGCGGAGGACGTGGCACCCCAGACGCGCCAGCCCTCGAGACCGGCTTCGAAATCGCCGTTGACCAGGAGACTGCCAGCGAGGACGGGCGCCGAGAGCAGGACGAGCAGACGGAAGAGGGACGTGCGCATGGGAGGGTTTCCTGGGAGTGGACAACGCTGGATGGAACCCCCCAAAGATGCGCAACTTCGGAGGGAGGGTGATGCCCCACACGGTCAGGAACGGAAACGGTCCATGTCGCTTTGGAGATTCGTCGCCAACCCCCGCAAATCGCGGGCGGCGACCTCCGATTGGCCCGCGGCGGTCGCGGAGTCTTCGACCACGGCGCGCAGTTGCTGCAGCACCGCGGCGATTTCCTGGCTTTCGCGCGCCGCCCCCGCCACCGATCGGGCGATGTCGCGTGCGGTGGCGTTCTGCTGCTCGACGGCCGCGGCGATGGAGTCCTGCAGGCCGCGGATGTGCAACACCACCTGGGATACCTTGGTGATCGATTCGACCGATCCCCCGACATCGCCCTGGATGGCCCCGACCATGCGGCGGATCTCCTCGGTGGCTCCTGCGGTCTGTTTGGCGAGATCCTTGACCTCGCTGGCCACGACGGCGAATCCCTTGCCCGCTTCGCCGGCGCGCGCCGCCTCGATGGTGGCGTTCAGCGCCAGCAGGTTGGTCTGCTCGGCGATGGCCGTCACCACCTCGGTGGCCTTCGAGATCGCCTGGCTGGAGCGATCCAGATCCCCGATCTTGCTGTTGACGGATTCTGCCATCCGGCCCGCGTCGGTGGCCACGCGCGCGGCCTCCGCCACATGGCGGGCGATTTCCGCGACGCTGGCGCTCATCTCCTCGGCGGCGCTGGCCACCATCTGGAAGGCCCCGTTGACCTTGGCGAAGGTCTGGAACGAGGCGTCGGTCTGGGTGGTGGCTTCGCGGGTGGAGCGGCCCATGCCGTCGGCGATCCCGCCGAGGGTCTCGGAAATGTGCTGCAACGAGGCCACCTTCTCCGAGACCTCCTTCTGCAGGTCGGCCGCCTTGGCGCGCGCCTTGACCGCGTCGGTGGTGAGTTCCCAGACCAGCATGGGCCCGATGTACCGGCCGGCTTCGTCGCGCACGGCCACCACGGTCTGGGCCATCCAGTCCTGTCCCACCTGGATGGTGGCGGTGTGGGGCAGGTTCGCCGGGTCTTCCAGCATCTTTCGAACACGTTGGGGGTTCTTGTGGAAGACGTCGATGTTCTGGCCCACGATGTCCACGGCCTTGCACGGCATGGCGTACTCGATCCCCTTGAGGGTGCGGACGGATTGCTCGTTGGCGAAGGTGATCTCGAGGTTGCGGTTGGCCATCAGGATGTTGACGGGTGCATTTTCCACCAGGCGCTGATTGATCACGGCCTGGTGCAGGCGGGAGCGCAGCGAAAGAATCAGCCACACGTTCCCGGCGGCGAACAGCAACGCCGCGATCAGCAGGATCATCACCCGGCGGCGCGAGGTCGAGGTCGCCTGGTCCATCTGGGCGGTGCGGAGGTCGGCCAAGTGTCGCGCCAGGCTCTGCATCTGGGTGTCATGGGCCGCGTGCGCGGGTTGGTAGACACTGTCGAGGAAGGCGATGGCGTCGGCCTGTCGGCCTTCGGTCAGAGGCTGATGGTATTCCGTCTCCAGCCGTTGGATCACCACTTCCACGGGGGCTGTCGCCGTCGCTACGCGGGCTCGGAGATCGGGCCGGGGCTCCAACAGGGAATCCCAAAATTTGCGGGAAGCCAGGAATTCGTGGGTGTGCTCCTCCACTTCTTTCCAATTCGCTTCGCGTACGGCAGGGTCGCCGGAAGCTGCCGCGGTGTAGAGGTGCATGCCTCCTTCTACGAAGAAAAGAGGCGGAGGTTGCAGATCTCCGTTGAGAGTGTTCAGCTCCTGGATTCCCGTTTGTAGGGTTCCGCCCACCCGCAACTTCTCGAGGGTGGTGACCGCAAACGCCAGCAACACAAGGGCGATCCCGGCGTTGACGGCCGAAAGTGCGCTGATCCGATCTTTGATCGACAATTTCATGTTCCACTCCGGAAAGACGGGTCCGGATGCATCCTATCATGAATCCACGGACGTTGACCACTCCGGATTGGATGGGAGGGAAAGGGAAATGCACACGAGGACTTTCCGGGCACCACCGAGGTTTCTACACTTCCGCCTCTGTTGCGCCGAAAAATCCGGCGCGATGGACCATCCACCCTGCTCCGGCATGAACTGCCGGGGCCCTAGACCAGAGGGAGGCCACTTTGGCCAGGTTGTACGAGACCGTTGTCCTCGTCGACGCGAATCAGGAAGACGCCGCCATCGAGGCGAGCGTCGCGAAGTTCCAGGAAATGCTTGCCGGCAACGGCGAGATCGTCCGCGTGGACCGCTGGGGCAAGCGCAAGATCGCCTACGAAATCGACGGAAAGTTGCACGCCGACTACACCGTCTACTACTACCACCTCAACGCGGGAAGCTTCGTGAAGGAGTTCGAGCGCCAGATGCGTCTCGACGAATCCGTCATCCGCTTCCTGACGGTGGTGGACAATCCCTGCGGCCTGCCCCCGCTGGATGCCCCCGAAGTCGAACTGCCCGCCGACAACGGCGAGAAGGAGGACTGATCATGGCTCCTCGTCGCAAGCGCAAGAAGAGCTGCTTCTTCACCGAAAACAAGATCGCCCACATCGACTACAAGGACGAGAAGCTTCTGCGCCGTTTCGTCAACGAGCGTGGCAAGATCGTTCCTCGTCGTATGTCGGGCACTTCCGCCGAGTACCAGCGCGAGCTGGCCCAGGCGATCAAGCGCGCGCGCATCATCGGCCTCCTGCCCTTCGTGGCAGAGACCATGCGCTAAGGGAGGCGAAAGAACATGAACGTCATCCTCAAGTCCGATATCAAGGGCCTCGGTAAAGCCTTCGACGTCGTCAAGGTCCGCGACGGCTACGGCCGCAATTGGCTCATGCCCCAGGGACTGGCCGTCATCGCGACGTCCGGCAACCTCAAGAGCGTCGAGACCGAGAAGCGCCGCCAGGCCCAGCGTGATGCCAAGCGCAAGTCCGATGCCGAGCAGCTCGCTGCCAAGCTCGGAAGCATGTCCCTCACCGTGAGCGTCCGCGTTCACGACGGCGACAAGCTCTATGGCAACGTCGGTGCTCCCGAAGTGCACGCCAAGCTCGCCGAAGCCGGTGTCCAGATCGACAAGTCCGCCATCCTCCTCGAAGAGCCGATCAGCGCTCTGGGCGTGTTCCACGTCCCGGTCAAGCTGCACGCCGAGGTCGAGGCCAAGGTCAAGGTCTGGGTCGTCAAGCAGGCCGGCTGATGCCGGGGCTGGTCATCGTCGGAGCGCTCGGCCGCATGGGTCGTGCGCTCCAAGAAGCCGGTCTTTCGGCGGGGATTCCCGTCGAAGGGCTGGTCGACCGGCCTGAGCTCGCAGGAACGCCGTCCCCCGTGGACGGCGTTGCCGTTTCCTGCGTGTCCGACTGGCGCGACACCATCGCCGCCGGTCGAGTGGTCATCGATTTCTCCACTCCCGCCTCCACGCTGGCACTGTGTCGCGAGGCCGTGAACCATCGCATGGCGCTGGTCATCGGCACCACGGGCATGGGAGCCGAAGGGGATGCCGCGGTGGCGGAAGCGGCGCGGCATGTCCCGGTGGTCTTTGCCGCCAACTACAGCGTCGGGGTCAACCTGCTGCTGGAGCTGGTCCAGAAGGCCGCGCAGATTCTCGGTTCCCGCCAGTTCGATGCTGAGATCGTCGAAGCCCACCACAAGCACAAGAAGGACGCGCCCTCGGGCACGGCCCTCATGCTGGCCAAATCCCTGGCCGCGGGCCGGGGAGTGAACCTCGCCGATGTCGCCTGCTGGGGACGCGAAGGGATCACGGGAGAGCGTCCGGAAGGTCAGATCGGCATCCACGCCGTGCGCGGCGGAGATGTCGTGGGCGACCACACGGTGAGTTTCCTTGGCGATGGCGAGCGCGTCATGCTCTCGCACATCGCGACGTCGCGCCGCACCTTCGCCGAAGGGGCCGTGCGGGCCGCGGAGTGGGCCAGCCGGCAACCGGCAGGCTTGTACACCATGCGCCACGTGCTGGGGTTCGACTGAACTCCGAGTCCGCGGATCCGCCATCTTTCGCGGCCCCGAAGGCATCGCCCTCGGGGCCGCGTCGTTTCGTACATTCGGGAGATCCCATGCGAAGCCTGATTTCCTTCCCGATCCTGGCCCTGGTCGCCGCCTTCGCTTCCGTCCGGGCCCAGCCCGGACCGGAAGTGCCGCCCGAACCCGTACTGGCGCCCTCCATCGAGCCCGCTGGTGTCGCGCCAGCTCCGCCTGTTGCTCTCCCTGCCCCGCAGGAGCCAGGCGCCGTAGTTCCGCAAAGTGCCCAGGAAGATCCCCTCGTGCGCCAGGACCAGCCTTCGCCATCCGGCGACTCTCTCGCTGCGGCGCAGGAATCGCCCACCGCCTCCATCGATTCCGCGCGTGCCGAGGCCACCCGTGCTGCCATGCGCGCCGCGGATTCCGCCGCCGCCGCGGGCCGTATGCGCGCCGATGAAGCCCGTCATCGGGCGCGCTCCGGTTTTGGACAGCCGCCACCGGCGCAAGTTTTTGTGCCGGAGCCCGTGGTGACCACCGTTTCGGACCCTGATCCCGACACCGCGACCTGGGTTGATGAACGTGGGGACGGGCGTCGTCTGAAGAACGATCCCCGCGCCCACAAGCTGTATCGGTCGCCTCGCAAGGCGTTCTTCTATTCCCTGGTCGTTCCGGGATCGGGACAGGCCTGGTGTGGAGCCTACGTGCGCGCAGGGCTTTTTGCCGCCGCCGAAGTGGGACTTCTGTACGGCTGGTACGACGTCTCCATCCGCCAGGCCCGCGAGAAGAGCAAAGAGGCCAAACGCTTCGCCGACGAGAACTGGAGCGCCTCCCGCTACGAGGCCACGCGCAAACGCTACTACGATTCTGCTGGCACCGATCGGGACCGCTTGGTCCGAACCATGCCCTATCGCGACCGTTATTGCGAAGCCATCTACGCCTTCGACGAGACGGCACTGCGGGACGCCTGCAACAACACCCCCGACGATTCGGCGAAGAACTACCGGGGACATCTGGCCATCCTGGACGACGAAGGCCTTTCCACCGACCAGGTTTCGGAGTTGCGCGACGCCCGCATCAAGGATCCCGCCGCTTTCTACGACCGCATCGGCCGCGACGAGGAATTCGTTCCCGGCTGGAAGGATGCCTCCACCGGCTCGATCACCACCAAGAACCTGCTCGACTACGAACAGGCCTTGACCGACAACGATCCCTCCACCGTCCCCGCCGCGGCGCCTTGGGGGGTCAGCCAGATGCGTGCCGAGTACCTCGCCCTGCGTCAGGACGCCGACGACCTTGCCGCCACCCAAGGGTGGTTCCTGGGCGGTCTCGTGCTCAACCACATGATTTCGGCCATCGATGCGGCCTTGACCGCCCAGCGCCACAATCGTCGCCTCTACAACGAGGAACGCACCTCGTGGGTGGACGGACTCCACGTGCAAGGCGGCTTGGCTTGGACCAACGGACCGGCCACACGCGCCGATTTCCATCTGGAGTTCTGATGCGCATCCTGCCCATGCTGAGCCTGGCGGCTGCCGTTTCGTGGGCTGCCGACCTCGTGCCTGCGGAGTCCTCACCCGATTCCTCTTCCGCACCGCGGATCATGTCTGCGCCCGTGGCAGCCCCCTCCGACTCGCATCAGGTGCCGCCTACGGATTCCCTTGCGGCTCCCGCGATCGCCGTTCCTTTGGCCGCCAAGCCCGTGGTCACCACCATCTTCGTTCCGGGGCCGGTGGCACGCGTAGCCCCTCCGGTGCGCACCATCGCTTTCGGCATGGACACGACCGGGGCTTCCCGCGATCGTCGCTCCACTTGGGCTGCCGTGGGCCTGACCATGCTCCTTCCCGGATCGGGTCACCGTTATCTGGGGCATCGCCGCATGGCCGCGGCCTGGATGACCACGGACCTTGTCACTTGGAGCACCCTGCTGGTGGCCTGGCAGATGCAAGCCATGCATCTGGAAGACGCTGCGGGCATCGCCAATCGCCATGCCGGTGCCGCCCTGTCCTCCGATCCCGATCCCGCCTTGCTGGAGGTCATGCGCGACTGGCGCAGCCGTCGGCCTGTGTCGGGTCGGCGAGACAGCTACGACGAATCCCTGCTGCTGCAGGGATTGGCTCCGGACAGCCGTTTCCCGGAAGACGCCGCCCACGACTGGGACTGGGGCTCGCCGGAAGATCCCGCCAACAACACCCACATCGCGCAGTTCGAAGACGCCCTGCGTGGCTGGCGCACCTCGCGCATCGTGGTCACCTACGCCGCGGGCGCCTTGTTGCTGTCGCGCGTGGTGGCCGTCGCCGACATCCTGCGCATCCGACGGAAATCGGCATCCCGCGCCGGCATCCATGCCGCCGTTCTTCCCGGCCCCGATGGCGGCACCGCCCTCGTGACTTGGCGCTTCTAGACTCGTCATCCGTTAACCACACCAAAACCGCATCGGACCTCCGTGAAACGTTTCCTGCAGCTTCTCCGCGAGATCGACCGCCAGCCTTATGGCCAACTGCGTCGCATCTCGGGCGCCCACGACTCCCGCGATCTCCAGATCGTCGTCGACCATGTCCAGGGCGATCCCCACGGCCCGCCGAGCCGACTCCACCTGCTGCTGAAGCCCACGTTCCACCCCGATCTCGACCGCCTCTGCAAAGCCGATCCCATCGAGCGTTTGGCCGCCGAAGACCTGTTCCTGCGCCGCTTCTCGGAGCGACTGCCTTCGGAGTCCATGCAAGCCGGCGACGGCCCCGGCGGCAAGTTCCGCGCGGCGCGTCCCGGTCCGGAGATCCTCCGTCGCTCGGCCTGCCGCCTCGACGAACACGGCCTGCTGCTGCGCTTCACCTACGCCTTCCCGGCCGAGGCCCGCCGCATCATGGGCGGCCCCGTCGCCGATTCCCTCATCGATCGTCTGCCCGCCGTCGCGCTGGACCTCCTCTCGGCGGTGACGGAATCCGACATCCAGGCCCTGGCGGCGCACCTGCGCGCCCGGGCGCACCTGCGTGCCGCCCTGGTCGGTGCGGGGCTCGTGGCGTTCCTGCCCGAAGGCAGCTTCGCGGCCCGCGACGAAGCCGGCCATCCGGTTCCACGCGCGGTTCCCCTGAAGGTTCCCGAAGCGTTGGCCGTGGTGCTGCCCGGCATCGACGGCCCGGTCCGGGGATTGGGCATCGCCCGCGGACTCACGGTCCTGGTGGGTGCTGCGTTCCATGGCAAGACCACCATCCTCGAGGCCCTGCGCCATGCGTCCTTCGACCTGGGCCACAAGGATGGTCTGGGGTTGGCCGTTTCGTTGTCGGGGGCCGAATTCGTGGCCGTCGAAGAAGATCGCGCCGTTTCGCGCTGCGACCTTTCGCCGTTCTTCCGCCGCCTGGCGGGGGACGTGGAGCCGCACGCCTTCACGGTCCGCGAGGCCTCCGGATCCACTTCGCAGGCCGCGAACGTTCACGAGGCCCTGGCCTGCCGATCGCCGCTTCTGCTCATCGACGAAGACGCCTCGGCCGCGAATTTCCTCACCCGCGATCCCCGTATCGCCGCGTTGCTTCCCGGAGGCGAATCGGTGGTGCCCCTGGCATCCCGCGCTCGCGAACTGGTCGCCCGGGGGCATTCCCTGGTGGTGGTCGCCGGCGCGTCCGCCGAATGGCTTTCCGTGGCGGACAGGGTGATTGCCCTCGACCGCTTCCAGCCGTTGGATGTCACGGCCAAGGCGCGTGAAGTCGTGATCGCCGAAGGGCTCTCGCAGCCCAAGGTCGATCCTGCGGAATGGGACCACAGCCTGATGGACGTGGTGATGGACGAGTGGAAGGAATTGGCGCAGGTGATGCCCGCTCGCATCCGTGTCCAGGAAGGCATGGTCCGCCTGGGAAGTGCCGCCGAGGCTCGTATGCCGAGGCGTTTCTCCGACGACGACCGCCTGCGCGGCGCCGCCGTCTTGCTGTGCTCCTGGATGCGCCACTGCCGCGACCGCGCCTTGGTGCCCACTCGGGATGGCTTGCTGGCCATGCTGCGTTCCGGGCATGCCCGCGAATGGGGCATCGACACCGGACACGACCTGGCCCAGCCCATGGCCCGCGAGGCCTGGGGCATCTGGACCCGCCTGGTTCCCGGGCGCGGCGGGCCGTCCGAGCCGTGACACGAACGCTGTGGCTGGTGTTGCTGGGAATGATCGGGTGCGCCGTGCAAACTCCTGCACCGGCGCTCCCTCCTGCCCACGTGGTCCCCACGGCACCGGAATGGACCCGCGAAGCGGCCCCCGCCGGCCTGGTTTGGGGCGTCGGGATGGACGGCTCCCAAAAGGGGATTCCTGCCAGGCTGCAGCGCGATCTTGCGGACGCGGCCGCCTACGACGCCGTGCGTCGGAGTTTGCAGTCTCGGTACGGAACTCTTCCAGCCGAGGCGACCAAGGGGTTTCCCAAGACGCTGGGGGGCACCCTGGGGCGCGCCTCCTACCCTGGATGCCGGATCGTGTTTCGCGAATGTCGCGAGGGTTCACAGGGGCGCCAATGGTGCTGGGCCCGGGCCCAACTCGACTCCACCGACCTTCTCCCCGTCCTGGAACGCGAGTTCGGAGGAGTTGCCTTTCCTGCGCGCGAGTCTCTGGTACGCACTCTTCTGAACCTCCCGTAACCAATCCCAGGAAATCGACGCGGTGCAAACGATCCACCATTCTCTAGATTGTCAGCCATGTACCTGCTGCTGATCGGCATCGCCATCCTCATCCTCGTGAGTTTGTTCCTCGCAGGCCTCTATGTCGCTCTCCAGAAGCGCGACCAGGAATCCGAGGGCACCCCGCAGATCCACAACTCGGGTGTCTACAGATTGCGCCGAAGCCCGCGCGAGGGCATCCTGCTGCACAAACCCGACGATCGCGCCTTGCGCGCCCACCTGAACGATTCCGGCGTGTCCGCCGCCGACATCGAGACCCTGCTGACCTCGTGGCGGGACCAGACGGAGAAGAACCTGCGCATCATCGAAGAGGCCGATCAGAAGGAGATCCGTACCTTCCAGTACGAAATCCCTCCCGCTCAGACCGAAGCCTTGCGCCTTCTCCCTCCCGCGACCTACGTCACTCGCGACCAACTCACGCTCCACGCCCAGCTCATTCCCCCTTTCCATGTGGGGTGCCGCGCCGTCCTGAAGGCCAAAAACGCCTGGGAAGGTGGCGACTGGACCCCTTTACTACCTGCCCGCGAAGGCCGCTACGAAGTGCCCGACTGGAGGATCCTTGTCCGCTGAATTCCGCCGCAGCCTCACTCTCGCCGCATTGCTGGCCTCGGCCGGTTTCGCCGCGCAGCAATCCGCCGTCATCACGCTCGTCATGCCCGTCGGCGCCCGGCAATTGGGCATGGGAGAAACCTCCACAGCCTTGGCCGACGACGTCTTCGCCACGTTCTGGAACCCGGCCGGCCTCGCGTTCGGCCCACTTTCCGACGAATGGGAAAACAGCCTTTCCCGCAAACGCCTGCCCGCCGATCCCACCGCCTTGCTTGCGGTTCCGCGCGCCAGTCTGTTCGATCGCGGCGAGGTCTGGCTGGCTGCCGGACCCTCCCTCCATCGCTGGGATGGCAAGTCCTGGCGTACCGGGCACGAGATTTCCCTCGACCAGGGTGACCGACTCGAGACGGTTCTGCGCCGCTACATGGGCAATCTCTGGCCCCTGGACACCGCCGCCCAGAACGCGATGCTCGATGCCACCCGCAAGGCTTCCGGCATCACCTCACGGGAAGAGGAAGCCGAACTCGTCGACCTGACCGTTCCCTGGTCGATCGTGCTCCCCGACACCATCCGGGCCTTGGTCATGGATGCCACCAACAAGCTGTGGATCGGGACCGATGCCGGCCTTTTGCGCTACGATGGCCGCTCCTGGCGCGTGTGGCGTGATTCCGCCTCGGGCCTGCCCTCCAACCGGGTGACGGCACTGGCCGCCTCCGGTGCGGCGATGTGGGTGGGAACGGAAGACGGTCTGGTGCGCTTGCGCCAGAAGGATGATGCCTACGAGACGCGTCGTTTCGGCGAATCCTTCGGTCTGCCCTCCCAGGAAATCCGCGCTCTGGCGGTCCAGGAGTCCAACAAGACGCTCTGGGTGGGTACCACGGCGGGTGTCTCCCGCTTGGAAATCTCCCGCGAAGCGTCCACCTGGAAGCCTTGGTCGGTGGCCGACGGCATCCTCGCCGATACGGTCCGTGCCATCGCCGTCGACGCCAAGGGTGGGGCCTGGATCTCGCACCGCGAAGGCGTGTCGCATTGGACCGGCAAGGCCTGGGAGCGTCTGGTCATCCAGGGCGTGGCCGTCGATGGACTGACCATCGACGCCAAGGGCCAGGTCTGGATCGCCTCCGACAAGGGCGCATGGAAGTACCAGCCCCCCAAGGCGGCCCCCACCACGGACACCGGTGTCGTGCAGGGCAAGTGGGTTCATTTCCACTCCGGCAACGGACTTGCGGCCAACGACGCCGAAAAGGTCTCCGCCCAGGGCAACGACCTCTGGTTCACCACCTCCGCGGGTGTGGTGCGGGCGCGCAAGGCCAAGGCGCAGACGGGCCTGTTCTACGAAACCCTGCTGCCGGCCTTGAATCTCAAGGACCTCTACCACATGTACGGGGCCGTCACCTGGCCGGTCGAGGAGTGGGGCACCTTCGGCGGGTACGTCAACTTCATCTCGTTCGGCGAGAACGAGATCACCGACGAAAACGATTCCACCCAGGTCTTCAATTCGTACGAAATGGTCGGTGCGTTCAGCTACGGCACGCGGTTGTCGCGCAAGTGGGGACTGGGCACCAATTTCAAGATCCTGCACTCGTCGCTGGCTCCGGGCATCACCGTCGACGGACAGACCGAAGACGGCACCGCCACCAGCTACGCCTTCGACGTCGCCGTGCTGGGCAAGAACCTGCTGGTCCCGGGACTGGCCTTCGGTGCCTCCATCATGAACATCGGACCCGGTGTGTTCTACATCGACCGCGACCAGACCGATCCGATTCCGCTCACCTGGAAGTTGGGCCTTTCCTACCGCGTCTTCCGTACCGCCAACCACGGCTTGACCGTGGCCGCGGACTACTCCCGCGAAACCGTTTCGCGCGACGAGGACGGCCGGGCCCGCAACTTCCTGGAAGGCATCTACTACGGTGTCGCCGAGCCTTGGGGCGAAGGGGATGCCCCCGCCAATTCCACCTGGGGCGACATCCTCACCAAGAACCTCGAAGAGTCCATCTACAACATGGGTCTGGAGTACAACTACTCCAACCTGCTGGCCTTGCGCAGCGGTCTGCTCTTCGATCCAGGTGGGTACCGCCAGGAGATGGACCTGGGTGTGGGCGTGATGGTCTCCGACGTCCTGCAGTTCGACTACGCCTACATCAAGGAAGTCGAGCTCCTGGGCACGCAGCCAGCCGGTGTCCGCGAAGGGCAGTCGCGCTTTTCCATGAACCTTCTCTTCTGAGGCACCCCATGCGCTCCACCGCTCTCCGCTCCGCATTGGCCTTGGGCTTGGCTACGGTCGTGTTCTCCGGTTGTGCCGAGGTCATGTCGGCGCTCAACATCTTCCTGGTGCGGTTCTTCTACGGCGGCGGTGGTGTGGGCAGCCTGATCATTCCTTCCGACATGCGTTCGGCCGCCAATGCCTATACCGCTTGCTCTGGGGGATCTCTTTCCTGCGCGACGGCCTTGACCAATCTTTCCGTCAGTACGGCCGTCCGGAATGCGCTGCTGCAGGGCAATACCGACGCCCTCGTGGCCTCTTTCACCGACAAGTCCAAATACGGCATGAACCTGGGCTTCGGATTGGGTGCAGACAACTCGGGCAACTCCGACGAAGCCTCGTTCCCGCTCAGCACCGGCCTCAGCCTGTTTGTGCAGGAGCGTGCCAGCGCCAACGAAGTGACCACCCAGTTGGCGCCGTTTTCGGTGGCTGGTGGAGTCCGCGACACCATTCCCGTCGAGATCCCCGTCACACTCAATGCCGTGCCCAACACCTCGTTCAAGGCCATGCTCAAAGGCGATTTGATTCCCTACTGGCTGACCGGCAAGATGGGCTTCGCGCTGAAGTCGCCCACCGGCGACGTCTTGTCCAGCCAGGAAACGGAAATGGACATCGCCACCCAGAAGATCGCGACACGCCCCTCCGACAACTCGGTGCAGAGCTTCATGAATGTGGTGGCCAACGCGGTCAAGTGACCCAGCGGCCGCGGTCGCCCCGGTGGTCGAGCCTGTCGAGACCACCGCGGTGGGTCTCGAC
>JAMIIV010000087.1:0-13952 GCA_035913415.1 Fibrobacteria bacterium | reverse complement strand
CCCATCAGCGAGCCCAGAGCCTCGGACAATTCCCGCCCATTCAGCGCGGCCTGGACGCGGTTGGGATGCCAGTCGGCCCCGTAACCACGCTCCGGCGCGTTGGGGGTCAGATGGAGCACCTCGACCGGCCCACCCGCCCTGGCGCGCCGCGCGCCGTTCTCCAAGTGGGCCCGCACCCGGGTCAGGGAGGGAAACGGCGATCCGTCCTTGCGCTGCGGCCAATGGTCGGACAACATGGGTCCGTCGGCCAGCACCACGGGAACCTTCGGGTGAACCTTGCGCACCTGGGCCAGGAACGAAACCAGGCTGTCTTCCCACGCCGCGGAATCCGGTTCCGGCCAGCTCGAGAAATCGTTGGTGCCCAGGTCCACGACCACCACATGGGGGCTCCAGCGCGATGGATCCCAGGCCGACCACGACGATTCGGGACCGGAGCGATCGAACAGACGGGGCAGGACACCCTCCGAGGAACCACCGTAGTTGCGCACCAGACCCCGCCCGGAATAGGCCACGTAATGCGCTTCGGCCCGCAGATCGCCCGCAGCGCGCGCCGCCCACGACGACAGCACGTCTTCGGTCCAGGGAGCGAACGCGTGTTCCTTGAGCGAATCCAGGACACCGTAACCGCAGGTGATGGAATTGCCCACGAACAGGATCCGGCGCTCGAGAGCGGGGGCGGGTGGCAGCGGATCCCCCTCGATCCGGAACCCCTTGACCACCAGCGTCCCCACGAAGCCTTCGGTCCGTTTGGTCAGCACCACCTCATGCCGCCCCGCTGCAAGGCCCGTGCCCAGCACGACCAAGGTGTCGGATACCGGCGACAGCAGATTCAGATCGGGCAGAGGTTTGCCATCCAGGCGCACCGCGACGATGGCGCCCGTGGACCCCAGGCGCACCGCGCACGCGATGCCATCGAACACCAACCTCGCCTCCGTACCGGGCCACCCCAGACGCACTTCCTGAGCCTGGTGCTCCACGCGCCCGACGAACCGCACGACGGAATCCGTCGCGAGGAGATCGCGTTTGGCCGGACCGTTCGTGGCGCAAGCCCCGACCACGAGAGTCAGGATGGTCAACGCAATCGTCTTCATCGCACGTCTCCTTGCAGGAACGGTGGCCTCTGTACTTTCCCTATGCCGGTCGGTGATCAAGCCTCCGATCGGTGGTCGAGCCAGGGACCGGTGGTCGAGCTTGTCGAGACCAACCCGGCTGGTCTCGACAGGCTCGACCACCGGGGAGCTCGACCCGCGCGGCACGGGTGCGGATCAGCGCAGGCGATCGGTATCGCGCACACCGCCGTAGGCCGCGGACTTGGCCAAGGTGGCGTAGGTGCGAAGCCAGGTGCTGACCTGCCGTTCCCGGGACACCGGATGCCAAGCCTTGGCGCCTCGCGCCACCTCGACCTGCCGTCGCGCCGCCAGCTCATCGTCGGAGACGGCGATCTGGATGGAGCGTCCGGGAATGTCGATTTCGATGGTGTCGCCTTCGCGGACCAACCCGATGTTCCCGCCTTCGGCGGCCTCCGGGCTGACGTGCCCGATGGAGAGCCCCGCGGTCCCTCCCGAGAAGCGACCGTCGGTGATCAGGGCGCAGACCTTGCCCAGTCCCTTCGACTTCAGGAAGGTGGTGGGATACAGCATCTCCTGCATGCCGGGCCCGCCCATGGGGCCTTCGTGGCGCACGATGACCACGTCGCCGGGACGGATCTTGTCACCGAGGATGGCCTGCACGGCGTCGTCCTGGCTCTCGAACACGCGGGCCGGACCCGAGAAACGCAGGATGCTGGCGTCCACACCCGCGGTCTTGACCACGCAACCGTCCAGCGCGAGATTGCCGTAGAGCACGGCGAGACCGCCGTCGGGGCTGTAGGGGTGGTCGGCGTCGCGGATGCAACCCAGCTCGCGATCCACGTCGAGGGTCGCGAAGCGCTTGTCCTGCGAGAACGGCACTGTGGTGGGAACACCGCCGGGAGCGGCCTTCCAGAAGTCCTGGCATTCCGGATTCTGTCGGATGTCCCACTGCTCCAGCGAAGACTCCAACGACGTCGCGTGGACCATCGGGACATCGCGATGGAGCAGCCCCGCGCGGTCGAGCTCGCCCAGGATGGCGGGGATGCCGCCGGCGCGGTGCACGTCTTCGATGTGGTACTTGGGGCTGGAGGGCGCCACCTTGCACAGGTGGGGCACCTTGCGCGAGAGACGGTCGATGTCGGCCATGGAAAAGCCGTTGCCCGCCTCCTGGGCGATGGCCAGCAGGTGCAGGATCGTGTTGGTGCTGCCACCCATGGCGATATCCAGACTCATGGCGTTCTCGAAGGCCGCGAACGATCCGACCGAGCGCGGCAGGATGGAGTCGTCGTCCTGCTCGTACCAGCGACGCGCCAGCTCGACGATCAGGCCGCCCGCGCGACGGAACAGACCTTCGCGCTCCTTGTGGGTGGCCACGATCGTCCCGTTGCCGGGAAGCGCCAGGCCCAGCGCCTCGGCCAGGCAGTTCATCGAGTTGGCGGTGAACATGCCCGAGCACGATCCGCACGTGGGACAGGCGGAACGTTCGATCTCGTCCAGACGCTCGTCGGAGACGTTGTCGTCGCCGGCCTGGATCATGGCGTCGATGAGGTCCAGGCCGTTTTCTTCGCCGGACACGTGGCCGGCTTCCATCGGGCCGCCGGACACGAACACGGCGGGGATGTTCAGACGCATGGCGGCCATCATCATGCCGGGGGTGATCTTGTCGCAGTTGGAGATGCAGACCATGGCGTCCACGGTGTGGGCGCGGCACATGGTCTCCACGGAATCGGCGATGAGCTCGCGGCTGGGCAGGCTGTAGAGCATGCCGTCGTGGCCCATGGCGATGCCGTCGTCGACGGCGATGGTGTGGAACTCCCGGGCAATCCCCCCCGCCTTGGCGATCTCGCCGGCGACCAGCTCACCCAGATTCTTGAGATGGACATGCCCGGGCACGAACTGGGTGTAGCTGTTGACCACGGCGATGAGAGGCTTCTTGAAGTCGGCATCGGTCAGACCCGTGGCTCTCCACAGCGAGCGGGCTCCCGCCATCTGGCGGCCCTGGAAGGTGGTGGCGGAACGGTAGGCAGGCACGATGGTCTCCTTGGAGGGGTCGAAGCTCTACTGTAAAAAATCGCGGGGACCTCGAGACCTCGACAGCAGGCGAACGATCGAAGACGAAGCCATTCCCCCTGGTCGCCCCTCGTCTGCCCCCAAGGCGCCAAGGTGCCGGGCGAGGCCTCTGGCATGGCCATTGCGTTCTGAGCCACCCATGCGCACCACCTACGGCTCCGGCAACACCCCGATCCCCCGACCCCGGCTGGAAGCTCTCGCCGAATCGGTGCCGTCGTTTCCCGTGACTGTTCTATGGGGCCCCCCGGGCGTGGGCAAGAGCTCGCTCCTGGAGTCCGTCTTGAGCCGAACGGGGCTCCCCGTCTGGATGGCGCACCTGCCACGAGCGCTCGCGACCAGCCACGGCGACGGATCCGGATCGGACAGGCAATTCCGGATTACAGACTCCCCTGATCCCGGCCCAGCGCCGAATCTGTCAGATTTTGTTGAGCAATGGCGGTCCCAGCCGCGCAGGGGAGTCCTCCTCCTGGAGGGTGGCCCTCTGCCCCCCGATCAATGGCGCCCCCTCGTCCCTCCCATGCTCCTGGAATCCCCCCCTGAGGGACTGAGCCTGGTGATATCCTCCCGAGGCCGCCCCAAGCTGCCGCTGGGTAAATGGCGCTTGGCCGGCCAACTACTGGAGATCGGGCCCGACCTGCTGCGCCTGGATCGATCCGAAACACACGCGGTCCTTCTGTCCACGGGGATTTCCGCGCTGCCCCCCGATGCGACCGAGGCCATCCATCGGATCTCGCAAGGGTGGATCTCCGGCGTGATCCTGTGTTCCCTGCACGTTCGGTCCAGCAACGAACCCGAAAACGCCTTGCGGACCCTCGGCGACAACCCCCACCTGCACGAGTTCCTCCAGCAGGAACTTCTGGACGAACTCCCTCCGCACCTGCAGCGCATCGTCCAGGACATCTCCATCCTTCCGGCGGCTTCCGGCGATCTCTGCGACGCCGTCCTGGAGCGGTTCGAGTCTTCGTACGCCTTGCAGGACCTTGGTGACCGCACGTCCCTCGTCGAGCGCTCCCCCGAGGGCCTCTGGAGCCTGCACTTCCTGGCGCGCGCCGGATTTTCCGCCATGGTGCGCCACACCGACCCCGAACGCTTCCGAACCCTGCACCGGCGCGCCGCCCGATGGAACCTCGTGCAAGGCCGCGCCGAGGATGCCGTGCGCCACGCGCTGGAGGCCCGTGATCCCGAAGTCCTGGAAAGCGTTGCGGAGCGAGCCCTCCAGAACCTGTTCCGGAACTCCGATTTCCTCGCGCTGCAGCGACACGCCCGCGACATGCCCCCTGCCATGGCGCACGACCGCCCCTTCCTCTCGCTGTTCCTGGCTTGGGCCCTCTTCCACATCGGGCGCGAGAAGGAAGGCGTCATCCACCTCGACCGCGCCCGACGCCTGGCCCTCGAAGGGCGACTGGAACGGGCATCGCGCGACCGCCAGCGCACCATCCTGGCCCACGCGGCCTTCCTGCGCGCCATCGTGCTGCGTTTGGACGACCAGCCGGAACGGTCGCTGCAAGTCGCGGCGTCCGCGCTGTCCAGTTGCACCGTCCGACGCCCATTCCTGGCGGCCTCCATCCGCGTGCAGACCTCCATCGGTCATTTCCTGTCAGGACGCCTCGCGAGCGCCCGCGAGGCCCTCCAGGACTCCATGGCCCGTGCGGAAGCCTCCGACCACCACCTGGCCTACTTCGGCGCCGGCTACACCCTCGCCGAGGTCCTCGTGCTCCAGGGTCGCATCCGCGAAGCGCACGACCTCCTGGAGGCGCAACGCCGCTACGCCGACGCCGGCCCCGCGCGCGGAGGCCCCGTGTCGGGGTACATGGAGATCGCCAGGTCCCGCCTGCACCTGGTCCAGGGCAGCGTCGCCGAAGCCGCCGAGACCGCCGAGCGAGGCATTTCCCTGGGGCGCCGGTGCGACAACATCCGCATCCTGAACTACGGTCTGGCCGCGCGCGCCGAGATCGCCGCCCTCACCGGAGACCTCGATGGCGCCGCCCGCGCCCTCGACGAAGCCATCGCCGTGGCGCGCCGCACGCGCATGCACTGGGCCGTCGACCACGACGACCTCGAGGCCAAGCGCGTGCGGCTTCTGCTCTCCCGGCTCGCTCCTTCCACCTTGCACGCCTGGCTTGCCCGCACCCTGCCGGTCCTGGACCAACCGAGCCTCCCCCGTTGGGACCACTTCCGCAGCGCCATGCGCCTGCTCACCTGCCTGGGGCGCGCCGCCGAAGCCGTGGAGCTCGGACTCTCCTGGAAGTCGTTCTTCCGCTGCGAAGGCCTCTCCTTGCCCCTCCAGGAGACCTGCTACGCCCTCTCGCTGGCCTGCGAATTCCTCGGACGACACGATCCGGCTTTCGAGAACCTCGACCAGTCCTTGGCGATCGCTTCCAACCTCGGAACCTCCGGCCCCTTCCACCACGGCCCCGAACTGGACGGAATCCGTCGCGACGTCTTCACCCTGTGGACCCGGCGCGCCCACCGCCCCGAGGCCTCCGTAGCGGCCCTTGTGGCGCGTCTGTCCGGTGGAGATCCCCGGGGCGTCGCGCCGTCGGAAAGAGCCACCACGAAACCAGCGAACCCGTTGTCCGAACGCGAGATCGAGGTGCTCCAGGCCATCCGCGAGGGCCGCTCGAACAAGGAGATCGCCGACACCCTGTTCGTGGCCGAAAGCACCGTCAAGACCCACCTCAAGAACATTTTCGTGAAGCTCGGCGTTTCCAACCGCACACACGCCGTTTCGTTGGCGCAGGACACCGGCATCCTGTGAGGATCAACGCGGGGGGTGGGCCGAAGATCCCCCTTTCGGGGGAGGCGAGGGACCTCTCGCGGGCCGTATCGTAAGAAGGAGGGTCGCGCTGCGATCCGAGACCGCTCCGACCACCACCACAGGAGAACCCATGCGCCCAGCATCCTTTCTCGTCCTGCCCGTCCTGATACTTGCCGTTGCCTCCCATGCCGACTTCACTGCCGCGAACGTCCAGTACATGATCGGTCCCGACACCGAGATGGAGGATTCCGATCCCGTCCAGACCATGACATTCGAGGTCGCCAACGGCTGGAAATACGGCGACAACTTCTTCTTCACCGACGTCGTGAACGGAGCCGTCTTCGACACCTCCAAGCCCCTGGCGACCTACGGAGAATGGCACTCGCGCCTGTCCATCGGAAAGATGACCGGGAAGGACATCTCCGCGGGAATCTTCGGAGACGTCCTGCTGGCAGGAGAGGTCGACTACCCCGCCGGATGGTATCCCACGTACCTCTACGGCATCGGCACCGACTGGAAGATCCCCGGCGCGGCGTTCTTCATGGTGAACGTCTTCATCCGCGACGAACCGAAGACCGAAGGGATCTCGTTCCAGATCAATCCCGCATGGCTCTTCCCCTTCACGGCCGGCCCCATCAAGGGTTCTTTCGGCGGCTGGATCGACTACATGACCGGCGAAGGCGACGACCAGGAGGCCTGGTTCCAGATGCAGCCCACCCTGATGCTGGACATCGGGAACTTCTGGGGCGCCCCCGGCAAGCTGGAGACCGGCGTGGAGTACGAGTACTTCCAGAACTTCCTGGGAATCAAGGATCTCACGGTCAACAAACCCCAGTTCGTCGTGAAGTGGAACCTGTGATCCGTCCCCGGAATCGATGACACAAACCGTCTCTTCGGAGGAGCGACCATGCACGTGCGGATGCGAGGCATCACCAAGCGATTCGGCGCCCTGGTCGCCAACGAAGGTGTCGATCTCGAGATCGGCGAAGGCGAGGTCGTGGCGCTCCTGGGAGAGAACGGCGCCGGCAAGAGCACGCTGATGAAGGTGCTCTACGGCATCCAGTCCCCCGACGAAGGGGCCATCGAGATCGACGGGAAGATGGTCAAGTTCTCCGATCCCCGCGAGGCGATGGCCAGCGGGATCGGCATGGTCTTCCAGCAATTCAGCCTGATTCCCGCCCTCACGGTGCGCGAGAACCTCCAGCTCGCGCTGCCGGGGCTGCCGCTGATCCCCAAGCGCTCCAAGGCCGCCGACGACCTCCTGTTGGCGAACCTGCGCACCCTGGCTCCCGACCTGGATCCCAACGCCCTGGTCGCCGACATCCCGGTGGGCCAGATGCAACTGGTGGAGCTGGCCAAGGTGCTCAACCTGGATGCCAAGCTCGTGATCCTGGACGAGCCCACCTCGGTGCTCACGCCCGTGGAGACCAAGGCCCTCCACGAGCGGGTGCGGGCCCTGGCCGCCGACGGCCGCTCGGTGATCCTGATCACCCACAAGTTCGAGGACGTGGTCTCGTGCGCCGACCGCGCCGCGGTGATGCGCCACGGGAGACTGGTCGACACGCGCCAGGCCGCGGGGCTTTCCGCCGAGCAGCTCTCGTCCCTGATGGTGGGCGGAGCCGCCATCACGGCGACCTCCGCGGTGGATCCCCCCGAACACGACATCCCCTGGCTGGAAGTGCACAAGCTCAAGGCGGGAGACGCGTTCAGCGGCATCCACGACATCTCCTTCATGGTCCGCCCCGGCGAGATCTTCGGCATCGCCGGCGTCTCCGGGAACGGACAGGATTTGTTGGCCGCGTGCCTTGCCGGCGTGCGCGAGACCGAGTCCGGCGAAGTGATCCTCGACGGCGTCGCGGTCCATCGGGGCGAGGGCGGTGTTCCCGATCCCGCCTGCGTGGGCTACATCCCCGAGAGGCCTTCCGTGAACGGCGTGGCCCCCGACCTCCACCTGGGCGTCAATCTCGCTCTCAAGGAAATACCCGGACTCCCCTTCTGGATGGGCGCCAAGGCGCCTCGCCCACAGGACGCCCTCCCTCTCATGGAGGAATACGACGTGCGCCCCCGCGACCCTCGCCGCAAGGCCAAGGAGCTGTCGGGCGGCAATCTCCAGAAGCTGGTGGCCGCACGCGAACTCTCGGGCAAACGCAAGCTGGTGGTGGCCTGCTACCCCACGATGGGCCTGGACCTGGGCGCCACGCAGGCCGTCTACGCCAAGCTCTTCGCCCACGCGGCATCGGGGGCCTCGGTGGTCTGGATCTCCGAGGAGCTCGACGACCTCATGCGCTTCGCCCACCGCATCGGGGTGCTCTTCCACGGACGCATCCTCGGCGTGGTCGACGCCGCCACGGCAGACAGAAACCGTCTCGGTCGCTGGATGATGGGAGACCTCGGATGAGCACGTTCACCAAGCTCCAAAGCCTCCGCAACGACCTCGCCGCGCGCCATGGGTGGTTCGAGGGCACCCTCACCGCCGTCTCGGCGACCCTGGCCTTCTTCCTCTCCAGCGCCCTGTTCTTCGCGTTTCTGGGCCGGCCCCCTTTTCCCCTGATCGGGGAGCTCCTCAAGGGCGCCTTCGGCTCGTGGTACGGCCTGTCCGAAACCCTGGTCAAGTCGTCGCCCATTCTTCTCTGCGCGCTGGCCACCGCCCTCCCCGCCCGCCTGGGGTTGCTCACCGTGGGCGCCAGCGGCCAGTTCTACCTGGGCGCCTGGATGGGCACGGGTATGCTCCTGGCTGCCGCAACCTCGGGTGGGTTCGGGCTCTTCCTGGCCGTCTTCGCGGCCGCCTGTTGCGGAGGAGCCCTGTGGTCGCTGATCCCCGGGTTCCTCAAGGCCCGCCTGGAGGTGAACGAAACCCTCTCCACGTTGCTCCTCAACTACGTCGCGGCGCTCCTGGTGGACTGGGTCGTGTACGGATCCTGGCGCGATCCCGCGAACCTGGGATGGCCTGCCACGAAGTCCTTTCCCGACGACGTGAAGCTCCCGGTGCTGATTCCGGGAAGCCGCCTGCACGCGGGGCTTGTGCTGGCCGTCGCCCTGGCGATCGTCCTGCACATCGTGCTGACGAAATCCCGCTGGGGATTGTCCCTGCGCATCCTCAAGAGCAACCGCGCCCTGGGAGTCGGGACGGGCCTTCCGTGGGCGGCCAACGTCGCCTTGGTGATGGGACTGGGCGGTGCCCTCGCGGGATTGGCGGGCATGATCGAGGTCACCATGATCCATGGACGTCTGCAGTCGGGGATCGCCCTGAACTTCGGGCTCACCGGCTTCCTGGTCGCCTGGATGTCGGGCCAGCACATGCTGCGGATCATCCCGCTGGCAGTCGTCATGGGCGCCTTGATGTCGGCCTCGGATGCGCTGCAGCTCTACGCCCAGTTGCCCGAGTCCACGGCCATCGTGCTGCAGGCCCTGCTGTTCTGCAGCGTACTCGTGACGGGCGGGCTGCTGGCTCGTGGGAGGACCTAGACCATGGACGGATTCGAGATCGTCGTCGCCATCCTGCTGTCGGGCCTGCGCGCCGCGACACCGTTGTTGTTCGTCCTGCTCGGCGAAACCATCACCGAACGCGGGGGCGTGGTGAACCTGGGTGTGGAAGGACAGATGCTGTTCGGGGCGTTCGCGGGATTCGCGACCACCGTCGTGACGGGAAACCCCTGGGTGGGGCTTCTGGCCGGGGCGTTCGCCGGGACCCTTCTGTCGTGCGTGCACGGCGTGTTGTGCCTTGTTGTGGGGGCCAACATGTTCGCGGCGGGCGTGGCGGTATGGGTCCTCGGCGGCGGCCTTGCCGCCTTCTTCGGCATCCCCTACGTGGGCCGGCGCATCGACGGCTTCACGCCTCCCGATTTCGGCGCATTCACCCAGATGCCCGTGGTCGGGGCCGTGCTGCGAACCCTCACCCCCACCGTCCTTCTCGCGCTGGCCCTGTGGGCCTTTTCGGGCTGGTTCCTCTATCGCACCCGCTGGGGCCTGCACCTGCGTGCCGTAGGTGAATCCGCCGAGGCCGCCTCCACCATGGGTGTTCCCGTCCGCCTGTTCAAGTGGCTGGCCATCCTGGCCGGAGGCGCGTTCTCCGGCCTCGGCGGAGCGGCCCTGTCCGTCGACCAGGTCCGCAACTGGATCGAATGGATGACCGCCGGTCGCGGCCTGGTGGCCTTGGGGCTGGTGATCGTCGCCCGTTGGAACCCCTGGTTGGCCCTGCCCGCGGCTCTCCTGTTCGGCGTCGTCGAAGCCCTCACCCTGCGCATGCAGACCTGGGGCGTTCCCGTCTCGTCCTACCTGCTGTCCACCTTCCCGTACCTGGTGTGCCTCGGCGTGCTGGTGTGGGGATACGTGCGCACCCGAAGCCGAGGCGGCATGCCCCGCGACCTGGCCCAGGCCTTCGCCCGGACCGAATGACACCGCCCTCCACCCAGTCCTCCACCCCAGCCACCCTCCGGAGACCCATGCCATGAACAGACGGAATCTGACCCTCCTCGCCGCCGCGACATTCCTGCTCTCGGCCTGCGACAAGAAGACCGAGGAACCCGCCACCCCCGAGACCAAGGTGGGCTTCATCTACGTCGGACCGCGCACCGACTACGGCTACAACTACGCCATGGACCAGGGCCGCCTCGCCCTGGAGAAGAGCATGGGCGTCAAGACCGTCTTCTTCGAGAACATCCCCGAGAACGCCGAGGTGGAGCGCGTCATGGAACGCATGATCGCCGACGGCATCAAGATCATCTTCCCCACCAGCTACGGGTACCTCGATCCCGCCCTCAACGTCGCCGCCAAGTACCCCGACGTCCAATTCTTCCACGGCGGCGGCTTCAAACTCGCCCCCAACCTGGGCACCTTCTTCGCCGACATCGACGAGGTCGAATACCTCGCGGGCATGGCCGCGGGTGCGTCCACCAAGACGGGCAAACTCGGATTCATCGCCGCGCACCCCATCCCCCAGACCCTGCGCAACATCAACGCCTTCACCTTGGGCGCGCAGAGCGTGAACCCCAAGGCCACCATGACCATCGTGTGGACCGGCTCGTGGAGCGATCCCACCAAGGAAGCCGAAGCCGCCAACACCCTGGCAGACCAGGGCATCGACGTGCTCACCATGCACGTGGACGGTCCCATCACCATCGCGCAGACCGCCGAGAAACGCGGCATCATGGTCTCGGGCTACCATGCGGACGCGTCGCAGTTCGCCCCCAAGGGCTGGCTGACCGGCGCTTCGTGGAACTGGGCCCCGATCATGGAGAAGATCGTGAAGTCGGTGCTCGATTCCACCTGGACCTCCGGCCACCTGCGCGGCAAGCTCTCCGATGGTTACGTGCAGCTCGCCTCCTTCGGACCCGCCGTCCCGGAAGACGTGAAGGTCAAGATCGATTCCGTCAAGAAGGCCTTCCAGACGGGCACCAAGCTCTGGACCGGCCCGATCCTGGACCAGGACGGCAAGTCCATCCTGGCCGCCGGCGACACTCTGACCATGGAGAAGGTCGAGTCCATGTCCTTCCTCGTGAACGGCGTCACCGGCAAGCTCAAGTAAGCACCTCGACCGGCGGATCCCCTCCGCCGGTCCAGCCTCTCTTCGCTGGTCGAGCTGGTCGAGCTTGTCGAGACCTGCCGAGCTTCCCACCGTGGTTCGGGCCTTTCGAGACCCGCGGAACCAAACGCCGCCGATCCGACGCTGTTCCGCTGGTCGAGCCGCGCTTCGGTGGTCGAGCCTGTCGAGACCAGCCGAACCACCGGAACACATCCACCAGGCCTCGACAGGCTCGACCACCGGTCCAGAGTCGACTACCGGTCAGGGCTCTACCACCGGACCGGCCCCCACCCCACCCAGTCAAATTCTGTCCGCAAACCATCCGTTCCCCTCCCTGGAGGTCCCTCGATGATCACGGTCTCCGCCTCGCCCTACACCTGGCCGTACGACGGGGGCGTGCATCCCTCCCACTTCGCGCTGATCGTGATCGACATGCAGACCGACTTCTGCGGCAAAGGCGGCTACATCGACAGCCAAGGCATCGATCTCTCCGCCACGCGGGGCGCCATCGGACCCATCAAGGCCGTCCTGGACGCCGCCCGCAAACACCCCGAGATCCTGGTGATCCACACCCGCGAAGGCCACCGCCCGGAACTTGTGGACCTCCCCGAGGTCAAACGCTGGCGCTCCAAGCGCGTGTGCCCGGGCATCGGGGAACCAGGCCCCTGCGGCCGCATCCTGGTGCGCGGCGAACCCGGTTGGGAGATCGTTCCTGAGCTGGCCCCGGACCCCGGGGAAATCATCGTCGACAAACCCGGCAAGGGCTGTTTCTGCGCCACCGACCTGGAGCTCATCCTGCGCCTGCGCGGCCTGTCGCATCTCATCCTGACCGGCATCACCACCGACGTCTGCGTGCACACCACCATGCGCGAAGGCAACGACCGCGGCTTCGAATGCCTCATGCTGGAAGACGCCACCGCCGCCACCAAGCACGAGAACCACCTCGCCGCGATCTCCAAAGGCGGCGTCTTCGGCGCCACCGCCAAGACCCAAGACGTCCTCGACGGCCTCACCAAGCTCTAGCCGCCGCCCACTGGTCTCGGAGCTATCGCCCCGAGACCGAGGTCAATAGACTCTCACGGGGAGAATCACAAACGGTATCCCCTGGTTGTAGAAACGCCGCTGCAGCGAGAACACGATGTTGTTGTGCAGGAAACGCGTCACGAGGGTGTCTTCGGGGAACACGAGCTGACCGCCGAAGAAGATGCTCTGGGGGAACTTCTTCAGGATGGCGGGGGCCAGTTCGGCGGTTTCCTGGATGACATCGGTGCCCATGCCGGTGAAGGCTTCGGCGTAGGTGCCGTGGCGGCGCATGAAGTCGACATACTTCTGGGCCTCTTCATGCACATGCGCCTTGAGCGCTTCCATTTCCTCTTCACCCTTGAAGTTGCCCGCGTCGATGACGCCGATGTGGACGAAGATGAAGTTCTTGTACACCCCGGTGAACAGGCGCTGGATGTTGAACAACGTGTGCAGGCCCAAGCCGTTGAAGCCGCTGACCAACATGACGGCGGTCTTGCCCTTCGGGTCGGGTTTGATCTCGGGCAGTTCTGCCGGGGTGGTTCCGGGGGCATCCGGATTCACGCCGGCGGCACGCACCAACTTGTCCAGGCGGCGCAGCAGGATCTTGGTCTGCACGTAGTGGCGTTTGACCCACCACGAGAAGACCACCAGCACCGCAGTCACCCCCACGGCGACCAAACCCCACCAGAAGAACTTGTCGATGAAGACGAAGGTCAGGATGAACAGGGAGATGAACAAGCCCAGCAAGGGAACCCAGATCTTGCGCTTCCAATCGGCATGGCGCTCGCGCGTGGTCCACCAATGGCGCACCAATCCAGCCATGGAAAGAGCGAACGTGATGAACACGTTGATCGCATACAGGATGACGAGGGCCTGCACGCTGCCTCCCGTGACCACCACGGTCCCCAGGGCGATGGCGCTCATCAGCAAGACACCGTTTTGGGTGACCAAGCGATCGGACAACATGGCAAACCGACTGGGCAGCCAGCGGTCGAGCGCCATGCTCGACAACACCCGGGGGCCACCGATGAAGCCCGCTTGCGAGGCGATGAACAAAAGCGCCGCTTCCGAGAAGAGCGTGATCCACACGAACACTTCGCCGCCCTTGCCCCAATCCGCCGTCATGGTCTGGAACAGGATCGCGTTCAGGGTGCGAGGATCGTTTTCGTGGCGAGAAACGTTGAACAGCAAGTACGCGAGGAACAGGCCACCGACTGTGACCGCGAGCGACCAGGCCATGTAGCGCATGGTCCGCTTGCCGTTGGTCACCCTGGGCTCGCGGAGAATGTTCAGACCGTTGGATACGGCTTCGATGCCCGTGAAGGTACCGGCACCCAGGCAGAAGGCTTTTGTGACCAGCAGGAAAGCACCGATGGCACCGAGATTCAGGACCGCCGAGTTGAGGTCGGCTTGCGTCCGATCGACGACCATGGGCATGTCACCAACGTGCGAGCCCAGGGCGTACAGGATTCCGAAGGCATGCGTGATCACGAACACGAGGAAGATCGGG
>JAMIIV010000086.1:0-17294 GCA_035913415.1 Fibrobacteria bacterium | reverse complement strand
AAAAGCCCAGATGGCACCAACTGGCCGGGCGTCGACCCCCCCGGCCTGTGCCAGCCAATCTTCACCGGTGGGACGGTGCGGGCGGTAGCGCGGGAGCGGCCAGCCAATCCGGATGCTTGTTGTACCAGCCGTCGGCGAGGAGCGCCCGCGCGCCGCCGCCATCCTCGTCGCAGATCCAGATCTCGTGCCCGTCGCCCTGGGTGAGGCTGAAGACGAACCCGGTGGCCGTCCAGTCCATATCGACCGGTCGGGAGCCAGTCGGAGGTTGGATGGTGATCGCTTGCGGTGCGATGCCTGGGTAGAGGACGTGGAAGGTGTCGGCCCCACCATCCTCCAGTCCGTAGACGATCGCGTCCCCCGCGGGGGACCACTTCGGCGCGCTCACCGCCGTGCCCGGTCCCACCAGCACGATCTCGGCGCCGCCAGCGTACGCGCGGGCGCGCAGCCCTCCCCAGTCGCCGCCGGTGTTGTACGCGATGTACGCGAGCGTGGCGTCCACCGGGTTGACGTCCGGAGAGACGGCGATCAGGTAGCCGTCGGGCGTGTCGTCCAGGAGCACCCGGGTCGCGCCGGTCGCCAGGTCGATGGCCAGGATCTGCGAGTTCATGAACAGGTCGAGCTCCTGAAGGATCTCGGTCCCGTCCCGGCTCCAGGAGATGCGCTCCCAGTAGGTCCTCGAGGCGCTCGACACCTCGCGCAGATCCGTCCCGTCCGCGTCGATCACCATGGTCCGTGTGTGGTCCGGCGTGGGATCGCCGGCCCCGTACAGGAAGGCGATGCGGGTCCCGTCCGGCGACCAGCGCGGCGAGTGCGCGCCCATGCGCTGGGTCGCGTCGGAAGCCTCGAAGGTGAGCTGATGCTGTCCGGAGCCGTCCTCGTTCATCACCCAGACCTCGTACCTGCCGCTCCGGTTGGAGACGTAGGCGATCTTCGCCTGGGGCGTCGGGTCGGAGGGGATGCAGTAGCAGTCGCCCGCGATGTCGATCGGCTCGAAGCCGGCCTCGCAGGCGCCGGTGGGGTCGCACCGCGCGGAGCAGAAGGACACACCGCAGCCGCCGTCCACGCAGTCGGGGTTCCAGACGGCCGGGAAGTAGGCCAGGCAGTCCTCCTGACCCGCGGGGCAGGGCGCCTCGAGCGGCTCCGGGGGGATGCCCAGGCAGGCCAGGCTGGCCATGCAGCTGCCCGCCTCGGGGTTCACCTGGTCCCACGCGCAGGGGCTGCCGGGCAGACCCTGGTCAGGGTCCTGCCAGTACGGGATGCACAGGCACAGGCCGCTGACGTCCTGCGGCACGAAGCCTGCGTCGCAGGCGCCGTTCTCGCACTCCGGCGAGCAGAAGGAGGCGCCGCAGAAGCCGCCCAAGCAGTCCGCGTTCCAGAGGGGGTCCAGGTAATCGAAGCAGTCGGCGGTGGTGGTGCAGGCCTCCCCGCTGGGGTCCGGGAGGACGCCCAGGCAGTAAAGGCCGGAGACACACGCCCCGGTGCCCACGTTCACCGTGTCGAAGTCGCAGGGCTCGCCGGCCTGCTGGGTGCCCTGGAGCACGCACCTGGCGGTCGCGTCGCACACCTCACCAGGGGCACACGTGCCGCAGGTCCCGCCGCAACCGTCGGGCCCGCACTCGCGGCCGGCACAGTCGGGCTGGCAACCCCAGATGCAGATGCCGAGGTCGTTGCACCACTCGTCCGCCCCGCAGGTGCCGCAGCTCCCACCGCAGCCGTCGCCGCCGCACTCCCGGCCGGCGCAGTCGGGGTAGCAGTCCCAGCGGCAGAGGCCGCTGGGATCGCACCACTCGTCCGCCCCGCAGGTGCCGCAGCTCCCGCCGCAGCCGTCGGGCCCGCACTCCTTGCCGGCGCAGTCGGGGTAGCAATCCCAGCGGCAGAGGCCGCTGGGATCGCACCACTCGTCGGCACCACACGCGCCGCAGCTCCCGAAGCAACCGTCGCTCCCGCACTCCTTGCCGGCGCAGTCGGGCCGGCAATCCCAGACGCAGATGCCGCTGGCGTCACACCACGCGCCGGCCTGGCAGTTGCCGCAGGACGTGCCCATGCAAGGATCCAGTCCGCACTCCCGGGTCCCGCAGCAGGGTGTGTCTCCTGAGCACCTGCCGGCCGGGTTGCACGCCTCGCCGATCGCGCAGGTGCCGCAGGACACGCCGGCACAAGGATCCGGCCCGCACTCCCGGGTCCCGCAGCAGGGGTAGTTGCCGTGGCACTGGCCGTCCTCGCCACACTCCTCGTCCACGGGGCAGTGGCCGCAGCTCCCGCCGCAGCCGTCGTCTCCGCAATCCCGGCCGGAGCAGGCAGGTACGCAGGCGAGGGGGACGCAGAGCCCCTGGCCGAGGTCGCAGGTCTGCCCGAGGTAGCAGTCGTCGTCGGTCTCGCACAGGCGAGTCGCGCCGTAGTCCACGCAACCGACAGCGGACAGGACCAGGCCGACGAGCATGGCCGGCGGGGCGAGCCGCCGCGCGAGCTGGCTGATCCCCATGGCTTTCCCTCCTGAGAGTTCCGGGCTCGAGCTACGTGGATTCTAACCCATCCGCAGAGTGAAGTGGGTGATGATTGTGGTCTCGATGGGAGAATTAGCCGACGCCAGCTCAGGGTGCGATGTTCCAGAAGACCTCGGCAGGCAGAACGGAACGCAGAACTGGGGTCCCCAATCCAAGTTGCCCATAGTTGTTGTAGCCCCAGCAGTAGGCAGTTCCAGCCCCAAGAGTCGCGCACGTATGAAGCCAACCGGCCGAGATGGAGGTCACGTCGAGAAGATCAATCGGTAGCGAGGGCCTGGCGTGCGAGTTCATCGTCCCATCGCCGAGCTGACCCTGGATGTTCGACCCCCAGCAATAGGCGGCTCCTGAAGTTTGCCTAGCACAGGAATGATCTTCCCCCGCCGTGAGGCCCGCCACACCAATAAGCGATTGGACCGCAACCGGAGTCAGACTGTCAGTCGTGGTTCCATCGCCCAGCTGGCCATAGGAGTTCAGGCCCCAGCATTGCAGCGTGCCCGAACGCAACCTGGCGCACGTGTGGTGGTTGCCTGCGGCAACGTCTGAGACCTCCGTGAGCCCAGCGACTGGCACGGGCACCAGGCTTTCGTTCGTGGTCCCATCCCCGAGCTGGCCATCCTCGTTCAGGCCCCAGCATCTCACGCTGCCGTCCGCAAGGACCGCACAGGCG
This sequence comes from Fibrobacteria bacterium, assembly GCA_035913415.1. GTDB lineage: Bacteria > Fibrobacterota > Fibrobacteria > UBA5070 > UBA5070 > UBA5070. The sequence continues at coordinate 14,123 of JAMIIV010000086.1, read as the reverse complement.
TGGCGCTCGCCCGCAGAGATATCGGTCACGCCTGATAGTCCAGGCACAACCGCGGGAACGGACCCGTCGACTGTCGTCCCGTCGCCGAGCTGGCCATGGCTGTTCTCGCCCCAGCAAGCGACATTGCCGTCCACGCGGAGTGCACACCTGAAACGGAACCCTGCCGATAGCTCCGTGACCTGGTCGATCCCGGGAATCTCGACAGGTTCGGTCACCTCGTAGCCAATCCCACCACCCAACTCGCCTTGCGGGTTGGCGCCCCAGCAGCGCACCGTGCCGTCGGCTAGCCAGGCGCAGGTGTGGTCGAGGCCTGCAGAAATTCCCGCCACCTGGGAGAGCCCGTGGACCACGACAGGGACCCACCGGTGGGTGAGGCTCCCGTCTCCAATGGTACCGACCTGGTTCACTCCCCAGCAATGTGCAGTTCCATCGGACACAACAGCGCAGGTGTGGAAGAACCCAGATTCGAGCTGCACCAGGAACAAGTTACACACGTACTGGGTCTGGTCCACCTCGGGGTCGTCGAGGACGCCGTTCCAGTTATCGTCCACCCCAGTCTCGACCTTCACTCCGCCACGCTGGCACACTCCACCCCACTCCGCGTTGCTCACCCGCAGCACCAGATTCCCGCCGTCGCAGACGTAGTTCGTCGCCATCACCTCGCCCGGGTCGAGGACGCCGTCGTCGTTCGTGTCCAGGCCAGTCTCGACCAGGGTTCCGCCCGAGGGGCAGTTGGCCCCTGCAGGCTCGTCCAGGAGCTCGAACAGGCTCGCGTGGCCGGGTGCTCCAGGCTCTCCGTTGCACACGTGGCTCGTGGCCCTGACCTCCTCGTCGTCCAGGTACCCGTCGCCATCCTCGTCGAGGCCGGTCATCACGACCCTACCAGCGAAGGGGCAGTCGCCGGGAGCTGCGTCTTCCTGGCGGACGAGCGAGGTGAGCCCGGGCTGGCCGTCGGCCCCCGTGGCTCCGTTGCATACGAAGTCAGTGGCAGTGACTTCCTCGGGCTGGAGCAGCCCGTCCCGGTTCGAGTCCACGCCCGAGCGGATCGCCTGCCCCCCCGTCGTGCAGTTCGCGCCTGCGGCCTCGTCCATCACCGAGACCAGACTCGCCAGGCCATCCTGACCGTCCTCCCCGTTGCACACGTACTCGGTGGCCGTGACCTCCTCGGGTTCGAGCACCCCGTCGTCGTCGAGATCCAGGCCGGTGGAGATCAGGATGCCTCCGGCGGGGCAGTTCGCGCCGGCTGGCTCGTCGGCCGTGTCGATCAGGGTGGAGTGGCCATCTTGGCCATCTTGGCCATCCTGCCCGTTCTCGCCGTTCTCGCCGCTCTCGCCGTTGCAGACGTAGTCGGTCGAGGCGACTTCCGAGTCGTCGAGGATGCCGTCCTCGTCCTGGTCGAGGCCAGAGAGCACGGCCAGGCCGCCCTCGGGGCAGTTCGTCCCGGCCGGCTCGGACTCGACCCGCAGGAGGCTCCCGCCGCCCGGGTTCTCCGGTCCGGTCCGCCCGCAGGCCACGCAAACTACACCGACGAGAAGGGCTGTCACCAGTGCCGCTCCTGCCCTGCGCATGTCCCCTGCCTCCGTATTCGGAATCGCCACTTGGCTCAGCCTACCAGCATCCACCTGCTCTGCCAAGGCGAAGAGGACGAAGCGGGAATACGGTGCGACCCTATTCAAGCAGGCGCGGAAATGCTACAGTGTGGTCGGGTTCATCTTGCGAATGCGGAGGTCGGGGAAATGCACAGGGGACCGAGGAGATTCCTCGCGGCGGGTGCACTGGCAGCGCTGTTCGCGATCGCGCCGCCCGCGGCGCTGGCCGGTCCGGGCCAGTCCAAGGGGGTGACGATCGGGCCCGAGTTCCAGCTCATCCCTCCCATCCCGGTAGCCACTCCCACATACATGATCTCCGTCGCCACAGACGGGACTGACTTTGTCTTCGCCTGGGATTCGCCCACCTCCCTCGGCGACCCGAATACCAGTGATGTGCTCGTGACCAGGGTCTCCTCCGCTGGAGAGATCTTGGATCCATTCGGTATACCTCTCTCCACCACTGGTGAGGGCTCGAACAGGAACCCCCAAATAGCCTTCGGAGGGGGTGTCTACCTCGTTGTCTGGGAACGGGACCTGTCGCCGGAGCCCAGCGAACTGTTCTTCAGCCGAGTGTCTCCCATTGGTGAACTCCTCGATCAGCCGGCCGTCGGGCTCGGGCAAGCGGCCTTCGCACCGGCCGACGTCGCCTTCAACGGCCAGGACTTCTGGGTCGTCTTGACCGACCCGAACCTGAACGCGGCACTTACCTCCATCAACCCTGACGGGGCGCTTGGGCAGATCACTCCGCTGCCGATGGCCATCAACGACCACCGTTACATGGAGCCCCGAATCGCGTGCCTCACAGGCGAGTGCCTCGTGGTCTGGCCAGACCAGAGAGCGGGGCAGACCGATATCTACGCCACGCGGATCTCGGCCGATGGGCAGTTCCTTGATCCGGACGGAATCGCCATCGCCGCGACCGAAAACGGCGAGAACCACCCAGCGATAGCCTCGGACGGAATCCGGTACTTCGTCGGCTGGAACGATTTCAGGGAACCAGACAGGCGCCAATTCTACGGCACCTACGTGACCCCTGCGGGCGAGGTGGTGTTCCCAGGTGGACAGCTCCTCACCACGACCGACTACGACTTCTACAACAGGGAAATCGAGGTGTTCGGCTCCTCCTTCTTCGTCTTCTGGAGCGAGCACCCGACGCCGGGTGGATATGACTCCCACCTCATGGCGGGTCGCATCGACCAGCTCGGGAGCATCGATTGCAGCATTGAGGTGTTCAGCACCGTTGGAAAGTCCATGCCGGAGGTGGGTAGATTCGACGCAGCTTCCAATGGGCAGACGAGTTTTCTGACCTGGGCCCCACAGGGTATGGCGATAGGCATCTCCGAGGAGTGCGAGCTGGATCCGGACGGGATCTTCGGCATCCCGACCAAGGCGCCGTTGCAGAGCATGCCCGCGATCGGGACGGGATTCGGGGAGTACCTCGCTGTCTGGGTCGAGGAACGTTACCGATCCCATTACTATGATTTCTTCGAGGTTCCAGAGGAGGAAGTCTACGGCGCCCGGTTCGATGCTTCCGGAACAGCCCTGGACCCGAGCGGGGTGGTGTTGAAGACCGCAAACGCCAGCCTGTACAGGGATCCCGTGGTCGCCTCAGGCGTCTCGGCGTTCCTCGTGGCCTGGATTGACGGCACTGCCCATACAGCCTTCGGAATCCGGGGCCAGCTATTCGACCCGGAGGCGCGTCCGCTCAATTCCCCGGAGATCGCGCTGAGCCACAGCAACTCCCGCCCTGCCGCTTCACAGAACGAGAGGATGAAGCTGGTTTCTGTCGCCGCCTCCCCGGTCGAGCTGTACTTCCTGGATTCTTCCTTCGTCCTGGCAGGCTCCCGCACCTACCCGACCGACAATCGGTGGTTGAAGTGCCAGGCCTGCGACCATGAGAACTGCCTCGTGTTCGCTTCCTACCCGCAGATGATTGGCGAGTTCTACGATGCGCAGGGCACCATGGTGAACACCGGCGTGGCCACCTACATCGCAGAGGGGGGGCAGTGCGCGGCGGCCTTCGATGGGGAAACCTACCTGGTGGTGACGAATGCTGGCGGCGCGTGCCGGGGCACCCGCGTGAGCACGGACGGGCACGTGCTGGATACGCCCATGATCCTGCTGTTCGATTCTCCGGTCTGCGACAAGCCGTCGCTCGTCTTCGACGGCTCCGCCTTCGTCCTCAGCTTCATCTCACCAAACGCAGGGGGGGGCAATGACGTCTACGTCACCCAGGTGAGCCGGGAGCTCGAATCCGACTCCCCGACCCTCGTCGCGCAGGACCTGCCCGTGAACTATCCGCCCCCGTCGCCTCTGGCCTCGCTAGGGGACGGCAGATCCATGCTCCTCTACCCGCGGAACATGCCCGAGATGCCCTACCGAAGCCTCCGGGTGGTGGGCCGGATGATCCAGCGGGCTGTCGACGGCTCCGCCTGCCAGCGCTATGACGACTGCCGTAGCGGCGCCTGCGTGGACGGGTTCTGCTGTGACACGGCTTGCGGCGGCGGCGCTCAGGACGACTGCGTGGTCTGCTCGGCTGCCCTCGGCGCGGACGCGGACGGGACGTGCACCAGCCTCTCCTTGGGCACCTCCTGCGGCGACCAGACCTCGTCCGTGTGCACGGCGCCCGACACCTGCGATGCCCAGGGCCAGTGTCTGCCGAACCATGCATCTCCCTCTACCGAGTGCCGGCCCGCGGCCGACCCGTGCGACGCCCCCGAGTTCTGCAATGCGTTCGGGAACTGCGCTCGTGATGCGCCAGCCAACGACGGGACGCTCTGCGACGACGACGATGCCTGCAGCCTGGCCGACGCCTGCGTCGATGGCGAATGCCGCGGCGGGCCCATGGATCGCGACGGCGACGGCTTCGTGGACGTGGCCTGCGGAGGCACGGACTGCCAGGACCTGGACCCGGCCATCCACCCGGCGGCCTTCGAGGGACCCCACGGCAGCCCGGCCTGCGCGGACGGCCTCGACAACGACTGCGACGGCGCGACAGATCTGGCCGACGAGGGTTGCCACGAGTGCGAGGCCGACTCCGACTGCTCGGATGCGAACCTGTGCAATGGCGCAGAGACCTGCCTGGACAGCTCGTGCCAGCCTGGCGCGGCGCTCCACTGCGACGATCAGGAAACCTGCACCCTCGATTCCTGCGAGCCCACCCTCGGCTGCGTGAGCACTCCCGTCGAGGGCCCGTGCGACGACGGGGATGCTTGCACCCAGGCCGATCGCTGCGTCAGCGGTGGATGCGTCGGAGAACCCCTGGAGTGCTTGGCCCTCGACTCCTGCCACCTGCCTGGCGTGTGCGAGCCTGCGAGCGGGACCTGCACCAACCCACCGGCAGCGGATGGCGAGCCTTGCGAGACGGGCACTTGCCAGGCCGGAGTCTGCGTGGCGTCTCAGGATGGAGGCGTCGAGGAGGAGGACGCCGGGGAGGACGGCGCGGACGGCCTGGACCAGGACGCGGCCGACGGCGAGGACGGCGCCCAGACCGAGGATGACGGCACGATCTCACCCGAGGAAGATGCCGGGCTGCCTGACGGGGAGCAGGACGGGGAGCCCGACCAGGATGCTCAGACGGACCCGGACGACGGATCGACTTCGGTAGGGCCTGGCTGCGGGTGCGGCACCACGGCACCCGAGGGCCTTGTCACGCTGTCGCTGCTTCTGCTGGGGCTGGCGGTTCTCCGTTCGCGGACGAGGCGGGCTTCCCCCTGATCCGCAGGTGCCAGCATCTCCAGTTTTCACCCGAGAGAGAATCCTGAACGGCCAGACACGGAAGGTCGGCCAACGAATGGTTCGACTGCGCGGACCCCTGGCTGCAGGCAGGTAGCACCCTTGAGGGGGCCACTTCCCGCAGGGTCACAGGGGCATCCACGCCATCGTCAAGGCGTCCCGCCGGTGGGCGTCCACTCGGTCTCCGCGATGATCTTCTCCATCAGGCTCTTGAGCGCCCAGACCACCCCGGGCAGGAACTCGGATTCACAGAAGTCGCGACCCACCTCCTCGCCGTTGACCTCGACGAGCACGTTGAACGTGGGCGTATCCAGGAAGTCCAGCTGCGACTCCAGGCCGTCGAAGTCGATCTCGGAGAGGAAGCGCCGGAGCTGGTCCCCATCGATCCAGAAGATCGAGCCCGTGTAGCTCCCGTCCAGGCCGGCGATCCCCTGGCCGGAGAAGCTCAGGTCGTTGCTCTCCTCGACGGTCAGGCTGTACGAGGCGTCGCCACCGTATCCATGTTCATAGGAGTAGCGGATCGCCCCGATCACGTCCGCGTCGCTGTCCCCGCCGCCCTCACCGCATCCGGCAAATGCCGCCGCGGCGGAGAGCATCAACCCAAGGAAAGTGAGGTGGCGAGTCCGCGTCATGTCCTGCGCCTCCTGAACGTCAACCAGCCCATCCCCATCAGCGCCAGTGTCCCCAGCCCTCCACTCCCGCCCGCCGTCTGCACGCAGCCGCCGTTCGAATCCGGGTCATCGCACAGGTAGTAGCCCGCCGCTTGGCTGGTGGTCCTGCATTCATCTTCAGGCCGGAGCCCTTGCGCCAGCGCGAACCCCAGGGGCAGCAGCGTCTGCTGTTTGCAGACAGCGCCCTCGGCGTCCGTTGGCATCGCCGCGAGCAGGCAGCCGCTCGCCTGGTCCACCAGGAAGATCGCGACGTCGCCCACCTGGAAGGTGTCGACCTCCCAGGCACCCAGCCCGCAAGGCGAGGTCCCGGGCAGGATGAGCTCCCCCGGGAAGTCCGCAGGCGAGCACGCGATCCCGCCCACGCAGTAGATGGGCATCTGCAGCAGGCTCACGCTGATCCCGCCCGCCCTGACTTCGGAGACCTCGGCCAGCGCCAGGGCCGCGTCCTGGAGGTCTTGCTCCTGGATGAACCGGTCGTAGCAGCAGTCCGGGACAAAGCAGAAGGCCACGTCCGCGCGAGCGGTGGCGGCGAGGAGAACCAGCAAACCCACCAGGAGAATCCCGAGCCCCCGCATGTCCCCGACCTCCGTGCTGCGAAGCCGTCTGCAACTCCGAGACTACCAGCGCCAACCGAGGCCGACAAGGCCGGCCCCAATGAATGCCCCAATGAGCGCAGGGCCGGGCGTTTGCAGATCGTCCGTGTGCCCCCTCTGGGCTAGGTTTCCTGCGCACACCCCTCTGGGCTGGGTTTCCTGCGCGCCCCTTTTCGGGGGCTGGGTTTCCTGCAAGGTTTCCTGCGCGCCCCTTGTCGGGGCGCTTGGAAACCTTGCCCCAGGGTCGCTTGGAAACCTTGCTTTCAGCGCTTGGAAACCTGGTCCACTCCGGGCAGTTCCTCGAGGGTAGAAGTAGGAGGGCCTAGAAGCGAGCCAGCCCGCCTGGGCAACTTCCCCTCCTGCCTTCACCATAAGAGAAACTCCTGAGAGAGCCAGGCACGGAAGGTCATCCAATGAGTGGCGGCGCTGCCTGGGTATAGTTCAGCGCCTCGCGCAGGCCGGGACGAAGGACACGAAGCCCGGGCGCACGTCCACGCGGATGGCCTGGCAAGAGTACGTGTCCATGGGCTCGCAGTCGGCGTCGGTCACGCAGGCCCGGGTGCAGTACTCGAGGCCCGGGCCGCCCTCGCCCTCGATCAGGCAATGCCCGGTCCAGCACACGTCCGCGCCCGCCTCGCAGCTCGCTCCGAGCTGGCCGGCGCCCGGACCGCCCGCGTCGCACACGTAGACCGCGGCGGTGGCGGTCGAGTTGGTGTCCAGCCGGCAGGCCTCGCCCGGCCGGCAGTCCGCGTCGAGGGCGCAGGGGTGCCTCTCCGGCCTGCACAGGTTGGTCGTGTCGTACACCGGCTGACCCGAGCCGTCGTCGCCCAGGTAGAAGACGTACGTCGTGCAGCCGAACACCCGCCGGCACAGGCCTGCCTCGCACAAGGTGCCCAGCTCGCAGTTGGCGTCCGTCAGGCAGGCCGTGGCGGTGTCGAAGGTGGGGCAGTCGGCGTCCGAGACGCACACCCCCAGGCAGTAGCCCCAGTTCCCGCACCACACGGAGAAGCAATCGGTCGGGCCAGCGCACGCTTCGCCCGTGTTGTCGTGGCCGGGGCCGGACCCGTACTGGCACTCGGTGACGAGCGACAGGCCGTCCGCGTCGAGGAACACCTGGCAGGAGCGGCCAGCCGGGCAGTCGGCGTGCCGCCCACAGGCGTCCGGATCCGGATCGCGCACGCAGGCGGACAGCTCGTGCGCGCCGCCGCCGAGGTCCTGGACCATCACCGGCCCGCACTCCGAGCCCTGCACGCAGTCGAGGGAGTCCAGGCAGAGCTCCGAGCAGAAGCCCTGGTCCCCGACCGCGCACAGCGCCGCCCCGCACAGGCACAGGCCGGTCTCGCACTCGAAGCCCTGGGTGCAGGCCAAGCCGGGCGGGAAGCCGCCCGGGTTGGGCGGGCGGCAGACCTCGAGCACGTCGTCGTCGGTCGCGCGGAAGGAGCATACCCTCGACGGCGCGCAGTCGGGGGTGCGGCGGCAGGCGGTCTCCCCGGCGTTCACCTGGGTGCAGCTCCGGATGGAGCCGGTCACCCCTTCCAGGGTGTAGAGCACGTTCTGGCACGATGTCCCCGGGTAGCCCACGCAGTCCAGGTCGTCCACGCACACGGCGCCGCAGGAGTGGTCCACGCACAGGGAGTTCACGCACAGCAGGCCCGCCCCCTCGTCGCAGAAGGACCCGGGCTCGCGGCCCTCGGGGAGGATCCGGACGCAGCGAGTCGCCAGCCCTCCATCGTTCACCACCACGCCGCACAGCTCGCCCTCGGCCGTGCAGACCGGATCCCGGTGGGAGGTGCAGACCGCGCCCAGGTCATGGCGCTGCAGGATGAAGGAGCACTGGGGCGAGCACACGATCCAGAAGGGGGTCGTCAGGCTGGCCTTCCCGTGGCAAGGGAAGCCCAGGCCGCCGCACTCCACCTCGAGATCGAGCTGCGCGTCGAGCCGGCCCGTGCACTCGACCGCGTCCATGGTGTAGGTGATCGCGCAGCCGACCTGTTCGATCACGACATCACCCCAGAATTCGATGAGGCAGTAGTTGGTGAGCTCGTAGGTGCCCGAGAGGTCGGGGCAGATCTCGATCGGCTCGCACTGGCCCTGAGGGCTGCAAATCGCAGCGTGCCCGCAGGTCCCGCAGCTCCTGCCGAGGCAAGGATCCGGCCCGCACTCCAGGCCTTCGCAGCAAGGCGCCTCGACGCAGTGGCCCGATTCACTGCACTGCTCACCCTCCGCGCAGGTGCCGCAGCTCCCCCCACAGCCGTCGTACCCGCACTCCTGCCCCGTGCAGTCCGGGCAACACTGCCACTCGCACCAGCCCCGGTCGACGATGCAGCGCTCCGGGGCTGGCGCCCTGGCGCAGTCCAGGCAGTCGCCGCAGCTCCCACCACAGCCGTCGTCGCCGCAATCCCTGGCGTCGCAGTCCGGTGTACAGCCCGGCTGACACTGACCCCCTGGATCGCAGCGCTCGCCCGGCGGGCACGCGCCGCAGGTCTGCCCGCAGCCGTTGTCACCGCACTCCTTGCCGGCGCAGTCCGGGGCGCAGACGCAGAAGGAGTTCGCGTCGCAGAGCTCATCCGGCCGGCAGGAGCCACAGCTCCCCCCGCAGCCGTCGTCGCCGCACTGCATCCCGGCGCAGGCTGGGACGCAGGGACCAGGCTCGGGCTTCGAGTCGCAGCCGGCGAGGAGGCCGGCGACGAGCATCCCAAGGAAAGCGGTGCGGACCTGCATGCCCATCCCTCCCGGAGGATCTGGCCCCAGCTTCCACCCACCGGCGCCCAGCGTGCAAGGCCCCGGGGCTGAAGCGTGGCCACTGCGAATCGCAGCAGGGTGTTTGCCGATCGCCCGTGTGCCCCCTCTGGGCAAGGTTTCCTGAGCACCAGAGGTGCTTGGAAACCTTGGTTTCCTGCGCGCCCCATTGGCGCTTGGAAACCCGGCCTCGTCGAGGCGCTTGGAAACCTGGTCCACTCAGGGCAGTTCCTCGAGGGTAGAAGCGGAAGGGCCTCGAAGGCAGTCAAGCCAGGCTCCCCTCCTGCCTTCACCTCAAAAGAAATTCCTGAGAGAGCCAGGCACGGAAGGTCAGCAAACGAATCGTCTACCGTGCGGACAACTCGTTGCAGGTGGTTGGCACCCGCGAGCGCGGCGCCGTCATCAGAACCCGCAGGCCAGGGACTGCATCCCGGTGCGCTTGCAGAACGAGCTGTCAACCCACCGGCAGTTCTCGAGCCTGAGCGCCCCGTGGTCGCAGGAGAGGATGTAGGTGCCCTCGCACTGGTTGTAGGCAGGCAGGTCGCCGCAGGGCTCGTCGCCCTTCGGCATGCAACAACCCGCCCGGGTTCCGGGCTCCGCAGAGACACAGAGCTTGCCCTCCGGAAGGCAGGCCTCGGTCTGGATGGCACCCGCCTCGCAGGTCACGAGGGTGTGGCCCTGGCACTCCCCGGCCGCACCGACTTCCCCGCAGCCGCTCTCGGGCACACACACCCCGAGGTCGGCCTGACAGGTCCGGCCGGCAGCGCAGCTCCCGCAGCTCCCGCCGCAGCCGTCGTCGCCGCAGGTGCGGCCGAAGCAACGGGCCAGGCAGGGCACCTCCTCGCAGCCGGCCTCCAGGGTGGCCGGGTCGAGGCGGCAGGCCTCGAACTCGCAGTCCTGGTAGAAGAGCTCGCCTGCCTGGCAGGTGACCGCGCGGCCGGACAGGCAGAGCCCGGTCTCGGGCACGCCACTGCATTCGCCTGTGGGCGAGTCACACAGTCCGACATTCCAATTGCAGTCCCAACCCACAGGGCAGGTGCCGCAGAGCAACGTGCCAAACATGGGATCCAGGCCGCACTTGTGTGTGAAGCAGTCACCCCAGTCCGCAAAGCTGCACCTGTTGCCCATGCAGACATTCCCTTGGCCGGTCTCGAGGCAGTTCTCGCACTCCCCTCCGCACCCGTCCGAGCCGCACTGCTTATCCGTGCAGTCCGGGACGCAGGGCGGACAGACCGAGGGCAGTGGCTGGGCCTCATCGGCGCCATCTGCGGCATCAAGCTCGTCCACACCATCCGACGCCCCGTCGTGCCCGGCATCCGCCTCTCCGTCTCCGTCCTCGACCGCCGCGTCCGGTGAACTCGTGCCCTCGTCGCAGCCCAGGGGCAGGGCCAGCGCCAGGGCGGCCATGAGGGTCAGAAGGCGAACAGCTCGGAGCTTCAATCGCAGCCCTCCTGGTTACGGGCTCGGCCGACAATAGCAGGTGCCATTCTCGTCGAAGGGCTCGAAGCCCGAGTCACACACGCCCTCGTGGCACGTGGTCGCGCAGTAGGAGTAGCCGCACCGGCCCCCCAAGCACTCCGGGTTGTAGATCTCGCCGAGGGCGTTCCGACAGTCCACGTCGTCGGCGCAGGCCGGCCCCTGGGGATCGGGTAGCGTGCCCAGGCAGGTCATGCCGGCCTCGCAGCTCCCGTGACAGAACTCCGAGTTCACCAGCCCGAAGGGGCACGGGTCCCCTGGCGCCCCGGAGGTGAACTCAGGCGAGCAGAAGCACCCCTCGGGATCGCCCAGCACCGCAACGAAGCAGTCCTCGCAGCGTCCGACAACGCACGGAGGGATGCACATGGATGCGGCGCAGTGGTCCGGGTCGCCGCAGGTGCCGGGCACGCACTCGGCGTTCCCCTCGAACACAGCCGCGCAATCCGCCACGGTCGCGCAGGGCGCGTCGGTGGCGTCGAAGGCCACGCAGGTCAGGCCCGCCATGCAGTCGCCCGCTCCGGCGTGGATCGCGCCGGAGGCGCAGGGCGCACCGGCCGGCTGGGTGCCGACCGGGGTCCAGAGGCACATCCTCACCTCGTCGAACGTCTCGGTGCACACCGCGCACTCGCCCGTGCCCTCCTGGACCTTGCAGAAGGTGAACCCCCTGCAGGTGGTCTGGCCCGGGCAGTCGGCGTCGGTCTCGCACGCCTCCGAGCAGTGCCCCTCGAGGCACATGCCCTTGCACTGGTCGTCGTCTGGGTCGCACGCGGCCCCGGTCGCCAAGGTGCCTCTGGAGCCGCAGTAGCCCTGAAGTGCGTTGCCGGTCTCGTCGATGTAGACCGAGCAGACATCGCCCAGGCAGCACTGGGAGGAGGCGGTGCACGTGTTGTCAGACAGGGTGAGACAGAAGGATTCGCCGCCGCCGATCAGCACGCACATGAAAGCCGCATCCGGGGAGGAGTTGCAGTCGAGGCAGTCCTGCTGGGTCTCGCAGGGGTGCGAGCAGACGCCGCAGTCAGTGTACAGGCATCGGTGGCCGGGGGCGCAGGCCGAGTCCCCCTGGCCCTCGCAGGACCCGCCGCATGTCTTGTCCTGATCCCCGCAGGCGAAGCCGGGCATGATCTTCTCGCACCACGAGCCGAGGCCGTCCCCCGGCGCGCAGCACATCAGGGCGTCCTCGCCCGCGGCCTGGTTCACGCAGTCGGCCGGGCCCTGGCAGTCGAGGAGGGAGCAGTAGCCCTCGCCGCCCCCAAATTGAACACACAGGCCGCTCTCGCACTCCTCGGACGCCCGGCAGGCTTCGCCCATGCGGGCGTGCCCCTGGCACTGGCCGGCCGGAGTGCAGGTCAAGGGGGCCACGCACTCCCCGTAGCTCCCTCCGCATCCGTCTTCGCCACATAGCCTGCCGTCGCAATCCGGCACGCAGGAATCCGGCGCGGGCTTCGAGTAGCAGGCCACGAGCAGGCTGCCGAGGAGGAGCAAGAAGAATGTCGTCCGCAGCTTCAATCCCATCCCTCCCCATCCTACTTGCTCGCCCTGCAGTAACACGTCCCGCCCACGTCCACGGGCGTGAGGCCCGCGTCGCACGCGCCGGCCACGCAGGGCACGGCGCAGAAGGAAGCCCCGCACCGCCCGCCCGTGCAGTCCGGGTTCCAGCCCGCGTTGTAGAACGCCAGGCAATCCGCGTCCCCGTTCGGGCAGGGCGCGGCGCCCTCCTCGCTGAGCACGCCCGCGCACGCGAGCCCCTCCGCGCACACGCCCGCGAGGACGTTCACCAGCACGAAGGTGCAGGGCTCCCCGGGGCAGCGCGGGGTGTCGTTGGCTGCCGGGATGCAGTAGCAATCACCGTTGGCCAGGACGGAAGGACCGAACCCAGGATGGCACGCCCCCCCGATGCATTCCTCTGAGCAAAAGGACGCCCCGCAGCCGCCGTCCACGCAGTCCACGTTCCAGCTCTCCGGGAGGAAGGCCAGGCAGTCCGCCTCCGCCACGCAGGGCATGCCTATGGGATCTGGCGCCATGCCGAGGCAGTTGAGGCTGGCTTCGCAATTCCCGATGCATGGATCCTGGTTCACCACGTCCCAGACGCAGGCCTCCCCTGCCTCGCGGTCTGCAGGGTCCACCGACCCCATCAAGCCGCAGTAGCACTCGCCCGAGACGGTCACGGCCGGGCCGCAGTCAGGACAGGCGCCATCCACGCAGCGCGCTGCGCAGAGGGACGCGCCGCAGCCGCCGTCCACGCATTCTGCATTCCACTGCGCGTCCATGAACGCGGCGCAGTCGGCGTCCCCATTCGGACATGGTGCGTTCACGGGATCGGGCGCCATCCCGATACAGCCGAGGCCGGCCAGGCAGTAGCCCGCGCCTTCGTTGACCGGGCCGTAGGTGCAAGGATCCCCCAGGTCCTGGGAGCCGACGGGCACCCCCGGGACGCAATAGCACACGCCTCCGAAATCCTGGGGCTCGAAGCCCGAGTCACACACGCCCTCGTGGCACGTGGTCGCGCAGTAGGAGGTGCCGCACCGGCCCCCCACGCACTCCGGGTTGTAGATCTCGCCGAGGGCGTCCCGACAGTCCACGTCGTCGGCGCAGGCCGGCCCCTGGGGATCGGGTAGCGTGCCCAGGCAGGTCAGGTCGCACTGGCAGGGGCCGGCGTCCACGTTGACCACATCCTCGAAGGCGCACGGATCGCCCAGGATGACGTTGTCGCAATACAGCGGGGAGGGGATGCAGTAGCACGAGCCACCCACGGTCTGGGGCGAGAAACCGTCCTCGCACGACCCGTCCGCCTCGCAGCGCGCGGAGCAGAACGAGGCCCCGCAGCCCCCCTCCACGCAGTCCGGGTTCAACCCAGGGTCAGTGTAGCCACTGCAGTCGGAGTCCCCATTCGGGCAAGGGGCCAACTCCGTGTCGGGAGCCAAGCCCAGGCAGCTCAAGCCCTCGATGCAATCGCCCGCCTCGGCGTTCACCGCCTCGAAGGCGCAGGGCTCGCCCGCGGCCTGGGTCCCCAGGTAGTTGGCGTCGCAATAGCAAGGGAAGTGGTAGGGCTCGGGATCGCCTTGGAACCCAGGACAGTCCTCCGTGCACGGCTCCACGCAGGAGGCGACCATGCAGTGCCCGGCCACGCAGTCCAGGCCCGGGAGCTCGAACCCCGCGTCCACGCAGTCCTGCTCCGCGGCGCAGGTGGGCAGGTCCTGGTCCATGAACGCCCAGCACCAGGTACCCACCTGGCAGTTCCCGGCGCCGGGGTTGACGGGCCCCAGGGTGCAGGGCGACCCAGGCAGCAGCCCGGTCGAGCCTCCTACCGGCACGCAGAGGCA
>JAMIIV010000085.1:0-4096 GCA_035913415.1 Fibrobacteria bacterium | reverse complement strand
TCTGTCCAAATCCGAAATTGATACGATAGCCTTGGGCAAGTTCGTTACGTCCAATTCAATGCCTCTGGCGTGCGGAAACCCAGATTCACGCTCACTACTTAAACGTGGCGTGGACTTCAAATATATATATCACGACAAGAGCAGCCAGTACGTATGCACACTCTTTCTAGATAGCCAGAAGTGTGACGAGATATCTCCAGTTTCAAACTGATTTACAGCATAAGACTCGGGTAGTCGTACCAATGAATCGCCGTCATGCGATGGTGACTACATGCTTTCGACTCCCAAGCAGAAAACAATAATGAACCTCGAAAGGGGCAAAGTGCGCTCGTACTGAGTCCACGATTCCTCTGGTTTGGCCAGGAATCCGACCGTTCGGGCTTGGCTATCGGAAGTCGTCGTCTTGCATGCCGTAGAAGCGAATGTCGTCGAGCATCACAGTGCCGCTGACCGAAGCGAAAAGGGAGAGGGTGGTGACCGAATCGTGGACGTTCGCCCACCCCACGATGCCTCCACTTTCCGCCGGCGCGTCGAAGTCCGTCGGCCGCACGCGCCACCGCCGCCATGTCGAGTCGAGGTCGTTGTGCATCCAGGCCTTGGTGGCTCCGCCACCGGGGAACTGATGGTCCAGGGAGACCGAAAGGACACCGCTGCCACGGGCCCAGAACACGATCGAGTCCAGACTCGCGAAGTTCACGGGATGAGATGCCAAGGTGGTCCCCAGCAAGACGTATCCAGGCACGTTCGGCAGGGCGGTGTAATCGAAGCGCATTACGGTGCCGGTTCGCCCTCCATCTGCAGGGACCAGGGTGGGCGCCGAGATTCTCGCGGAATCGACCTGCTTGGTGTACCAGGCGGATCGGAGAGGAAGGAGGTTGCGGGTATCGCCGTGTTCGAAATCGTCGACCAGCACCGAGGTCCACCGTTCCCGCAGGTCGCGCGGAATCCACGCCCACACCGTCGTCGAGTCGGACTTCGAGGTTTGCAGATCGTCCGCTCGCAGGCGCAAGTGCGATCCCTTGCGCAACAGCTCCCCTTCGACGCGAATCTCCACACGCGCCCATTTTCCCGCGGCCTCCCAGCGTCGGATCGCAAAGGGAAGCGGGGATCCGTCGAGCCTTTCGACCACGAGATGTTCGCCCCCTCGCCCCCCCCGATCGAAGTCGAAGTTGTGGGAATCCAAGCGCACCGTGGCCACCACGGGAAGCTGGCCCTCGCGCATCGAGAGAGGGGCGATGGAATCGATGTTCACCACGAGCGCCGTGAGGTTCTCGGTCTCGACCGATCCTCCCGCCGAGCGATCCGCGCTGCAGGAGGTGATGGCAAGGGCGGCGGCGAGTCCCCATCCGATCCGTCCGATGGTGGTCATTTTTCGTCCTTCGCGGCGGGGACGAGGGGGAAGATCGAGAACGCCACCTGCAGGGCGCGGTCGGGCTCCAGGACATCGGCGACCCGTGCCTGGATGCGCCGACGGCAGTCCTTCAGGATTCCCCGGATGTCATCGAAGGCGGGTGCGTCGACCGTCACCGAGAGGGTGGAGATGTCGCGGAGCTCCCGAGGAAAGCGGTCCACCGATTCGGCCGCCAGCTCCAGGATCTTCCGCTGGTAGTCGGCCACGGCCCTTCGTCCGTTCTCGCCATCGACGGTGAGGTGCTGGTCGACGATGCGGAGCTTGCCCGCCTGCGCTTTCCGCGCGATCCCCAGCGAGAGCAGGAGATCCAGCGCCGCGCGCACGTCGTCTGGTTTGACGGGCGGAACGATGCGGGAGGCGATCTCCTCGGGGACGGCGCGCCCCTCGAGGACCTCGACGGCAAGCCGGACCGCCACAACCCACCAATCGCGGAAGAACGCGAGTTCCTCGTCTTTCAGGTGCCGGCGGGGGACGTCGCGCAGCTCCATCGCCTTGGCGAGGATCTCCTGACGGGCCCCTTTGCGCTGCTCGCGACCGTACGAGGTCATGAGCACGAAGTATTCCGCGGCGCGACCTGTCAGGCCAAGGAAATCGATCGCGCGAGACACGCATCGGGCGGGAAGGTGCCGCTCCTTGTTGAGGACGCGGAAGGTGCCCGCGGTGTCGATCCCGAGGAGGTCGGCAAGAACCTTGTACGAGAACTGGGGAGACGTGGCTTTACGGAAATCGAAAGCGGCCTTCAGGACCTCGCGATAGTCGTCGTAGTCGAAGCCGATCTCCATGGACCCAACCTAACCCCACCGCGGGAAGGGACGGCCTCCGATTCGTTTACGGGGCGTTGCCAATCCGACAAACCTTCGGCCCGGGTTGGCTCCGGATCGGACTGACACCGGAGGCGCTGACCTCACATGTTCAGGAGAACTTTCCGAGTTTTCATCGCACCACCTTGTCGGACCCGCACGATGTAGAGACCGGGTCGGATTCCCCGCGTCTCGAGGCGCACCAAGCTCCCGGCTCCCAATGGCCGGACATCGCCCTGGGCCGAAACCAGCTCGACCGACGCCTGAGGCGAAGACGTGCGGATCACCAGCTCCGCTGTGGCTCGATTCCAGCTTGCGTCCTCGATTTCGACGCTTCTCTCCTGGCGCTCCACGGCCGTGGGGATGCGCTTGAACTTCCACCAGTCGAGATTGAAGAGAAATCCGCTCCCGCCCTTGAAGACCAGGAAGAGGTCGTGCACACCGGAGGCACCGTCGACCGCGCAGGATTTCGTCGTCCACGTCTGCCAGCCTCCGGTCCCCGTGACGGCGCAGGTCCCGACCAGCTTGCCCGTTTCGCTGTCCAGGCGGATTTCGATGTTCCCGCCGCTGTTGGCCGAGGCCACGCGCGCATCGAAGGATGCGGCGCCTTGCGCGAAATCCACACTTCTGAGTTTGATGAAGTCGCCGTTCTCGAGACTGGCGAGATTCATGCCTCCCTGGCTGCACGGCTCCGTCTTCACGCCCTTCGACCAGGCCATGGTCTCGGCTTCGGTCTGGACGTAGGGGTTCAAGGAATCCACAGGCGAAACGTTGGACGCCGAAGGCATGTCGCCCCCCCACCAAGGGAGTTTCTGGATGGTTCCGTCGGCGTTGTACTTCATCTCGGAAAGAGTGATGGATCGCCGCTCCCGCTGATCGGTGACCAGCGAGTAGTGAATCGCGTAGTTGAAGCCGAACACATACGACTTCCCCTTGAAATCGATGATGCCGGGATGGTTGCCGGACGATCTCGAGTTTCCGTCCATGATGGATCCCTTGTAGGTCCAGGGGCCGGTGGGACTGGAGCTCATCGCGTACCCGATGCCTTCGGGGCAACAGGTCGAGGCGAAGGCCAGGTAGTAGTTGTTTCCGTGTTTGTAGATCCAGGGACCTTCCTGGTAGGTCTTGAGCCGGGGAACCAAGCCGATGGTCCCCGACCTCGAGATCATGTCGGGGTTGAGCTTCACCCACCAGGCATCGGGATTCCCGAAGTAGAGGTAGGCCTGTCCGTCGGAATCGATGAACGGCGAAGGATCGATGTACTTCCAAGGGTCGTCGGCGACCAAGGCCTTGCCGAGCGGATCGACGAAAGGTCCGTAGGGACTGTCCGCGACCAGCACCCCGATGCCTTTGCCGTGGAGGGGGGCGTACAGGTAGAACTTGCCGTTGCGTCGGATCGTCTGGACAGCCCAGGCACCGTTGGCCTGGGGGCCCCACTTGAAGTTCGCGAGCGAAGCGACGACACCACGGTCCCGCCAGTTCACCATGTCGGTCGACGTGTAGAGCATCCAGTCCTTCATCTGGAAGCCCCCGTTTCCGGTGGCGTTGTCTTCGTCGTGGCTCGTATACAGGAAGACCGTGTCGTTCCAGACCATGGGCGCCGGGTCGGCGGTGAATTTCGTCTGGATGATGGGGTTCTCGGAGAATCCGATCGAGGCCGAGATCAGGATCCAGAACAACATTTTGGCTCTTCACGGTTTCGTGTGGGTGAAATCCTGACGGGACCTGTCCCTGCCCTACCATGGGGGTAGGCCTGTGGTCAGGATCTTGAGCCTCAGGTACTCCTCGTCCCGGATGCCGTAGGCCCTCCTCTGGATGGTGCGAATCTTGTTGTTCATGCCCTCCACGAATCCCATCGGGATCTTCTCGTCGAATCCAGCCATGG
>JAMIIV010000084.1:0-20061 GCA_035913415.1 Fibrobacteria bacterium | reverse complement strand
CAAAATAATTATTATGTTGTATTTCATAAATAACTCTATACTTCATTAAAATACTAAATAACTAAATACCAGATGTAAATAAATAGATTGAATCTTCAATAATGGGATCAAATAATTGTATTCGATTTTTTATCTTTACAACTTAATGACCTTCACTTCTATTGATTTTGAAACAGCCACCTCACACGGACACTCAGCCTGTGCGGTAGGCATTGTAACGGTGGAGCACGATGTCATCACAGATGAGTTTTATACACTCATACAACCGCCACATAATTTTTATTCGTATCATAATATTCGCGTACACGGCATCACACCGGCTCATACACAAGACGTCGGCACCTTTGATGAGCAATATGTAGAAATATATAAACGTTTATTGCACAGGAAAATAGTGGCACATAATGAAAGTTTCGACCGCAGCGTACTACGACAATGTATAGCACATTACGGACTTTCTTCACAAGGATTATTTCTGCATAAAAATTGGGATTGTACGGTGAAAATTTCCCGAAGTCTGGGTTATGCACCCAACAAACTCAGCGATTGCTGCGCGCGGTTCAATATTGATTTGAAACACCACGAAGCACTTTCCGATGCAAGAGCTTGTGCTAAGTTGTATTTGCAGTTGATGCATTCGCCGCCGGCCACCGCGAAGAACAGCAGGTAGGTGGGAGCGTTGTCGAGGAAGCTGGAGAGGGCGCCTGCGGCCCAGAAGTAGTGGGCCGGATCGCGGACCGATGAAAGCACCCATCCAAACGCGCCGTGTTCCCCCTGGTGGAGGATGAGCAAGATGGGGATGAGGCAGGCGAAGATGCCGGCGAAGAGCTTGGCGACTTCCTGGACCGGTCCCCAGGTGAAGTTGTTGGCCTCGCGCACCTCGCGGGAGGTGGTGCGCATGGAAAGCCATGCCAGGGACAGGATGACCGCATCGCGGGCGATGCCCACCCAGGTCAGGTGCAACCCGTGGGGAGCCGCCGCGCTGGGCTCCATGAGGGTGAGCCCGGCTTCGATGTGACCCAGAAGGCCCGACACGATCACGGCCCCGACGATGCCGGCCAAATACGCGACGTTGGCCTTGCCGGCCAACTGGAAACGCTCGCGCCCGGTGTCGATGGATCCTCCGGCCAAGGCAACCTCCTTGCGCCACAGATAGGTGTCGATGGCAAAGTGCAGGGCGCACAGCAGACCCGTGGACAAGAGCATCATCGGCAAGAGCTTCAGCGTCCAGAAGAAGGGCACACCCTTGAGGAATCCCAGGAACAGAGGGGGATCCCCGATGGGAGTGAGGGAGCCACCGATGTTGGACACCAGGAAGATGAAGAAGACCACGCTATGGGCCTTGTACTTGCGCGCGAACAGGCCGCGGACCAGCGGCCGGATCAGGACCATGGACGCCCCGGTGGTGCCGACCAGACTGGCCAGGAACGCACCCACAGCCAACAGCCCCGTGGTGCGCAAGGGGGTTCCGGCGAGGGAGCCGCCGACCATCAGACCACCCGCGGTGACGTAGAGCCCGAAGACCAGGATCAGGAACGGGACGTAGTCGAGGAAGAAGGTGTGCAACACAGACGAGAAGGCGACGGGCCCGTTGACAACGGCCGCGAACGGAAGCCAGAAGGATAGCCCCCACCCGAGGGCGATCTTCCCGAGGTGTTTTTCCCAGAAGTGGGGCGCCGCCAGCGGGAAAATGGCGATCGAGAGCAGAAGGCCGAAAAAGGGGAGGGCCCACAAGGGGGACAGGAACTCGGATCCGTGCATGGTCTGGCACCTCGAATCCTGACCTGAGGAACCACTCCTCACGAAAGGATTTCCAGATCCAAAAATAGACTCCTGCATCTTGCATTCAGGGCCCTTTTCCCTACGACGCCCAATACCCGATGTTCGGTAAACCTCCCCACTTTCCCTCACGGAAATACACTCGCCATATTTTGACAAATTCAAAGACAATTCAGTAACAATTCAGCATAAAGTCAAATCTTCACTTGATACGAATGCAGCCATTCCACTTCGGCCCAATATTTGCTAAATGTCGCCAAACAACTGACATTTGTCAGGATACTCTCGTGAAGGAAGCGCACATGTCCGGACTTTTGCGCCGGGCCCTGGGGGGCCTGTCGCTCTGCTTGATCCTGTCTTCGGGTGCCGTTGTCGCGGCGCCCCCCGATTCTGCCCAACCGATCCCGGCACCCACCGCGTCTGCGGCCGCCCCGGCCACGGTTGTGGTGGACTCGGCGGTACTCCAACGGCTTGCCGACCTGGAAGCCTACGTGAACAACACGGCCCGGGTGGACGATGGGGATAGTCGGGTGCGCGGGCCGGGGCCCGGACACAATACCTGGCTCATGGTCTCGGCCGCCTTGGTGCTGTTCATGACCCTGCCCGGTCTGACCCTGTTCTTCGGTGGCCTGGTGCGTTCCAAGAACGTGTTGGCCATCCTCGCCCAGTGCATGGGCATCACGGGTGTGGTCACCTTGCTTTGGTGGGCCGTGGGCTACAGCCTGGCCTTCTCGCCGGGCAACGGGATCATCGGAGGGCTCGACTGGGCATTTTTCCGGGGTGTAGGCCCGGAGCCCAACACCACCTATTCCCCATGGGTGAGCCACAACGTGTTCGCGATGTTCCAACTGATGTTCGCGATCATCACGCCGGCCCTGCTGGTGGGTGCCGCCGCCGAGCGCATCACCTTCCGGGCCATGACCTTGATCTCCATCCTGTGGCTGTTTTTGGTCTACATCCCCATCGCCCACATGGCCTGGTCGGCCGACGGAATCTTCAACGGGGTCTGGAACGCCACGGCCCCCATCAAGGCCCTGGACTTCGCCGGCGGGTTCGCCGTCGAGATGGCCTCGGGATGGTCTGCCCTGGCGTTGGTGTGGCTGCTGGGGCCCCGCAAGGGTTTCGGCAAGGACGTCATGCCTCCCCACTCGATGGTGCTGGCCATGACGGGCGCCGGACTGCTGTGGGTGGGCTGGTACGGATTCAACGTCGGTTCGGCCCTGGGCTCCGATGGCGTGGCCTCCAACGCGTTCGTGGCCACCACCCTGGCCGCCGCGGCCGCGAGCCTGCTCTGGCCGGCTCTGGAATGGCTCATCCACGGCAAACCCACCGTGCTGGGATTCTGCTCGGGCATCGTGGCAGGCCTGGTCGCCATCACCCCGGGCGCCGGCTTCGTCTCCAGCGGCTCGGCCGTGTTGATCGCCGTGTTGGCCACCGGCGTGTCGTTTTTCATGTCCATGCGCGTCAAGCACTGGCTGAAGTACGACGACGCGCTGGACACCTTCGGCGTGCATGGCGTGGCGGGCACCGTGGGCACCCTGCTGACCGCGGTTTTTGCCTCGGTGGTGATCAACCCCAACCTCCAGGCCAACCTCGGAGGCCTCCTGGGCTGGAAGCTGGTGGCCGGCCAGGCGACGGCGATGGCCATCGTGGTCGCGGTGTCGCTGGTGGGAACCTTGGCCGCGGTCGCGATCGCCAAATGGACCCTGGGTCTGCGCCCCGCCCTGGAAGAGGAGATCAACGGCCTGGACTACGCCGACCACGGCGAACGCGGCTGGCACCTGGAAGAGAATTGACACATTCTGTCGCCTCCGGCTCCCCGGCGGCGACGGGCCATCATCCTCCTTGCACCAGGTCCATGATCTCGGCGAACAGGTTCGTGTCGGGTGCATCCCGTTTGGGCAGGCGCCGCATCGGCTCGTCGCCCAGACCGAGGTCGCCCAACAGGGCCCGCAGGATGGGTTCGGCCTGGTACGACTCGGCCCGCTCCAGCGCCCCGTGGCGCAGGACCGCCATGCGCCGCGGATCCTCCAGCGTGTCGGCGATGCGCCCCCCCATTTCCGTGGCGGTGTCGGCGAGGATCCCCGACAGCCCCGGCTCGACGATGTCGCGAGGACCCTTGACCGCGTAGGCCGCCACCGGCAGGCCGCAGGCCATCGCCTCGAGCA
Organism: Fibrobacteria bacterium; assembly: GCA_035913415.1. Lineage (GTDB taxonomy): Bacteria > Fibrobacterota > Fibrobacteria > UBA5070 > UBA5070 > UBA5070. The sequence continues at coordinate 16,114 of JAMIIV010000084.1, read as the reverse complement.
CCACGCACCCGAACGTATCGAAACGCGAAGGGAGCACCAGCATGTCGGCGGCGGAATAGGCGCGGGCCAGGGAGGCCCGGTCGCACCACCCCAGCGCGATGGCGTCGGGGACCGCCCGCAGCAGGTCATCGAGCGCCGGCCCCGTCCCGGCCACGGCCAACCGCGCGCCGGGGATGCGTTCGCGCACCCGGCGCAGGATCACGGCGAGGTCGGACACGCCCTTTTCGGCCGAGACGCGCCCCGCATACAGCAGCACCGTCTCACCCGGGCGCAACCCGGGGAAGACCTCGGACGGCTCGGCCACGACGGGACGGAATCCGTCTTCCACCCAGTGGGCCGTGGCGTGCAGGCGCTCGCGTGGGACGTTCATCTGCGAGCCCGCGAACCAGTCGCGCATCTGGGCGTTGAGCACGAACAGCCCGTCGTAGGCGTGGTAGAAGGCCCGCAGGATCCGGCGCAGGCGCGACAGTGCCGCGCGGTCCCAGGCCAGGTTGGTGCGGGCGAAGTCCATCCAGTCGGTGTGCACGAAGAACCACGCGGGCACTTCGAAGGCGTGTTTGAGGAACAAGGCCACCATCCCCATGGGGCCTTCCGTCGAGCAGACCAGCCGATCGTAGCCGCCGCGGGCGAAGAGTTTCTGGGCCTCCATGAGATCGGGCACGCGCAGCGGTTGCGGATAGGCCTTGCTCTCGAAGGTCGCGATGGGGCGCAGCACGCGCAGGTGGGGCTCTTCCACGAGGGTGTCCGAAACCACGCACAGGTCGATCGGCAGGTCGCGGTCGCGGATTTCCGACAGCAGAGCCCGCAGCGCCGACGACACCCCGTTGCGATCCTCGAAGGTGTCGGTGAGCCACAACGCGCGGTGGGGATGGCGCAGTTTGCCGAGCCGCTCGGCGAACGCGTCCAGGAAGGGGCGTTTTTCGTGCAGCACACGCGTGGCGGCGAACGATGCCCCGCCCACCACCAGCGCGGAGAGCAGAGGATACGGCAAGCCGTCGACGAGTTTTCCCAATCCGGGAACACCACCGGTGCTCTTCTTGCGACGCGCACCTCCCACCAGCCGGCGGAGGTCGGCGGGAAGTTCCAGACGTTCGAGCAGGGTGGCGGGTTCGGCCCGCTCCCCGGCCAGGAACGATTCGAGATCGCCACTGCGCCCCTGGATACGCCGGGCAAGCAACTCACCCAGGTGACGGAAGATGCCCGGCAAAGCGGTATCGACCACCCGCGCGAGGTCGCGCGACCCTTTGCGCCGTGCTGCGGCGATGTCGGACAAGTGGCCCAGCAAGGGGCGAAAATCGCGCGAGGTCAAGAGGCGCGCGGCCAAGCCTGGCGACTTGCCCGCGAAGGCTTCGTGGACCACGCGCAGGAAGCTCATGGTGGTCTTGTGGCGGCGCAGCTCGAAGACACCGTTGGCCACCGCCAGGGCGAGCGCCTTCTCGGAAGGCTCGCCCTTGTGCAGCAGCATGCGCAGGAGGCCTGGATCCTCCATGTTCAGGACCACCTGGCAGAAGTAGTCCAGCAGGGCCGCGGCCAGTTTCTCTTCCTGGTTGTTGCCTCCGTACGGAGCGCACTCGCCGCGCCGCAGGGCCTCCAGAGCGATTTCCGACAATTTCCGTCCCGACTTGCGAGCCGCGGCGAGGCCGGGCGCGCGCAGGTAGGTGCCCGTGCTGCCGGCGAACATGGCCATGTGGTCGTCGGAACCGCCGACCATCGCCTTGCGCCAGGGGTCGCGCACGAACAGGTCGGGACTCTGGCGGGCGCGCCGGGCCATGGCGCGAATCTCCTCCTCGCCCATGCCTTCGACCCACGAAGCGGTCAGGGCGTTCTGCCAGGAATCGCGCTGGCCGTTGACCACCTCGAACCGCTCGAACAGAAGCCCCAGGCGGTCCATCACCTCCATCGGGGGCAGGCCTCCGGGGGAATGGAACTGCAGCGGATGGGCCAGCACCGTGACCAGGTCGCGCTCGTTGCAGTAGTCCACGAAGCGATACACGTCCTGCCGCAACGACTTGAGGCGTTCCTCTTCCTGCGAGGTGAATCCGTAGGTGAGCACGTGTATGCCCACGCCGAAGTCGGGTAGGGTGCAGGAGAACTCGGCCCCCACCAGCACGTCGCGCCCGGACTCCAGGAGGTCCCAGCAGGTGCGGGCGTCGTTGTGGTTGGTGACCGTCACCAGGTCGGTGCGGTTGGACTCCAGGGTGCGCAGCAACTGTTCGGTGGTGACCCACGTCTCGGGGACCCCGAGCATGCGTCCCAAGCGTTCGTCGGGACGATCGGAGTGGTGGTCGTGGCAGTGCAGATCGATAGCGAGGCGTTCGTCGGGAGGGACCAGGCTCTGCGAGCGCAACAGCAGGTTCTCCAGCTCGTCGACGACGCTTCGGCGGAATTCGCTTCTCATCGCGGTGTCCTCAGGGTAGATCGTGGAGAGGGATCCGGACCTGGCCGGAATCCCCCGTCAGGGGAAGTCGTCTTCGGCCCCCCTCGGAATCGGGAAGGGACAGGAAGACCGGAGCGTCCTCCTGGTGCGCGGCGCGGCGGCGGCGCCACTCGACGCGCACCGAATCGTCGTCGGGAACCACCCGCACGTCGATCTCGCCATGGTCGGTGGGAGCACGGTCGATCCCGAACGGCCGACCGGAGCGAAACCACCAGGCCGGCGCGCCGTCCAGGAAGAGCAAGCCTTCGGGTGCCTCGCGCACCAGGAGGTCGCGCGCCAACGAAAGGAATTCCGCGGCGGCCCAGCCGTGGTCTCCATCGCCCATGCATCCACCTCCCGAAACCGGATGGATGGCTTCGGGCCAGCACCACGTGGGGGTGGCGGCGTCCATGAGCGCCTGCACCACGCCCTCCAGGCGCACGTCTCCACGCGCCTGGAGAACCCTGGCGACCTGGATGGACAGGTAGGGATTCAGGCCGGTGTGCACGATCGACTGGAAGAACAGGCCTTTGCGGAAACAGCGTTCCACGAGGAAATCGACCGTTGGGCCCACCCACGAGTCGGTGGGAGAAACCACGCCCAGCGGGGAGATCGCCACCATGTTGCCCACCGCGGCCGCGTCCACCCTGCGGTAGGGAGAACAGGGCAAGGCTCCTTCGCCGCGCTCCATTCCCCAACGCAGCGCCGCGGCGAGGTCGATGCGGAAGTCGTCGCGCATGGCCTCCAGGCGCCTGCGGTCGGCGTCGCGCCCCAGCACCCCCGCCATCCAAGCCGCCTGGTCCAGACCCGCGATGCCCCAGAAATTGTCCCAGTAGTAGTGGTCGTTGGGCCCGAAGTGTTCGGCCGAAAAACCCGCAGGGAGCAGGCCCCGGTGCGGAACGTGCTGATCGGAGTCCGGGCGGCGCGCCTCCTGGATCCAGGCGGCGCCCCGCATCACGCTCTTCCAGATTCTGTCGGCGCGGGCCGGATCGCCGCCGCGGCGCACGTGCAACCCCAGGGTCCACAGCGCCTGGCCGTTGGAATCCCACTCCCCGGTCTGGCTGCGGAACAGTCCGTCGCGCGCCTGCCGGTGCGGGTAGCGCTCCAACTTGGCCGCGGTGCGCTCGCCCAGCCCCATGTTCTCGAAGCCCAACGTCAGGAAAGCCGCGTCGCGGAACCAATGGTGGTGGTACAGGAACGTCCCGGGCGAATACCGGTCCTGGTCGTCGAAGACATGCAGGCGGGCTCGCAGGGCGTCGACGGCGCGCTGGAGGCGCTCGTCGGCGACGGTGATCCTGGCTCCCCGGGCCAGGTCGTCGTGCAGACGCGCGGTCATCCGCTCGCGGGCGTGGGCCACGCCGCGTCCCTGGATGCGCCGCAATCGCGAAGAGGCCCCGGCGCCCGGGTCCAGGGGAACGAATGCATCGATGGCGTGGGACTCCCCCGGCGCGAGGAAGGACTCCCAGGACGAAAGCCCCGTGGCGATGCCGGAGCGGGAGGTCAGCCGCGGCAGATCCAGACCCGCCGCGGGATCGCGCAACGGGTCGCCGTGGTGGCGATCGGACACCAGCGAGCGGGTCGGGGCTTGGATGGCCACCAAGGCGGTGCGGCCATTGACTTTCCACACCCGGTCGCGGAAGGAGAGCCGGTTGACGTGTCCGATGGCCAGGACGTTGCAAGGCCGCAAGGCGATGCCCAGATCCAGGTGCGCGACCTCGTCGCCCTGGTTTTGGACCTGCTGGCGCAGCAGCACGCCTTCTTCGCCTTCCAGCTCGACCGCTTCCCAGGTCCAGGTCCAGGACACCCGCCCGTCCGCCCAGTGCGAGCGCACCGAGGACCACGCCCCCGGCACCGGATCTTGACGGATTCCGTCCATGAGCGAGGGCACGAGGGTCCGTCCGTCGACCCGCAACCACGGCAGGATGGACCACCCCCAGGCACCCGGGGTCAACATGCCGACCGGATCGACCATGGCCTCGCGCGGCGAGCCCTCCAGGCCGATGGAGGTCCAGTTCCGACCCGTGACGTTCGTGGTCAGGACGTTCAGTCCCGTCGGGACGAATTCGCTCGCGTCGGGATCCGTCTGGCGTTCCACCCACCGGGGCCAGATCCAATCGGGATTGCCCTGGATCGCCACGGTGTTCGAGATGCCCGAGAGGGCCAGCGCCACGCCTTGCTCCAGCAGTTCGGGCGGGAAGGCCACGCGCGCCGGACGCCCCAACGCGGAGAGTCCCTCGACGAAGGGCACCAGGTGTTCCCTGCCCCACAACCGCAAGGCCAAGCGCGCCAGGCGGGGAAGGAATGGATCGGGAAAAGCCTTGGACATTGTCTCAAGGATGCCCACGATTGCGCCCATCGCGGGCGTTGGCAACACGACTGGAACCGACGCAACACGACCGCAACGCCCCTGCGCGCCGACTGGAACCTAGATCGCTTGCGCCAGATCGAAGGACCAGCGTTCGGGTCCCCGCCCCAGGGCGTAGTCCAAACGCAGGGACAGCAACGAAATCCGGTAGCGCAGACCGCCACCATACCCGATCCAGGCCTTCGAGAGATCTTCGAAGTCGGGTTCTTCGCCGTCGTTCCACAGGCGCGCCCAGTCCTGGAATCCCACCACCTGGACGTTCCACGGCAGGTTGAGTCGCAGTTCCCCCGACGCCCGCACGTAGCGCGGACGCAGGGCCACGCCTTCGGGAGGCTCGACCTTCGCCTCGTTGAACTGGTAGCTGCGCACCGAACGGCTCCCGCCCTGCCAGAAGATTCCCGCCCCGTCGACGGTGGTGGAGTTCAGGAACCGCCCCCCTTCCAGGGCCCCGGCCGACAGGAACCGCCAGAACAGCGGAACCCAGGCTTTCCCCTGGCTCTGCACCCAGGTGTAGGTGGAATCGAACCCGAACTGACCTCCGTTGCCCACCACGGCGCGGACCGTCCAGCCGGAGACCGGATCGAAGGGCTCGTCGCGGAAATCGAGGGCGCCGCCGGCGATCGCGGCGTACTGGTACTGGACCTTGGATCGTCCGGTCGAGTAGGTCTTGGTCAGCCGCTCGGTGTTCAGCGACAACGAGACGCTGGCCCAGTTGGCCGGCGGGTACGAGAACGTGCCTTCGCTGGAGAGGGAGAATTCCCGCGCCACCTTCTCGTCGACCAGACCCGCCGCCTGCTGGCGGACCATCAGACCGTAGTCCAGGGAAATCGGGCTTCCCAGGAACAACGGCGTGGCGTAGCCGCCGCGCAGATGCTGTTCACGTTCGGCGACGTTGCCCAGGATGGACAATTCGTGGAAACGCCCCAGGACGTTGCGGTGGCGCATGAGCCCTTCCAGCCCCCAACCGAAGGTGGGCTCCCACGAGATGGCGCCTTCCACGACTCCCGGAGCGCGCTCCTTCAACACCACCTCCACCTCGGTCGCGCCGGAATCCCCCTCCGAGAAGTGGCGATCGAGGCGCACCGTCGAGAACAACCGGGTGCGGTAGAGTTTGCGATTGAACCGGGACAAACCTTCGGAGCGGATCGTGTCGCCGGGTTCGGTGCCCCACAGGTCTTCGAGGAACCCGGGATCGGTGAGGTGCTTGCCCTCGAACGTCGCCCGGAATCCGCCGAAGACGGCCGCCCGGCCCGGCACGACATCGACGGCCACCTCGACGGAATCCGTCGCGGTGTCGACGCGGACCGCCGGGGTCACGGACGCGTCGAGCCAGCCTCGGCGCCGGTAGAATTCCGTGACGTTCTGGAGCAGTTCGGAAACCCGCTCCTGGTCGTAGGGGTCGCCCTGACGCACGGGAAGGCTCCGCTCCGGTGGTCTTCCGGGACCAGAATCACCGGGAAATTGCAGGATCGGCCGGGTGAAGCGGTAGCGAGGGCCTTCGACGAAGGTCACCAGGACCCTCGCCGCGTCACCCGCGCTGTCCAGCGACAGGAATTCGATCCGGCACTCGGCTTCGAGGTGCCCCGTCGCCCGGGCCGCGGACACCACGGCCCCCGCCGTGCGCGAGCCCCAGGATTCGCGTTCGTCGCGCGGCAGGCGCGCCAGATCGTCCGGAGCCGAAGCGAGCTCCTCGATCGCGCGCCGCCCCAACGATCCGGGATCGGGGATTTCCAGGCGCACGTCGGCGCGGCTGCCCAGAGCAAGCAGCAGCAGCAGGGAGAGAAGGCGCGGAACGTCCATCACCAGAACTCCCAACGATAGCGGATGGAGGGACGGATGGTGGTCTCGCGCTGGGACCGTTCGTCCAGACCCTGGCCCAGTTCCACCTGGAACACGAGATGATCGCGCAATCGTTGCTGGATGCGGGACTCCTCGATCCACATCAGGGGCGGGCGCCAGCGCAGGCGCAACGAGTAGTCGTCGGCGAGGGTGGTGACCGCCGAGCCGCGCGCCGTGGAGGTCTGGACGAAGGTGTGACGGTACTCGCCTTCGGCGTCGAGGTGGTCGGAGAGCCGGTACAACGCGAGCAGACCCAACTGATCCCGCGCGCCTCCGACGGGCACGTCCGTGACCGCCACGCTGTCGGGAAGGAAGACCTTTCCCCCTTCGCGCTGCCGCAGCAACTGCTTGCGCAACACGTCGTTGACCTGTCCCACCCCGAGCTGCACCCCGATGTCGATCGCGGTCGATCGGGCGGCACCGCCGATGCTGGTGTTTCCGGATCCTGTCTCCTGGGGATAACAATCGCGCGCCAGGGCGATGGCCGCCTGGACGGCTCCTTCGTCGGCTCCCCCCGAACCGCAGTCGGAGGTCAAAGGCCGCAGACGGGGCTCGGACAACGTCCCTTCGGAAGAAAGTTTGAGGTTGCACGAATCGGTCGAGGTGGTGGCCACGGCGCCGTTTCGATCCCGTTCCAGGGCGTCGGGACAGGTCTGCAGGATGGGGCGCGCCCCCTCGAGCGTGTACTTGCCCGACAAGGGCGGCGCGACATTCCACTCGGCGTGGAACTCCTCGAGCCGGAACGTCTTGCCCAGGTACCCGAACGACGCGCCTTCGGGATCCGCGTCGAGGGTGCCGTTGAGCAGCATCGCATCCATCGGGCCGGTCGCCTGAAGATCGAAGGCCAGCGAGGCCTGCGCGAGATTGTTTCGGACCCGCACGCTGTCTCCTCCACCCCAGACCCGAAGATCGAGCAGGAACGGGATGGAAGCCTGTCGGGTCCGCGACGCCGTCCGGGCGTCGGCCGCCGAAGCGCCGGTCAGGGCGTCACCCGCCGATGCCAGGAGGGATTTGGGGTCGGCCAGGTCGCGGGTGAACAGAAGCTTCTCGACCTGCACCTGTCCTTCCAGTTTCCGCCAATCCTTCGCCTGGACCAGCGCCAACTGGGCCTTGTCGACATCGATCCACAGCCCCCCCTTGGTGCCCCAGGTCTGCTGCCAGGAAAGATCGGACACCTGGGCCCGCAGCTTCTGATCCGCCCCGGCGGACAGGTCCATGGCTCCCAGCCGGAATTGTTTGCCTTCCCCCAGATCGAGCCGGAAGTCGCGAGCCTTCCCCTTTCCGACCAGCACCTTGGTGGCCAGATCGAATCGTCCCCGGAAGTCGAGTTCTCCCGCCCTGTCCCCACGCAGGCTCAGGGAATCGAGATGGACCGCCCCGGCATCGGCGCGCACGAAGAACCGCGACCGCAGGGGCAGGCCCTTCAAGGCACGCAACACGCCCTCGCGCCCCTCCAGGGTCGCGTTCCAGTCGAAACTCTTCTCGCCCTTCTCGCCGCGGACCTGCCCGACCACGAGGATGTCGTCCAGGCGCGCCTCGGTTCCCGGGATCGCGATCCCGCCCTCGGCGACCAGGTCTGCCTGCAGGCGCTTGCGATCTTGCACGACACCCTGGCCCTTCAGGCGCACGACGTCGCCGTGGAAAGCCAGGAGGCGGAAGGCCAGGTCGCGTTCGAAGATCCCGGAGAGGGTCAGGCGGAACGGGTCCTGGTGGCCGTCGACGGGCCAGTGCCCCCCCACGTGGAGCGTGTCGCGTTCCCCCCAGACGACAAGATCCGGCAACGTGGTCCACCCCTGGTCGGAACTCAGCGCCAGCCCTTTCAGCCTCGCGTTGGCGGATACTCCTTCGTCGCGCGACATGGCGAGGGCACCTTCGAGGCGACCTCGCAGGAGCGGCAGGCCCGGCCAGATCGTGGCGAACCGCTGCAGGTCGACCTCGGTGAAGGATGCCCGAAGCCCGTCGAGCCTCCAACCGGCGGCGTCCTTCCTGGCCTGGAGACCCGCGTCGACGACCGCTCCGCCGAGCGTCGCCCGCGCCGACACGACCTCGGCGATCGGACCCTTCTGGAACGCGTCGACCACCAGCTCCAGGGAGTCGCCGGCGGGCCGCGCCAGCAGGCGGGCGGACAGGGACATCGAGGCGGAATCCGTACGGGTGGGAGGCAGTCGTTCGAACCTCCCCGTCACGGAGATCGGATACGGAAGGTGTGCCCTGGGATCGGAAATGGGCAGGCCGTCGGTGGGGAAGCTTTCGAGATCGGCCCAGACGCGCCCGAGGAAGTCGCCCTCGACCCTGGCCATTCCCTCCCCGCTGTCGGGAGCCAAGGCGAAGGCGTACCCTTGTTCGGTCTTCTTCCACGAGACGTGCCCGTTCCCCGACCACGATTTGTCCGCCTTCCACAACCGGATCTTCGGGAACCGGATGTGGTCGAGGGCGAGTTTCACCCCGACCTCCATCGAGTCCGATTCGATGGCCTGGTAGCGCGCGCGCTGCCCCATCACACGGAAGAGCGCCGCGCCCACGGTGTCGCGGCCGGTCACGCGCGCCCCGTCGAGGCCCAGCCCCGGCACCCAGGCGACCGCCCAGGGTTCGGCCGCGGCGATCTGGCCATCGAGGTGCCAATGCAGGCCCTTCCAGACCGCCCCGCCACGCACCACGCTTCCCGAGGCCAGTCGGGCGACACCCTCGCCGCCGACGAGTCCGAGAGACTGCACGTCGACCTCGCCGTCGAAGGGGTGCGGTTGGTTCGCGAGGTCGAACCCGATGCCCCGGACTCCGACCTTGCCGGAGAATCGATCGTGCTCGAGGGCGGTGCGAAGGTCGGTGTCGGCGGCGAGATCGACCTTGAGCGAGACCCCCTCGCGTCCCCGGGCCAGGACCCGCAGGTCCGAGTTGGCGGAATCTGTCACGGCCTCGATCGACCAGCGCATCCCCGGCAGGAACAGGACCGTGTCGGACGAGAAGGAAGCCTGGACCCGGGCACCAGGAACGCCCCCGGCGGCCTGGACCACCTGGGCGTCGAGGCGGATGTCCTCGACCCGAGGGACGCGGACCAGGGCAGGCAGCACTTCATTCCAGCTCGCGAGGGAAGCGACCCGGGCGCGGATCGCGGCGCGTCCCAGCAAAAGATTGGCGAACGGCCGGGCCACTTCCAGGGACAGGGAATCCCGGGCGCAGCATCCCGAAGACAGCAGGGTTCGCACCCCGCCCCGCACGGAATCGCGACGCCAATCCAGATCGAGTTCGCCGGAGGCTTCCGCGGGTATCCTGCCCCAGCGGAGACTGCCCCAGGAGGCGACGAACCCGGCTTCGCCCACCGAGGCCGCGTCCAGATCGCGCAACCGCAGATCGATGGTGGAGTCGCGGCGGACAACGAGGTTTCCCACCACCGCACGCAGGGCGACGGGAAGCCGGATGGACGAGGGAAATGCGGGTGGCGCCGGATTCCTGCGCTCGGGGGAAGGCTGGAGATCGACCTTCAGGGAACCGACGCGCAGTTCCAGCAGGAAGGGAAACCGGTGCGCAGGCGCCCCCAGATGGCGGAACCAGGACAGTTCGGGATTGCGGACCACCAGGCGGGCGGCAGGTCCGGAGACCAGGATGGAATCCGCGCGTACGGTCTCGAGGGAAACGATGCTCCCGCCGATGGCCTGGATGGTCCAACCTCCGACCCGGTGTTCCTGGGAGGCCCAGACGACGAATGCCCTCCGCAATTGCACCCAGCCGAACCACGCACCGGCGATCAACGCCAGCAGCACGGCCCAGGGAAGCCATCGGCGAAGGTGCAACCTCACTCCATCTCCGCCGGAATCCTCTGGCGCCAGTGTTCCAGCAAGTCTTCGACGATTTCTTCCGGTCGGCGCGTGGGAACCCAACCGAGGCCGCGCAGACGGGAATTGTCACCGGCGAGCCTGGGGTTGCCCTGCGGAAACACGCGGGAAGGATCCTGTTCGACGCGCACGTCGACCCGAGCGCGCTCCACCAGTTTTTCGAGCCACCAGGACATCGGGTGCGCAACCCCCGAGCACACGTTGAACACACCCGACTGGCGCCGGCGCAGGAGAAGAGCGTACGCGTCCACGACATCGGCCACGTGCAGATAGTCCCGCTCGGCGGAGAGATCCCCCACCCGGATGACCGGCTCCTGGTGCCCGGCCTCGATGCGGGCGATCTGGGAGGCGAAGGCGGGGAGAGCGAAGTCGCGGACCTGCCCCGGTCCGGTGTGGTTGAACGGACGCGCCACCACGACCGGAAACTGCCTTTGGTAGAGAGGTGCCAGGCTTTCCTGGGCGGCCTTCGAGAGGCTGTAGTGGTCGGCGGGTCGCACCCCTTGGCTCTCGTTCAAGGGGAGTTCCGCGGCCTCGACCTGGCCGTAGACCGTGGCCGAGCCGGCGATGAGGAACGAGGGCTTGATCCCCACCGACTTGCACGCTTCGAGCAACCGGAGGGTACCCAGGAAATTGACGCGGTGCGCCGCTTCGGGCCGGGTGTTGGCGATGTGCGGCGAAGCCATGCCCGCCAGATGGACCACGGACGTGGGCCGGAGGCGATCCATGAGGGTGTAGATCGAGGAGGGATCGTCGAGATCGAAGACTTCCACGGCGCAGGGGAAGTCGATGTCGTGGCGGATGGCGTGCACCCCGGCGACGACCTCGCGTCCCTGCGCCAGGAAATGACGGACCATCCAGCCGCCGACGAATCCCCCGGCTCCGGTGACGAGGACGGGGCCTTCGGAACTCAATGCCACTTCCGCAAGGAAGGAGCCGCGTCGGTCGCCCACTGGAGCATTTCGGCGACGTCCTTCTCTCCGTCCGGCGTGCGGATCATGTCCACGAGCGGCAGGTAGAGCGGCGATCCGAACAGCGTGCCCAGGGGGATCGGATTCTTGCGGGCGAACACCCACTTGACGAAGGGCAGCAGCAGCCGCCGCGCTTCGGCGGCGTCGGCGAGGTTCCCCGCCGTGAAGGTGCGGAACAGGCGCAAATACAGTCGAAGCGCCTCGGGGATGTTGCCGGTGGCGGTGATGATGCCCTTGCCGCCGATTTCCAGGAGGGGAAGGAATCCGTCATCTTCGCCGGAGATGACGGCGAAGTCCAGGTCGCGGGACCCCTCGATCACGCGGATGGTGTCTTCCCGGAACCGCCCGGGGCTCCAGAAGTCGACGGCTTGCTTCACTCCGATGATCTTCGGGTGGCGCGCCAGATGGAGCAGCGTTTCCGGTTCCAGGTAGGAGGCCGTGCGGGAGGGGACGTTGTAGAGGACCAGCGGCGCGCCGGTTTCGTCGGCGAGCGTCTCGAAGTGATCGACGAGCCCCTGCTGCGGAGGGTTGTTGTAGTAGCCAGTGACGCACAGGCAGGGAGTTCCCGGGGCGATGGCCTGGATCTCCTTGACCATGTCGACGGACTCGTGCGTGCAATTGGATCCGGCACCGGCCACGATGCGCGCCCGACCCGCGACCCTCTCGATGACGAACCGCACGAAATCGAGGTGCTGTTCGTTGGTGACGGTGGGACTCTGTCCGGTGGTGCCGATGGGCACGATGCCGTCGACACCTTCGGCCAGAAGGTCCTCGATCATTCCGGCGGCCTTCTCCAGATCGATGGAGTTGCGCAGGTTCTTGGGATCGTCGCGGTGCAACGGGGTGAACAGGGCGACCTGGACGCCGGAGAGGACGGCGCTGAGATTCTGGACTTCGGACATGGATCCTCCTGAACCCCCGAATCTAGAACATCGCACCCACCAGGGGACCTATATTGGGAGGCTTCATGATCCGACTGAAGACCGCGGAGGAGATCCGCCACATGCGCGCCGCCGGCAAGCTTGCCGCGCGGACCCTCGACTACGCCGGCAGCCTCGTCGCGGCGGGAGTCTCCACCCTGGAAATCGACACCTTGGTCCGGGAATACATCCTGGACCACGGCGCCTATCCCAGTCCGTTGAACTACCCGGGCAAACCCACCGATCCGCGCAACCCCAAGATCGATCCCGGCGCGTTCCCGTTCTCCACGTGCACCTCCGTCAACGAGGTCGTCACCCACGGCGTGCCTTCGGCCCGCCAAGTCCTTCGCGACGGCGACATCGTCAATCTCGACATCACCGTCACTCTTGCCGGATACCACGGCGATTGCTCGGCCACGTTCTTCGTGGGCACTCCCTCCCCCGAGGCGCGCCACCTGGTGGAAACCACCCGGCGTTGCCTGGACGCGGGCATCGCCGCCGCGCGCGAAGGCGCGTTCCTGGGAGACGTGGGTGCGGCCATCCAGGACATCGCCGACGCCGAAGGGTACGGCGTGGTGCGCGAATACTGCGGGCACGGCATCGGGCGTCGCTTCCACGAAGAGCCCTCCGTGCTGCACTACCGCGACAGGCAAGGGCCACGACTGCGCAAGGGCATGATCTTCACCATCGAGCCCATGATCAACCAGGGTGGCTGGAAGACCCGGCTGCTGGACGACGGCTGGACGGCTGCCACGGCCGATGGCAAACTCTCGGCCCAGTTCGAACACACCATCGCCCTGACGGAAAGCGGCACCGAGATCCTGACCCTGCCATGACCCCGCGCACCGCCGGCCCGTGCATCCTGGGTCTGGCCTGCCTGCTGGTCACCAACGGCGTTGGAGCGCCCCTCCGTCTGGACCTGCGTCGGCACGGAAAGCCATGGTCTTCGCCCCCTTCGATCCCCGCCTGTCCAACGTCCACCTCCATCCCCTTCCTGTGGATCGAGCCGCCGCTGGAACAGGCCTCGTGGATCTTCCACACGGTCATGGGGCCGCTCGACGCCTACGCTCGCGAACGCGAAGGCATCGCCGGCCCCGTCACCGACCCGTTGCTCCCACCCGGCATCATGCTGGACGCCGTGCTGCATCACGATCCCTGCCTGGGCAACCCGACCTTCTCGCCCCGATTGAACCTGCGCCTGCGCGACTCGCTCGAGGTGTTCGACACGCTGTCCGCTCCCGTGCCGTCCTCCTTCGTACCCGACCTCCTCAATGAGGCTCTGGAACGTGCCAGGCCACCCCAAACGTGGACGGACAACGGGGTCCTGCACCTGAAACTTCGCCAGGTCGGCTCGACCCCGCCCTTGGTCTGGCTCGAGCGGATCTGGTGCGAGGCCGGATGTGGCGGCTGGCGGGACGTCGAATCCTGTCAGGGGCGGGTAGGGCACAGCAGCCAACCCTGCGAACATCTGGCCTATCGGCGCCCGCAAGCGCTCTGGCTGCCGGGCGAAGAACATATCCTTCACCTGGACCTGACCTTGTCTCCCGGGGATCGGGACACCCTCCCCACCGAATCGATCCCGTTGCGGCTGGATCTGGACGTGCGCGCACTTCAACGAGACGCGCCATGATCCGGGCACCACGCGTCCTCGGCTTGCTCCTGGGCCTGGCGACCACATTGCTCAGCGGCTGTTTTTCGTCGAACCTCGTGAACGAGATCGACCGCCGGGACGAATCCCGCATCACCCGCGTCCCCTCGCTGGAACTGACGCCCGCCTCGCTTCCCGTGCAGATCGCAGGAGAACGCGTCTGCCGCCAGCAGCCCGTCTATCTCCTGGAAGCATCCTCCAGACCGTTGTACCTCGACTTCGCCAACGCCCGACTCAGCGAGCAACGCCCCGACGAATGCGATTCCGTGTGGCGCTCCGAGCGCTTGCACCTGGTCGTCTCCGACACCCGCATCTCCTTCCGTCCCTCCGACTCCGCGAATCTTCGCACAGCTCTCCTGGTCCTCGATCTCCGCGAGCCCGGCCGCGGCGAGACCCACCGCCGCTGGCACGTGGGCTGGAACTCCCGACTGGTCTACACCGACGACTCCACCGTGCGCGACCAACGCATGGACATGGACATCCACCTCCTGGAGGTCCGCCCCCCTCTGGCGTCCGACCAGAAAGGCTACACCTGGCTGTTCCTGACCATCCCCCTCGACGTGATCACCAGCCCCATCCAAGTGGTGGTCCTCGCGGTCGGAGGCGCCACCATGCTCGTGTTGGGCGCTATGCTGGGCGGCCACCCCTGGTAACCCCCCACCCCTGACGCCCACTCGGCGCTCCCCCACACAACCGCGCCGACCGCCACAAGCCTCCCCCACCACCAGCGAAAGGGAGGCGCGGTTGTGCTCATGCTGTGGAAACAGAGAGGGCTCTGACGACGCTCCCCAGCCCAGGCGACTCCGCGCCGACCGCAGCAAACATCATTAAGACCTAACTTTCCGGATCTCACTATTCGATTTCCGGAGTGGCCCATGTACCGCGAACAGATCAAGGTCCTCGACTGCACCATCCGCGACGGCGGATTGGTCAACCGCCACGACTTCAGCGTCGACTTCGTGCGCCGGGTCTATCAGGGCGTCTCGGCCGCCGGCGTCGACTATTTCGAGATCGGCTACAAGAACAGCCGCGAGATGTTCCCCGATCCCTCGTACGGCCCCTGGAAGTTCTGCTCCGACGACGACATCCGCGCCGTGACGAACGGTGTCGAAAACGGCGCGAAGATCTCCGTGATGGCCGACGTCGGTCGTGTCGACATGGACTCGGTGCTGCCAGCCGACCAGAGCCCGTACCACATGGTGCGCGTGGCCAGCTACGTGAAGGGCGTCGACAAGGCCATCGCGATGGCCAACCGTTTCCACGATCTGGGCTACGAGACCTGCATCAATCTCATGGCGCTGTCCCGCGACCGCGGTCCGGAACTCGACGAAGCCATGGACCAGTGCGAGAAGGAAGCCAAGGCGCAGGTGATCTACCTGGTGGATTCCTTCGGATCGTTCTACCAGGAAGACATCGCCAAGCTGGTGGCACGCGCCCGGCAGTGGATCAAGACCAAGGAGCTGGGTTTCCACGGCCACAACAACCAGCAGTTGGCCTTCGCGAACACGATCGAAGCGATCATCCACGACGTGAACTACCTGGATGCCACCGTCTACGGCATGGGTCGCGCCGCGGGCAATTGCACGCTGGAGTTGCTGCTGGGATTCCTGAAGAATCCCAAGTTCGACATCCGTCCCGTGCTGGATCTGGTCGCCAAGGAGTTCATTCCGCTGCGTCAGCGGCACGAGTGGGGCTACATCATCCCCCACATGATCGCCGGGCAGTTGAACATGCACCCCCAGGAAGCCCTGGACGTGCGCAAGGGCGAAGACGCCGAGAACTACCGTCTCTTCTACGAGCGCATGGTCTCGTCGGGCTTGGACTGATCCGATGCCGCACCCCTCCCCGGAGCAGTTCCTCCGCGAGCTCAAGACCGACCGCCTGCTGGGCATCCTGCGCGACACGCCGGACGCCGCCCTGGGCGAGTTGGCTTCGGCCGTTCGCGAGAGCGGAATCCGCTTCCTGGAGGTGACCATGAACACCCCCGGGGCGGCACGGCAGATCGGCCGCCTGCGGGACATGCTCGACGGAATCTGTCAGATCGGGGCGGGAACCGTGCTCACCGCCCGGGAGGCCGGTGAAGCGGTGGCCGCCGGCGCCACGTTCCTGGTCTCCCCGTGTTTCGTGG
>JAMIIV010000083.1:0-8520 GCA_035913415.1 Fibrobacteria bacterium | reverse complement strand
TCTGGGGATGCGCACTCCTTTGCCCGCCGCGAAGGGATTCGTGATCGGGGGGGCCACCCCCTCCGGAAAGTATCCGATCGAATTCTGTCGTCCTGAACGCGCGCTTTCCTCATGGAACTGGATGGGCACCTATTACGGGCTTGCCAATCCGGTCAAAGGCGACCCCGAACGGTCGGGAATCCTGCTGTCCTCGAAGGTCATCGGCACCGGTTGGTCGTACACGATGGAGACCGGCGGAACGGTGGCCACCGACTACCGCTCCGGCAGCGACTGGCTGTCGGCCATGCGGGCCACCGCCGTGCACGAACTGCAACACGCCGCGCAATTTCGGTACGAGCGCAGCCTCCTGCACTTCCTGTTCGAGACCTCCGCCGTGGCGATGGAAGAGCGCGTGCTCCCGGGGATCAACGACCACCTGACGTACCTGTCATCCCTGTTCAGCCAGCACACCAACAGCGCGAACCGGACGGTCGGGCTACTTGCCCCCGAGTGCACCTCCTCCCTCGCCTACCGACACGGGCTCTATGTCATGGGGCTGTTCGCCGAACGCGGACTCGGCACCTACCGCGACCTATGGGAAGACCGCTCCCGGCGCGCCAACGACGATCCCTACGGATCCACCATCCTCGGCACGATGGAATCCGTGCTTCATTCGGGATCCCTTTCGTGGCGGGAAAGCCTGATCCGCTACGGGATGCGCCAGATCCTCGCGGGCAAGCGCCGGGACTGGGCGTCACTGTGGACGGTCAACCCTCCCTACGCACCCTGGCGATACGCAGCCGTGGCCCCTCTGCCCGCGATGGCCCTCGACGCCCCGGCGGCCGGCTCCTGGCTGGATCGCACCCTGGAAGGGGGCGAACTCGTGTTCCTCAAGGATCCATCCCTGACCGGCGACCTCCTCGTGACCCTGGTCGCCGACGACGGGGTCTTCCTGACGCGTTTCGATTCCACCTCGGTGGGATTCCTGCGCCAGGACCTCGCCCCCGGGACCCATTTCATCCCCGCCGCGACGCGGCGCACGTCATGGTGGCTCCTGGGATCCGACGGCACCTCGAGGCTTGCCGCCAATCCCGACCGTTCCTCCAGCCTGTCGGCCCACCTCTCGTTCGAGCGCGCCCCCACCCCCGTCGCCACCCTTTCCGGAAGCCCCTTCCGGTACGTCTTCCCCTCTGGACAGGTGCTCTCCGGAACCGCAGTGATGACGGATTCCGTCTTGCCCGTCCTGGATTCGGGCCGCTCCCCCACCCTCGACCCCGACGGTCGGGCGCTGGCCTCGAAGGGATCCGTCTGGACGCTTTCCGACGCCCGGGGCCGATTGCGCCTGCGCGACGCGCGGCTGGAATTCCCCGGACTGGAAGGTCCCAACGTCTTCGAGCACGCCGGGGGGTCGTGGAGCCGCCTGTCGTCGAGCCTCAGAGGAGACACCCTGAACGCGACCTGGAGCACCCTGGATCTTGCCAGCGCGCTCACCCTCATCGCCACGTCCACGGGTCTTTCGGTCGCGAACATGGGGAAGGTCCATCCCAACCCCTCCACCGGCGACACCCCCATCCGTTTCGAGGTACTGGGCGACCCCCGCGGGATGCGTCTGGTCGTGCTGGCTGCCGACGGCTCCCTGGTACGATCCTGGCGCGGCGACGACCTGGGCCCGGCCCTGCGTTGGGATCTGCGCAACGACCAGGGCCAGCGCGTTCGCCCTGGCGTCTACACCTGGATCCTTGCGGGCTCCGGAAGCAAGGAGCGCGGGCGGCTGCTGGTCGCGCGCTGAGGCCCCGTGGAGGCACCAGCGCCCGGGATCAGGCCGTTTCCGCGAGGATGCGATCGAGGTCGACGAGACCCACCAGTTCCTCCCGACCCTTCAGGATGTGCCGGAAGAAGTGACCCGAAACCGCCCCCAGGTTCGAGGGAGGCGGCTCGAGGTCGGAGGGATCGGCGACCATCACGTCCTCGACGCCATCGACCAGGAGTCCGATGTCCTCGGTTCCCGAGGGGACCACCAGGATGCGCGTGCGGCGTTCGATCGGGACCGGCCCCAGACCGAAACGCACCCCCAGGTCGATCACTGTCATGATCTGTCCGCGCAGGTTCACCACGCCGCGCACGTGGGGCGGCGCCTGGTGGACGCGCGTCATGGGGCGCATCGCGGAGATCTCGCGCACCCGCAGGTTCTCGACGGCGCACAGGAGGTCGGCGACCGCGAACACGGTGAGCTCGAGGTTCCCGGTGGAGACTGGGCTGGTGGCGGACATGTCAATGCCTCCCGTGCTCGAGGAACGTCTCGACGGTGTGGACGATCTGCTCGCGATCGAGCTTGACCATGTACGCGTCCACCCCTGCGGCCTTGCCGCGGGCCACGGCGTCGTCCCCCGACAGGGACGTGACCGCGACCACCGGAAGATGCCGGAATCTGTCCGACGCGCGGATGCGACGCACGAACTCCAATCCGTCCATCACGGGCATCTCGATGTCGGTGAGCACCATCTCGATGTCCTTCTCGGATTCCAGCCTCGAGAACGCCTGGGCACCATCCACGGCCTGCACCACCTGGTATCCGCGCTCGTGCAGGAATCCGGTGAGTTGGGCGAGGTAGAAGGGGGAATCGTCGGCGACCAGGATCCGCGCTCCCTTGGCATCGGCGCGCGCTTCGCGTTCGGGGATCCATCCGGGCAGCAGCGCCTGGACGACACCCCACAGGTCCACCAGGAGGGTGGTATGCCCCGCGATGATCGACGAACCGAGGATGCCCGTCTGGCAGAACGTGTGCTGGTCGAAATCGTCGGCGGCGTCGGCGATGTCCACGATGCTCGACACCAGCAACCCGACCTCGCGGCCTCCGGCGGCGAAGACCACGACGAAGTAGGAGTCCTGGGCGGGAAGCGGCGCGATGCGCGCCACCTCCGAAAGGTCGACCAGCGGAAGGCTTCCGCCACGATACTGCACCGAGCGTTTGCCTCCGAGCGTCTCGATGGAAACCGTCGGGATGGTCTCGATGCGACTGACCTGGGCCAGCGGAACCGCGAACTGCTCCGCTTCGGCGATGGTGAACAGCAGGAGCGCCTGCGCATCGCGCGAATGCGCCCGCACGCGCGTCTCGTCGGCGGCGGACTTCTCGGCCCCGCTGACCTCGTGCAGGCTCAACTGCCGGCTCAAACCCAGAACGTCGAGGATCAGCGAGACCCGCCCGTCTCCCAGGATGGTCGCTCCGGCGTAACATGCCGTACCCGCGAAATGCCGGCCCAGCGGCTTGACCACGATCTCCTCCGACTCGTGGAGACGATCGACGATCAACCCGTACTGGAAATGCCCGACGGACAGAACGGCGATGCTGACCGCGCTGTCGGAGTGGTAGCGGCGATCGGTCCCGCCACGGCGAGCGCGTTCGTCCCGGGTCTCGCTGGCCAGGGGCCCGCGGCGATCCTCGACCTGGGCGCGAAGATCGGGCATCCATTCTCCCGTCTCGGGGTGGCGGAACATCTTCTCGCCCACTCCGAGGGCGTCGGACAGCTTCACCAAAGGAAGCAAGCGACCCCTCAGGCGCATCACCAGCGCCGATCCGATGCGCTCGATCCGGTTTCGGACCTCCTTGGCCGGCACCCGGACCAGCTCCACGAGGCTCGCCTGCGGGATCGCGTAGGTCTCGTCGTGGACGGAAACGAGCAGACTGGGGATGATCGCCAGCGTGAGCGGAAGTTTCACCCGGAAAACGGTCCCCCGCCCCTTGGTCGACTCGATGTCGATGACACCGCCCAACCGTCCGAAGTTGGTCTTGACCACGTCCATCCCGACGCCGCGACCGGAGATGTCGGTGACCGTGGCGGCCGTGGAAAACCCGGGGAGGAAGATCAGGTCGACCAATTCCTTCTGGGTCATCTGGTCGGCTTGTTTCGGATCGATCAGGCCTTGCTGCAAGGCCTTCTCGCGAACCCTGGCGGTATCGATGCCCCGACCGTCGTCGGAAACCTCGATCACGACCTTCCCGGCTTCGTGGTAGGCGTGCAACCGCACCACCGCCTGGCGCGACTTCCCGGCCCTCTCGCGCGCGGACGGATCGGGCTCGATGCCATGGTCGATCGCGTTGCGGATCAGATGGGTCAGAGGATCGCCGATGGATTCGATGACGGTCTTGTCGAGCTCGACATCCTCCCCCTCGACATCCAGCCGGATCTCCTTGCCCAAGGCCCCCGACATGTCGCGCACCACGCGATGGAACTTGCCGAAGACGATGGAAAGCGGCTGCATGCGCGTGCTCATGACCGCTTCCTGCAACTCGCTGATGATCAGGGAGAGGGTCTGTGTGGATGCCTGGATCTCGGAGAGGTCGCGCCTGGCCACCTTTTGCATGAGCTGGTTCCGCGAAAGGACCAGTTCGCCCGCCAGGGTCATGAGGCGATCGAGGACCTTCACGTTCACGCGCAGCGTGGAGGCCTGGGGAACGGCCATCTGTGCCGCGGGATGGCGGGCTTCGTCGAGGACGGGGTCCAGCGAAGGCTGGAGATCGGGCGGCGTCTGGGAAACCTGGACAGCCGGAGCGGCCTTCGCCGAGGTCGGCTCGGGAGCCGACTTGCGTGTCGCGGCCGTCTTGCCCTTCTTTCCCTTGCGACCCACGGACGATTCCGGCGCGGCAGGGACTTCCCCGTCGAGAAGCGATTCCGGTCCGAGCCCGTGGACCTTGGCCACGGGCAGGCCGGTGAGCAGGGATGTCATTTCCTGGTCCAGGACCGTGGCGTACAGGACATGGAAAGGCAGACTCCGGGACGAACCGGCGATCTGGCCGTCGTCGGCGACATCGAGCGCGGTCTCGACGATGAGTCCCGTCTTGTCCAGGTCGCGGAAGAGGTCGAGCGGAGTCTTCCCGCGGGCGTCCACATCGGCGACCAGGTCGAAGGACAGAAGGTAAAGGCGCTTGCCGCCCTTGCGGGCGGATTCGACCGATGTCGTCACGGTCCGCATCCGGACCTTCCCGGAAGCGTCCAGTACGCGCACCTCGGAGGCGGGGATGACGGTTTCCGACGTCGCGGCGATGAGTTCGGCAAGCGGAGCGGCGATGTCGACCGACTCGGAGGTGTCGGGAGACTCGACCATGCGCGAAAGGATATCCGCGGCGTGCAGCAGGCTTTCCGTCACGCGCCGTCCCGGGACCACCTCGAGGTTTCGGACACGGTTCAGAAGGTTCTCCATTCCGTGCGATAGGTCCTTGATCCGGGACAGCCCGAAGAACCCGGCGGCCCCTTTTATGGAATGTATGCCACGGAACACTTTGTTGACGCGCTCGACGTCCGCGGGACCGGCCTCCGTCTCGATGGCCAGGAGGTCGGATTCGATGTCGCGGAGATGGTCCCGCGCCTCTTCCAGGAAAAGCTGCAGGGTGTCGTCGAGATCCATGGCGCTCATTTTCCTCCCCCGTTCATCCGGCGATGTCGAAGTGGCGATCGAGTCCCATCAGGCGCAGGAGATGACGGATTCCGTCTGTGGCGCCTTCGATCCGCAGGCGGCGCCCGCGGGCGCGAAGGGCGTTGTGCCCCGCGATCAAGGCGCCGATCGCCGACGAGGAGAGCATCGTGACACCCGCGAGATCGACGGCGACGTCGCCTGAGAGGGCGGAGCGCTCCAGGATTTCCTGCAATTCGGTGATGGCCCCCAGATCCAGACTTCCGTCGGGAACCACTTTGGAAACGCCATCCTGGACTGTGACGCGGATCATCGCTCTCCTCCCACGGCGACAAGCGCCGGACATCTTCACAGTGTCCCGTCTCGAATGGAAGAATGCAAGCCCAAGTTTCCACGCGATCGGTACCGCGACCTGCTCGGCGGACGCTCGATCGGCGATCACGAGACGACGAGGGACGCCATGCTCGCGCGATCGCTTGATGCCCGGGGCATTGGTCCTACCCCTGAAGCACCGCAGGATCCCAGGTCAGTACTCGAAGGCCAGCACGGCCACGTCGTCGGAGTCCCGAGGGCCGACCATCCGCTCGCGAAGGGACGCCACCAGCTCGGCCAACGGCGGGCGCCCCAGGGTTTCGGCGGTCGCGGCAAGAGTCGGCAACCCCGCGTTCCACAGGACGAGCCCGTCGGGATCCTCGATCAGGCCGTCGGAATACAGAAGCACCCGGTCGCCGGGCTTCAAATGAACCTCCCGCGTCCCGAATCGCGCACCGGGAAACACTCCAAGCACATCACCGGAAATCTCCAGAAACCAAGGACACCCCTCCTTGGGGAGCACCAGCGGCGGAGGATGCGCCGCGGATACGACCGACAGGACGCCGGTGAGTCGGTTCAACCGCGCGTAGATGGCGGTGAGGTACTTCCCTGGAGGGATCCACGCGGCCAAGGCGTCGTTGGCCAGGACGAAGGTCTGCTCCAGCGACCAGACCGGATGGGCGTTTTGACGCAACAGCGCTCGTGCCCCGGCGGCGACGAGGCTGGTCCCGAGATCGTGCCCCGAGGCGTCTGCGATGAAGTACCCGTGGATTCCCGAGGCGGGCTCGACGACATCGTAGAGATCGCCTCCGACCTCTTCCCGCGACGCCAGCAGAGCCGCGAATTTCGCCTGGGGCAGGTCCTGGGAGCGCACCAGAAGGCGTTCCTGCGCTTCGGCCAGGCCTCGCAGTCGGCGTGTCTGCTCTTCGACAAGGGCTCGCAACCCATGGGCCATCTGGAGGTGGATGCGCACCCTGGCACGTAGCTCCTCCACATGGAAAGGCTTCGTGACGTAGTCCACCGCGCCCAAGGAGAATCCCTTGAGTTTGGCCGCCAGGTCTTCCATGCCCGAAAGGAAGATCACGGGTAACCGTGACGTGCCGGGATCGGCGCGCAATGCCTCGAGAACCTGGAATCCGTCCATCCCGGGCATCGCGATGTCCAGGAGCACCAGGTCGGGCAGCCTCGCCGAGGCCTCTTGCAGGGCCGCGTGCCCGCTGGAGCAGGCGGCGACCTCGTACCCTTCGTGCCGGAGAGTGAGGGTGAGCATCGCGAGATTGGCCCGCTCGTCGTCGACGACAAGCACCCGTGGCCTCTCCCCCATGCCCTCCTGGGCGCGCATCAGGCCGCCAGGGCCACCAAAGCATCGATGGCCAGGGAAACCTCCCGTTCGAGGACACCGAATCCGGGATCCAGGATGGGCCACTCGGCGGCGGGTGCGGACACCTCCAGGTGCCTGGCCGCCTCGGCGACACGGACGGCACCCACATTCGAGGAGGCCCCCTTCAAGGCGTGGGCCGAACGCTTCACGCCCTCGGAATCGCGGTCACGGCAGGCCGTCCTGACGGCATCGAGCATCTGCGGAGCATCTTCCAGCCAGATCACCCGAATCTCCTGCCAGAGTTCTTCGTCGCCGTCGAGGCGATCCATGGCGCCCTGGTGGTCGACCACGGGCATGTTGGGATCCATTTTCATCCTCCTGCAGATAGTAGGGATTCTGCGTGTTCGACACTTTCGAGCATACGCGCCATCAGTGGCTCCACCCTCGAAAGGTCGAGTCCGAGACAATCCCACGCGTCTTCGCGGAAGGCGTGCCCCTCGGTGGGCATTCGGTCCCACGACAGTCCGGCGTGGTCGCAGACCCCGTTGCTGACGTTAAGGATAGCCACCAGTCGCCTGGCGGTCTCGTCCTGGGCGGTGTCGGCCCACCCCATGTCGTGGTGATGACGCACCACCAGGGGGATGGGGTGGGGCATTTTCCAACGTTCACCAAGGAAAATCTCACCGACCTCGGCGTGGTCGATGCCGTATTCTTCCAACTCCAGGTCGCACAGGTCCCTTTCGTCCCACGCCTCGCTCGAACGCCGGAGGGCACAACGATCGAGGAAACCCCGATATCCTTCATCGACCTTCGAAAACACCAGAGAACCCACGTCGTGGACAAGTCCCGACATGTAGGCAAGGTCCTTCTCGGCGGGAGTTCCGCCGATCTCCCCCACCAATTCGCGCCCCATGGCCGCCACGGCCAGGGCATGTTTCCAAAGCATCCGGTACAGCCCCGCGTCGGCACCGGCCGGGAACAGTCGCGGCAGGGAAAGGGCGTACACCAGTCCCCGGACGGCCCGCAGCCCCAGACGCTGCACCGCGGCCTGGGGGCTGGTGACCTCCATGGAGCCTCGGCTGTAGTAGGCGCTGTTGGCCATCCGAAGCAACTGCCCGGACAAGACAGGATCCGTCATGACCAGGCGCGCCACGTCGCGGACGTCGACGTCGGGATCGGCGAGGGTGTTCTCCAATCGCGCCACGACTTCGGGAAGCGCCGGCAGGGAGACCTCGCCCCTCAGGCGGTCCAGGATCTTGTCCCGACTCACGGCACACCCGCGTCGAGATCGAGGGCCTCCACGATCTTGGTCAGAAGATCGGAGCTGGAGAACGGTTTGGTCAGGTACTGCTTGGCTCCCTCCTGGATGGCCCGGATCATCGATTCGCGCTGGGCGATGCTGGACACCATGATGACCGGGATGGCCTTCCATCGCGGGTCCTTCTTGACGGTCTCGAGGAAGGATATTCCGTCCATGCGGGGCATTTCGAGGTCGAGCA
>JAMIIV010000082.1:0-3081 GCA_035913415.1 Fibrobacteria bacterium | reverse complement strand
GGGGATCCTGTACCAAGCTCCCATACCTCCAGAGCCCCAAGGATTGGGGAAGCAATGGTAGACATCCTCGCTTGCAAGCATTTCACACCAGGAAGTTGTGGTGTCTTTGGGGTAGCCTGATCCGAAGACCATTGGGGAAGATTCCAGGATAGACAACACCATTGCAATGATTACCATGAGATCACCCACTTGACGTCTTGACTCCACGGCGTAACCCAGATCAGGGGCGAGGTCGCCCCCGTACCTTCCGCCACCCCGATGAACGGCTTGCACTCCTTCATCCACACCTGCCAGTCGTTCTCGTCCTGCTGAAGCGGTGTATTCAGGAACGCCTTGGCCGGTTCCGTGGCACTGAATCCCATCCACCACGGAATCGACACTTCACCGCTGTCGCCCCACATGTCCACCGGAAACACGTCGATCACCCCGTTCTGGTTCCAATCGATGGGTGTGCCAAGCACCCGCGAGGGCAGACTGTCTCCGTGCGGATCGCGGCACCGGGAAATCCCTTCTGCTTCCACTAGGGAATCGAGGCGAAGCCCACAATACACCCCTCGGGAATAGTGCAGATCGGACAATCCGAAACGATCTCGAGTGGGGCGGAATCCCGTACGTGGATCGACGGGCCCGCCTTCCCACGACAGCACGGTATCCGTGACGCTGGTCGTATCGTTCCACGACAAGCCTTTTGCCGGATCGTATTCGTTGCGCCACCAAGTCAGGTTGAAGAAACGATCCGAATCCCCCCGTACCCAATTCCGGAATTGGTTGGAATCCGGGTCCCGTTGGGGGTGCGGTCCGCACCAGCGCGAATCGCCAACCGTCGCCCCTTGCACAGGATGGCAGCGTTGGAACATTCCTCCTCCGTAGGCGTAGTTCATCAGACCATCGGCGAGGAGGGCCGTGCCATTTTCCTTGACAACCCTCCCCGTGGCATCTCGGCTTCGCGGATGGTGGAGACCGATGGCGTGGCCGTATTCGTGGAGGAGGAGCCGCCTCAACCCCCACAACGTCGAAACCTGTGCCGGCAGGAAAACGTGGCTGCTGGCAATGGCCTGGTCCATGACCTGTCCCAATCCGTTACCAAGGAAGCCAATGGCCAGCACCCAGGAATCGCGAAACGGATCTTCCGACCACCCTCGGAACAACCTCTCCAGTAGAGGTGTCCGCTCGTCGGTTTCGGTCAGGAACGTGCCATCGCAGGCTTTTTCGGGCAATGTCGTGTCCTTGTTCGACAGCCGTCCGTCGCCGTTGAGATCGTACGCGTACGGCCCCCGTCCGGTATTCGTCCCTCCGGTGGCCACCAGGACCTCTCCCCCGAACAGCGGCAATCCGGCTTCCAGATTCCGGCTGGCTCCGGGCCCGGCATCCAGGTGCATCACCACGGTGTAGTCCGGAACCCGGGCCGTGTGCGGATTCTTCACCAGAGGTTTGTCCGAAGGGTCCGCGAACACCTCCACCATGCGATCGAGGTAGGCGCTGTCGGTCCAGGCCGGAGCGAATTGGCTCCAGTAGGTATCGCGCTGCAGACGTTGTCCGTCTACACACATTCCCTTGGATTCATCCCATCGGGGGCCGGTTGCATTCTGCAGGGTGCGAAGCTCTGTGCTGTCCTGCCAGACCACGCGCAGGAACTGGTCGCGCCGCAACGGGTTGAACAGATCGCGGCGCGTGCTGTCC
Organism: Fibrobacteria bacterium; assembly: GCA_035913415.1. GTDB lineage: Bacteria > Fibrobacterota > Fibrobacteria > UBA5070 > UBA5070 > UBA5070. Next base: position 1,401 of record JAMIIV010000082.1, on the reverse strand, counting down.
AACGCCCAACCCCACGAGTGGGCGAACCCCGGCGAGGCCTGCGTCACGCCCTTGATGGCCCCCATCCGGTTCTGGCGACCCAGCACTTCCAAACCGTCCGTGTATCCGTCGCCATCGGTGTCCAACAGAAGAGGATCCGTGCCGAGGCGAAATTCGAGCGTATCCTCCAGGCCGTCTCCATCCGTATCGGGAAGGCGGGAATCTCCAGCAAACGGCAGGAATCGGACGTTTCCGTTGTACTGGTGGATTTCCACATCTTTAGCCCACAAGCTGCCCTGGAATCCCGCCGTGGAAGACAAGGACACCTTCGCGTTCGGTGCCACCAGGGTGCCCAGGAGTCGCGTGGAACCATTCAGGTGCAATTCCTGGGTCCCGCTGTACTTCCAGAGGACACTCCGGCCATCCGGAGCTTGCATCGGGTTCGTTCGAACCCAAGGCTCTCCCACCACCACGGCCCGGTCCACGAGAAATTCTCCATGGACATCGATCGTGACCCCGGCGATCTCCGTTTTGCTGGTGCTCCCCGGAGTTCCGTAACCCTGCAGATACAGCTTGGCGGTCGGGTTCAGGACGAGATTGCGGAAGGTGAAGTTGCCTCCCCGCAAGGTCAGTTTTCCACCGGCTCGCACTGTGATGTCCCGGGGGTAGTCCGTTGCGAACCCAAAGAACAGGGAATCGCCGGACTCCACCACGACGGAGCGATTCACGGTCACCGTCTGCGCCGGAAACGTCAGCCGCAGGGGCGTCAACGTGCTGTCTGGAATGACGGCACCATGGATCCAGGCGCCATCCTGGATTTTTGTGCCGAACGTTCCGCCCAACCGCAGATCGCCCTGGATCACCGAGGAGCGCCCCCAGCCCGCGTACCCCACTGCAAAGGTGTTGGCATACACCACCGTGCCCACGCCCATCAACAGGTTGCCGCCCGTGCCCATGCGCCAAGGACGGATCTTGACGCCGTCGTTGAGCTTGAGGGTCTGCGAGGCGTACAGCCCATAGGCCAGTAAACGCGGATCCAGGAGCGTGGTATCGAAGGACTTGGGGATCCCGATGGCCAGCGGCAAAGCCACCGCGGGGCGGGCGCACAACAACATGCTACCGGCCAGGGCCAGGATCTTCAGTGCACGACATTTGCAGGGGGGGGGTATCACGAGAGGAGGCCTCGTCAGGGGAGGAAACTGTTCGGGGGCGAGCCAGCCTTGAAGGTAACGCCTCCGGAATTCATGCGCAAGGCGGAGTTGGCGTTCTGCGCGTCAGGGACCCTGGCCCGAATCGGCGCAGACTCCGGCGTCGAGCTTGGGGTGGTCGAGCCCGTCGAGACCAGCCGAACCAGTGGGTCTCGACAGGCTTGTATGACGGCTCGACCGCCGGGCGACGGCTCGGACGGAGGCTGCGCGCCGA
>JAMIIV010000081.1:0-3664 GCA_035913415.1 Fibrobacteria bacterium | reverse complement strand
GCAGGTCTCGACAGGAGCGACCACAGGATGAATGTTCAGCAAGAATCCAGGATAGACGATTTCTGTCTACGAACCGGGAACCAGAAAGGCCGCCGAGCCGCCGGGCCAGCGCAGGCGGTAGAGGCCGGGGCGCAGGGGGGAGGCCGGCTGGAGCAGGACGTGGTCCCCACCAGAGACGGGGCGCACGGGGACCGAGCGGCCGCGCAGGTCGCGCAGGTCGAAGGGGCCGGTGGTGCCGCGGGCCAGGACCAGGCCGGAGGGGGTCCAGCGAGGGACTGGAGCCGGTGATTTGGGGGTGACAGGGACGTAGCCAAAGTCGACAATGTTGCCGCGGTAGTAGGCCTTGAACCAGCCGCGGATGGTGTCGGAGACGATGGTGTCCGACGGGGTCATCCAGAACTCGATGTCGATGGAATCGCCTGGCTGGGCGGTGGTCCCAACCGAGCCGCCGTAGGAATCGAGACAATATTTGTCTTGATCGAAGGTGATGCGCGGAAGGTAGGGGGGACCGCCACCGTCCAGAATCCAGGTCATGGGTTTGATCCGCTTGCCGAGGTTTCCCCAATTCAAGCACCCCCCGACTTTCGTGGATTCCGGAAATCGGAAGTAGGCGTGAGTTCTACCGCTACCCCACGGATTCGGGAAACAGCGATAGATCGACTCCTGCTCGGGAATCCAGGAACACCATTCCGTCGTGGAATCTTTCGGGTAGCCGCTGCCAAAGACTGTTCTCGCCTGGACAAACAAGCACAGTCCTATGGAAATCATGCTCACCATGTTGCAACTCCTTGCAGATCCCGCCTACCGTCGAGTATTCCGACGAGGAATGACGTTTTATTTCCACTCACCCCGATGAATGGCCGACATTCATTGCGCCACACCAGCCAGTCGTTCTCGTCCTGCTGTCTCGGAGTCTTCAGAATTTGGGAGACGGGACCGCGGAACCCACCGAACTGCATGAACCATTGGACAGACACGCTCCCACTGTCCCCCCACAGGTCCACCGGCAACGGATCGATCACTCCGTTCTGGTTCCAGTCGATGGGTGTCCCGACCACCCGCGTCGGCAGAATGTCGCCGTGCGCATCTGCGCACCGGGAGATCCCCTCCGCCTCGATCAGCGAATCGAGGCGGAGGGGACAATACAGTCCCCGCGAATAGTGGAGATCCTCCAGACGGAAGGAATCGCGAGGATGTCGGAATCCCGTTCGCGGATCGATTGGCCCACCATCCCACGACAGCAACGTGTCCGCGGAGGTTGCGATGGTGTTGGCGAGACTGCCGATGTCCGTCGAATCATTGCGCCACCAGTTGAGGCTGAACCACCGGGTATTTTCTCCCTGCGACCAGTTCCAGAAGCGGCCATTGAGCTGGCGAGGTGGATGCGGGCCACACCAGCGCGAATCCCCCACCGTTGCGCCCTGGATGGGATGGCAACGCTGGAAAGAACCGCCTCCGTAGGCGTAGTTCATCAGGCCATCCGCCAACAGAGCGGTCCCCGTTGACTTGAGGAAGATGCCCTCGACCCATCGCGGATGACTCAATCCGATGGCATGACCGTATTCGTGCAGGAGAACCCGCTTGAGCGACCAGCGCGTATTGACCTGCGCCGGAATGAAGATGTGCCCGCTGGCGATGCCCTGGTCGGCGGGCTGGCTCAGTCCGTTGGCTCCGAAGCCAATCGCCAGCACCCAGGAATCGCGGAAGGGATCCTCAGTCCAACCCAGAAACAACCGCTGCAGCAGTGGTGTCCGTTCGTCGGTTTCTGCCAGGAAGGAGCTGTCGCAGGCCCGCTCCGGGAGAATCGTGTCCTTCAAGGACAGACGACCGTTGCTGTCCAGATCATAGGAATACGGACCACGTCCGGTGTTGGTTCCTCCTCTGGCCACGAGCACCTCTCCCCCGAACAGCGGCAGGCCCGCCTCCAGGTTGCGGCTGGCGCCGGGGCCGGCATCCAGGTGCATCACCACCGTGTAGTCGGGAACCCGGGCCGTGTGGGGATTCTTCACCAACGGTTTGTCGGAAGGGTCCGCGAAACTCTCGATGAATCGATCGAGATAGGCTCGGTCCGCCCAGGCGGGTGCGAACGTGCTCCAATACGGCGCGGGGAAATGAGTCTGACCATCGAGGCAGCGCCCTGCGGTATCGACCCAACGCCGCCCCTTTGCGGTCTGCATCGTAAGAATCTCGTTGCTGTCCTGCCACACCACGCGCAAGAACTGGTCACGCCGCAGTGGGTTGAACAGGTCGCGGCGCGTGCTGTCCAGCGCCCAACCCCACGAGTGTGCGAACCCCGGCGAGGCCTGGGTCACGCCCTTGATGGCCCCCATCCGGTTCTGGCGACCCAGCACTTCAAGACCATCCGTGTAGCCATCGCCATCCGTGTCGGTCAGGAGCGGATCGGTGCCCAGGCGGAACTCGAGGGTGTCGTCCAGACCATCCTGGTCGTGGTCTGCCCGACGCGACTTTCCAACCAGCGGCAGGAACTGCAAGTTCCCGTTGTACTGATGAATCTCCACCTCCTTGGCCCACAGAGATCCCTGGAATCCGGCGGTGGAGGACAAGGACACCTTCGCGTTGGGCGCCACCAAGGTTCCCAGAAAACGCGTGCTGCCGTTGATGTGCAGCTCCTGGGTGCCGCTGTAGAGCCACAGGATCGAACGTGCATCGGGTTGTACCTTGACCCTCGGGTTGGCCCAACTTTCCCCATTCACGATCGCGCGATCGATCAGGAATTCTCCATGCACATCGATCCGCACCATGGAGTCATTGGCTTCGGCCGCACCGACATCCTGATTCGTCTGGACATACACCTTCGCCGTGGGATTTAGCACCAAGTTCCGGAAGACAAATCGGCCTCCGCGCAAGACCAACTTGCCGCCGGCGCGGACCGTGACATCCTTCGGGTAATCCCTCGTGGTGGACAGCACCACAGAGTCGCCTGACTCCACCACCCTGGAGGTACCTCCCACCACCGTCTGCGCCGGAAACGTCAGCCGCATGGGTGTCAACGTGCTGTCTGGAATGACGGCGCCATGGATCCATGCGCCATCCTGGAGTTTTGTGCCGAACGTTCCGCCCACCCGCAGATCGCCCTGGATCACAGAGGAGCGTCCCCAGCCCGCGTACCCAGCCGAAAAGGTGTTGGCATACACCACCGTGCCCACCCCCATGTACAAGTCTCCGCCCGACCCCATGCGCCATGGACGGATCTTGACGCCGTCGTTGAGCTTGAGGGTCTGCGAGGCGTACAGCCCGTAGGCCAGAAAACGCGGATCCAGGAGCGTGGTATCGAAGGACTTGGGGATCCCGATGGCCAGCGGCAAAGCTGTCGCGGGGCGGACAGACAGCATCAAGCTACCGGCCAGGGCCAGGATCTTCAGTGCACGACATTTGCAGGGGGGGGGGTATCACGAGAAGAGGCCTCGTCAGGGGAGGAAGCGGTTCGGGGGCGAGCCTGTCATGAAGGTAACGCCTCCGGAATTCATGCGCAAGGCGGAGTTGGCGTTCTGCGCGTCAGGGACCCTGGCCCGAATCGGCGCAGACTCCGGCGTCGAGCTTGGGGTGGTCGAGCCCGTCGAGACCAGCCGAACCAGTGGGTCTCGACAGGCTTGTATGACGGCTCGACCGCCGGGCGACGGCTCGGACGGAGGCTGCGCGCCGA
>JAMIIV010000080.1:0-3974 GCA_035913415.1 Fibrobacteria bacterium | reverse complement strand
TTGTCCGCTAATCCCTGTAAGCATGTATTGGAATGCGGAAATTGGAAAAATAACGAATGTAGCAACCTTAAGGAATCTCAAGATCGAATTTCCGGTTGCGTGTTTCGTAATTTGCAAGGAAGTCACATCTGCATTCCTGTAAATATCAAACCCTATTATCAGCGATAATATATTGACTTTGTCTAGCAATCCCACTTTAATGAATGACTGCGATCATTTGTTGTGTAGATAGTTGACATTATCTTGTTGTAGTGTTGTTGCTTTGCCGCTCTTTCTTTGTTTTCCGCTAACATCCTATTGTGCGCAATTGTGGGTAATACGCAAATTTGCGCGCAAACGACTGTTCGTCCCCTTCTGAAGCTCTCCGTACTTCGTTTGCGCGCAATTCTGCGCGCAAACGACAGTTTTCGTTCGTTTGCGCGCATCGCCAGCGCTACCCTGTGCGCCCCTCGGTGCGCTCTTCGGACCGTCGCCGACATGGACACGGGGCGACCTGAGGGGGAGAGGGCATGGGCATGCATGGGAAGATCCAACTTTGGGGAAGTATCGATCTAGGGGTGTGCGTTCCCAATGGTAGGTCCTTGGGATTTTGCTCGCAAGGAGCCAACTGTCAACGTGTTGTCTGGTCAGCAGAACCACCTTCGGGCCTGTGCCCCAACCCGTTGCAGCTCCTCTCCTCACATCGGATCGTAGGCCTGCGTTTCACGCACGATTTGGGGGCTTCAGGATTTCCTTCACCTTCTCGCCTCGGCCCGCAATCTCTGGCCGGCGTGTCCTTCGCGCAGGCGGGAAACGCGTTGGCCAAGGTGTTCACACAGATTCTATCGATGGAGCCGGTTCTGGAGAGCAAGGCGAAGCCCGCCGCGGGGAGGCGACTTCCGGTGGTTCTGACTCCAGAATAGGTCGGTCGCCGGCTCCGCCGCTGCTCCTCGCTCCGGGAGGCGCGAAGTTCGCGATCGCATCGGCTCAAGCGCCGGCATAGGCAGTCTCGACGGACGGATCCCTAGGCCGTGTGGCGTTCCTCGGGACGCAAGGTCAAGACCCGCACACCGCTGGGCGTCACGGCGACCGTGTGCTCGAACTGGGCCGAGCGCATACCGTCGCGGGTGCGCACATTCCAGCCATCCTTGGACGTGCGAATCTCTCCCGATCCCTCGTTGATCATGGGCTCGATGGTGAACACCATTCCCTCTTCCAGACGCACACCCGTGTGGGGCTTGCCCCAATGCAGTACCTGGGGGGGCTCGTGCATCTTGCGCCCGATGCCGTGCCCGCAATACTCCCGCACCACGGTGTAGCCATGCCGTTGGGCATGCCGCTCGATCGCGAAACCCACGTCGCCCAGATGAGCACCTGGTCGCACCGCCTTGATCCCTTCCCACAGTGCCTCGTAGGTCACCTGCACCAGTCGAACTCCTTGGGGGTCCACGTCGCCCACCAGGTAGGTCTTCGACGAGTCGGTGATGAATCCGTTCTTCTCCAGCGTGATGTCGAAATTCACGATGTCGCCGCTGGCCATCCGGTCGACGGTGGAGGGCACCCCATGGCAGATCACATCGTTGCGCGAAGCGTTGAGCACGTAGGCGAACCCGTATTGCCCCTTGGAGGCGGGCCGGGCGCCCAGCGTGTGGACGATGGTCCGTTCCACCAGGTCGTTGACTTCCATGGTCGACCTTCCCTGCAAATCCATGGCATCGATGTGGCCGAAGACACTTGCCAGCAACCGCCCCGACTCGGCCAGGAGCGCGATCTCCTCGCGGGTCTTGGTCACGCCAGGACCTCGTGCAGGGCCCTCTCGGCCACGCCCGCGGTGCGCAGCTCGCGCGCCATGATTTCCTGGAAGGTCTGGGTCGGGTTCAGCTCGCACAGCAGGCCGATCTTGATCCAGAAGGCCGCCTGCGCGTTGATCGAGCGACACGTCACCGCACTCGCGCGACGCACCTGCTCATGCAACTCATCCTCGATGTTCACGATTCCCATGATACGATCCATTTACACTTCATACATGAATCGTAGCGAATTTCCACCAGTCTTCCAAGTCGCCAAAACGAAAAGGGAGACCCATCGTGGATCTCCCTGAATCGGTGCTTGCGCCTTCGGGAACGAAGACTCAGGCCTCTTCGGACTCTTCTTCCTTGAGGAACTCCTGGAACTCGCGCATGGTCGCGATGTATTCCTCGGTCTGATCCTGTTTGCCGGCGAAGTTCTGGATGACTTCGTGGGTCTGGTCGGGGGTGAGAGTCAGGCGGGTCTGCTTGTTCAGCTTGCCCTTGGCTCCCCACTTCTTGGCCATCTCGGGGGTCACTTCGATGGCGTCTTCCAGGGAGTAGAACTTCATGTCGTCGGAGTAGAGCGCCCAGCAGGCGTCCATTTCGAAGTACCGGGCGAGCAGATCGTCGGCCTGTCCCACGCGCAGAGCCCACCGACGCAGGTGGAGCTTCTTGACGTCCAGGACCTTGTCGATGCGCATGTAGCCGATGATGAGGAACTTCTTGCGATGGACCTCGGAGATGCCCTCGTAGATGGTGCCGAACAGGATGTAGCGCTTCTTGTTCTTCACCAGCGAGTTGCGAAGCTGGACCTGCGACGGCCCCACCAGACCGAAGGTGCCGGTCTCGTAGTTGGGCTCCGTCTGGCGGCCCTTGCCGAACTCGTCGAGAGCGTCGCGCACGGGCATGACGGCTTCGCGGGAGGTGTTGATGTGGATGAGAACGCCTTCGTCCTTGCCGCGGAAATCCTGCCAGGGTGCAAGGTCGATCTGTGTTCTGGGCATGGGTGAACTCCGTTCCGCCCGCCGAGAGAGTATTCCCTCGGCGGATGTGAAGGGCCACGGTGTGGCCGTACAAGCGATCCAACGTCCCGAAAGAGCGGGCACCGGCGTCGCTTCAAGTGCAAAAGATAGCACAGACCCCAGACTCCGCCCACCTCGGATCGGGGGATCGATTTTTCCCCTTGCCAGCCCACGTCGTCCTCCGTATGTTTTTCCTCCCAACGACGCGGGATTAGCTCAGTTGGTAGAGCGTCTCCTTGCCATGGAGAAGGTCGAGGGTTCGAGTCTCTTATCCCGCTTCTGATCGAAGGCCCGATGGAATCCATCGGGCCTTCGTCGTTCCTGGTCCTAGGATCCCCCCATGCTCCGTCTCCTGCTGTGGCTGGCCCTGCTGCTTCCTGGTCGGGTAGCCGACCCTGCGGGCCTCCAACATCGCGACTTCGATCCCACCCACCAGGGACTGGACGTTCAAAGCTGGTTGCGGCGCACCCCCGAGGGCAAGCCCGACTTGGCCCGCACGGCCCTGGACATCCGCCACAACGCCCTGCTGCGGGGTGCGGGAGCCGGACTGGGATGGTCCCTACTGCTATTGGCCTTCGCGCGGAGAAGAGGCTGGGCGCGAACTCCTTGGCGGGCGGAAGGACAGCCCGGGTCGGCCCTGCACAACGGCACCAAGGCGATCCATCTGGGCGCCTGGGCAGGAGCCATGGGCCTGGGGATGGCCATCCTCAACGGCGTGGGGGAAAGCCTCGAACCGGGGCAATCCCGACTGCCCGAAGCGATCCTGCTGGCGGGAGAGGGCCTTTGCCTGTTGGGTGCGGCCGGAGTGTGGGCCAGACGACTGGACAAGAAACGTCGCTCGGGCGTCGTCCATCGGATCCGCCGGCGCTTCGATGCCTTCGTGGCTTCGACTCCGCAGGAAACCCCGCCGGAGGTCTCCCTCCCGCGATACCCCGAAGGCTTCGACCCCACATTGCTGGAACGGCGCGTCGGGGAGGACTGGGAACCCTTCCAGGCCGCCTGGGCCGCGCGCGACATGGCGCCGGTGGCACATCGGCTGACCAAGGGATTGGACGAACTCCTGCGAACGCGCCAGCAGGCTCTCAGCCTGCTGGAACGCCCCGACCGTCGCGACGGCGCCGCGTTGCGGAACGTGGCCTTCGTCCATCTGCACGAAGACGGCTCCTGGGCTTCTGCGACCTTG
>JAMIIV010000079.1:0-53755 GCA_035913415.1 Fibrobacteria bacterium | reverse complement strand
CAGAGGGTGAGTGCACCAAAAAGCCGCTCGTCCTGAGGAAGGGCGAAGCCCTGTCTCGAAGGGCAGCGGCGGCACGCTGGGCACAACATCTTGTGACCGCGAATCCACCGCCCGCCCTTCGAGACGCGAGGCATAGCCTCGCTCCTCAGGACGAGCGGTGGATTTTGGCCGCTCGGAGGTTTTTGCTCACTCTCTCAGGCGTCGGAGCGCGACGAGGCCTTCTCGATGCGACGCGACTTGGCGGCTTTCAGGGCTTCCTGGACGGAATGGTTTTCGGCCAGCCGCGGCCAGGTTTCCATGGCCTTGGTGAGCAACAAGGCTGCTTCGGCCTTCTCGCCTTGGTCCACCAGAGCTCCGGCCAGACAGCACAAGCTGGCAGGGTGGCCTTTGTCGGCCCAGGGGCGAACCACAGAGATGGCGGTGACGGGCTCGCCTCGTTCGCGCCAGATGCCGCCCAGGCACGAAGCCGCGATGGCCTTCTCGGCAGGGGTCTTGGCGTGTTCGAAGGATTTCTGGAATCGCGTTTGGGCGCGCAGGAGGTTGCCGCCCGCCAGATCTTCGCGACCCAGCTTGACCAGCTCGGCCGGGTCTTCGGGCTCGGCCGAAGACCCGGCCATGCGGTCGAGGCGGGAGGCGATGGACATCGGGGCGATCTCCCCGGTTCGTTCGTCGTACCAGTCGGTGCGGCGGCGGATCCAGGTGCGGCGTTCGAGCGTCAGGCGTATCTGTTCTGTCATGAAGAGAGGGAAAGGTAGCAAGACCGAGGCCCTGGTGAAAGATCCCTCGCCGTGGGCCGGGTTCGGAGACAGAAAACGACGCCATGGGAAGAGGACGTTCACGGCGCAAACGAGTGGCGCCCGCTCGCCGGAGGCCCTACATTTGGATGTTGTCCGTCCACCCGCATCCCGACCCGGAGGTCCTATGCTGCGTCGAACCGCTCTATCCCTTGCTCTCCTGGCCGGCGTCAGCTTGGCCGAGACCCGCATCAAGCCCCCCGGTCCGTACATGTACTCGCCGCCGCCGCCGGTCGACACCACTCCTCTCGACCCCAATCGCAAGCCCAAGGTCGAGATCGCGCCCCAGGGCGTCACCGAGCAGTGGTACGGCGACTGGGACCTGGTCGGCGACAAGTCTCCCGCCGGACCCATCCAGATCTCCAAACCCCGCAAGGGAGACGTTTCCTATCAGGCCTCCTTCGACGGGCGTGGCTGGATCACCCAGCTCGTGCATTTCGATGCCCGCGGCAAGGAACGCTGGACCAAACTCTTCACCTATCCGTCCCGCATCCCTGCCGGCCCCGGCGAAGTTCCGGTCACGATCAACTGGTCCAAGGCCGACGGCAGCCTCTACGACCTCAGAGCCATCGAAGCCGGCTTGGCCAAGGGCGTTCCCGCCAGCACCAAGAAGATCGGCCTTCTGGACCTGATCGGCGATCCCTTCGTCATGAAGCCGGAATCTGACGGCGGCGAAACCTGGATCTACGCCACCGCCACCGTTGAACACCGCTTCCGCTTCGACAAGAAGGGGCGTCTGATGGAGGCTCCGGCCGCCGCGCCTGCCGTCGCCGCCCCAGCGTCCACCCCTGTGGCCACCGATTCCGCCAAAGCCCCCTGAGGCGGCTCCAGAGCGCCTGTCGAGTGCCCTGGCCTCTACTGGCTTCTTCAAACGCTTGGGGGTCCGCGGAAACTTCTCCGCGGACCCTTTTCTTTTCTGCCCAAATTGAAGGATGCCGCAACGCCACCGCTCCGGGTCGGCTCCTCCGGATGCATCTTTCCATGTCGCACACCAGAGCCTTTCGGGAGAGTTCCATGACCACTGCCCACATGCCCCGCGGCGTCGAGATCCTGCGTACGCCTCTCCTGAACAAGGGCACCGCCTTCACCGAGGCGGAACGCGATGCGCTGGGGCTTCGTGGATTGTTGCCACCCTTGGTGCGCAACATGGAGCAGCAGCTTCTGCGCGTGATGACCAACATCCGCTCCAAGCCCTCCGACATCGAGAAATACCTCTACCTCCAAGGGCTCCAGGACCGCAACGAAACACTCTTCTACCGCACCCTCCAGGACAACCTCGAAGAGCTCATGCCGATCGTCTACACCCCCACGGTGGGACGCGGCTGCCAGGAGTTCGGCAAGTCCTTCCGGCGCCCCCGCGGTCTGTACATCTCCGCCGACGACATCGGGCGCGTACGCAGCGTGGTGGCCAACTGGGATGCCGAAGACGTGCAGGTGATCTTGCCCACCGATGGCGAGCGCATTCTGGGTCTGGGTGATCTGGGGGCCAATGGCATGGGCATCCCCATCGGGAAGTTGTCGCTGTACACCGTCTGCGCAGGCATCCACCCGGCCAAGTGCTTGCCGGTCATGATCGACGTGGGCACCGAAAACGAATCGCTCCTGGAAGACCCCCTCTACCTGGGGCTCAAGCGCCATCGGCTTCGTGGACCGGCCTACGACGCCCTCATCACCGAGTTCATCGAGGCCTGCATGGAGCGCTGGCCACGGGCGCTGTTGCAATTCGAAGACTTCGCCAACCAGAACGCTTTCCGTCTGTTGGAAGAATGGCGCCACCGCATCTGCACCTTCAACGACGACATCCAGGGGACAGGTTCCGTCGCGTTGGCGGGTGTGCTTTCCTCGCTGCGCGTGACCGGGCGCGCCATCACCGATGAGACGGTGTTGTTCCTGGGGGCCGGAGAGGCCGCCACGGGCATCGGTGAGATGATCATGGCCACCATGGTCGAAGAAGGGCTCAGCGAGTCCGAAGCGCGGGCCCGTTGCTGGTTCGTCGATTCCAAGGGGCTCGTGGTCGCCAGCCGCACCGACCTCACCCACCACAAAAAGCCTTGGGCCCACCAGGCCGAGTTCCTTCCCGATCTGGCCACCGCCATCGAGGTGCTCAAGCCCACCTGCCTGATCGGCGCCTCGGGTATGCCCGGCTGTTTCACGCCGGAGATTCTCGCGGCCATGGGACGGATCAACGAACGCCCCGTCATCTTCGCGCTGTCCAACCCCACCTCCAAGGCCGAATGCACCGCCGAAGCGGCCTACGTGCACACCGAAGGCAGGGCCTTGTTCGCGTCGGGAAGCCCGTTCGCCACGGTGCATTGGCAGGGGCGCACCTTCATCCCGGGACAGGGGAACAACGCCTACATCTTCCCCGGTGTCGGACTGGGCGCCGTCGCCAGCGGTGCCCGCGAAGTCACCGATCGCATGTTCCTGACCGCTGCCCGCACCCTCGCTTCGCTGGTCACCCCCGATGAGCTGGCCACCGGATGCCTCTACCCATCGCTGTCGCGCATCCGCGAGGTCAGCCGCGTCATCGCTTTGGCCGTGGCCCAACAGACGTTCGACGAAGGCCTTGCCACCTTCGAACGTCCCGCCGACCTCGCGTCCTGGGTGGAGCGTTTCGTCTACACGCCCGAGTATCCGGTTTACGCCTAAACTTCGCCGTTTGCATCCACCCGGGCTGGGCCGATGCCGAGCTCGGGTTTTCATTGCGTCACCAGAGGGGGGAGAGGTATCATGGGGACACGCGCCATGATGAGAAAGCCACTCCATCCCCTGTTCGCCGTTCTGGCCATCCTGACGGCCACCGTGCTGGCGACGTGGGTCGGACACCTCACCGTGTCCATGGAGCAGAACCCCCACAAGTCCTGGTTGCTGGGCGAAGCGTTCCTGGGAATCCTCCTGGGGGCGTTGCTGGTCTACGCCCTGATCCGCATGCGCCAACAGGCCGAAACGCGACTCCAGGAGAGCATGGAGCGGTTCCGCTCCATCGTCGAGGGGGCACAAGCGGGGTATTTCCGCATCGACGTGAACGGCCGCCTGGTCGACGAGAATCCCGCGTTCCTCGCGCTGCACCGCATGCGGTCCGGTGTGGAATCGAGAGGCCGACTCTTCGAAGACCTCGTCATCCCTTCCGATCGGGCAAGGGCCCGCGGGCTGGTGCTCCAATCCCTCGGCGGGAGGACCGTTTCCGCCGCCGAACTCGCTCGCGATCTCGGCGGGGGCAAAGTCGGGTTCGAGACCATCTCGTTGCGCCCCGTGCAGGAGCGCGGACAGATTTCGGGGGCAGAAGGCTTCCTGATCGACACCTCCGACCTGCGACGCGCCCAAAGCGACTACCGGGGTCTGTTCGAGTCCATGCTGGACGCCTTCGCGTTGCACGAGATCCTCGTCGACGAGACCGACGGCACGGTCGACTACCGCTTCCTGCGCGTCAATCCGTCGTTCGAGGCCCTGGCCGGGCGCAAGGCCGACGAACTGGTCGGCAGAACCGCGCGCGAAGTGTTCCCGGGGCTCGAACCTGCATGGTTCGAACGCTACCGCGACGTGGCCTTGACCGGGCGTCCTGCGCGGTTTCGCGAATTCGCCACGCACATCGGCAAGTGGGTCGAGGTCGTGGCCTTCTCGCCCGAGCGGGGGCGTTTCGGAACGGTCATCCAGGACATCACCCTGGCGCACGAGGCCGAGAAGGAGCGGGAAGCCCTGGAAGAGCGACTCCGCCAGTCCGAGAAGATGGACGCCATCGGCCAGTTGGCGGGCGGTGTCGCGCACGACTTCAACAACATGCTCGCCGGCATCATGGGCTACGGCGACCTCCTGCGCCGCAAGCTCCAGGATCCGGCCCTGCGCCAGCACGCCGACGCCATCGTGACCGCCTCGCAACGCGCCGCCGACCTCACCGCCAAACTCCTGGCCTTCGCCCGCAAGGGCAAGATCCAGGCGGCCGTGGTGGACATGCACGTGGTGGTGGGCGAGGTCCTCGGCATCCTCGAGCGCACCATCGACAAACGGATCCGCATCCGCAAGGACCTGGCCGCCGAGCTTTCGGTGGTGCGCGGCGATCCCAGCCAACTGCAGAACGCCGTCCTGAACCTGGCCATCAACGCCCGCGACGCCATGCCCGAGGGCGGCGAATTCCTGGTCTCCACCCAGACGGTGGATCTTGATGACGAATTCTGTCAGAGCCTTTCCGGGCAACCCAAGCCGGGACTGCACATCGAGATGCACTTCCGAGACACCGGAACGGGCATGAGCGAAGACGTCCGCAAGCGGATCTTCGAGCCGTTCTTCACCACCAAGGAGGCGGGCAAGGGGACGGGGATGGGGCTTGCCGCCGTCTGGGGATCCATGGTCCAGCACCACGGTGCGATCCTCGTGCGGTCCATTCCCGGGGAAGGCACCGAATTCATTCTCTGGTTCCCCCTGGATGCCCAGTCGAAGGTGCCCGAGACCACCCACGAACTGGAAATCTCGGCCCGCGAAGGCAAACGCATCCTGATCGTGGACGATGAACAACTGGTACGCGATGCCACCTCCAGCACACTCATGGAGTTGGGCTACGCCGTCGAGACCGCCAAGGGCGGGGAGGAGGCCGTGGTGCGTGTGAAGGCGCGTCCGGGATGGTACGACCTTGTCCTTCTGGACATGATCATGCCCCGCACGGGAGGGCCGGAAACCTTCCGCATGCTCCGCCAGGCCCAGTCCGACCTCAAGGTGCTGCTGGTCTCCGGCTACTCGCTGGGCGGCGAGGCGCAGAGCCTTCTCGAGACCGGGGCTGCGGGATTCCTGCAGAAGCCTTGGAACACCGCCGAACTCAGCCGCGCGGTCGCCAAGGCACTGGTGAGGGCATCCGACACCAGTTCCCTGCGGCGCTCGGAGATCTTCAACACCACGGAAACCACTTCGATCAGGCGTCCGCCCAGGGAGTGAGGCCGCGCCGGCGCAGCAGGTCCACAAGCACGCGCGTCGGTCGGTTGAGGGCCAGTTCCGAGGCTTCTTCCAAGGTGTACCAGCCGCCCTCCAGGGACTCGTGGTTCAGCCGCTGCTGTCCACCCGAGACCCGACCCACCAGGTTCAGGAGCAGGAAGTGCCGCGGCCGGACGAATTCCGGCTCCTCGATGGCGTCCTGCACCACGACCAGACGAGGCTCCACGACCTCCAGGCCGGTCTCTTCACGGACCTCGCGGACAAATGCCTCCAGGTGCCCTTCCCCGTAGTCGATCTTCCCACCCGGCGTTCCCCAGGTGCCCGACCATTTGGCCGTGCGCACGAAGTAGGCCCGTCCATCGTCGCGGAAGGCCAGGCCACCCACGGTGGCGATCGGCCAGGCGCGCCCGTCCAGCGACAGATGCCGGACCAGCCATTCTTCGGCCTGGCGCAGGTCGGCCCAGACCTCGTCGGGGTGGTGCGCGCGCAACTCGGCTTCGGCTGTGTATCCGTGCAGCACGGCGCAGGCGCGCACGCGGGCGGCTCGGGCGGCATCCAGATCGTGGGCCATGTCGCCCAGCATCAAGCAGTCGTCGGGTGCCAGCCCTGCCTGGGCGATCAGGATCGGGAGAGTCTTGGTCTTGTCGCGCAGTCCCCCGTGGATGGCCGCCAAGCGAGGGCGCAGGCCCGCGGCGTCCACGGCCCGTTCCAGCTCGTCTTGGGGGAGGCTCGACACGATGCGCGCGGTGCCGCCTTTCTCGAGGGCGCGCGCCAGGAAGGATTCCGCCCCCGCGAACAGGGAGGGCGGAGGCTCGCAGGCCAGGGCCTGGGCGAAGAGCGCGTCGATCTCGGCTTCCGAGGGGAGGCGTTCGCGGGGGATCCTCGCGGCGTAGAAGGGATAGGCCGGCAGACGGAAATCCCGTCGGTACTGGGCGATGTCGACAGGCCGGCCTCCGAGGGCCTTGATGACGGAATTTGTCGCACGCAGGGTCGTGGAGACGTCGTCGCAGAGCGTCCCCGACCAATCGAGCAGAAGATGGATGGGCATCTAGTGGGGCATCCTTGAGGAACGTGAACTGTCCGCTCGTCCCCGCATGGAGCCCATGGAACGGGCGTCTCGAAGGGCGGAAATCGCGGAGGAATCAACTGGACGCCACACTACGGGCCTGCCGAGGGGAGCGCGGCGGATCCGCCCAATCGTCGCACCCGAGAGCTCGGGCGCGCGCCGGTACGGAGTTCGCGGAAGAATTGGCGCAGCAAGGCCGCGCACTCGGCGTCGCGCACGCCTCCGAGGACCTCGACATGGCGGTGGATGGGATTGCCCGACAGGATTCCGTAATGGGTGTCGCAGGCGCCCAGGCGACGGTCGGCGGCGCCGTAGACCACGCGCTCCAGACGTGCCAACAGGATGGCTCCCGCGCACATCGGGCAGGGCTCGAGGGTGACGTAGAGCGTACATCCATCCAGTCGCCAACTGTCCAGGGCCCTGCTGGCCGACGAGATGGCTTCGATCTCGGCGTGGGCGGACGCGTTCTGGGCAGCCTCCATGCGGTTGCGCCCCCGGGCCAGGACCACCCCGTCCTTCACGATCAGGCACCCGATGGGCACCTCCCCGTCGGCCATGGCTTCGCGTGCCAGCGCGATCGCCTGCTCCATGAACGGGCCGTCGTGTTCTGCCCCCGGATCGGGGAAGGCTTGGGTCGCCGAATTCATCCGGGCGGAGGTGTTGTCGCCCGAGCACCCGACAGCGCCCGTTCGACGCGATTGCGCCCTCCGTGTTTGGCACGGTACAGGGCCTGGTCGGCCTTCTCGATGAGCTCTTCGGCGGTGTTGGCGTCGTCGGGGAAGACCGAGACCCCCAGCGACAGGGTGACGGATTTCGGCTGCGGCTCGCCGATGTCGCAGGAGGATGTCTCGACGGCCTGGCGGATGCGCTCGGCGGTTTCTTCGGCTCCCTGGTCGGTGGTGCCCACCAGCACGCAGGCGAACTCCTCTCCGCCGTACCGGGCCACGATGTCCACATCCTCGCGCAGTTGGCCGTCGACCACCTTGGCCACATGGCGCAGCACGGAGTCGCCCGCGGGGTGCCCGTGTTGGTCGTTGACCTTCTTGAAGAAATCGATGTCGGTCAGGACGAGGGCGACCTTGCCCCCGGTGCGACGCGCCTTCAAAAGCTCCCGTCGGAAGGAGGCCTGGAAGGAACGGTGGTTCACCAAGCCGGTCAGTCCGTCGCGGGTGGCCAGTTTCTCGAGTTCCCGTCCGGCGCGCAACCGGGTGAGGGTCTGGCCGAACGAACTGAGCGCCGTTTCGAGGATTTCCCGATGGACCGCCTGGAAGCCGTGTTCGGCGCGGGTGAACAGAGCCAACAACCCAGGGCGTCCCTCGACACCCAATTGCACGGGAAGACACATGGCCTCGCCACCATCCTGCACCGGCAAGGGAGGCTCGCCGTGCCCCAGGAAGGGGACGATTTCGCGGGGACTGATCCGGCGCTGCAGGAACTCCCCCCGAGCGATGGCACCGGAACAGACACCGCGCCCTGGAATCTCGGCACGGAATCCCCGGGCGGTTTCGCATTCGGAGCCGATCACCCATTCGACGCGCGCGTGCCATCGCTCGGAAGGGCGCACGGGGCCGTCGGGGAAGGATTCGGGGGACAGGAAGAAGATGGCCTCGGCGCCGCCCAGATGGAGCAGGAACTGGCGGAGTTCCTCGTGCGCGGTCTCTTCCCGCGCCGCGGCTCCCATGGCGCGTTCGAACCGCCCCAGGGACTGCCAGATCTCCCGGGCACGCATCTCCGAGCGCAGCGAGGCGGCGCGACCCAGGAGGAGGTCGGCGGCGGAACCCAGCGCGGCGAGGTCGGGGATGACGGAATCCGTCAGCGGGGAATCGTGATCGGCGACGGCCAGGGCCGGTCTGCCCTGCACTTGCACGCGCACCCCGGCAAGCGACGTGGGGCGCGCCCCGGCAGCGTAGAGGCCGATGTCGCCCGAAGCGGGTGGCAGCACCGACTCCAGAAGGGTTCCCGGCGATTCCGGCTTCAACAACTGGCCCAGCAGGCCTCCTCCGGGATGGATCACCGCGCCGGGTTTCACCCCATCGCGTGCCGAGCTCCAGGCCCGCAACACCACGCTGGCGTCCCGACCGGGAAGCAGAAGCGCCACCGTCGAGCAACCCAAGGCGCGGCGCGTGATGTCAAGCAAGTCGGTCAGGCAGTGCCCCGTTTCGCTCTCCTGGCCCTGCCGCAGCGCTTTCCAGTCGATGGGGCCGTCGTCGTTGGGCAGGACCGGTGCGCGCAAGGGGGCGGCGGGCCGAGCGGACGTGTCGAACCGTTTCTGGAGCGCCACGGAGGGGGTCTCGGGGGACTGCGAGGTGGGTTTGTCCGGCGTGCGGGGGGCATGTGGCGATCGTCGCCGGGACGCGCGACTGGCCAGGAAGGCCGCGAGCAGGATGAGGCCGGCCAACACGAACGCCAGCCATGCGGAGGCCCGAGCCGCCAGGGCGCCCGCCAGCGCTCCCGCTCCCAGCAGGGCCGCGGTGCGACCCGGAGTCAGTTGCGGGACGCGCGCCACAGGAAGACCAATCCGAGCAGCAGGAAGAATCCGTGGGCCCACCAGGCGCTCTGCATGGGGGTCAGGGTGCCGGCGTGTCCGAGAGCGAGCCCCACGCGCAGCGACACGTAGAAGGCGAAGGCGATGAGGATGCCCGCGCCGAAGGCCAACGCCTGCCCGCGCCGTCCGACCAGCGCCGCCAAGGATGTGCCGATCAGGACCACGATGGCCGTCACCCAAGGAGACGAGCGACGGAATTCGGCCTCCGCTTCCCAGGCCAGGACCGGTTCGCCGGCTTCGCGCATCGCGGCGATCCGTCGCTGCATCTCGGCGCGGGTCATCTCGTCGGGGAGGTTCTTGCGCGACACGAGGTCTTCGGGGTGGGAGCGGGCGACCGCGAGCTTCAAGGAATCGATGCGCTGGAACGAGCCGAGGCTTCCGTCCCCGCGGAAGGTGCGACGGAAACCGTCCTGGAGAAGCCAGATCTTGCCATCCCATGCCGCGCGCTGGACGTCGATGCGCTCGGACACCCGTTGAACGGAATCGGTCCAGGTGATGGTGGTGCGACTTCCCTGGCCGGTCACGCCGTTGTAGTCGCGGAAGAAGAATGTCACGCCCGGAGCGGCTCTCCAGGCGAAGTCGATCTTCCAAGGGGTCTCGGAGAAGGCGCTTTTGCGCTTGGGCGCACGGATGCGGATGCGCTCGGCGTTGGAGTGGGGCATGAAGTCGTCGACGGCCCAGGCCCAGAAACCGGAATAGGCGATCCCGGCCAGCCAGATGGGCATCAGGATGCGCCACAACGGCCGACCGGCCGACAGCATGGCGGCGAGCTCCAGGCGGCGCGCGAAACCGGCGATGGTGAACATCGAGGCCAGCAACACGGCGATGGGGCTGACCAGGAACAGGATGTAGGGCAGCGAATGGCGATAGTAGGCCAGGATCTGGCTGCGGTCGCGGTCGGCCCAGGTGCGGATGGCGCCCACGTAGTCGACGGCGACGAAGACGATGGCGATGGCCAGGAGGCATCCGGCGAGGATGGCGATGAAGCGCCCCAGGACGTAGCGGTCGAGCCGGTTCACACGGCCTCCGGGCGAAGCAGGCGCACCAGGCGCAAGGCCGTGAAGAGCCATCGGTAGCGGAAGAACTGGACTTCGCGTCCCATGCGCGAGACCAGCCAGATGCCCATCAGCCCGAGCACGACATTGGGGGTCCACATGGCCACGGCGGGCTGCACGATGCCGCGATCGGCGAGGGATTCACCACCGATGAGGCACACCCAGTAGAGCACGAAGAACGACAGCGAATACGCCACCCCGGTGCCGACGCCGCCGGCCCGGGCCATGACGCCCAGCGGAGCGCCCACGAGCACGAAGACGATGCAGGCGACGGGAATGGAGAACTTCTTGTGGATTTCGACAAGGAACCTGTTGGCCTCTCCGCGTTCGGATCCGACCTGTTCGAGCGCCGCCTTGGTCTGCCGTTGGCGGGACGCGATCACCGCCGAGGCAGGTTCGTCGGGTCCGGGTGGAGGGGGTGGGGGCGCGCCCAAGCCCGCGATCGCACCGTCGGCCATGGCGCGCAGTGGTACGGCGAAAGCGGGCGTGGCGGCTTTGGATTTGGACTTCTTGGTCGACCGTTCGACAGGTTTCGGTTTCACGCTCGAGACCTGCGACAGGGTGTCGGGTTTCACGCCCTTGGCGGCCATGGAGTCCAGTTCCAGCAGACTGGTGATGAACCGCAGATCGGCGAAGATGCGTTCGCCCTGTTCGGCCACCAGGGTGCTTTCGCGCTCCTGCGCGGCCCGTACCCGTTCGCGCATGGCCTCGATGGGCATCTCGCGATCGGAGCGGTAGGTCTTGTCGGAGCGATGGAGACGGTCGTCGACGTTGGGGACATCCACCGCCAGTTGCTGGAAGCGGATGCGCACGTAGCGACGCGGCTCGGCGCGATCCGGGGAGTGGGTCTCTCCGCTGTGGAGGATGAACTTCCACATGCGACCGGCCTCGTCGAGGGTCACCACGCCGCTGCGGGCCGAGATGACGGTGGGGGATCCGCCGGCTCGGTCGAGCTGGTGGATCACGATGTCCCGAAGCGAATCGGTCACGGGGTCGATGTTCTGGATCCAGACCCGGAAGCCCTCGAAGTCCTGCACCATGGTGCGCGGTTCGAGAAGCACCGTCGGGCGTTTGCGCGTGATGTCTTCGCGCAGGCTCGCGGCGCGGAAGTTCGCCTCGGGCAAGACCCGGTTGTTGAACTGCACCAACCCCCAGGCCAGCAGGCAGGCCACGATCAGCGGGGGCAGGACCATCCGCGCCGGGTGCATGCCCGCGGCACGCATGGCGTCGATCTCGCGGTCGGCGGACATGCGCCCGAAGGCCATGAGGGTTCCCACCAGGACGGACATGGGGACCGACAGGGCCAGCATCCAGGCGGTGTTCAGGAGGAACAGCTCGAGCACCACGCGCCAGTCGAGCCCCTTGGACAGGATGGAATCCATCATCTGGACGACGAAGTCGACAAGGAAGAGTGCCGTGATGACGAACAGGGCGTACAGGAAGGGCGCCACGTGCTCACGGAGAATATGCCGGCTGAGAATCATCATCCTGGAGTGCTGAAGGTAGCAACGGAACTACCTTCGGACTTCCAACATGGATACCGCACTCGAGGAACTCGCACGCGACGTCTGTCGCGAACTCCTGCAGCGCTCGCGTCTGTCGGAAGACGCCATGGGCGTTTCCTGGAAAGGCGCGGACGATCCCGTCACCATGGCCGACAAAGCCGCCCATGCGATGGTGGCCCAGGCCCTGCCGGAGCTTTCCCCAGGTGTGCCGCTGGTGTCGGAGGAAGACGAGCCTCGAGCCTTCTCCGGCGACTCCTTCTGGAGCCTGGACCCGGTGGACGGCACCCGCGAATTCATGGAGCACCTCGGTGAATGGGCGTTCCAACTGGCTCTGGTGCGGCACGGTCTGCCCGTGCTCGCCGCCCTGGGGATTCCCTCCCGCGACGTTTTGTACATCGCACGCGCCGGTGCCGGTTGCCGTATGGGGCGCCTCTCGCGCCCCGGACTTGACGAATTCCGTCCATTGCCCCCGGAATGTCGCGAACGGCTGGTGCTCACCCGCTCCATGCCGCGCAGGCCCGCCCTGGCCGCGCTGGTCCAGGCCCACCCCGCCCCCGACCACATCCTGCTCGGTGGAGTGGGATACAAGGTCCACGCCCTGCTGTCCGGAGAAGGCGACACCTACTTCGCCCAACCCGGAACCCTCCACGCCTGGGATCTCGCCGCACCCTTGCTGGTGGCGCAGGAAGCCGGGTTGTCGGCCGTGGCCATGGACGGGTCCGCGCTGACCATTCCTTCGCACCGCGAAGGGTTGTCGCAAGGCGTGTTGTTCACCCGTCCGGCCCTGTTGGCCTCGAACCTCTCCTTCTTCGCGCTGCCGTCCACCACCGAACTGCTGACCCGGCGCGATCCCCGCTGATCCCCACGCACCCGGAGGTCGCCAGATGAGCTCCCGTCCCTTGGCTGTCGTCACCGGAGCCTCCTCCGGAATCGGCGCGGCCTTCGCCCGCAAGCTCGCCCGCGAAGGCCACGACCTGTTGCTGGTGGCCCGCCGTGAAGATCGCCTCCGCGAACTTGCCGTCGAGCTCGACGCCGACGGGGGCACGTGCACAATCCTCGCCTGCGACCTTTCCGATCCTGCCCAGCGCGATCATCTATGCTCCGATCTTCGCGACAGGCCGAGGTTCTCGGTGCTGGTCCACAACGCGGGTTTCGGCGTGACCGGTGCCGTGGGTGTCGCCGACGCCAGGAAGCTGGAAGACATGGCCCAGGTGCACGTCAACACCACGATCGCCCTGACCAGCGTCGCCGCAAGGCGGTTCCGGGAGGCGGGCCACGGACGGATCGTGGTCGTCAGTTCGATCGCCGGATGGCTCTTCGGAGCCGGCAGCGCGACCTACTGCGCGACCAAGTCGTTCCAGACCTCCTTCACGAGGTCGCTGGCCCGCGAACTCGAGGGCTTCGGGGTCAAGGTGCTCGCGTTGTGCCCAGGCTACACCCGCACCGAATTCCACGACACCACCGAATACGCCGACTGGAACCGCGGGAACGTCCCCGCCTGGATGTGGTCCACCCCCGAGACGGTGGTGGAGCACGCCTGGCGCGACCTCGAGAAGGGCAAGTCGGTGTGTGTGCCCGGATGGGTGAACAAGGGGGTGGTGTTCCTCATGACCTCCGGCATCGCCAGTCTGGTCCGCGAGCGTCTGCGCCGACGCGGGGCCGAATCCGGGCGCTAGACCCGGCGCCTCGACGCTCACGACGGCCAGTCACCCCTCAATCCTGGACGCACCGGAAACCCAGCGTCGAGCCGCGCCGGACCTCGGTGCGGGCCTCTTCCCGGGGCGTGGTCTTCTCGCACTCGGCTCTCTCCCGCGAGTCGCTCTCCTCGGGTCCGGACTCGCACCATTCCTCGACGTTCCCGAAAAGATCGAACAAGCCCGGGGGAACCCCCCGAAGGCTGCCCACCGGGGCGAGGTCCGTGTAGGGATCCGAGGCATCCCGCCGCCGGAAGAACTCGACGTGGTTGACGGGCCAATGACCTTCGCGTTCGCGGATCACCGACCTAGCCAGGGAGTCGATCCGCCGGCGTTGGGTGGCGGTCGGGAGATGGCCTCCCGCCCACTTGCAGAACGCCCGCGCCTGGGCGGCGGAAACGCAGGTCATCGGCATGTGCGGAAGGCTGCGCCAAGCCACCAGACGCTGGACCCGATCGTCGGTTTCGTGCCTGTCTTCGGACAGGCACGTCTCGTGCGGCACCACGGGACAGGGGCCGGAAGCCACGCAGGAATCCCAGCGGGCGCGACTCACCTCCGTCCGATCGACCCGAAGGACCGTTCCGTCCGGGAAGGTGACCGGCACCATCCCCCCCCTGTCGAATCGAGGTGGGGGGACAACGGTGCGGCGGGCGGGGTTCTCGGCCAGGTTCCGCTTGGCGTCGAGCCTGACCACGGAATCGCGGGCGACGGGAAATCCGATCGATCCATCCACACGCACCAAGCCGCGACCCCGAACCTCGGTGGAGAGAATGCGTCCTTCGCGCAGCGGAAACACCTGGAGAGGCTCGAGCGCGCGCAGACGGGATCCGTCCCGCAGCAGGAGTTCGGTCGGGCGCACAAGGGCCTCCCATCGTTCCCGCACCAGATCGGGTGCGCCACGGTCGTCCCCGCTCCAGTCGAGCTCCCGCAGCACCGCCAGATCTCCATCGATCCGGGGTTGACCCAGGATCGCGGGACCACTTTCGAGGGGCTCGTCCCACCGACGCACGAACCGCAGGATTCCCGCGGGACTCTCCAACTGGAGGGTGTCGTCGACCTTGAGGAAACGGGTGCGGGACCGGGGCAGGGGAGGTGCGGCAAAACGAAGCGTCAGGGCGGGTCTGGATCCCAGGGACGCGCTCCAGGCTCCGTCGGCGCGGCGCGATGGCTTGGCGGCGATCGTGGCCCGGAAGGGGCCGGGCCCCAGGCGTTCCAACCACGAGGCATGGGGAGTCAGGCGGGCGTGGACCGCCAAGGAGGTATCCAGGAGCTCCACGGTGGAATCGAACTCGAAGGCACCGAGGCCAGGCCAAGGCTGGCCCTGCGCGGACCCGGGCGGAATCCGCAGCGACAAGGGAGTGCATCGGCGGGTGGACTGGCACCGGAAACCGCTGTCGCCGAACACGTACGAGGAGGTGGCTTCGTCCGACCCGGGGCGGGGCTGGCCAAACGAGGTACCCATCCAGGCGACGTGCAGGCCTTTGGTTCGCAACAGGAACTTTCCGTCGTCTCGAACGAGTCCGGGCCGGAATCGCCAGACCAGCCACGGGCGGGCACTGTCGATCCATTGGCTCCAGGGTCCCAGGTCCTGCCAGGAGGCGCTTCCGCTGGAAGGGAACAGGTCGTGACGACCGAGTCCCTCGAGGACGGAAGGGGTGGGCCGTCCCAGCGTATCGGTCATTCCTGGCAGTTCCACGGAAAGGGAATCCAGGACGACCACGAACTTGTCGCGGAGCTTCCGCCCGTAGGGATCGTCGAGCTCTCTCCGTTCGACCGCCACGAGGCCTTGGACTTGGAGTCTACCATCGCGGTAGCGCAACGCGTGGCCCGACTGCGCGATTCGACTGGCGGGCGAGGCTCCTTCGAGGCCGAGCTCCAGGGCGGGGGCCGGGTTGGAGGCCCCGGCGAAGCGGGGATCCTCCGAGAAGTCCAGGAGAAGATGGCGTGATCCGGGTCCACCCAGGGCTGGCAACCCCCGAACCAGACGGGTGCCGGGTTCGAACACGAGTCGACCACCCTGGATCTCGATCTCGTGGCGATCCACAAGGCGACCTCCGATGGGGGATCCATCCGGAGCGAGGATCGCCTCGACCACACGCGTCCCCGTGGACATCGCGGCCGTGTCGGCTCGCAGCAGGCCATCCTCGAAGCGACAGGAGGGCTTTGCCGGATTCCCTCGGGCGCGCTCCCAGATCGACGTCGGTCCCCGCGACCAGGTCGCCTGTCCGGAAAGTCGCACACCACGAGCTTCCTGTCTCAAGTCGATCCGTCGGGACAATCGGCCCAGGCTTTCCATTTCCTGGCTGCGCATCCTCTGCCCCAGACCGACTCCACCGTAGGCGACGATGCGGTTCGGGCCGTCCTCGAGGGAATCTTCCGCGGCCAGGCCAGGATCGGGATGGGAAGGGGCCAGATCCAGGCGGAGAGATCCCCGAAGCGTGTCGATGCGGCTGGACGTTCCTTCCTCGAGGAACTCCACGAGGTGAGCTCCCTGCCCCAGGTCCCATCCACCGGATGTCTCCCGGGCGCGATCGATGCGCAAGGCCGCCAGGTGCCCTCCGACGAAGACGGGAACGGCCAATGCTCCCGCACCAGCGCCCACGGACGGCGCTTGAACCCAGGAACCGTTGCGCCAGATGGCGGCGACAGGGCGCCGAAGCCGCGAAGTGCCCGATGGCAGTTGCGAGAGGGACTGAGGAGGCACCACCGCCACGAGTTTCCCCAGGACAAGGGTGCCGGTGGTCGGATCGAGACGGATTCTGCGCCGGTCCGCGCGGAACAGGATGGAACTTCCCGGACCCCAGGTCAGGAGGGCCTCGAAAGGCTCCAGGGGCGACTCCCCTCCGTCGGGAAGGCAGAGGATCGGAGCACCGGCGCGGGATTCGAGACGCCGCGCGGGGAACACCAGGGCGGGGGCCATCTCGAAGGTTCCGATGGAATCGAGGATCGCGATGGTGTCGACCACACGCAGACGCAAACCGGTTTCGAGCCACCTGGGACTGGGGATGCCTTCGTCGACTGGTGAAGCCGCCGCAACTGCCCACAGAAGCGCGAAACCCGCGAGGAAGGAAAGCATGTTGATTCCGAGGGTAAAGACTTCCGTGGTGGTTTCCGCCAAATCTAAGTTTGCACAACCCCATCAACCCTGCCAGGAACCCTCCGATGACTTCCTTCCACCTGCGGTCCTTGACGTTCCTGGTGTGTGCAGGCGCGTCCTGCCTCTCCGCCGCCAAATCCTCCGCGACAGAATCCGTCAAACCCCGTTTCGTGGCGATGCTGCGCCATGCGGGATTGTACCTGCCACCCGAGGTTCCGGCCGGCTGCCTCGACTGGTCGGGTGCACCCAAGGGCGATTCGGTCCTGTTCCGGCCCGTCATGTCCGGGAAGTCGTCCTGCTCGGGACTCGATCGCGTCGAGGATGTCTGGATCGTCCCGCGCGATGTCTCCACGGCTTTCCTCGTGGATGGAGCCGACCGCTCCGATCTGCGATCCTTGACCGGCACCAAGGGCGGAAACGGGTTGGCCCTGTTGGAAAAATTGACCGCCGAGACCATGTCGCAGGACGGCGACCAGCTCCTGGCGGAGGATGTCGATCCTTCCGATGTGAACATGATCGACGTGATCCTGGCCGGTGGCGGAGGCGCCATCAAGAAGGGGGAGCGAACCGAACGGGAGGAGAAAAGGACTCCGGGTGCCCAGGCGGGCTTCGGGATGGGCGAGGGTGGCAAGCGCCAGGGCCGGATGGTTCTCGGGGAAGCCCCGCAACCCAACACCTCGGAACGCGCGAGGATCGCTCCGCCCAAGGCATCCGATATCGAACTTTCAGGGGAAGGAACACGCTCCCGCACGCCGGAATCCGTCCTCCGGGTGATCCGCCAGCATGTCGGCGCCTTCCAGTACACCTACCAGAAGTTCATGCGAATCAATCCCGGACTTGGCGGAAAGATCTCCCTGAAATTCACCATCGCTCCGTCCGGCGACATCATCGCCCTTTCCCTGGTGCGTTCCAACACGGGCAACGCCGAACTCGACGACGAAATCAAGGACAAGGCGCGTCGCATGAAGTTCGACCAGATCGATGGAAGCAACCTCACGGTCACGTACCACTTCACGCTCGATCGCCAGTGACGCTTTCCCGACCGGGGCCGCATCGTGGCCGATGAGGCTCGGGCGACGAGGTGAGCCCCTCAGGGCCGGGTTGCGGCCCAGCCCATGGCGGACAACCGGTCGTGGGAGGGATCGACACCCGCGAGGAGGCTGCGGATCCGCGCGAAGCCCGAATCGAGAAGCAGGCTCTGCATCTGCTCGGGTGAGAATCCCAGCCAGAAATCGCCTTGTTCCACGCGCATCCATTCTTCGGCGTGCGATGCCAGATCCAGGATCCAGAGGATGCCCCCCGGAGCGAGCAACCTGCGGGCTTCGCGCAACAGGGCGTGGGGATCGCCGGCGTGGTGCAAGGCATGGGAGAGCAATACCCGGTCGAAGCTGGCGTCGGGAAGGCCCGTGGCGGTGAACTCCCCCTGCACGCAGCGCAATTCGGGCAGCCCTTCGCGGCGCGCACGCGACCGCGCACGATCGAGCTGGCTCTGCGACATGTCCACCAGAGTGACCTCGTGCCCGGCGGCGGCGGCCAAGCAGCCGAAGATTCCGTCCCCGGCACCCAGGTCCACCAAGCGGCACGGCTCGACCAGCAGGAACAACGAGCGCGCCACGATCTCCCAGGTGCGGGCGGGCACCCCGATCTCGCCCAGGTAGGAGCTGTCGTCCTGGAACCGGCTGCGGCCTTCCTGTTCGCGCGCCTCGAGGATCTGGCGCAGGCGTACGCGGTCGGCGGCACCTTCGCGTCGTTCGTGGTCTTCGAGGATTTCCTTGACCAGTCGTCCCTCGACGCGGGACAGGTCGGGGGCGACCAGGGCGTAGAAGGACCATTTGCCTTCGCGGCGCAATTGGATGAGCCCCTCCTGCCGCAACTGCCCGAGCTGCGTGGAAAGCCGGCTCTGACCCCACTCCAGCAGCCCCTGGAGCTCGTGGACGGCCAGTTCCGACTGCGAAAGCAGCCAGAGGATCCGCACGCGACCGCCGTCGGCCAGAAGCTTCAGCAGGCTGGAAAGGTCCTTGTCGTCGGTCACGGCGTCCTCCGATCCAGGTCGCGAAGCTCCTCGGGGCAGTCGCCGCGGGCGCGCCGGCACAGGGCGGCACGCCCCGGGTGTTCGAAGGCCCGACGCAGCCAGGGCAGCGCCTGGGCGCGATGGACAGGATCTGTCCAAAGGTCGCGGTTCTCGCCGGGATCGGAGGACAGATCGTGGAGGCTCGGACCCAGCTTTCCGTGGAGCATGAACTTCATGGAGCCGCGCAGGACGTACGCCCCTTCGATGTCCCACGACCTCACGTCGCCGGTGCTCTGGCCTCCGAGCACGCGCAGGGTGTCGGGGGGCATGGTCAGAAGCGACGATCCCGCATGGTATTGGCGCTCGGGTGCCGCGGGCGGGGAGCCGAGGGCGTCCAGGATGGTGGGGGCGATGTCCAGAAGATCGACGTTGCGGGGTTTCCAGGCATCCAGCGCCGCGCGTGCCGCGGCCAGATCGAGTCCCTTGCGTGGCAACCGGATCCAGAAGGGGACACGCACGGCTTCGTCGTAGAAGGAATTGATCCGGGCGATGTCGCGCAGGCCGAAATTCTCGGCGTGGTCGGAGACCACCACCACCAGCGTGCGTTCGAGCCTGCCCGAGCGCTCCAGCGCCTTGAGGCAGGCGTCCTGGACACTGTCGATGTAGGCGACCGAGGCCAGGTAGCGCTCGCGCGACGAGGGCGGCAGCTCGGGTTTGCCGGGACCTGTCCAGTAGGGGCCGTGGGTGCCGTTGAACTGCAGCACGGCCACGAAAGGGCTGTCGGATTCCGTCAGGATGCGCTCCAGCGAATCCACGACGAGGGCGTCGTCGACTCCCAGGTCGTTGACGCGCGGAGCATCGAAGGAACGGCGGTCGACCACCCGCGAGAGGGTGGGACCGAAGAAGAATTCGTCGAGGTGCCACCAGTGCCAATCCTGGGCCGTGACCAGGAAGGTGCGCCGACCGGCCACGCGAGCCACGTCGAAGAGGGTGGGGGAGCGATGCAGTTCGTAGGTGGAACCCCAGGGCGGAACGCCGGTGGTCCAGCTCGAAACGGAGACCGCGGTGGCCGTGGCGTTGGAGCGAGCCGAGGTGAACGCCCAGGTCAGGGAATCCGAAAGCCACCCCTGGGTGCGCGGAGCGATCAGACGGGCGTCCAGGTTGCCCACGAGGCTGTCGGGAAGCACATGGAAGGCATCGGCGCGGAGCGACTCGTGGAGGATCACGAGAATGTCGATGTCAGGCCCCGAGCCTGTCGGCGGCGGGAGCCTCATGCGGACGGGACGCTGGAGATCGGTGCGGTTGCCCACCGATTGGAGCCCGTACTGGAAGAAGATTCGCGACCAGGCGGCGGCCAGCGGGAGAGGCTCCTGGAACCGTTGCCACCCCAGGGCGAAACTGGAAACGCCTGCGGCGACGACGAAAGGAAGCGACAGCAGGACGCGCCGAACCCAAGGCGGCTCGATGTCGACGATGGTGGTCCAGCGCCGCACCGAGACCAGGTGCAACCATCCAATCAGGGGGGTCGCCAACAGGAACCAGGCAAGCGCCTGGGCATCGAAGGCGTCGAGGAACATGGACCAGGCATTGGAAAATTCGTTGAGGACGAATTCCAGAGCGTGGATGTTGGGCAGGTGGTGGAAAACCGCATGGTACCCGGCACTGACGGCGATGGCGAAGACATGCAGGAACGCCGAAAGCCACAGCAGGAACATGCCGGCCTTCCGCAGGGCGGGGCGGGCGGCGCGCAGGAAGGCGACCAGCACCAGCACCAGGCAGGCCCAGCCCGCGAGGTCCCAAACCAGGCCCGTGGCCCAGATCCCCCATTGCTTGCCCGACCAGGCAACGAACCCGTTGCGCTTGTCGATGACCACGTCGGCCAGGATGAGGATCAGGGGGATCGGAAACAGAACGAGGATGGCACCCGGAAGGCGCCATCCTCGACTCAGGAGTGCGAGAGGACGGGAAACGACGCTCAACGCTTCAGGCTGTCGACCAGCGACGAAGGGACGAACCCGTGGGAATTGGCCAGGAGTCCATCGTGGGCGAGGCGGATCAGGATGGTGTCGCGCGATACCAGAGCCGCACGGGCGGCATCGGCCAGACGCTGATCCTGGGACTCGAACATCTCCAGGGAGTCCATCCTCAGATACATGAGGCTGTCGTCCTTCTTGCCGATGAGGCCCTCGCCATCGCGCAGACTCCGGTAGGCCTGGAGGGCCGCGGGGTACTGATGGGCGGCGTACAAGCTGTCGGCCTTGTGGAAATGGTCATGCGAGGCCGTGCTGGCAGATCGATACCAGAACCAGAACCCCAGACCGACGACGATCAGGACGAGAACGACCACGATGTCCGTGGTGGTCGCCATTGGCTCCTTCTTGGGCTCTGGCTCCGGCGTCTCGTCTTCGAAGATGCTGGGATCGGGAGGTGTGGGAGGGAGCTGTTCGTCGCTCACGGGGCCTTCGCGCCTTCGGTGGCTGCTGGTGCCGCCACGGGGGCCGCGCCGGAGATGACCTCGAGCTGGACCTTGTGCGCGCCGGGCTTGGCCTTGGCCTTCTCTTCGGGGGTCAGGGCTTCCCAGGCACCTTCACCCTTGACCTGGATTCGCTCCAGAGCCACACCCTTCTCGGCCAGGTACTTGGCGACCGAATTGGCCTTGGCCTCGGTGGTGACCAGCAGGGTGGAATCTTCCTTCGCCTTCAGCTTGGGATTGGCGACCTTGGCCTTGCGACCTTCCCATACGCGGATACCCACGGTGACCTTGCTCCAGGCCACCATGCGCTTGGCGATGTCGTCCAGAGCGATCTTGCCGTTGTAGTCGATGTTGGCGGTGCCGGTCTCGAATCCGACCGGAAGATCCATCACCGGTGCGAGGGCCTTCTCGGCGACGTCGGGGCAGCCGTCTTCGTCCTCGACGCCGTTCTTGACCTCGGCTTCCATGGGGCATTTGTCCTGGAGGTCGGGGATGCCGTCCTTGTCGTTGTCGAGTTCGGGGCAACCGTCCTCGTCCTCGAAGCTGTCCTTGTCTTCGGGATCCATGGGGCACTTGTCGGCCTTGTCGCCGATGCCATCCTTGTCGTTGTCCAGGTCGGGGCAACCGTCGGCGTCCTCGAAGGCGTCCATGTCCTCGGGATCCATGGGGCACTTGTCGAACTTGTCGGCGATGCCGTCCTTGTCGTTGTCCAGGTCGGGGCAGCCGTCATCGTCCTCGAAACCATCCTTGTCTTCGGCTTCGTTCGGGCACTTGTCGACACCCTTGCACACTCCCACGAACTCGCTCATCCGATTGGTTTCGGAGATGATGGGATCGCAGACGCCGTCGTTGTCGTCGTCGGGATCCGGGCAACCGTCGTTGTCCTGGAAAAGGTCCTTGTCCTCGGCGGCGGCGGGGCACTTGTCGAGGTCGTCGGGGATGCGATCCTTGTCCTTGTCGCCTGCGAACACGGGGAGCGCGGCGGCCAGGGCCAAAGCGAGGGTGAGATTCCAGTTGCGGATCGACATGGTCGTCTCCTGGCTAGGGTTTTGCGGATTGACAGAGGTCAATATAGTCAGAGGCTCCCGCGACGATCCCGCACGCGGGCGATCCGCCCTCCGTCGGCATCGGGCGAAAGCTCCACGATCCAGTCGGGCGGAAACTGTCCTTCCATGCGGTCGGGCCACTCCACCAGCAGGATGTCCGGCCCTTCGAGCAAAGGCTCCACATCCAGACCCAGAACCTCCTCGAGCCCACCGAGGCGGTAGAGATCCAGGTGGTGGACGGGTGGAGCCAGGGGGTAGGATCGCACGATGGGGTAGGTGGGGGAGCGGACGGAATCCGTCCAGCCCCGCCCTTCCAGGAATCCCCGGGCGAAAGTGGTCTTGCCCGCGCCGAGGTCGCCGACCAGGAAGACCAGGGAACCCGGATCCACCAAAGGCGCGAACGTGCGCCCCAGCGCGCGCGTGGCATCTTCGTCGGGGAGGGCGTGTACCGTCAGCGCGGCGTGAGGGTGCACAGCGGGACCAGCACCTCCGCCATGGACAAGCCCCCGACCACGGGGCGCCCGATATGCGAGGTGCCGTAGTACTGGTACTTGTTGGGGTGCGTGAAGAAACGCGGACCCTTGGCCAACGCCAGGGGGCCGCGGGAGGGGTCGAGCCCCGCCGAGGCGGGGTTCTCCAGGAATATGGCGTGGCGCTCGTCGCAGGAGATCTCGCGGCCGAACTGGATGCGGAAGTCGTGAGGGCCTTCGTCGTTGCAGAAGACCTCGATGGCTTCTTCGACGAGGGTGCTTCCGGTGTCGGCGGTCAGGATCACGTCGAGTTTTTCGGCATGCAGCCGACGCAGGACATGGTACAGGCCGGAGGCCGCCAACAGGCGGCGCGAGCGGTGCCGGAGACCGTCGTAGGTGGCGGCCGAGGCGGCTTCGTCGAGGCCGTGGACCAGCTCGCGCAACATCTCGGACCATTCGTACACGACGACCGTCAGCGGAGAGCGCCCGAGGGCGTCGGCGCGTTTGGCCAGCGATCGGCCCTGCGCGACGTCGGCCACGACTTCGACATCGACGGAGCCGTCGCCGGGCCAGGCTTCGCCCAGCCCGCGGCGCAACAGGGCTTTCACGAAGGCAGGGTCGTGGAAGGCTTCGAGATCGGCCCAGCTCCAGGCCGGATTTTCGGAGGCCAACTGCTTCTGGGAAGCACCGCCGAACATGCACAGGCGCGACACGGAGGGTATGCCCGGAAGCAAAGCCCACTGGTGCTCGATCTTCACCTCGAAGAGGCCTTCGACCAGCGACTGCATGGCAAGCCATTGGTCGGTGCGCAGCCCGGAGAGGACGATGGCCACGACCTTCTGGCCTTCCCGAAGCCGAGGCGCCAGACGACGTGCGGGGAAGTCCCAGACGAATGGAGGCTTGATGCGCTCGCGGCCCATCCAGGCGTACCAGTTCGATTCGAGATGGCGCATGAAGACGGTTTCGGCCTCTTCGCGCTGGCCTCTGTGCGTTTCGCGCAGGCCTTCGCTGCCCGAGTAGGAGAGATCGAGGTCCCACTGCGACAAGCGCAACTGGATCTGCTCGAACATGCCGGGGGTGGGCGAGCCCATGAGCCGGGCCTTGTTTTCGGCGTACTGGCGCACGTAGCGGCTGGTGAGGTGGTTGGTGCGCAGGCTGCGGGCGTTGAACAGGCTGCGGCAGAGATTGACGATCTGGTTGGGGTTGACCGGCTTGGTGAGGTAGCCGTCGATGTTGCGGCCGATGGCCTCTTCCATCACCCGTTCCTCTTCGCTCTTGGTGCACATCACCACGAACAGCGAAGGATTGGCCTTCTTGAGAGCCTGCAAGGTGGACAGGCCGTCCAGACCCGCCATCTGCTCGTCAAGGAGGACGACGTCGTAGCCCTGTTGGGCCGACATGGCGATGGCGTCGTGCCCGTTGGTGGCGGTGTCCACGACCCAACCCGTATCCTCGAGGAAGAGGATGTGCGCACGCAGGAATTCGATCTCGTCGTCAACCCAGAGGATCCGGCGTGTGGTCTCTTCGTTTTGGCTCATGGCGCTCCGTGGCCGGGATGGACGCCCCCGACCGTCAGCACGATAGAAAACACGGTGCCCTCTCCCAACCGGGAGCGTTCCACCCAGATGCGCCCGCCGTGGTATTGCTCCACGATGCGGCGCGCCAAAGCCAACCCGAGGCCCCATCCGCGCTTTTTCGTGGACCACCCCGGAAGGAAGACGTCGCGCAGATGCTGGGAGGGAATCCCGCGGCCGTTGTCCTCGACATCGATGCGGACCCGATCGCCCTTGCGACCTTGCCTGGAGGTGCGGATGCGGATGCGCCCATCGGGGCGATCCATGGCGTCGAGGGCGTTCTTGACCAGATTTTCCAGCACCCAACCGAGCAATTCGGTGTTCAGGCGAAGGTCTGGCACGTCGCCCAGTTCGACCAGGAGCTCGACCTTGCGCACCCCCTGGTGGGGGAGCCGGGTGGAGAAGTAGTCGGCGGTGGATTGCACCACGCTGTTGGGATTGCACAAGTGGAGCTCGGGAAGGCTGCCGATCTGGGAGAATCGCGCCACCACCTGCTGGAGACGCCCCAGATCGCGCTCCATTTCGCCAGGGATGCGCGCGATGGAGCGTTCCGTGGCGGGAATCTTCAACTTCATGTACTCGATCCAGCCCATCAGGCTGGAAATGGGGGTTCCGAGCTGGTGGGCCGTCTCGCGGGCCAGCCCCACCCACAGCAGGCTGCGTTCGGTTCCCTGCATGATCTTCAAACCCATCCAGGTCAGGAATGCCAGGAGCATGATCGCGATGGCGCCCAGGACCAGAAGGCCGGGCAACTGCCACTCGAGACTGTACTCCCCGTAGTAGAGCAAGCCC
The DNA here is from genome assembly GCA_035913415.1 of Fibrobacteria bacterium. Taxonomy (GTDB): domain Bacteria; phylum Fibrobacterota; class Fibrobacteria; order UBA5070; family UBA5070; genus UBA5070. Next base: position 28,713 of record JAMIIV010000079.1, on the reverse strand, counting down.
AGAGGCGTGCCGCCCAACACGATGGGGCGGACCATCCCGAGTTTTTCCCCCTGGTCGCGAAAGCGCAGAAGCACACCCTTCTGGTCGGCAGGAACACGCGACCAGTTGAGGCTTTCCCCCACGCGCGTGCCGCGTTTCCAGGGAATGTTGCGCCAATGCACCGGTGTTCCGTCCATGCGGGTGTACAGGATGGGGGCTTCCGAACCGCGCATGACATCATCGAGGAAGTCGGAATTCTGCTCGCGCAGGAGCGCCTGGGTCAGAGCATAGGCATAGAGCTGCGCCTCGCGGTCGGCGGTGCGCGACGACCTCTTGCCCAGCTCGAGCACCGCCAAGCCGTGGAGGGCCAGGAATCCCGCCACCACGAGCATGGCGACGGCGTACCCCCATGCCCGGGCCCGATACGGGGCCCGCCGGTACATGCCCGAAGCGGCGGCGCGCAGTCGCTCGAGCGTCCGGAGTCGGAACGAGGGCATGATGGAGGCGTCAGACCGAAGCCGGGATGACCTCGATGCCGCCCAGATACGGGCGCAGGACCTCGGGAATCTTCAGGGAGCCGTCTTCCTGCTGGTAGGTCTCCAGCAGCGCGACCAGGATGCGCGGCGTGGCCAAACCCGAGCCGTTGAGGGTGTGGGCCAGCACGGGCTTGCCTTCCGCGTTGCGGGTGCGGATGTTGGCGCGACGTGCCTGGAAATCCTCGAAGTTGGAGCAGGAGCTGACTTCCAGCCACTTCTTTTCGACCGGAGCCCAGACCTCCAGATCGTAGCACTTGGCTGCGCCGAAACCCATGTCGCCGGAGCACAGCAACAGGGTACGGAAGGGCAGGCCGAGCTTCTTCACCAGACTCTCGGCCTGGGCGGTGAGGATCTCGTGGGCCTCGTTGCTCTTTTCGGGCTCGGAGAACCAGACCATCTCGACCTTGTCGAACTGGTGCAGGCGCAGGAATCCCTTGGTGTCCTTGCCGTAGCTTCCCGCTTCGCGGCGGAAACACTGCGTGTACGCGCAGTACTTCACCGGCATTTCGCGAGGATCGAGGATCTCGTCGGCGTGCAGGTTGGTGACCGGCACCTCGGCGGTGGGAATGAGGTACAGCTCGTCTTCGGGGCAGGTGTAGAGCTGGTCGGCGAACTTGGGAAGATTGCCGGTTCCTGTCATGCTGGCGCGATTGACCATCAGGGGAGGCAGGACCTCCTCGAATCCGGCGGCCCGGTGCTCGTCGAGGAACCAGGAGATCAGCGCGCGCTCCAGGCGAGCACCCCATCCGGTGTAGACGGGAAATCCGGCGCCGGAGATCTTGGCTCCGCGCTTGAAGTCGAACAGCTTCAGGGCTTCGCCCACGGCCAGGTGATCCTTGGCCCAGGCGGGGGCCTCGGAGATTTCGCCCCACGAACGGGCCACCACGTTGTCTTCGCTGGAGCGCCCGTCCGGGACGGATTCCTGCGGCAGGTTGGGCAGGCCCATCAGGATCTCTTCGAGTTCCTTCTCGGCGGCAGCGAGCTTGGCCTCGGCCTCGAGCTGTTCGTCGCCCCTGGCTTTGATGGAAGCAATGGCCTCGGAGGCGTCCTTGCCCTCGCGCTTGAGCTTGCCGACCTCGGCCGAGGCGGCGTTCTTGGCGGCCTTCGCGGACTCGACCACCTGGATCAGCGAACGGCGGGCCTCGTCGAGCTCGACGAGACGGTCGACAGGGGCGGAGAGGCCGCGTCGACCCCAGGCGGTCTTGAGGAATGCCGGGTTGTCGCGGACGAGACGAGGGTTGATCATAGAGAGTCGGCTCCGGATGCGTCTGGTTTCAGGCCCCGTCGGCGTACAGGGGCGACGGGTCGTGATGGAGGTGCAAAGGTAGATCCCCACCGTGCATCCAACCGTGCAGGGACAAGCGCCTCCGGGCCAGAGGGGGGAGTGGCGAGGAACGCCGGCGTGCCAAGCAGCGCAGGCTGCCGCCCAGGAAGGTCGGAACTACATCCTGTTCCAGCACGGCGAACGAATTCCCCCTCGCATGGAAGATTCCTGGACCCACGACATGAATGCCCTCTTTCGCGTCTTCATTTGTTCCGTCCTTCGGCTCGCCGGGACGGCTTCGGATTACATCGTCGCCTACGACGACACGCTCACGATCTCCTTGAAGGCAGGTTCAGGGTTGGGCTGCGGGGAGTAGGATGGCTCCATGCGCCTTCGTGGATGCCACCTTCCGGAGCCGGGGAAACCTCACCGGCGGCGTACCGGCACCATGAAGGAAAAGCCGCACAAGCCAATTGTGCTGTTCGACGGCGACTGCACCCTTTGCAACGGCAGTGTGCGATTCCTCCTGGGGCACGAGAGGCACTCCATCCTGCGCTTCGCGTCGCTCCAATCTCCCATGGGGCGTGGAATCGTGGAGCGTGCGATCGGGCCAGGGGTGCAATTGGATTCTCTCCTGGTGCTCGATGGAGCCTCGGTGCTCCGCGAATCCGATGCGGTTCTGCGCCTGGCCTCGCACCTTCGCGCTCCGTGGAACCTCCTGGCGCTGGGGGTGATGGTCCCCAGGCCGTTGCGGGATGGGCTCTACCGCTGGATCGCGCGCCATCGACGGCGCTGGTTCGGTACCGCCAACGGATGCTCCATGCTGCGCGAGGAGTGGAAGGGTCGATTCCTGGACATCGACGCCGACCGCCCGTGAACCTGCGTCACGCCTTGGGCGGGATCAAAGCGACCTTGACGTGCGAGATCGTGATCCGATCTTGCTTCAGCAACGCGCCGAGAGCCTTCTTGAAGAGCTTCTTGCTCATCCCGAAGGCCTGGTAGATCACCTCGGGAGAACTGCCGTCGGTGATGGACATGCTGCCGCCATGGTCACCGAGGTATTTGAGGATCTGGTCCGAAGCGTTGTCGGAGGCCGCGTACCCCTGGGGTCTGAGGCTCAGGTCCACCTTGCCATCGTCGCGGATGTTCTTGATGTAGCCCTGGCACTTCTCGCCCAGCCGGAGTCGCTGAAAGACCTCGTTGTGGTACAGCATGCCCGGATAGCGCTGATCGATGAGCGCCGCGTAGCCCAGATCGGTCCTGTAGAGGATCAGCAGGCTCACCTGCTGGTTGAACTCGAAGGCGTCGGGGGTCTTGTCGTAGAACTGGTGGAGCTTGGTGCTGCCCACCAGCCGATCGGAAGCCTGGTCCTCGTAGATGCGGACCACGTAGTATTTGTCGGGCTCCAGTCGGACTTTCTGCTCGCGAAAGGGAACGAACAGATCCTTGGCGATGCCCCAATCCATGAAGCTTCCCACCTCGTTGGTCGCCGCGCAGCGCAGCAGGGCGAAGTCGCCCACCTCGCCGTAGGGCATGAAGGTGGTCGCGATGATGCGATCTTCCGAGTCCCAGTAGACGAAGACCTTGATGGAATGGCCGATTTCGGTGCCGCGCGGTGTCGCGTTGCCCGGCAGCAGGATCTTCCCATGCTCGCCGCCATCCAGGTAGACCCCGAACTCGGCCAGGGAGACCACCTTCAACGTCTGGATTTTTCCAACCTGTGCCAATGTCGCGCTTTCCGTATTTCCGTGGCCGTGTTCCCCCTGACAGGGAGATTCGGCAAGGTAGAATGAGGTGGTTGCCCGAACTTGCAAAGCCTCCGAAACGCTCCGGGTCCAGGCGTGATGTCGCCATCGCGATTCTGGACCGCCCCTGCGGGGGGGATTGGCCTGCGGTATTGAAGCGATCCGACGCGCCCGGGCCGTTCCGTTCGCGATCGTTTCCTATAACTCCAGGGATGGAATACAGAACACTTGGCAATACGGGTCTGCGCATCAGCACGATCACCTACGGGTCCTGGCTGACCTTCGGCACGCAGGTCGAACTGGATCAGGCCAGGGACATTCTCGAGAAGGCGTTCGCGTTGGGCATCAATTCCTTCGACACGGCGGATGTCTACCACAAGGGCGAGGCGGAGCGCCTGCTGGGACAGATTCTGCCCAAGCGCCGTCGCAGCGAGTTCGTCGTGGCGACCAAGGCCTTCTGGCCGATGTCCGACCATCCCACCGACCGTGGTCTTTCGCGCAAGCACCTGTTCGATTCCATCGAAGGAAGCCTGGAGCGGTTGAATCTCCGATATGTGGATCTCTTCTACGCCCATCGCTTCGATCCCGAAACCCCTCTCGAGGAAACCTGCCAAGCCTTCGACGACCTGATCCGCCAAGGTCGGATCCTCTACTGGGGCACCAGCGAATGGTCCGCGGACCAGATCCGTGGCGTGCACGATCTTTGTCGCAAACACGGATGGCGTTCCCCCGTCGTGAACCAGCCGTACTTCAACCTCCTTGGTCGCGGGATCGAGTCCGAAATCCTTCCCTCCTGCCGCGACACCGGCATGGGCACCGCGTGCTTCTCCCCGCTTGCCCAGGGGGTGCTCTCCGGCAAGTACTGCGGCGGCAACATTCCTTCCGACAGTCGGGGCTCCAATCCTTCCATGAACATGTGGATGAAGGATCATCTCGGCGATGCCGATCTGCTCACCCGGGTCGAGCGCATCGGCGAGATCGCACGAAGCAAGAACGCCACCCCTTCGCAGGTCGCACTGGCGTGGGTGCTCCAGGTACCTGGACTCACCTCGGCGATCGTCGGCGCCTCCAGTGTCGCGCAGTTGGAGGAAAACGCCTTGGCCGCCGATCTGGTTCTCGATGCGTCCGACCTGGCGCTCCTCGAATCGTGGTTCCCCCGAACGCCGTGATGTCCGTGGTGGCCCGATCGTCGGTCGCCCCCCGCCCACGATCGCCAAGAGCCTCTCCGGCGTAGGGTTCGGGGACTCCCGGCGAAGTTCAGAGCCTCCCGTAATCCACCGCGAAGGTGTTGCACGCCCGCGCGTCTCCCCCTTCGTATCCGCGCCGGAACCAGCGCAACCTCTGTGCGCTGGTTCCATGCGTGAACTTGGTCTCGTCGGCGTGGCCCAAGGCGTCGTCGCCGATCGCGTGGGCGGCACCCAGGGCCTCGTTCAGGTCGGACTCGTTGATGTCCAGTTGGGCCTTGGCGGCGTGCCCCCAGACGCCGGAGAAACAATCGGCCTGTAGCTCCACGCGCACGGAGGCCTGGTTCGATGTCTCGCCGTCGAGTTGCCGGCGCGAAGAGCCGATCAGGTTCTGCACGTGGTGCCCGACCTCGTGGGCGATCACGTAGGCTTGGGCGAAGTCGCCGGGGGCCTTCAGGCTGGTCTCCATCGTCTGGTAGAAGGTGGGGTCCAGGTAGAGCCTGTTGTCGGCGGGGCAGTAGAACGGGCCGCTGTTGGAGCTGGCGCTTCCGCAGCCATCGGTGGCCACGTGGTCGGTGAAGACCACCAGGGTCGGCAGTTCGTAGGTGCCCCTGGTCCCGTCGGGCAGTTCCCCTTGCGCGAATTTGGCTTTCCAGACGTCTTCGGTGGATGCCAGCACCACGCGCGAGAAATCGCAGGCCGACCGGTTGGACTCGGAAGCTTCGCAAGCGCTGGGGCCTGCGGCACGGGACGTCGCGGAATATCCGCCGCCCAGGGCCTGGCTCATGGCGGTCTTCACGCCCTTGGGGGCCACCAGGTAGATGCCGCCGACCACCACCCCGGCGATCAACGTGCCCTTGAAGCCCAACACACGCACCACCCGAAACAGCAGTTGCGGCCCGATTCCACCTCCACCCCCTCCACCGCTTCCTTGTCCACGGTCCTCGAAGTTGTCGGAGCGGCGATTGTTTCCGATACGCATCGGGATTCATCCTTTCAAACGCGGAGCAGAGGCCAACGTGGAGGATCTCCATCTCTTCTCGAATGGAGAGCGATTCCACATGGTACATCGGTGCCGGTCATGGGCATACGCGGGGTCGGTCACCATGGCACGGCGAGTCCAATTCGGGGGGGGGGCGGCCCGCTTGAGTATTTTAAGGAGTTCTGAAAACGATCAAGCTCATCGGATTGGCCCGCGCGCTCAACAAGGCGGGGTTCGCCTCGCGAAGCCAGGCGGAAAAGCTCGTGGGGCAGGGGCGAGTGAGCTTGAATGGGAGCATCGTGCGCGATCCCGAATCGCCCACCTCCGAAGGGGATATCATCCTTGTCGACGGCAAACCCCTGGTGGCCGTTCACAAGGTGTACTTGATGTGCAACAAGCCGCGAGGCCTTGTGACCACTGCCGACGACGACAAAGGGCGCTCGACGGTCTACGACTGCCTGGCGGGCATGGAGCTGCCGCATGTGGGGCCGGTGGGCCGACTCGACATGGCCAGCGAAGGCCTGTTGCTGTTCACCAACGACACCCAATGGGCCAATGGGCTCCTCGATCCCGCCCGGCGCGTGTCGAAGACCTACCACGTGCAGATCGACGGCACCCTGGAGCCCGACCAGATCCGGCGCATGACGCAGGGCATCCTCGACGAAGGCGAACTGCTGCGCGCCAAGTCGGTGCAACTCCTCCGGGAAGGCGAAAAGAACCGCTGGATCGAGATCGTGCTGCAGGAAGGCAAGAACCGCGAGATCCGCCGCATGCTCAAGGCGCTCGGCTTGGGGGTGCATCGCCTGGTGCGCATCCGGATCGGAGACGTTCTCCTGGGAGACCTGGAAAAGGGCCGTGTGAGGCACCTCACGCAGACCGAGGTGGAATGTTTGCGCCAGCCGACGGCCAGACCATCTTTGCCTTACGGAAGACACTCCCGTCGCCGATTCTGATCCGAATCGCTGTCCCCGAAGGACAATCTCGTTGGCAAAGACACCTTGCACCGGGTCGATCTGCGAGGCTCCCATCACCCAGCCGCCCAGGAAGCCTTGGCACAACCGACGTCGTCCGGAGCCGATCCCTCTCCTGGCACTGCTGGCAACGATCCTTTCCGTGAGCGCGTGCCAACAGGATCACAGGGATCGGCCCATGAGTCGCCACCAGGAGGACGCTCTGATTGCCCGACGCATCTCCCAGGCGAAATCCGCGAATTTCCAATCGGCCGAATCGCTGTTCTGGTATCACCGCATGTTCGACGACACCTTGGTGCGTTCCTTGGAGCACGACAGGATCATGTCGGCCTCCTGCGCCTTGTTGAGGGATTCCGTCGCGAAGACCGTCCATGCGGCATGGCAGTCTCCGAAGACCACGAATACGGATATTCTCGGGGACGTCGCAAGGCTCGCGGACTGTTTCGTCGAGGGGCGAGATCCCCACGCCCCGCATCCGGGTTCAACATCGCCCGGTATGGGCTGGATCCAGAAGGAGCTGAAGGGCAGAGTGCGACTCCTGCACGAAGAATATTGTTCCGTCTATTCGCACCCAGGAGGGAAAAAGGAGTTTTGCGAACCTCGGGAAACCACGCGGTTCGACAGCCTTGGGTATGTGACACAAGTCGACATGGATGGAAGGAACAAGCATCGCAAAGGATCGAGCTTCGTCTATCGGTACCATGCTCCCCACAGGATGGACGTCACGATCGATGGCAATGGTCTCGTCTATTTCATCCTCTACAACGAGCGAGAACGCACTCGTGGAAGTCTGTCCTGTGGGCCAGATCGTTGCACTCGATACGCGTACCAATTCGATTCCGCTGGAAACAGGATGCAGGTCACCGGGTATTCCTCGGGAGACTCCATTTTCCTGCGGGAATCATTCCAATACGACAAATACCGCAACCTGATCCGGGAGGAGTCGGTCCACGGATCCACCAGGAGAGTCGTCGAGCACAGGAATCAATACGATGCTCGGGGCAGGATCATCAGCAAGGATTCCTGGTCCGACGGCGATTGGGCGGGGAGGTCGACGATCCGGTACGAATACCAGATGGATGGGTTGATCCACAAGGAGATCAATAGAAGCCCCCGGCATCAGGAGACGACCGTCTACCGATACGACTCCACCGGAAACTGGACGTCGAAAACCATCACGGACGGTCACGTCCAGACCATTTCCCGGATCATCCTCTACCATCCTTGACCGGCGTCCGCCGACCGGAGGAGATCCGGTGCGTTCCACCGCCAGTTGTCCTGTTTGCGTAGAATCGTCGCCGACGAGATTCCCACACCGACCCCATCCGATGGCAAGGAGGGAAATGGGCCTCAGTCGATCGTGACAATTCCCGTCAGCGCCTTGCCGGCTTGTACGGTGCCGGTCGTCGGCGTCACCCCGTCCAGCTCGGCGCGGAGCCAACGCAGGCCGGCGGGGCAGGGGAGTCGTTCCGACACCGTCATGGCGCCATCCAGGACGAACTTCGCCACGAGGGTTTCGCCCGGCTCCCCGGCGCGGTGGCCGTAGATCCGTGCTTCGCGAAGGCCTTGTGAGCCGGGTAGGGCCGCACCCTCCAGCTCCAGGACACCGCCCCCGGCGCGCACGTGTGGATGCGATGCCCCCGGGACGCGCAATGAGAGCCACGGGCCGTCCGAGACCACGACCGGAGGGCGCGAGGCCAACAGGCGTTTCAGCCCGGTGCGATCCGGGGCGGGGGAGGTGTTGTCGGTGGCAAGCCAGGTGCGGGCGTGCCCGAAGCGATGCGCCGAGGTCTGGCGCACGCTCACCAGCGGGATGTCCACCTGGAAGGCGCGGTTGAGGTCTCCATGGGCGTCGTTGCCCGCCAGGGGCAGGAACGAGCCACCCAGGAGCGTGGCGCGAAGCCACTGGGCGCGCCCCTCGGTAAAGTCCCTGCCGCGCTTGCCGTTCCAGAATTGCAGCCCCGTCAGACGAGGGTCGAGGTCGGATTCGGTCCAGGATCCGCGCCGGAAGAGGACGCGTTGCACGGCACCCATGGGCGCGCGCGGGTGAGCGGCCCAGGATGGTGCGCCCGAACCCGAAGCGCGATCGAGGACCTCGGAGATGGTGAGGTCGGGACGGTTGCGCAGCCAGCGGCGCCCGCCGTCGCCTTGCCCGGGGATGTACTCGGGGTGTTCGCACACGATCAGGTGCACGTTTTGTCCGCGCGAATTGCCGCAACTGACCTCTTCGCAAGCCAGGGCCAGGGGCAGACCATCGCCGTCGGTCGCGGACAATTCCTGTCGGAACGCATCGAAGCGCCGCGCCGGGTCGGCGGGCGCCATCCAGTCGGGATGGCCCCAGGCGAAGTCGTAGGAATGGTCGTTGGCCGTGAAGAAATCCAGCCCCATGGCGTGCGCGGCGCGCCTCATGACCTGGGGGTCGCCGCCCCACTCCACCGGATCTTCGCTCCAGGTGGTGTGGCAGTGGAGGTCGCCGCAGACCCATCCCGCAGGCACCGTCGGGGCGGCGGGAAGCCGGTCGACGATCAGGGTGGAGGGCGGGAGGCCGGGGAGGTCGTGGTTCAGGAAACGGGCCCGTCGCCCTTTGGAATCTTCCAGTTCGAACAGGACGTCGACGAGGTTGGGACCCGGAACCTCCTGTCCCGGCCAGGGCAGGTCCACGAAGTGGAAGGGCCGGTCCAGGGGCAGATCGAAGTCGCGGGATGCCTTGAGAAGTTCGCCGCCGGCACGGACCACCACCCGGACGCCGCGCAGTTTGCGAGGGAAACGGTGGGCGTCGTGGACGGCCAGGAACAGGGGGACGGCTCTGCCGGGCAACACGCGGGAGGGGGCATCGACGATGGCTTCGGGACGGTTGCGCCACAAAGGTGACCACGGCAGCCGGAACCGGTAATGCGTTTCGGCGTAGCCGATCAAGGTGACCTCCGAAGGGCTGCACCGCTGCTGTTCAACGGAGCCTTCGCCTGGGGAGGACGCACCCGGTCAACCAAGCATCCGGAGGAAATCGTCGACGGACTCGCAGGAATCGAGTTCACGGCGCAACAGTTCGATGTCGGCGTTGCCGATGCCTTCGGGGCGTACCGGGGGGGCGGCGGAAGACGGCTGCGGTTGGGGCGGCGTAACGGCGTCGGGAGCGGCGCGGATCCAGCCGCGGGCTTCGCGGACATGGCCCTGGGTGCGCAGATACCGCAGTTCGGATTCGTCGATGGCGAACGTCTGGCCGTGGTAGTAGACCAGCGCCGCGCCGCACGAGGGGCAAGCCAGTACGAGGGTTTCCACGCCGTGGTCCATGGCGACTTCGCAGCGCATGGCGCAGCGCGGACAGGAAAGCTCCACGCCGTCCTTCACGCGGGGCCCGGTCCTTCCAGGACGGCCATCGCGACGGCGCTGTCGCGGTCGTGGCTGATCGAGATGTGGATGCGGTCGCCGCCAAGCCGCTGCAGGTGCGCCAGGGCGGCGCCATGGAGCACCACCCGCGGCGCCCCGGTCGACGTGGGAAGCACCTCGATGTCGGTCCAGGAGACGCCTGCGGCGATGCCCGTGCCCAGCGCCTTGGACACCGCCTCCTTGGCCGCGAACCGTCCGGCGTAGCGTTCGTGCCGGCCCTTTTCGCCGAAGCTCTCGCAGTACGCCCGTTCGGGTTCGGTGCACACCCGCTGGAACAGACGTTCCGGTACGGTGCGCATGCGTTCGATGCGCACGATGTCGACTCCGATTCCCACCACCATGATGCCCCGGAAAGATGCATCTTGGAATGTCCGTGGACTTGGATACCATCGCATACCTGCAGGGCGAAGGCGCCCGACAACTCGAGGCCTTCGCCTCGGTCACCGATCCCTTCGAGCTGGCGGGTCGGTTGCGCAAGTCGCTTTCGCCCGACCAGGCGCGGGCCGTCCAGGAACAACTGGTGCTGCGCGAAAAGGCGCGCGCCAAGTTCGGACCCCTGGCCGACCGCATGCTTTTCACCCGCAAGCTGCTGGAGCAGGCCTCGGGACTGGCTCCGGCCCGCTGGAAGGCGCGCCGCTACCAGGAGGCGGGTATCGCGGCGGTCTCCGATCTCTGCTGCGGGGCGGGTGGGGATTCCCTCGCCTTGGGATTGGCCGGTGTGGCAACCCACCGCCTCGATGCCGATCCCGTCGCCCTGGCCCTGTCGCGTCACAATCTGTCTGCGGCCGGAATCGCCCCGGGCGGCGAAACGCAGACCTACCTCCCGGACCTCCCCGAAGAAGCCCTTCGTTCGCACTTCCACCTGGATCCGGATCGCCGCGCCAAGGGGCGTGGAGATGGCGAAGATCGCTGGGACGACGAAGGCCTGTCTCCGGATCGGGCTTCCATCGTGGCGATCGCCGGTCGTTTTCGCGGCGGTGCCGTGAAGCTCTCGCCCGGCACGCCTGAAGGTTTCCTCGACCTGCCCGGTGAAACCGAATTCATCGGGGTGCGCGACGAAGTGCGCGAGCAGGTGCTCTGGACGGGCGACCTGGCCCAAGGTCGGCTGCGGGCCACCGAATTGGGCTCGCACGAGCGCATCGAGACCTTCGAGGGAGACCCGCAAGACGCGCAGGACGCCTTTGCGGACGTGTCCGAAGACGTGTGCGCCTGGATCCACGAGCCGGTGCGCTCCCTGGTGCGTTCCCATCTGGCGGCCTTGTACGGGCAGTCGCGTGGCCTGAGGGTCTTGGACACCTCCATCGCCTGGTTGACGGGCGACGAGGTCCCCTCGACACCCTTCCTGAAGTCGTTTCGGGTGCTGCAGCACGGGCCCCTCAAGGCAGGGACCGAACTGTCGCTGCTGAAATCCGCGGGGCGCTCGTGCGGTGCGGTCAAGAAACGAGGGGTGGCCGTGGTGCCCGAAAAGGCCATGCGCGAGCTGCGCGGCCTGCCCGGTGCGCCGGCGGTACTCATCTACACCCGGGTGGGTGGCTGCAAGTGGGTCCTGGTCGCCGAGCCGGCCCGAGCCGAAGACGCATCGGAGCCCTCGGCGTCATGACGGTTTCCGTCCGTCCGTCGGACGCTCCGGCGTTTCCCGATACCCCCGAATTCCGGTCCATCGCCTCGGTCTTCGCCTGGCGCCGCGACGCACGCGGGGTCGGGGATGACGCCGCCCTGGTGGGGGCTCGCGGCCTGTTGTGCTGCGATGCGCTTGCCGAAGGGGTGCACTTCCGCCGCGACTGGTCGAGCCTGTCCGATGTCGGCTGGAAAGCCGTGGCGCAGAACGTCGCCGACATCTACGCCATGGGTGGCATTCCGACCCAGGCGGTGTGGTCCGTCGGGTTGGGGCATGACTGGTCTGCCCGCGATTTCCGCGACCTGGCCCGCGGCGCCCTCCAGGCCTGCCGCCATTTCGGGTGCGATCTGGTGGGCGGCGATACCTTGCGAACCCTCGGCCCCGGGTTCGTCTCGCTGGCCCTGCAGGGAACCCTCGCCGGAACCGCATGGGTCCGTTCGGGGGCCAAACCCGGCGACACTCTCTGTCTGGCCGGAACCCTGGGGCTGTCTGCGGCCGGTCTGGCCTTGTTGCAAGCGGGCAAGCCCTCCCGGGCCCCCGCGGCCCTGTTGCGCCTGCATCGGCGTCCTCAACCTCCAACGGCCCTTGCCTCGACCCTTCGCGGGGTGGGCAAAGCCGTCCATGCCGCCATCGACCTCTCCGACGGCCTGTCCAGCGAATGCCATCATCTGGCCCGCTCCTCGGGTGTGCGGCTGGTCGTCCACCAAAACCGCCTGCCCGTGCATCCGGCGCTGATTCGTGCCGCCCAGCTCATGGATCGCTCCACCGATCCTTGGATTCTCCATGGCGGAGAAGAGCATTCCCTGCTTGTGTCCCTGTCGCCCAAAATCGCCCTGCCCGAAGGCGTCGTCCCCATCGGCGAGGTGACCGAAGGCCAAGGGGTCTTCCTGCGCACCTGCACGGGGGACCACCCTCTTGCCCCCGCCGGGTGGGTCCACCGCTGAGACCCGTGACCCAAGGGCCGCGGGATCCAGGCTGAACGTCGCGCACGAATACTTGGCCGAGTTTGGAATGCTGAGTGAGGTACTCCTTGCGTCGCTAGGCCTTGCAATAGCTTAATTTGGACACAAACCCCCGAATTCATCATCTCGAGGATCCATGGCACAGAGACGGCGCAGGAAGAAGATCGGTGAAATTCTTCTCGCACAAGGTCTGATCACCCAGGAGACGCTGGATCAGGCCATGGAAGAGCACAAGAAGACCGGGACCAGTCTCGGGACGGTTCTTGTGCAAATGGGCTACATCACCCAGGAGACGCTGGAAAGCGTGCTGGGTCTGCAACTGGAGCTCACGGGTCAGCGCAAGCGCCTGGGCGAGATCCTCGTGGACCAGGGATTCTTGACCGAAGCCCAGATCCTGGAATGCCTCGACGAGCAGAAGCGCACGGGCAAGCAGATCGGCAAGGTCTTCATCGACAAGGGCTTCATCGACGAGCAGAAACTGCTCGACGTGATCTCGGCGCAGATCGACGTGCAACGCGTCATCCTCGAGAACTTGACCCTCGATCCCGCCGTGGTGAAGTTGGTGCCCCAGGAGATGGCACGAGCCTACAAGGCCATTCCCATCTACGAACGCGACAACGTGCTCACCGTGGCGATGGCCGACCCCTCCAACCTGCGCACCTTGGACCACCTGAAGTTCAAGACCGGCCGCGATGTCGAGCCCATGCTCGCCACCGAGAAGGAAATTGTCGGTGCGCTGGATCGGGTCTACCTGCAGGGCCAGGAGAAGCTCAAGGAGATGTTCGAGGGCCTGGTCGGCGACGACAAGGACCTCGATGTCGTCAAGGCGCAGGTCGAGGAGGAAAGCCTTGCCGACGAAGAAGGCAAGCAGGTCGTCAAGGTCGTGAACATCCTCATCAACGAGGCCATCAACGCCGGCGCTTCGGACATCCACCTCGAGCCCCAGGAAACGCATCTGCGCCTGCGCTATCGCGTGGACGGCGACCTCATCGAGAAGAACCAGATCCCCGCCAAGCTGATGAACCAGATCATCTCGCGCATCAAGGTGCTGGCCAGCATGGACATCGCCGAGAAGCGCAAGCCCCTGGACGGCCGCTTCACGATCCGCAACAACGGCAAGGAAGTGGATCTGCGCGTCAGCTCCTTCCCGGTGTCCCTGCGCAACCGCGGCGTCTGCGAGAAGATCGTGATGCGTATCCTCGATCCCAACGCGAACAACATCCCGTTGGAGAAGATGGGCTTCTCGCCGCGCATGTACCAGCAGTTCGAGGAAGCGATCAACCTTCCCGACGGCATCGTGCTGGTCACGGGGCCCACCGGCTCGGGCAAGTCGTCCACCCTGTATTCCTGCATCCGCAAGGTGCTCAATCCCGAGGTCAACATCGTCACGATGGAAGACCCGGTCGAAATGAACATCCCCGGCGTGAGCCAGGGCCAGATCAACAAGGCCGCGGGCTTCACGTTCGCCGCCGGTATACGCGCCATCCTGCGCCAGGATCCCGACATCATCATGCTGGGAGAAATGCGCGACAAGGAGACCGCCGAAATGGCCGTGCAGGCGGCGTTGACGGGCCACCTCGTATTCTCCACCCTGCACACCAACGACTCTCCCGGCGCGTTCACCCGTCTCCTGGACATGAGCCTCGAGCCCTTCCTGGTGGCCTCGTGCGTGAAGGCGGTCCTGGCCCAGCGGCTGGTGCGGCGCATCTGCTCGAAGTGTCGCGAAGAAAAATTCTACCCGGAAGACACCCTGGTGCGGATCGGCATCCGGCCCGGAACGCGCTTCTTCCACGGCAAGGGATGCAAGAATTGTTCGGGAAGCGGATACAAGGGCCGTCTGGGCATCTTCGAACTGCTCATTCCCGACGACAACATCCGGGGCATGATCCTGGCCCGAGACAGCGCCGATACCATCAAGGCGTACGCGAAATCGAAGGGCCTCATGACCCTGCGGCGCGATGGTCTCGAGAAGGCGTTGCAGGGGATCACCACCATCGAACAGGTGATCGCCGCCTCGCAGGCCGACATCTGACGCATTTTTACGCCACTGCGCGAGCGCCACGCTCGCGCCCATGAACCCGGTCGGTCCGCGCCACGCGGCCGGCCACTCGATGCCGGGATCCGGACCCCATAGGGGAATACCGGCCCTGCCAACAGGAGTGTCAAGTGAATCTCGAAGAGCGGATCCGCGCCGAACTCAATCCGGCGCAGGCGGAAGCCGTCCTTGTCAACGATCGTCCCCAGCTCATCCTCGCCGGTGCCGGTTCGGGCAAGACCCGCGTGCTCACGTGGAAGATCGCGTGGCTGATCGGCGGCCTGCAACGCAAGCCCTGGGAGATCGTGGCCCTCACGTTCACCAACAAGGCTGCCCGCGAAATGCGCGAGCGTGCCGAGAAGCTTCTGGGCGGCAAGGCACCCGAGTGGATGGGCACCTTCCACGGCATTTGCGCCCGCATCCTGCGCCGCGACGCGGGACTGCTCGGTTACGGCCCGCAGTTCACCATCTACGACGATTCCGACCAGCGCAAGGTGGTGACGGAAGCCTGCGAGAAGCTGGGCATCAAGACCCCCACCGAGAAGGTCTTCCGGGGGATCATCAGTTCGTGCAAGAACCGCGACGAGGGACCCGAGCAGCTCGCCGCGGCGTTCGACCCCGTCTCCAAAAGCGCAGCCAAGGTCTTCGAAGCCTACCAGAAGGCCCTCAAGGCCGCCGATGCCATGGACTTCGATGACCTGCTCCTCAACACCCTGGAGCTCTTCCGCCGCTTCCCGCACCGCCTCGAAGAATGGCAGCAGCGCTTCGGGTACATCCTCATCGACGAGTACCAGGACACCAACACGGTCCAGTACCAGTTGGTGAAATTGCTGGCCGGGCACAAGCGCATCATGGTCGTGGGCGACGACGACCAGTCCATCTATTCGTGGCGTGGCGCCGACATCCAGAACATCCTGGATTTCGAGAAGGACTACCCCGGTGCGCACGTGGTGAAGCTGGAGCAGAACTACCGCAGCACGGGCAACATCCTGAAGGTGGCCGGCAGCGTCATCAAGAACAACAAGGGGCGCAAGGAGAAGACCATCTTCACCACCGAGCCCGACGGCGACCTGGTCTCGTTGTGGTGCGAGGAGGATGAAACCCTCGAAGCCCGCCGCTGCGCGACCGTGGCCCGCGAGGCCCTGGGCAAGGGCTCCACGATGGCGGTGCTGTACCGCACCAACTCGCAGTCGCGCGCCATCGAAGACGCCATGCGTCGCGACGGCGTGCCCTACGTCATGATCGGTGGCACCCGGTTCTACGATCGCGCCGAAGTCAAGGATGCGCTCTCCTGGCTGCGGTTGCTCGTCAATCCCAAGGACTTCCGCGCGCTGGAACGGGCAGCGCATGCGCCTCGGCGCGGCATCGGCGAAAAGACGCTGGATCTCTACCGTGAAGCCGCCGATTGGAAACACGACGGCGACCTGGTCGCGGCCCTGGCGGACAATCCCCCCGAAGGCGTGCGGGGCAGCAAGGCCCAGGGGATGGGACAGATTCTGCGCAAATGGCAGTGGGCCATCGGCGAGGAGATCCACCTGGAGGAGCTGGTCGAGAAGGCCCTCGTCGACACCGGACTGGAGGCCTCGTTCGAAGCCGAAGGCACCGACGAGGCCAAGGAGCGCCTTTCGAACCTGCAGGAACTCGTGACGGCCGCGCGCGAATTCCGCGAGCGCAATCCCGACGCGGGACTGGCCGGATTCCTCGAGGAGGTGGCCTTGGTCTCGGATGCCGACACCAAGGATCCCGACGGCAAGGCCGCCGTGCTCATGACCCTCCACACCTCCAAGGGGTTGGAGTTCGACTACGTCTGCCTGGCCGGCTGCGAGGAGGGTTTGTTTCCCCTGCTCAAGCAGGACGGCGGGAACGAGGCGCTCGAGGAGGAGCGTCGGTTGTTCTACGTGGGTGCCACCCGCGCCCGCAAGAAGCTGCACATCCTGCACACCCGCGTGCGCACCAAGTTCGGCGTGCGCGACGCGGCCCTTCCCAGTCGTTTCCTCGACGAGATCGACAGCACCGCGCTCGACCTCGAATCGAGCGCGCCGCTGCGCCGCTCGTTCGGTGGAGGGGGCGCGTCGGATTCCGACGAGACGGGATTCGGAAGCCGCGCCACGGGCCCTCTGGGCCGGCGCCCGGCGTTCCCGCCCGGTGCTCTGCGCTCGGCATTGCGCCCCGAGACCAAACCCATCACGCGCAAATCGTTCGATGGTCCCTCCGCGGGTCTGACCAACCAGGGCCAGTCGGCCTCGTCGTCGGTGCCGGGCCGTCCCAGTCCGTTCCCCGATTACGAGAGCGAAAGCCAGGCATCGGGCGGCACCTACGTGGCTGGCCAGCGCGTGAGCCATCCCAAGTTCGGGACCGGACGGGTGCTGAAGGTGCACGGCAGCGGCACTTCCGCGCGCCTGGATGTCCAGTTCGGGGGCGAGACCAAACGCCTGGTCGCGGCTTTTGCTGGACTCACCGTTCTGGGATAAGGCTCAAGGCACCTCGGTCTCCCCGCCTATGGCCAACACCTTGGGCCGGGGAGCGACGGAATCGGCTTCCAAGGCCGCATGCAGGTCTTGTATGGGCTGCTCCATGCGGTCGTCCGCCAGCGGGAAGGTGCCCCAGTGGATGGGCAACCACCACTGGGAGCGCGTATCGGCGGCAGCTTGCAACGCCTCGGCCGGATCCATGTGGACCTCGCGCATCACGTCGCGCGGCACGTAGGCTCCGATCGGGATGAGGGCGGCACGGAACGGCCCGAGTCGGTCGCCGATCTCGCGCAGATGCGGTCCGTACCCCGTGTCTCCCAGGAACAACACCTGCCCCTGCGGGGTCTTCAAGGCAAATCCGGCCCAGAGAGTGCGCCCCTGGTCGAAGATGCCACGCCCCGAACCGTGCCGGGCAGGGACACAGACCACCTCCAGCCCCGTGGCCACGGGACGGGACTGCCACCAGTCCATCTCGTGGACCTGCTGGAACCCCGCATCCCGAATCAGTTCACCGACCCCCAGCGGCGCATAGACAGGAACCTGCCCGATCCTGGCCAATCGACGGAGGCTCGGGAGGTCGAGGTGGTCGTAGTGGTTGTGGGAGAGCAGGATGGCGGTCAAGGGCGGGAGGGAATCAAGCCCCACGCCTGGAGCCACCGAGCGGCGCGGCCCCGCCCACCCCACCGGGCTGGCCCTCTCCGACCACATGGGGTCGGTGAGCACCGCCCACCCGGCTCCTTGCACCAGCACCGTGGAATGTCCCACCCAGGTGACCCGCAACTGGAGGGAGTCCGTGACGGGGCGGGGGAGGGCCTTGTCCACAGCCAGGGATTCCGGCCAGGTCGGCGCGTCGCGCTCCAGCAGCCAGCGAGACACCTTCCGGGTCGCCGGGGAGGTCCCCCACGCGGGGGGATTGACGTAGTGCCGCCCGTGGGTGTGGTCCGACTCGGGCAGGGAGGCACCGCAGGCCACACGTGCGGACAGGGCGCCGATCGAGAGCATGGAAACCAGGTGCAAGCGCATGGAAAGCCAAGCTACACACCCGCGACCGGGGAGCCCCGCGCGGAGGCACCGAATGCAAGAAGGCCCGGCATTGCTACCGGGCCTTCTTCGATGAGAGCGGGATAAGAGACTCGAACCCTCGACCTTCTCCATGGCAAGGAGACGCTCTACCAACTGAGCTAATCCCGCGTCGTTGGGTTGAAAAGAATAGGGAAGAGGTCGGGATCCGTCAAGGGGAGTTTCGACGGATCGGTCTCGTTCCAAACGATCAGCGCACGGGCACCACCACGTGCGAGGCGCTCCAGTCGGTGCCTTTGGCGGTGGCGATCAGGATGGTGTTGGTGGTCTCCTGCCAGGTGAGCTGGGCGGCACGCGAGGCGGCAACCCGCCGCCCATCGAGAGAGCGGAGTTCGATCTCGGTGGCCCCAGGGGCGGAGACGCGCAGGAAGCCTCCCGAGCGCATCACCGCCAACTTGCGTGCGGCCGTGGTGGGCCGCGTCACACCGACATCGATGGGGCGCACCTGGGCATTGGCCACCGTTGCCGTGGCCAGCAGGTACCAGGCATCGTGCGGCAACCACTGCTCCACCCAACGCCAGTTCTTCCAGTCGGCGGGGTTCTCGTAGGGCATGAAGGTGGGCGTCGATTCATCGTCGACCGACGAGGTGATGCCATTGACGATGCCGCCGGGAATGTTCGTTTTGCCCATGTACCCGGGAGGATTTCTGGGCCCGAAGCCATCGATGAACGAGATGCCCAAAGGATTGGACCCACCGACCCATTCCAGCGACCCCATGGCCAGGCGCGACAGCGTGTCCGTGGGCGAGAGGCGCCACAAGGGATCGATCGCCTGGGAGGCCATGACGATGGCCGTGGCCATCGATCCCAGGCGGGCGTTTTCACCCTGCCACCAGTAGCCCGTCTCGTTTTGGTGGGGCATGAAGAACGCGGTCTTGCCGGGCACAACCACGGGAGGAGGCACATCGGCCTTTCCGTAGACTTCGATTTCGTAGATCGAGTACGAGTAGTTGGAACTGGAACGCTTGACACCGTTCATGCGCACGTACCGGACCGACGGGCGCGATGCGATCTTGGTCGTCACGCGACCGGCTCCGGTGGCCCCGGCGGTGGCGGCGGCGGTCCAGGAGACCGAATCCGTGCTGGTCTCGATGCGATACTCCTTGGCGTGTGCCGCTTCCCAGACGACCGAGACGGAGTCGATCAGGTATTTGCCACCCAGATCGACCGCGATCCAGCCCAGGGAGTCCTGGAGATTGGACGACCAACGCGTGGCGGCATCGCCGTCGACGGCCTTCGAGGCCTCGTTGCCTGTGGTCTGGACCGTGCTGGCCCAGGCGAATTTTCCCTTGGCCTGATTGCCCACACCGGGGGCGGCGGGAGGCGTGGCGGGAACGAACATGCGGGGATAGGCAAAGGGGTTGGCGACTTCGGTGCTGATGGACTTGTACCACGCCAGAGACGACGCGAGCGCGGCGCGCACGCGAACGGACCGCTCGGATGTGCCGTCCAGTTCGAGATAGCGAACCAGCGCGACCAGCGGCAGGCCTTCGTCCACGCCGTGGTACCATACGCGGGCACCACCGTCGGCCCAGAACCAGCCCTGTTCATGTTGGCGAGCCAGGATGCTGTCCACGCGCGCCCCGGCGGCCACGGGATAGACGGGATCTGTCGGGACGGCGAAGGCCAGCTCCGTCGCGGCCAGCAGCGCCGCCGTGTGGTCGATGAGATTCTCCTTGCCGTCGTCCGCCCACTTGCCGAAGGTGCCGTTGAGGTGCGCGAACCCGCGCTTGGCGCCGGCCAGATAGCGCGCCGAGGAGGAGTCGCCGTCGAGTCCCAGCCGAGAGGCCAGAGCGAGGGCCGCGATGCTCATCCCGCCGCCCTCGCGCCAAGCCGCCTGGTAGTCGGAGGTCGAAATCCCCTGTTTCTCGGCGTTGCCGATCCAGGTGCAGATGGAACGGGGGCCGCTCCAACCTTCGTTGAACACGTTGATGTAGAAGTAGCCGGCGGGGTCCTGCACGCGCAGCAGGTAGTCGGCGCCCCACAGGGCCTCGTCCTCGAAGGGAATGTTCGCGCCCAGGGAGCCGGAAAGATCCCGGGATCGCAACAGCGACCACAACACCATCGGGATCTGCTGGGGATTCATGAAGTTGGCGTAGGAAAGATGGCTGAGGTACTTGCCGTTGTCGCCCAGAGCGTCGCTCCAGCCACCGTACACATCGCGGGTACCACGTGTGGGCTGTCCGAAGTAGCCCATTTCGCGATCGCCTTCTTCGGTGTTGCGCATGCCGGTGAAATAACCCACCACCGCCGGTGCCGCCGTGCGGAATAGCCGCGCGGTCCCGATGCGAAACGTGTCGGAGATCACTCCCGAAGGGGAGAGCTTCAGGGTGAACAATCCGGTGTCGGAGACCGACGAGAAGTCCAGGGTCTGGAACGACATCTCGCTCCAACCGGGAACCGTCTGGGCCGGACCGGGTTTGCCGGAGAATACCGACGCCTTGGATGCGTCCAGCAGTTCGAAACCTGTGACACCGGGGGCGATGACATCTTGCGCCACGGCGATCTTGGGGGCACCGGATTCGTAGCCCAGCGCGCTGGTGCGCACCACGGGGGCGGCCATGAGGGAGACGGGAAACACGGTCAGGGAGGCCAGAGCGGAGGAAATCCCGCGAGCGCCTGGAAGTTTTGGAAGCATGGTTCCAAATTTCGCAATCCGCGCCCGTTTCGCTGGCCGTTCTCGTCGTGTTGGCGCAGGAAGTGTTCTCCGGCCGGTCAACACCTCGAATGGGTCATGGGCGGCCGCACCACTTTGAGCTGGAACGCCTCGGATTGCCCCTGAAGGCACAGGAGGGCGGTGATCCATGGGACGTATCTTGCGGAACACATGGCCAGGCCCTCCTCACGCCGTGGGAGGAGGGCCTGGCATTATAGACCTACTTCTTGTCTTCGCTGCCGATGATGCGGTAGAGGGCCGCGCCAGCGATGCCGCCGACGATGGGTGCCACCCAGAACAGCCACAGTTGGGCGACGGCCCAGTCGCCGGCGAACACGGCCACGCCGGTGCTGCGGGCGGGGTTCACCGAGGTGTTGGTGACGGGGATGCTGATCAGGTGGATGAGGGTGAGGCAAAGACCGATGGCGATGGGGGCGAATCCCTGGGGCGCGCGTTTGTCGGTGGCGCCGAGGATGACCACGAGGAACATCATGGTCATGACGACTTCCGTCACGAGGGCCGAGACCAGGTTGTAGCCCCCGGGGGAGTGTTCGCCAAACCCGTTGGAGGCGAAGCCGCCGGCGAGGTCGAATCCGGCTTGACCACTGGCGATCAGGTACAAGACGCCGCCCGCCGCGATGCCGCCCAGCACCTGGGCGAGGATGTATCCGGGGATCTGCTTGGAGGGGAAGCGTCCCGCCACCCAGAGGCCGCAGGTCACGGCGGGATTCAGGTGGCAGCCCGAGATGTGTCCGATGGCGTACGCCATGGTGAGCACCGTCAGGCCGAAGGCCAGCGACACGCCCGCGAAAGCGATGCCGAGTCCGGGAAAGCCCGCCGCCAAGACGGCGCTGCCGCAACCACCCAGCACGAGCCAGAACGTGCCGATGAATTCCGCCGAGTACTTCTTCATGCCGATTCCTTTGGATAGAGACTCGTCCCGCTGAAGCATCGCCGACATGAGGTGCCGGGCGAGCGTTGCTGATGGGACGGCGCTTCGGGAGCGGGTGAGCACCCCGTATCGTCCAAGAGAATAGGAATTGTCGCGGAGACTCTACGCTCCGAGCGGCATCAGCGATGGGCATCGTGCTTGGAAGGACGCGATGCCTCAGGGCAAGGGAATCGGCTCCTGGGTGGTAGTACCTGCGCTGCGATCGCGCTTGGATGTGCCGCGTGCCCGTTGGGTATTCGCTAGATCCCCATCCCTCTAGCCATCTCCAACGCCCGTGCGATCTGGGCCTCCTTGCGGGCACCTTTGTCCTTCTTCTTCGACTTCGAAGGTTCGAGGGTCGCCTCGGGGAGGTCGGGGAGCAGGCCCATGTTGAAGTTCATGGGCTGGAAGGGGGCGGCGTCATCGGCCCGCTCGGTGGTGAGGTGGGTCGTAAGGCTTCCCAGGGCGGTCTCGGCGGGCCATTCCAGGGTGTTGCCGCGCACACGCGCGTCCATCATGCGGGCGGCATAGTGGCCGGTCGCAAGGGCCTCGGTGTACCCTTCGGCACCCGTGATCTGGCCGGCCAGGAACACCTTCGGGGCGGCCTTCAGCGAGAAGTCCCGGGCCAGCACCGTCGGCGAATTCACGAAGGAATTGCGGTGCATGGATCCCAGACGGACAAATTCCGCATTCGCCAGGGCAGGAATCATGCTGAACAGGCGCTTCTGCTCACCCCACTTGATGCGGGTCTGGCAACCCACCAGGTTGTAGAGCCTGCCGTGGGCGTCTTCGGCGCGCAACTGCAGCACCGCCCAGGGCCAGCGACCGGTGCGCGGATCGTCCAGACCGACCGGCCGCATGGGGCCGTGACGTAGAGTCTCGGGGCCGCGGCGGGCCATCTCTTCAATGGGCAGACACCCCTCGAAAAGCTCCTTGGGCTCGAACGGCTTGGGCTCGACGGCGTCCGCTTCCACCAGTCCTGCCACGAAGGCCTGGTAGGTCGGTTTGTCGAGCGGGCAATTGATGAAATCAGCCCCTTCGCCCTTGTCCCAGCGGTTGGCCTTCCAGCAGTGTTCGAAGTCGAGGGTCTCGGCGTCGATGATGGGAGCGATGGCATCGAAAAATGCCAGTCGGGAGGCGCCGACCAGGGCACCCAGCGATTCGGCCAAGGCGTCGGAACACAGCGGGCCGGCCGCGACGAGGGTCCAGAGGTCGGGATCGAGGGTGGTGACCTCACCTCGATGAAGCGTGATGCGCGGATGGCCCTCGATGGCCTGCAGGACCAGGGCGGAAAAAGCCTCCCGGTCGATGGCCAGCGATTCACCAGCCGGAACTCGCGCCTGGAACGCCAGGGGGAGCAACGCACTGCCGTAGGCCAGGAGCTCCTCCTTCAGCAGCCCATGCGCCGAACCAGCCCCCAAGCCCTTGAAGGAATTGGAGCAGACCAGTTCGGCGAGATTGCCGGTGGAGTGCGCCGGCGTGGTGCGCTCCGGACGCATCTCGTGGAGATCGACCTCGTGCCCCAACCGGGCCAGCGTGAGGGCGGCTTCGCAACCGGCGAGGCCGCCTCCGATCACCTGGATCCTCGGCTGGTTGAGCTTGTCGAAACCTGCCGAGCCGAAACCCGTCTCTGGGTCCGCTGGTTTCGACAAGCTCAACCGGCGGACCCTGTCGGTTCCACGGCCTCTTCCTTCTTCTTGCGCGGCACGCGCAGGACGATGGCGCCTTCGACCACGCGGAAGTTGGCGATGCCGTCGCACTCCGGATACCGGGGGCACGACAGGAACGGCCCGAACCGTCCCTTGCGCAGCTTGGTGGGGCCGCCGCACTTGGGGCAGGGGAACTCGGGGTGGAGCGATCCGATGGAGAGGTCCGTGGGGCCGCCCTGGGAGGGCTCGGCGTCGGGTCCGCGATCCTCGAAGACGAATTCCGTCTTCCATTCGTCGGTCAGTTTGAGCTTGGCGGCGAAGCGCTTCTTGGTCTTGAAGCTGAAGAAGCCGTCCAAGGGACCGATCTCGCGGGTCTCCAGCAAGGCGGTGGCCTCGTCGCGGGTGATCAGCCGGCCCGAGACGGTCTTGTAGAGCTTGAAGTCGCAGCCGGTGCACTCGTAGGCCTTGAGCTTCTCGCGTACGGGTTTGCCGCACACGGGGCACTTGCCGAACGGCTCGCTCTCCTCGAAGCCCGTCTCGTTGTCGAAGGCCTTGGCCTTCTCGACGATGGAGCTGGTGAAGGCCATGATCTCCTGCATGAAGGCGGGACGCTGGATGCGCCCCTTCTCCATCTCCAGAAGCTTGTTCTCCCACTCGCCCGTGAGGGCGGGACTGACGAGCTCGGGCACGGGGATGCTCTGGAGCAGGTGCACCAGTTGCATCGCCTTGGCGGTGGGGATCAGGTCCTTGCGGTCGCGACTGAGGTACTGGGCGCTGATGAGCTTTTCGATGGTCTCGGCGCGCGTGGCGGGAGTCCCCAGGCCGCGCTCCTTCATGGCCTCGGCCAGTTCCTCGTCGTCCAGCAGTTTGCCTGCGTTCTCCATCGCGCCCAGCAGGGAGGCGTCGTTGTAGCGCGCGGGGGGCTTCGTCTCGTACGGGTCCAGGATGACGGTTTCCGTCTCGACCGACGCGGGCGAGTTGCCCAGGCCGGGCAGCTTGGAGGCCATGCCGATCTCGACGTCGGTGTCGTCTTCCTTGCCGAAGGCTTCACGCCAGCCGGCCACGGCCAGAACCTTGGCGGTGGTGCGGAAGGCATCCACTCCCACGCGGGTGGTGCGTTCGACGATCTTCCACTGGGCGGCGTCCAGGAAGGCCGCCAGGAAGCGGCGCACCACCAGGTCGTAGACCTTGGCCTCGGTGGCCGACAGGGCGGAGCCGGCGTATTCGCCGGTGGGAATGATCGCGAAGTGGTCGGAAATCTTGGCGTTGTCGAAGATCTTGCGGGCGTTGGGTGCACGGGACGGATCGGTGATGCGCGAGGCCAAAGCCGCGTAGGGCGACTGGAGCTGGCCCATGATGCGGGCGACCTCGCCCACGTAGTCTTCCGGCAGGCACTTGGAATCGGTACGGGGGTAGGTGAGCACCTTGTGGCGTTCGTAGAGGGCCTGAGCCGCCGAGAGCGTGGAGCGCGCCGAGAACCCGAATCGCTTGTTGGCCTCGCGCTGGAGCGTGGTGAGGTCGAACAGGGTGGGGGGGGCTTCGCGACTTTCGCGGGTCTTGTCGGTGGCGGTGCCGGGTTTGCCCTTGCATCGCTCCCGAATGGCGTCGGCCAAAGCCTTGTTCCAGATGCGGTCGGCACGGTCGTCCGGGTCTTCGGACTTCTTGTAGTCCTCCCGGATGTACATGCCTTCATAGGTGTCGCCAGCGACGCCGAAGATGCCCTTGGCGGTCCAGAACGGCCGGGGCTTGAAGTCCTGGATCTCCTTCTCGCGGTTGACCAGGATGGCCAAGGTCGGGGTCTGGACTCGCCCCAGGTTGGCGGTCTGTTTGCCGGCACGGCCGAACAGGCGCACGGTGAACGCACGGGTGGCGTTGATGCCCACCAGCCAATCCGATTCGGAGCGGCACATGGCCGCATCGCCGAGGCCGGCCTTCACGGTGGCGGCAAGCAGGCCTTCGAACCCGACCTTGATCGCTCCGGGGGTCATGGATTGCAGCCACAGGCGCTGGGTGGGTTTGTCGATTCCCAGGTGCTTGACGATGTACGTGAAGATCAGTTCGCCTTCACGACCCGCGTCGCAGGCGTTGATCAGGCCGTCGATGTCCTTGCGCTTGGCTTCCTTCTCGATGATGTCGAGAAGCTCCGATCCGCCCTCTTCTTCCTCCTCGTCCGTTTTCTTCTTGCGGAAGCGCCCCTTGGGGCCGCTGTCGACCGAAGCCTTGAGCGGAAAGGCGGGGGGGAGGATGGGCAGGGCATCCAGGCGCCAGAAGCCGTACTTCTTCTTGTCGAGGTCCTCGGGCATACACAGCTCGACCAGGTGGCCCGCCGCCGAGCAGACCACGAACTGGTCGCTCTCGAAGACCTTGCCGCGCGCGGTGAATCCACCCAGCGCCTTGGCAATGTCTCGGGCGACGGAGGGTTTTTCGGCGATCACGAGCTTTTTGGCCATAAGGTCTTCGTAGGTCGTTGGGTAATGAGGGTCGAGGAGCGGGACAAGGTAATACTACAAGGCGACAGGCTCTTCCTCGACCTGCGGAACCGGCGACCGGCGCCAGCGGAGGCGGGAGCGAACCGCATTCACCCCTTCGCGCCCCAGCAACACGACCGCCAGACCCAGCATCGCCCACGAGACCCCGTACCCGACGGCCCCGAAGGCCAGCCAGCGAGGTTCACCGGTGCGGGTGGCCAGCCATCCTGCGGCAGCCACGCAACCCCACCCGAAGGGGCTGTTGGACACCAGCAGGGCGACCCCCACCAGCGACCGCAGGCGCACCGTGGTCAAAACCCTTCCTCGATGAGCTGATCCATGAGCAAGGCGGGATCGATGCCGCGATTGCGGGAGACCGGTCGCGCCGGGACTCCCACCACCGTGGTATGCTCCGGAACTTCGGCCAGAACGACCGACCCGGCTCCCACCTTGGAGCCATCCCCAATGCGGACGTTGCCGAGAACTTTGGTTCCTGCTCCCAGCAATACCCCGTTGCCGACCTTGGGGTGGCGGTCGCCAACCTCTTTGCCCGTGCCACCGAGGGTGACTTCGTGCAACATGGAGACGTCGTCGCCAACCACGGCCGTTTCACCGATGACCACCGAGGTGCCGTGGTCGATCAAGATCCCCGAACCAATGCGCGCCGCAGGATGGATGTCCATCGCGAACACCTCGGAGACCCGGCTTTGCAAGTGTCTGGCCAATAGGTCACGACCTCGCGACCAATAGAAGTGGGCAGCTCGATACGACTGAAGTCCTTGGAATCCTTTGAAGAACAGAAAGGGGATCGCGGGGCCGCCGGCCGCAGGATCGCGCTGCACCACCGCGTTGAGGTCGCGCCGCATGGAAGCTCCAACGGAGGGCTCGCGAAACGCCTCCACCAGCAACTCTTCCAAGACCAGAGGGCCCACGAGCCGATCCGCAAGCTTCTCGGACAGCAGGGATGCCATCGCACTTTCCATGCTGGCATGCGAGCGGAACTTCTCGAAGGCAGGCGCCAGCAACGGCTCCCCCTTGCCCAGCAAGGCAAGATGGTCAGAAAGAGCTGTCCAGGTCGGATCATCGATGGGGGCCAAGCGCTCTCCTGGGTTGTGTACGCGAACCCAATCCGCGTGCAACCCCAAAAGATACGAGGTTGCGGGGGCACCCACGCGCCGGGTTGCGGGGACCACCACACTCGGCGGGGTTGTTGTGCGCCACGGGGCTTACTCTACCCTGGCCGCACCTTGTGATCGTGACCACTTTGAAGTGGTGTCGATGCTGTCGCAGAGTCCTGTTGGATCTCATCGATCCGGCCGACGGCGCCAAACGGTGTCACTGGACACCTAATGTCATCGATGGCGGTTGTCGAAAACCGAGCCCTTACTTCCCGTTGAGACGCTTCCAGGTCGCTCCCGTGGCGGGAGCCCGCAACCAGTAGATCCCTTGTGGCAGGCCCTGACGGATGCCTTCCCACTGACGTTCCCTGGAAGTGGCATCTGAGGAGTGGAACGCACCGACTTTGGTGCCTCGGAGATCATAGACCACATAGTCCTGGCTCCCCTCGAAAGCGTCCTCCACAGGGGATACGTGGGTCGGCATCGTCCGCAGCAACGCAAGCATTTTCTGGGCGTAGCGCTTGCCCAATTCCCTGTACCCTGCGGCGCTGAAGTGAAGATTGTCGGCCACGTCCGTGCACCCCTTCGACGAGATCACGTAGGCAGTCGGGATTGTCTGGGGCACCTTCGCGATCACCGTATTGTGGCCGGCACAGGCACCGCCCTGATCGGCCCCGACCACTTCGCCCACCAGAAGTGGTACCTGCTTGGCATCCAGCCCCAGATCCTTCAGAAGACTCGTGTAGATCTTGCTCACCTTCGAGGGCCAGGCGGCATCCCCGGAGTTCGACTCACCTTGGTGCAGCAGGATTCCCCGGATGACCCCGGTCTTCTGGGCCTCCTTGGCCATGCTCACCAGTCGGGCGTAGGGATTGCCTCCGTATTCGGCGACGATGTTCTTCATCCACGTGGCTTCCCCGGCATAATAGGCTTGGTACGTGGCCGGATCGAATCCTTCGATCTTCGATCCGGCCACGGCCACAGGAACAACTCCGATCTTGATCGACGATGGCAGACTGTCGACCAGCGTGCGCCCGAAATAGTCCAGCGGCGACAGGCCCGTGTTGCACCGCACCAGCGGAGCCACGCCGGGAGCCCACTTGCCCTGGGTGCGGGAGAGATTGGAGCAGGTGACCGCAGACATCACCTGGAAACGGGGATTGGAGACCTTGTCGTTGCCGGAGAAATCCTTCGCATTGCCTTCCATGTTGGACTGCCCGAACCCCAGATAGATGTGGAAGTTCGGATCCTGGGCCGGTGCGATCGAGTTGAGCGAGAGCCCGGCCAAGGAGGCGATCATCCCGAGGGGGAGTGTTGCGGATTTCATGTCGTGACCTTCGTGGATTTTTCCCACCCAAGCGCACCACCAGCCTGGCAAGAAGGCTGGAGAAGGATGCACCTCCGGGTGAACGGAAGACTGATGACACACTACGCGATGGTCGCCCTGTGGGCCTTGTGAATACCGGCACGAGCCGTTGCTGATTTCACAATACGGCGCATGCAACAGGCGTGGAACGTGATTTCAACAGCGATGGTGACAACGATGACACCCGGGAAGATGCTCCGGCCTAAGATGGAGGAACACACAAGCGGCCGGCTCCGGGAGATTCGGAAGTGCCGCCCGAAGCCTTCTCCACAGGATCAAACCTCATGAAGACACGCATCGCCTCCCTCCTT
>JAMIIV010000078.1:0-9140 GCA_035913415.1 Fibrobacteria bacterium | reverse complement strand
GGCTTCCTCGAGCCGGCGCACCGCGGTCGCGGAGTAGGGGGGAATGAAGTTTTCCAGGATGCGGGAGCCGCAGGTGGTCCGCAATCCTTCGGTGCACATGTTGTCCTTGATGGCCACCGGAACGCCCCACAGCGGGCCCATGGTCGCCCCGTTGGCGCGCGCCCGATCGAGTTCGCGAGCCCGTTCGAGGGCCCGTTCGCGATCGAGGGTCACGAAAGCGCCCAAGGTGGAGGCCTCGGCTTGGGCGAGCGAGTCTGCCACGAGGGCTTCGCAAGTGCCGCCTTCGGCAAGGCGGGTGCGGGTCTGGGCCAAGGTGGTGGGCAGGCTCATGGAGAGACTCCTGTCGGGAGGCAGGGCGAAGACGCCCTGCGGTTCATCTGGACCACTTCTCGAGGTAGTGAGCCAGGAAAAGTCCTGGCAGGCACCCGATGTTCATTTTGAACGCGAAGCCCAGACGGATCTTGATGATGAAAAGGTCGAGGACGAAGTCGGAAGAGGGGGACATCCCGAATCCGAAGTCCAAAGCCCAAAACTTCGAGAACAGCAGGTAGACCACGTTCTCGCGGCCGGCACCGGAGATCTCTCCGATGAACGCTGCACTGAGCGCCAAGGCCTCGCCGAAGTATCCGCCCAGGATGAGGCCCAGCAACAGGAATACGACGAGCCTCCCCGTGCTGGGGGAGGCTCCGACAACGCCCTTCACTTCTTGGCTTCGGTGGCGGCCTTGGCCGCCGGGGACTTCGCCGCCGCGGAGGGCGTGGCGCCGTCCTTGCCCGCGACCGGCTTCTCCGCCGGGGTCGAGGCGGGTGCTTTGGTCTCGGCGGGGGTGCCTGTGGTGTCGAGGTCGTCGAACTTGGGCATCAGCGCGCCACCCGACTCGATGTTGCGGATCATCCAGTCGGCATCGTCGGCCAGATCGCACTTGGGGTAGTCGGCCAGCACACGACGGTATTCCTTGAGCGCGACCTTTTCTTCCTTCAGGTATTCGCTGTAGGTGAAGGCGATCATGAAGCGCGCCTTGTAGGCTTCGTCGCTCTTGGGGAATCGTGCCAGTACCGCGCGGTAGCGGGAGAGGGCGGCAGGGAAGATCTGCTGCTCGCTGTAGAGCTGTCCCAGTTGGAACAGAGCCTGGGCCCTGAGGGAATCCGCGGCGGCGGCATCACTCTCGATGGACTGGTAGAGCTTCTGCGCCTGGTCGAGGGAGCGGCGGTCGTGCAACTTGCGGGCCGAATCGAGGCGGATGCCTGCAGGGACCTTGGGCTGCTGGCCGGGTGCGTCCTTGGACAGCACCAGCTTGTAACGGGCGTCGAGGGCGGCTTCGTGGCGGGTGCGTCCGATGGCGTCGATGTCGGCGCGCAGGTCGCGGAAGAGGTCGGCTTCGACGGAGTCGAAGCTGGCGAAGGCGGTGTCCTTGCGGTAGCGGTCCTGATCCTCAGCGAACCGGGAAGCCAAATAACCCGAGGGCATCACGACCAGGCGGGCACCGTCGCGGTTGGCGCCGGCGGTATCGATCCAGGCTCCCTTGGCGAACAGGCGGTTCCAGGCCTTGAGAGCCGAATCCTGGCGTGCCTTGGCGATGCCGAAGGTCTGGTACTCACCGCTCTTGCGCCATTCCTGGGCCCAGAAGATGCGCTCCTTGTCCGCCAGGGACTGCATGACTTCGGGACGATTGGTCAGACCGGATTCCTCGGCGGCGCGCGCGACCCCGGCCCAGAGGGTCATGAAGTCCATGAGGCGCTGGGGCGGATACTGGCGGTGCATGTGCTGCGGGATTTCCTCGTAGAGCACATCGAGATCGGATTGGGTGATCATCACGCCGCGGTCCCAGGTGGCACGAGGCGCCGAAGGGGCCGGGGTCCAGGGGCGCGACTGGTTGTATTGCTCAAGCACCTGGGCGCGGACGGACTCGTAGCTCTTGAGAGCGCCCGAATCGACGGCCGAAACCCAGAAGGCGGCCCAGAGGGTGTCGGCGATCTGGATGGGAGCGACCAGCCCGGTGCGGGGCTGGTCGAGCTCGTTGAACAGCGCAGGAACCATGCCCAGCCCGTACGGGAGTGCGAACTGCTTCTTCACGCGACCGAGGTCGCCCTTGGGCGCGCGGACCGGGGATCCGATGGGGAACTTGGCAGAGAGGGCCTCGAAGGCGCCCACGTTGGCAACCTTGGCGATGGCCTTGGCCAGGGAGGCGGAGTCGCGTGCTCCCAGAGCCTTCAGATGGAAGATGGCCGGGGAGGCGTACACGGTAGAGGCCGAAGCCTTGTAGAGAGCCTTGAGGGAGTCTTCCGGGGGCGCGGGACGCACCGGGTTGACGACCTCGATCTGGTAGAGTTTGCGGGCCACCTCGGGGAATTCCCGCGTGCGGGCTTCGGATTTCTCGCGCAGGATGGTGTTCTCGAGTTCGACCCGGACACTGTCGAGAGGCTTGTCGCCGAAGGTGGACTTGCGCGCTTCGAAGACGGAGTCGATGCGGATGCCGCGCAAGGCAAGGGTCCGGATGGCGTGTTTGCGCGCCGAGTCCGGAGGCATGGTGGCGTACTGCGTGGTGCGAGAGGCCAAGAAGCGCGTCACGGTGGTGTCGTCCACACCGTACTGTGCCTCGATGATGTCGGCGCGATAGTGTTCGGCCAAAATGCGCTGGCGGACCGATGCCCGGCGCTTGTGCAGGGAGGAGTCCTTGGTGAGGCCTGCGTCGGTGGCGGCGAGTGCGTCGAGCTGGAAGCGCAGGTATTCGTTGAACTGCCGCGCTTCCTCTTCGGGACCTGCTGCGGCGAGGTTGTTGACCTTTTTCCAGTTCGCCCAGTCGGTGCGCGTGATGCGGCCGCCCTGGAACGACGCGAGCTCGTCCTGCTTGATCGAGGCACCCTGCTCGGGCTTGGGAGAAGTGGCAGCGCACCCGGCGATGGAAAGGAGCGCGCCGATCGGCAGAGCAATGTTCTTCGTCCGCATGGTTCCCCTTCGGGGGGTGGGTGGGTGGAGAGTGGAACGAGGAGGAAAAACTAGCCACGCCGCTGCGTTCCGGACAGCGATGGAGGAAGATGCACGCGCTCCAGGCGATGTCAGAGCGCCGAAAGAGCCTCTTCCAAGGTGTCGTGGATTTCGAGCAGGGAGGTGGCTCCGATGATCTCGATGATTTCGTAGACGGAAGGCGACACGCGGCAAAGGCGGAAAGAACCGCCGCGCTCGCGGGCAGTACGGCTGAAGTGCAGGATCACGCCCAGACCCGTGCTGTTGACGTACTGGAGGTTTTCCAGGTCGGCGATCAGGTGTTTGGTACCCCCGTCGAAGAGTCCGGTGACTTCTTCGAGGGCGTTTTCCACGGACGAGGCGTCGAACTCCCCCTCCATGCGGAGAATCTTGGCATCCGTGCGACCGGGCACCGGGAGGACCTTCAATTCCAGGGCGTGATTCATTGCATCCCCAAAATAAGCCTAGCAGGGGGAAGATTCACAGCCATTCCGGAAAAGCCATGGATCATGGGGCGTGTGCAGCCGGAGCAAAACCGCCGTCAGCAGACCTTGAAGATCATCAGGGTGCGGTCGTCGTGGGCGGACGCCGTGTCGCGGAAGGCCTCGAGGTCTTCGACGACGCCTTGGAGTATCTCTGCGGCGGATTTTTCGTGGTGGCGCCGCAAACTGGACTCCAGACGCTCGATTCCCCACCCCTGCCCGGAGGGGTCGCGGCATTCCGTCACGCCGTCGGTGTAGAACACCAATGTGTCCCCTGCCGTGAGCTGCATGCGGCGCTCGTCGCGGTTGGGAAGGCGATCGCGGGCCAGGCCCAGGGCCAGCCCCCCGGTCTTGATGCGGGATGTTTCGCCGGCGGAATTGAGCAGCAGGATGCTCTCGTGGCCGGCCCCGCACCAGGTGAGGGTTCGGTCGCGGCCGTTCCAGCGCATCAGCAGGAAGGTCATGAAGGTGAGGGGGCCCAATTGCGGCACCAGTTTCTCCTCGAGGGCGCGGACCAATCCCGCGGGGGGAGTGTTCGGTTGGAGGTCGACCAGCACGTGCAGGATGGTGCGCACGATCAGCATGATCATGCCCGGTCCGAGCCCCTTGCCGGAGACATCCCCGATGGCGGCCAGTAGGCGATCGTCGCTCAAGGGCAGCAGATCGACGTAGTCGCCTCCGACTTCCCGGGCCGGAAGCAGCCGCGAGGCCAGGTCCAGGTTGAGGGTCTCCGGCATGTTGCGGGGCAGCAGCCCGCGTTGGATTCCAGCGGCGATCTCGAATTCGCGGGCCAGCCGGGATTCTTCCTGGAGCTGGTGGTAGACGGTGTCGTAGTGCAGACTGAAGGCCGCCTGCATGCCGAGGAATTCCAGGAGTTGGCGATCGCGGGGGCCGAACCGGGGCAGGTTCTCCCGACCCGCCACCGCCAACACGCCGAGGGTACGTCCGCGGGCGCGCACCGGCACGGTGGCCAAGGAGTACGCGTCCCAGGAACGCAGCACGTAGGCGTCGGTGCGGGCCTGGGGATCGAGCAGGATCGCTTGCACGGTATCCTCGCCCATGCGCGAAAGCAGGATCTGGGCACAGAGGCTTTCGTCGCGCTGGGCCAGTTTGGCGAGGCTTCCCTGCGAGGCGGCGCAGCGTAGCCGGCGAGAGATCGTTCCGACCTCGGTGGGGGTTTCGCTGTAGAGGAAGATCGCACCTCCGCCGGCGCTGGTCCCCTGGACTGCGAAGGCCAGCAAGGCCTGGAGTCGATCGAGCGGGATGGAGTCCTCCTCGGTGGCCACGTTCGACGTGT
The DNA here is from genome assembly GCA_035913415.1 of Fibrobacteria bacterium. Classification (GTDB taxonomy): domain Bacteria; phylum Fibrobacterota; class Fibrobacteria; order UBA5070; family UBA5070; genus UBA5070. The sequence goes on along the minus strand of JAMIIV010000078.1, from coordinate 4,397 downwards.
CGGCCGAAAGCAGGTCCTTGAGGGCCTGGGGCTTGAGGGACTCGCGGGCGCGGCTGAGGCGCTGGAGGGTCTCTCGGCGCAGGAGCCACATGGTGTCCAGGGCCACGGACAGGACCGCGGCGGCCGACAGGGGCAGCAGGAAGTCCGGGGTGTGCAGCGTGGCGCCGAACAGCACCACGATGATGGCGCGCAGGGAGCGCTGCCAGGCGGGTCCGGGCAGCAGGCTCGCGAAGACTTCGTGGAGGCACAATCCGCCCGTGGCCAGCACCAGCAAGGTGAACGAACGATCCGCTCCCGGGACCACAGCCGCCACCAGCAGGAAGGCGGCGGCGGAGGAGGCTGACAGAACCCGTCGCCGTCGACCCAGCTCGCGGTCCAGCGCGTGGGCGATGGATTCCGATTGCGAGATGGCCAGGATGACCAGGGCCAGGGAGATCCAGAGGTGCTCCCGACGGGTGAACCAGACTCCCGGCCCGGTGGCGTAGGCGGCCTGGGTCAGAAACTGCAGGATGGCCAGTCCGGTGAGGGATCCGACCTGACCCCAGGTCCAGCGCTTGCGCAGTCCGGTTCCTCCCAGTTGGAACAACAACAGGGGCAGCGGCAGCAACCACAACGCGAGTTGGATGGATGCGAGGTCGATGCTCATCGACGCACCGCTGGGGGGCGCGGCCGCAGCCGGTGGACAAAGGCGATCACCTCCGCGACCGCCGCGTAGAGCTCGGCGGGAATCGCCCGATCCATGCCGACCTGGTCGAGTGCTTCGGCGAGTTCGGCGTCCTGGTGCACGGGAACGGACGCCTCTTCCGCCAACGCGAGGATGCGCTCGGCGAGCAGGCCCCGGCCGGAGGCCGTGACGGTGGGTGCGGCGTCCTGGCCGTGGCGGTAGCGCAGGGCCACCGCCACTCGACTGCGCAGCTCGTCGCGGGAGCGGGACATGGACGCAAAGGTACCACTTCGGGCCCTACAGGCCCGTGCTGACGCGACGGCGCGCGATGGGGATGTCGGTGCTTCGCATCGAGGGACCGTGGCCGGGCACGAGCGTCCAGTCGGGGGGGAGCTCCTGGAGGCGGTCGAGAGATCGCGCCTGGGCTTCTTCGTCACCACGGGGGAGGTCGGTGCGGCCCGCCCCGGAGGCGAAGCAGCAGTCGCCGACCAGCATCGTCTTGAGGGACGCGATGCGGAAGCCGCAGTGCCCGGCCGAATGGCCCGGCAGGTGCACGACCTCGACCTGCTCCCGGCCGAACCGCACCGGCACGCCTTCCTGGAGCCATTCGGTGACCTCGCCCAAGTCGGGAACCAGGAATCCGAATTCCTGGCAGAGTTCGCCCATTCCATCCCAAAGCTCTTCGTCGCCGCGGTGCAGCAGCACGTCGCAGGTGGTTTCTTCCCGCAGCCAGGGCACAGCCAGCAGGTTGTCGGGATGGGCGTGGGTCAGGAGGATCGCGCGCAGGGCCACGCCGTGGTCGAGCAGGATCCGGTGGATCTCCTCGGGCTCGCCGCCCGGGTCCACGAGGATTCCTTCGCGGGTACGGTCGCACCACAGCAGCGCGGTGTTGCAGCCCATGTCCCCCGAGGGGAAGATCAGGTGTTCGAGAGCCATGGATGGCCTTCCTTTCGGCAGTCGACGAGGTGGGCGGGTCCATCGGGACGCAACCACACCGCGGTGCGGTGCTCCACCCAGTCGCCATTGTTGATGTAGAGGCCTTCGCCCAGGCGTTCCTGATGCGGACGGTGGGTGTGCCCGTGGACCACGCCGGCCAGGTGGTGCAACCCGATCCAATCTTCGGCGGCCTCGCGGTACTGGCCCAGGTTGGGGGCCGGTCCGGGATTCACCCGACGCGAGGTCTTGCCCACGCCGCCGGCCACCGCGAAGGCGACGTCGGGCGGCAGCAGATTCCACAGGCTCTGGGCCAGCGGCGAGCGGAGCACCCGGCGTACCAGGCGATCGGCGCGATCCCCGCGGGCCATGCCGTCGCCGTGCAGGGCCAGCCAGGTCGCGCTCCCCACTCCCAGACAGATTCCGTCGGGGTGGATGCGCGCGGGAAGGAACTCCGCCAGGAAGTCTCCGACGCGGAAGTCGTGGTTGCCCGCGATCATGTGCAGTCGGACGCCACGCGAGGCGGTCTCGCGCAGGGAGAGCAACAGGTCCAGATGGCGCCGAGGCACGGCCTCGCGCCACTCCCACCAGAATTCGAAGATGTCGCCGCCCAGGACCAGGTCGTCGATGGCGCCGGGCAGGGACGACAGCAGCGCACGCAGGTCGGCTTGGCGCCCGAGGGGATCGGGGCCCGCTCCCAGATGGAGGTCGGACAGGAACAGGGTCCGTCCGACGCCGATCCGATCGCGGAGCAGCGGGGGGACCCAGGGTGGATGCCAGCATCGTTCGTCGCGCACAGTGGGGAGAAGGGTAGTTTGCTCGAGCATGGATATCGTCGACACTCCACATGCCTGCCACCTGTTCGTCTGCGGCCACCAACGCCCCGACGGGCGTTCTTCCTGCGGCGACGGCTGGGATGCCGCCGACGCCTGCGGGCGCCTCAAAGCGGCGTTCAAGGAGCGCGGCCTGGTGGTGCGCGTCTCCCCGACCGGTTGTCTGGGGCCCTGCGCCGAAGGTCCGAACATCCTCGCGCATCCGCCGGGAATCTGGTTCCGGAAGGTGGGTGTGGCCGACCTGCCCGCAGTCGTGGCCCGGGTCGAGGAGTTCATTCGGTCGGCGGCGGTGGATCCCCGGAGCTAGATTTGGCTGGTCCCGCTCGAACCACCCACCACTCCGGGAACCCACTCCTATGAATCGCACCACCACCGCCACGTTGGCGGCCTTCGTCCTTGCCTCCGCTTCGGTCGCTCGCGCCGAGTTCGGCATCGGCATCAACCTTGGCGAACCCACAGGCCTGAACCTGCGGGTAGGACGTGATCGCACCCTCGAGGCCACCGCTGGCTGGAGCCTGCGCGACGGGGGCACCAACATCGTTCTCCTGGGCAACGTCCTCTACCATGGCAAGAGCGTCTTCTCGAACTCCCCCCTCACCGGCATCGTGCCCTACGCTGGCGCCGGACTTGGCTTCTGGATGTGGGACGACAAACACAACGACGACGGCGACAAGGCCGGCGCCTGGGTCCAGGTTCCGCTGGGCATCGATCTCCGGTTCACCATTCCTCTCGAGGTCACGCTCCACATCGATCCAGGCATCGACGTGGTCCCCAACACCAACGCCACCATCCACTGGGGCCTTGGCATTCGCTACTGGCTGAAGTGATCGCCAGGGGTACCAACAGACTCGAACTCGTGGGCCAGTTCCTCGAACTGGTCCTCGGTTTCCTGTTGCTGCCCCTGATCTTGTGCACGATGGATTCGCCTCCCTGGATGGGGGGGCGCGTTCTGGTCTGGGTTGGAACCTTGTTTTTGCTGGCCAGGCTTCCGCTGGACGTCAGAGCCCGGCTGCTGCAACGCCTGCGGCCGGCGGCCAGCCTGCCCGGAGGCTGGATCGGGCCGATGGCCCTGTTCCTGCTCTCCATGGGCGTGTTGTCCATGGTCTACCAGATCCTGGGGGTCTGGGGACCCCCCAAAGGCCTGGAAATGGCGGGATTGCCTGCCGTGCTTCTGGCGGGCATGCTTTCCACGCTGTTCACGGTCCTGCCGCTCGAGCTGCTGTTCCGGGCCTACTTCCCCACGCGGTTCCACAGCCTCTTCGGTCGTCGGCAGATCTGGCTGGCCCTGCTTTCGGGGTTTCTTTTCTCGTGGTTCCATATTCCCACCTTGCAACCCATGCTGTTGCTTTCCACCTTCGTCCTTGGGGGATTGCTGGCCTTGATGGAGCGTGCGGGGTGGCCGTTCTGGGGCATCCTCTGCGTCCATGGATTGGCCGCTTGGTCCTGGATGATGGCGCCGAAACTGGTCTTGGAGGTGTTCCCTTGGGCGTGAACATCGAACCGGCGATCGCCGGGTGGCTGGGTATCGCCCTGGCGGCGGGCATCGTGGCCTGCGCCGGAGCCGTGTTGCGTGTCGTGGCCGTCTGCCAGTTCCACATGGCCCGGTTGGAACGGCTTCAGGAAGACGAACGACGCCTGGAGGCCGTGCGCAATTCGCTGATTGCCCAGAATGCGGCCGGAGGCAAGGGATGAGGCCCGGTAGACTGGTGGTGTTCTCGGCCCCGTCGGGGGCGGGAAAAAGTTCCCTGATCGCCTCCGTGATGGGCGAAATCCCCCAAATGCGGTACTCCGTCTCGGCCACGACCCGTGCGCCCCGCGCCGGTGAGCTCGACGGAACCCACTACTTCTTCATGACCCGCGAAGGCTTCGAGGCCATGATCCACGCCGGCGAATTCGCCGAGTGGAACGAGGTCCACGGCAATCTCTACGGGACTCCAAGGCCCTTTCTGGATGCCTGCACGGCCCGG
>JAMIIV010000077.1:0-51979 GCA_035913415.1 Fibrobacteria bacterium | reverse complement strand
AAAGGTAGATCTGGCGCTTCGGCGCCGCCCTCCCGGCGCTGGGCCCCGGCAAAGATGACTTTGCATGGGGCCTGGCGCCGGGAGGGCGGCGCCTTTGCTCGGATGGTGGGAGGGGGGAGGTGAGCGGTGGGATATGTCGGGGGGAAGAGGGAGGTGGGGCGGGGGGGAGTTCCGAGCCAAGAAGGGGGGAGGCGGGCGACGCTGCGCTGGCCCGCAACAGGGGACCAGGGGGGTATGTCAGGGGGAGGGAGCGGCAGCGGGGGGTGTTCCGAGGAGCATGGGGGCGGGCGAGGCTGCACTGGCCCGCGAGGTGAGGCTGGCGGGGGCGGGGAAGCGGAAGAAGCAGGAATGGGGGCTCGTGTTCTTGGTACTCGGCCGTTGCCACCCGTTAGGCCGTGTCTGTTGTGACACGTTGTCACCGAAAAACTGGACTCTGACCCAGAGCCTCAAATGCAATCTGGTCGCATTCTCGTATACTCCATAGGCACCGCCCGCCAGGAGAGTCATCCATGCGATCACGCTTCGTACTGTCCCTTGCAGCATTCCTGTTCGTGGGCACCCATGCCGACACCATCCCCTTCGCGGGGACCCGGGCGGTCGAGCGCGACCTCGTCACGGGGTTGCAGGTGCCATGGGGCATGGAGGAAGATTCCTCCGGCAGAATCTGGTTCACCGAGCGCCCCGGGCGCATCTCGCGGCTGGACCCTGCCACGGGGGCGCGCCGCGTCGTTCTGCGCCTGACCGACGTCTACGCCACCGGCGAGACAGGGCTACTTGATCTCGCGCTCCACCCTGCTTTTCCGAGGGTGCCACAGGTCTTCACGGTCTACACCTACCAGACGGGAGGGACCATCCGCGAGCGGGTGGTGCGCCTGGATTGGGAGGCCGCGCGCGACACCTTGCTGCGCGCCGACACGCTCCTGGACGGCGTACGCGGGGTGAGCACCCACGTGGGGTCGCGCCTGCTGTTCCTGACAGACACCACCCTGCTGATGTCGTCGGGCGACTACCAGAACCAACCCATCGCCCAGACCCCCGGGGCGGTCGAGGGCAAGATCCTGCGCATGACCACCTCGGGTGTGCCCCCCGCCGACAACCCCATTCCTGGCTCCCTGGTGTGGACCCTCGGTCACCGCAATGTGCAGGGGCTCGCCATGGGTCCCGGTGGGCGGATCTTCTACTCGGAACACGGGCCCAACAACGACGACGAATTCGGCGTGGTGCACAAGGGCCGCAACTACGGATGGCCCACCGTCGCCGGATTCTGCGACGACATCGTCGAGGAGACCTTCTGCCGCGATTCCAACGTGGTCGAGCCGTTGGCCGCCTACACCCCCACGCTGGCGGTGGCGGGTATCGAGTGGTACGGGGCCGAAGCCTTCCCCTCGCTGAAGGGACGCCTGCTCATGACCTCGCTCAAGGCCGGGCAGTTGCGCGCCTTGCGCCCCCACGCATCCAAGGATTCGCTCCTTTCGGACTCCATCCTCGTGAACAACCGGTGGGGCCGCCTGCGCGACGTCCTGGTGCTGGCAAACGGCAACCTCGTGGTGGCCGTCTCCAACCGCGATGGCCGCGGCACCGCCGGTGCGGTCGACGATCGCCTGATCGAACTGTCTCCGGTGGGAACCCCGACCGAAGTGCGCCGCCGTACTGAGGTCGGTTACAGCCCCGTGATCAACGTCCTCGATCTGACAGGACGACGGATCCGCTCGGGAGGTGATCTGCGCGGACTTCCCGCCAACCTGTACCTGCTGGAACGGCAGGCTCGCCCAGCCCTCCTCCACGCCCACCCCACCCCGAACCGGTAAGGACGTTCCGCGGGGGTTCCTGGCCATCCAGGGCGGCGAAAACGACAAGGGGTTGCGGACTTCACGCACGTCGATGGGAGCCAATCGCTCACCGTCTTCTTGGTCCGATACGAGGGCCCGTGTTTTCAGGCGGGAACGAAGGCTTGAAGAAAGCCTGGTTCCCGCCCTGTCCAGGGCTTCCCCGATTCGTCGGCGGCAAGCCACTTGACCACGAACCCCGACTCGCGGGCGGCCGCGCCCAAGGAGTCTGGCGTCCAGATGCGGTGCTCCACGGTCCATTCGTGCACGAGTTCGCCTCGGACCACCCGCAGATCGAGCCAGGCGCGATGTCCGGCGCCGACCCTTCGGCGGCGCTCCAACTTCAAGCCGGGGGCTTCCAAGGCGGGCAGCTCGCGTTGCGGCGGGGCGCCCGCGTCCGAGACGACCTGCAGCACCAGGATCCCCTCCGGGACCAAACGCGAGCGGGCCCCTTGGAGGAATGCGGTGACGTCGGAATCCGTCAGAAGGTGCGGGAAGGTCTGCCCCAGACTCGCGATGGCATCGAGCCGGCGTTCCGGGAACACCGAAGCGATCTCGCGGAGGTCGCCGCGCACGACCCGCTCCCCAGGCAGATTCCGCGAGGCGACCTCGACGAAACCGGGATCGAGATCGAATCCCAAGGCATCGATTCCGTCCTGCCGGAGCGCCCGGACCAGGGCACCGGTTCCGCAACCAGCGTCGAGGAACACCCCACCGGACGGGATCAGGGAGCGGCACAAGGCGATGCGTGGTTCACGAAGCGGGAAGAGGTCTTCCCAAGCGTCGGCCAGAGCCGACCACACGGAAGCCGGATCCGCCTTCGGAGCCTTTCCGCTTCTGGACAGGGAATCTGGATCATTCCGTTCATGGGTCATGTGGACAATGGTAGATCGGCCGCATCTCCACCCGAGCCCCAAGGATCCCGCCCTCCCGCCCCACGGCCCCGCCACGGTCGCGACAGCGGGTGATTACGTTCCCGGGGGTGGTCGGAATTCTGGCATGGGGGATAGGGGTGCTGTGGGCGAAATCGTTCGCCTGGACACCGGACTCCGCGCGAATGCACTCCCTGGAGCTGGTCTTGGACGCGTACGCGAGCTCGCTCCACGTTTCACGCTCGTTGACCTCGAGCCCCATCCGGCGGCTGGTCTCCGACGGCGAACGCGCGACCGGCTGGTGGCTGTTCCGGGGCCTGGGACGCCCCCGCGACCTGTCCGTGGAATTGGGAGCCGGACCGGTTCCGGCCGGGGGGTGGGCCGTGCGGAAATGGAGTCCGGGGATCTACCGGGAAGCGACCTGGGAAGGACAGAATCTGGTCCAGTCCGCCACGGAGGGCCATCCCGATCCGTGGTCGCTCTCGTTGTTTCTGGGCAACGTGGTGCAACTGGTCCCCGGAAGCGATTCGGGCAATGTCACGGGGATGGCCTACGGTGGGTACCAGATCTCGTGGGGGCGCTGGACCCTGGCCGACAACCGACTGATCGACGACCATTGGATCCAATGCGAAACCAAGATCGAGGGTCAGGACATCCGCCGCGAACGAACCATGGGATGGAGCTTCCGAGGAGGTCTGCGCGAACATGTTCGCCCGGAAGTGCGGGACCTCCTGTACGGATCGATCCAGCGCAGTCGCACCGACTTCCGCTATTCGGGCTGGAATCCCCTGCGCAACAGCTCGCTCGAACTGCGGATGGACATCGACCGGGCCTCGCTCGGCGATCTCCCCTCGCTGGACGTCGTGCGGTGGTCGGCGGTCGCGGGCAAGAAGTTCCCGTTCGCCGACGGCCGCATGGCCTGGTCGCTGTCGGTGGGTGCCGTCCACGAACTGCTGCCGGCCTTCACCGGATCCCTGCGTTCGAAAGCCCCGCGCGGGTGGGGCATGGTGTTGCAGCCGAACCTGGAGTGGTGACAAAAAACGGCAGACCTCGCGACCTGCCGTTCACCTCGAATCTGTCCGGGAGGGTCAGTCCAGGAGGCGGAGGTCGACGTCGTCGCCCTGGACCACGTTGCAGTCGCAATCGGGATCGTAGACCACGGAGATCTCGGCCTGGTCGACCGCGACGCGGTGCGCGGTTCCGACCTTCACGGTGTCGGATCCGGTGACTTTCCAGATCGTCTTGTAGTAGATCGCCGCGATGGTCCATTCCCCCACCGGGAGATCGGGGATGTTGAACTGGATCTGGTCGGGATCGTAGAAGTCGTGTGCGGGGCTGTTGATGTAGGAAGCCCGGAGCTCGCCGCGGAAGCTGCCCACGCGCACGTCGAAGCCCACCGAGTCGAAACGACCGCGGAAAGGGGTCACGCGGGCGGTGACATCCGCATAGGTGGGACCGGAGATGATGCCGTTGTCACAAGAGGCGAAAAGGGCCACGGCGGCCAGTCCCAAACCGGAGAGGAGTTTCGTGTTCATTTGCGTTTCGGGCCTCCGAACTGGGCGACGAATTCGAGTTTCCAGTCACCGGCACGAAGACCGGTGGGGTAGTACTTGGATCCGAGATGGATCCAGGGAAGGATGCGCACGCCACCACCCACCCAGGGAGCGGACTCGAACGGCGGATCCACGATATCGCCTTCCCAGTCTCCCCACGACCATTCCCATCCTGCCCCGGGCACGATGCCGAACATCTGGTTGCCCAGGTCGTAGTGGACGCCCTGGGTGAGGCCCCAGCGCCGTTCGCGGAACTGGATGTCGGCGTAGATGAGCTCTTCGTCGTTGGCCAGGTACGGGAGATTCTCTTCCGTGACGCGGTAGCGCCAGGGCTGGAACCAGCCGTCCAGGGTGACATACGGAAGCTTGCGCCCCGCGAAGGCCGCCACGCCGAGCTCGGGTGTGAATTCGCTGGGGCCGACGCGGGCACCCAGACGGAATCCGGCAGAGAGGCCGGATCCCGAACGGGCCGCGGCGGCGGTGGCAAGCACCAGGGACAGGAGAAGGATGCGTGGGATCATGTCGGGAAAATACCTCTCGGGGACAACCTCGCGCCGCGGAAAACTCGACCCGGCACGCGACGTCGGGCACATTGGGTTCGAAAACCGGGAAGCCCCACCGACCTGTGGAACGGATGGTTCCGAAAACCAGCGGAGCCTCGGATACCAGCGTGATTCCCATCACATCCCGCGGCGACGGAATTCGGACCATCCGGACAGAAAATGAAAGGCCCCGGAAGCCTCAACGCCCGGGGCCTGGAACTGGCAAGGAGGTTACCACCGGCATCGTGGATGCGCCTCGAGACCAAAACCCTGAGGACTGGATCGAGGATGCAGCCGACGCGACACGACCCCGACGCCCTTTCCCGGTCCCCGAGCCTGTCGAGGGATGGGACAGCGACCGCTCCAGACGGCCGCGAGTCGGCGGGGCACCGGCCCGAACGGGCCGGGATCAGCGGGGAGGGGTCCACTGCAAGAAATGCAAGTCGGTGGGTCACCCCCCGCCGCGGGGGTGACAGCGAGGATGCGCCTCGAGACCAAACCCCTGAGGGCTGGATCGAGGATGCAGCCGACGCGACACGACCCCGACGCTGTCCGCTTTGGGACAGCGAGCGGGGAGGGGAGCGAGGATGCGCCTCGAGACAGCCCTCAGGGCTGCACGACGGCCCTGCGCACCGAAGCCCTTCCCTGCTGGACCATCTGCACGAACACCACGGTGGAGCGGGTGGGGCGCCAGGTGGCACGCCACCCTTCCCCGACGCGGGTCATGGAGGGGGCGGCGAGTTCGCGCCCGGAGACATCGAGGATCCTCACCCTGGGCGCCTCGTCCGAGACCCCTGCGAGGATTTCCAGCCCCTTCCCGCCGATGAGCTTCATGCCCTCGAGGGGCATCCGGACACGCGGCTGCACCGCCAGCACGCGTCCGAGCAACAGGGATTCCAGCGAGAGGGAATCCAGCAGGACATCCCCCGAACTTGCCATCTGCCCGTCGGCGGCGACCATCGAGAAGGATGCGCGCTCGTTGGACGACTTGGCCTCGTCACCTTGGCCTCCGATGCTGTCGAAGGGGATCATCCCGGGCTCGAGGGCCAGGAAGCTGGTCGCGGTGGTCGCCACGCGGTACGAACGCCCCAGATTGCGCACCACATCCGTGATGGAATCGAACGACCAGATCCACGGCTGCAGTGTCGCCGCGTACTCGTAGGCCCACAGGGATGCCCCCGCGGCACCTCCTGTCGCCGGAATTTGCACGGTGCGATCGGCCTTGACCTTGAGGCCACCCCAATAGCCTTCAACCCCCAGTCTCAGCGAACCCGCCGCGGCCTGGCGGCCCGCAAGAGTCACCACCAGACTTTCGGGCATCGCCACCGTGACGGCTCGTGCAGCGCGCGCGGCGCTGGCCGAGGCGGTGCGAGCGGCCAGGAGGACCCGCGGTCGGCTGATGAAGATGGGTCGGTCCCACATCCACCAGGAATACTGGTTGTTGCCACCGAGATCGTGGGCGAGGCTGTCAACACCCAAGCCGGAGTGTTTGAGTTCCATGCCCTGGAATCCTTCGTCCCATCCACGACGATTCGCCCCGAAGAGTTCGGGCACCACCAGGCTGTCCCCGGTGCGCCACCAGCCCCAAGATCCCCACTGCAGATCGCCGAATTCGTACCCACCCGTGGCCGTGGCGGCATTGGCAATGCCGCCTTCGCGCCACCAACCGAACAGCTTCATGTCGCGCCGCGCGAGGGAGTCCCCCAGAGCTGCCCAGGCATCCTGGCGGCCCTGGTAGAACGCGTTCTGGCGCCGATTCCAATCGCTCCAGGCACGCTGGTAGGCATTCAAGGAGGCGGTGTCCGCCGTATTGTATCCCGTTGGGGTGGGCTCGGTGAAGGACGGACCCTCGGCATCCGACAGAAGCACCACGACCCGCCCCGAATCCGAGTCCAAAAGTGACTGGAGAGTGGAGAGCGGATCCTTGGCCGGAGCGGGGACCCATGCCTTCAGGGCTGCCAAGGCCTCGCGGGCGGCTTCCGCGGTGAACTCGCGTGGCTTGCCCCAAAGGCGCTGCAGCGTCCCGTCCACTCCCCGCCAGGCGAGATCGACCCGATTGCCATCCGTCGAACCGTACTGGATCAGCGCCAACAACGCCAGACGACGGGCCCGTTCGGTCACCAGCCCCGCATCGAGGAAGACCACGCGATCTTTCGGCTCGGGCGCCAGGGTGAAGTCACGGCTTTGGAACTTCAGGCGCGCCCCAAAGGCGGGACGCCCCTGGCGCAACGCGCTCCAGACCTCGGGAGCACCCGCGCCCACTTGGCCCGCAAAGGCCGCGGGAGACTCGAAGGTGCGGGTCTGCGCGTCGGTTCCGGCCGACACGTGCCCCAGGACGCCCAAGTCCAGGGAGATGGGCGCGCCGTCGAGGGACCGAAGGGACAGCGCCAAGCGCGCGGGGACTTGGCCGGGCCGCTCGTAGACGGCGTAGCCGGTGTCGTTCCAGATCCAGGTATATTGGGCCGGAGCCTTGGCGAACTGGATCGGAAGCGCCATTCCGGGACGCCATGCCTGGGTGACTTCGAACGAAAGCCGACGGGTTTCTCCCGTGGACTGGGGGAAAACACGCAGGGAATAGGTGCCCCCCCCCCAGGTCTCGAGCAGGGCGGGATCCCGGCGCACCCCCACGATCGAATTGTATTGGGCCGAAGCCTGCCACCGATCCATGATCCAGGCTGACTGCTTCTGATCCCCCACCCACAGGTCGAGGTCGGTGATGGCGGCATCGGCCGGAAGCTGGAACGAGGTCGACAATTCGAGGCTGTCCACCTTGTTTTCCCGATACGACACGTCCTCCACCCTGCAGGTGGTGACCTGATGAACGTAGGAGCGCAGGGTGGAATCCTGCCGGACCCCATCGAGCCAGGTGTAATTCCAGTAGGTGTAGGTCGTGTCGTGGAAGAGATGGGAATTCGTGTAGGTCTGCAGCCAGGACTGCTCCGAAACGAAGGTGGTCTCGGGTTCGGGCGCGTGGCAACGCCAGTGGAACTGCGTACGGGCCCCCGCCGTGGCGGTCCAGACCAAGGTGGTTCGGGTGCGGGCCACACCGCCTTCGACCTGCACGTCGATGCCCACGCTGTCGAACCGAGGGAGGGCGACCACACCGATGTCCGCGGCGCGGACGGTGCGAATCTGCAGGTTGCCCAAATCGAGCTGGGCGGCAGCGGGCAGGGCCAGAGCCAGAAGGGCTCCACCGATCCGCCGGGGGGATAGGGGTGAGATGTTCATGATGGACTCCGGTACGGCGAGGATTGCGAGGGGGAGGCTCCGGGCACCTTCTCCCGAAAAGGATCTGCTCCAACGTTACGGTCGCGATCCCGGCGGAACAACCATCCGGCAAACCAGAAAACCAAAATCGTACTCGTCCCCGAAACGCCCCTCCCGCCCACGGGACCTACATTTGCCCCCTATCATGTCCGATCTTCCCAAGGCCGTTGTCCTCCTGTCCGGAGGACTCGATTCCGCCACCGTCCTGGCCTGCGCCGCGCGCGACGGCTACGCCCCTTATACCCTGGCATTCCGCTACGGGCAGCGCCACGCCATCGAGCTGGACTGCGCCGAAGACATCGCGCGAGCCCAGGGCGCCGTGGAGCACCGCACCGCGGTCATCGACCTGGCCGCGTTCGGGGGCAGCTCCCTGACCGGTCATGGCGAGGTCCCCAAGGGCCGCGACGACGATGCCATCGGCACCGGGATCCCGTCCACTTACGTGCCGGCTCGCAACACCGTGTTCCTGTCCCTGGGGCTTGCCTGGGCCGAAGTCCTGGGAGCCGAGGCGATCTACATCGGCGTCAACGCCGTGGACTACTCGGGCTATCCCGACTGCCGCCCGGAATTCATCGCCTCCTTCGAGCGCACCGCCCGTCTGGCCACCCGCTTGGGCACCGAAGGCAGACCGTTTTCCATCGTCGCGCCGTTGCAGAATCTGTCCAAGTCGGCCATCATCGAACTGGGCCTGGCCCTGGGCGTCGACTACGGCCTGACCCACTCCTGCTACGACCCTCATCCCGACGGCGCCCCCTGCCTGGAGTGCGACTCCTGTCACCTGCGCCTGGCGGGTTTCCGTGCCGCAGGGCTCCCCGACCCCCGCTTGCTGCGCTTCGGCCTGACGGACCCCGGCGCATGAGCTATCGCGTCCAGGAAATCTTCGCCACCCTCCAAGGAGAAGGCGCCCAGGCAGGCAGGGCCGCGGTGTTCCTGCGCTTTTCCGGGTGCAACCTGTGGAGCGGCCGCGAAGAAGATCGCACCTCGGCGGCCTGCCGCTTCTGCGACACGGAATTTGCGACGGCCGACGGCGAAGACGGCGGCGAATACAACACGCCCGACGCCCTGGCCGATGTCGTCGCCTCGCATCGGACCACGGCCTCATCCCCCGCCTGGGTGGTCTGCACCGGCGGCGAACCCCTGCTCCAACTGGATGCACCTCTGATCGAGGCCCTCAAGGTCCGCGGATTCCAGGTGGCCGTGGAGACCAACGGCACCTGCCGGGCCCCCGAAGGCCTGGACTGGATCTGCGTCAGCCCCAAGGCCGGTACCCGCTGGGTGCAGACGCGCGGCGACGAACTCAAGGTCGTGTGGCCCCAGCCCTTCGAACTCTCCGAACTCGAAGCCCTGTCCTTCGATCACTTCTTCCTGCAGCCACAGGATTCGCCGCAGACCGGACTGCGCGACCACTGGCTGCGCGACACCATCCGGACCGTCATGGAACACCCGCGCTGGCGGCTGTCCGCGCAGGTCCACAAGCTGATCGGCATGCCGTGAACCGACCCGTCGAAATCTGGAAGGACTTCTCCTTCGACTCCGCCCACCGCCTGCCCCACGTGCCCGAAGGCCACAAGTGCGGGCGCCTGCACGGCCACACCTTCCACGTGCGCGTGACCCTGCGCGGCGTCGCGGGTGAGCACACGGGCTGGGTGATGGACTTCGCCGACCTCAAGGCCGCCTGGAAGCCCATGGACCGCGTTCTGGACCACCGCTACCTCAACGAGATCGAGGGCCTGGAGAACCCCACCAGCGAAGTGCTGGCGGTCTGGATCTGGGATCGCCTCAAACCCGTGCTTCCCGAACTTTGGGAAGTCCAGGTCAAGGAGACCTGCACCTCCGGCTGCAGCTACCGGGGCCCCGAGGACTGATCGCACCCCTCCGTCGCCGTTGGCGTCGATGATGGAGCTGGATCCGGTGGGCGAGAACATCCGTTGGTCGAGCCTGTCGAGACCCACGCGACTGGTCTCGACAGGCTCGACCAACGCGCCCTGTTCATCCACCGCGCGCGACTCGACCACCGAGGAGCGGCGACCGAGGCTCAGGGGACGACCAAACGACCTTGGTGACGGTAGTTCGTCCCGGTGAGCACGTACAGGACCACCCCCGAAACCGGGCGATCATTCGACAGGATTTGTCCTCTGGTATCGCGCAGTTCGACCCGCACCTCGCCGGCCCAGGCCGGGGCCGCGAGACGCAGTTGCGAGACCAGATCGGAGCCCGAGATGACCGTGCCCACCATCCTCCGGGATGCGACGGCCGTGCCCGGCACCACCGCCACCGTAACCGACACCAGGCGCGATTCGGAGAGCGAATCCACCTTCACCGACACCTTGTACGCGCCGGGAAGTGTCGCCTGGTGCGTCCGTGAAGATGCCCCCGGCAGCAGCGAATCGTTGCGGTACCAGGCGTACCCGAAGCCCTGGGGTGCGGTCAACGCGGTTCCCGCCAAGGCGGGCGGCGGAAGCACACGGCCCAGGGATCCCGCCACGATCCTCGCGAGCGCCTTGGCCCCCGCGGCGTTGGGGTGCACGCTGTCGGCCTGGAACCACTCGGGGTGTCCCGACATCGCGGCGTGCAGGTCGATCACGGGCGCGCCCTTTTCCAGCGCCACCTGCAGGATGAGGGGATTCACCTGCCGGACGATGGTGGTGTCGTACATCTTCCAGGTGGGGTTGTTCACCGGTGGCTGCAGCGTGACCCACACCTCGGGCCGCGACGGCAGAACCCGGAACGTGTCGATCATGGCGCGGTAGTCGGCCGCGAAAGTCTGTTTGTGCCAGGGCCAGATGTAGTCCTTGGAATCGTTGGTCCCCAGTTCGATGACCACCAGGTCGGGCAGGAAGGCTCGGGCGTTCAGGAAGGCCGTCTGACCCCAGTAGGCATCGCCCACGGCGCGGATCATCGTCTTGCCGCTGACACCGAAATTGCCCACCGTATCACTAGCGGGCAGCACCGAATCGAGCTGGACGGGGTAACTCTCCCTTTCCACCCACAGGTCGTATCCGTACGTGATGGAATTGCCCACACACGCGATGCGCCGGTTGGCTGCGGACGTCGCCTGGGTGAACACGAGGATGGACAGGAGAGCAGGGAGGAGATTCCGGGACATGGCAGGGAATCTAGGCCTGGAAGCTTCCGCCGCAAGACCGCGAGGTTCGGCTCGCGGAAAACTCGTGTTCCTCATCCTCGGAACCATTGGTCCTTCCGCTTCGGGGATGGTGCGGAAGAGTTCGGGTCATCGAGACGCATGGCGGGCCGGTGCGAGAGAGAACCGTTTCGGGGGGGGACGGCCCCCCGAAGGTCGGATTCAGCGGGCGATCAGCACCTGGCTCGAGCCGCCTGAGGCGGAGGACCAGCGCGCCACCACCAGGCCCGACCCTTCCGGGAGGGGGAGGTCGACCGCCCCCACGCCCCTTGTCGCGCCCAGTTTGCGTCCCCCCAGATCCCGGAACTCGAGCGACCACTCCTCCCCGGGCTCGGCGGTCACGGCAAGGAGCGCTCCCTTGATTCGGAGATCACCCTTCCGGTGGGCCGGCTTCACGGCCGTGGTGGGAACCACCTTCACGACCAAGGGCACCACTTGCTCCAGGGAGGTCGTCTGCGCATTGAGCTGTCCCACCGATCCCACCAGTTTGATTTCCACCCGATAGGTCCCGGTGTCCGGGGCGGCGACCGCCACGTTCACCGTCCGCGCGACCCCTCGAGGGCTGTTCAGCTCGACCGGATCGACCACCACATCCGTTCCGGACAGGCGGATCGCTCCCACGGAAATGGCCCGGATGGTATCCAGGGAAGAGGCCCCCGTGCGATTGCGGTTGAGCACTTCCAGGGCGAAACGGGCCGTCTGCCCCTTGGCGACCTGGATCGTATCCCGGTCGGCACGCACACGCCAGTCGATCGAAGGCCGGGAATACCCCGCCTCGAAGGGGATGGAAGTCCAGGAGGTCGTGGTGTCGACGTCGAACACGTAGGTCCCGTACACGCGATCGAGGTAGAGCCGGTAGGACACGATGTCCCAGGGCTGGGCGTCGGCCACCTCGTAGTGGATGGAGCGCGCGAAGGTGCGGGCATCGGCCTTGGCCCCTCCCACGGAGATGCCCGCCGTCAGCTTGGTCCCCACCGAAGCACCGCCGGCGGTCACCTTCGCCATGGCTTCCAATCCGATGTCGAGCTCCCACGTCACCGTCTCGGATTGGGTCACGGAGCTGTCGTAGTCTTCCGAGATCCCTCCGCCCCCACCCGATACCGCGGTGAGGGATCCACCGTTGAGCAGGGCCAATCGCGAGCCCGTGGGAATCCCCGTGACGGGGTGGCGCAACGCGTCGCGGACCCGGCCCGTGGCGGGATCGATCGCGGAGGCACCCAGCAGTCGCGCCAGCAGCGCCGGTTGCGAGGCGTAGGTCTCGCGCAGGTAGTTGGCCGTCACCACCAATTGCGTATTGGAAGGGTCCGCCACCGGGGAATAGACCAGCTTGTACACGTATCCGGTGTCGGCCCCCTGGCCCTTGTAACGTTTGGGATCCTTGGGCTGCCACGAGCGCCAGAGTTGCCACTTCATCTTCAGCGACGGCATCAGGAACAGATCCCCCCGCCCCGGCCCCACCACCAAGGGATCGGCGCCCGCCGATGTCGCAAGGGTCTGGCTGCGGGCCACGGTCACGGTGAATTCGTTTTCCTTCGCCTGTTTGTAGTTGACGGAGGCCGCGACCTCCGTCTCCGCCGAGACCACCAGGGCATCGATGGAATATCCGAAGGACAGGGTCGCACCCAGGTTCGAGCCGAAGCTCGTTTTCACCGAGGTCTGGAAGGTGGTCGAATTCTTCTGCGAGGCCATCGAAGCGTCGCCGGGGGGATCGTAGACCACCTGGTAGGGAACCCCAGGGATCACAACGAACCCTGAATCGCTCGCCAGAGGCGATTTCGTCCAGCGGTAATCCAAGCGGTACGTCTTGCGGTAGTTGTAGGAGTCCTTGAGTTCGTTGCCCGCCGTGCCGGCGTCCATTTGGGCCTTCGTCACCGCCGCCGTCCCGTAGGCGGTGTCCACACCGTCGGTGGCCGTCAGGTTCCAGATGGAATCGAACTCCGCTCCTCCGGCGTCGAAGACGGGTGTGTAGCCGGAATCGTCGGTGGTCTGGGTCATGGAGAAGGGACCACCATCGCCGGAGTGGTACTGGTACCGCACGTTCGCGTTGGCGACAGGCTTGAGTCCGATGTCGACGACCCGGATCCGGACGGTGCTCCAGGCCAAGACCTGCTGGGCCGCCATCAGGAGGCCCAGGACAGGCAATAGGGTACGGAAGGACATGATGGCTCTCATCGGTGGACGGCAACCGGAATGGCTGCGCGAGGTCACCCTAATGAGAATTCATCGCACCCTCAATCTCAAGATGCTGCGAGTCGAAATCGTCCGACGGTTCAGAGAAAACCTTTGAGCATCCCTGCGGCATCACCGCCGCCCAGCCCCTTGGCCAGACCTTCAAGACCTCCATCCTTGAGGCCACCCAGAAGTCCCGGCAGTTTGGCGGCCAGATCGCCCAACGCGGGGGTTCCCTTGATCTCGTTGCCCTTTTCCTCGAGCATGCCCTGGGCGCCCAGCCACGACAGGATCTGGTCGGCGGGCAACGGGATGTTGAACTGGGTCAGGAGCCCCTGGAGCTTTTCCTTGGCCTCGGGCTTGGCGATGAACTGGGCGAACAGGCCCTGGATCTGCGGAGCGAGGTTCTTGAGGGCGTCGGGACCGAGGTTGGTGAGGGCGGAAGCGAGAAAGTCCATGTGGGAGAGCTCCAGGATCGAGGAGGTTGGAAATGCACACGAGCCACGACCTGCGCGACCCGAGGGGTTACATCAGGATAGGAATCCCCGTCGCGCCAGACCACCGTCGGGGATTCAGCGACCTGCGACGACCGTATCGACGGAATCGGCGACAATGCGCAGGCGGGGCAACCACCCGCCATCCGGGGCGTCTTGGCGGATCGAATCGGGGATGGCAAGCCGGAAGGCGGGTTCCCATGCGGCCAGGGAATCGGTCAGGCGCCTGCGGGTGGCCGATGCCAGTGCCAAGCCCACGGAGCGACCCCAGTCGTGCAGGAAGGCCACCTGCAGGGAGTCGGGAGGCAACGCGGGCTGCCATAGCGGGCGAATGCGGGAGACCTTGGCGCCGACCGGTGCGGGCACGCCGTCGGGAAGCAGCAGGGCCCGGGTGGACAGAAACGGCGCGATGAGGGGACGCGTCACGAACGAGGTGGCGTCTTCCGGGCGGTTCCAGCACACCAGGGTCTTGGGGCGGGCGGCCAGGATCTGCCCCATCTCGCGATCCCACCGGCGAATCAGGGGGTCGTGAGGCATCGCGGTCAGGTTGCGGAAGAGCGAATCGTGATCCAGCAGCGGCGGGGTCCACGAGGCGTCGGCCAGCACCAGGGCGACCGCGGGCGAATCCTGGGTGGCAAGCCACGCCGACAGCACGCGGGCCACCTGCAGATGGGTGGGCCACAGGGGCCAGATCCCGCCAGGACTGCCTACCGCGGTGCCGTCCCCCAGCCACAGCAAAGGAATTCGTGCCGAATCGAGGACCACCCCCGTCACGGTGCTGCCCAAGCCCCCCAAAGCCAAGGAAAACGCGGAGGTATCGCGCAGACGGTCGGCCCAGGCCTGCAGGCTGTCGGGCGAACCTTCGTTGTCATGCCAGAACCACTCCCAGAGGTAGAGGGAGTCGGGTTTTTGCGCCAGCCCTTCCTGGAAACCGCGCTGGAACGCCTGGCCCAGAGGAGCGAGGTCTCCCGACAGCGGAAGCGAAGCCGAGCCGGCGAAGCGATGGACTTCCGAGCGGGGGGGCTGCCCGGAGGAGCAGCCGACAAGCCCCGACAAAAGCAGGGCGAGAGTGGGGACGATGTGGGTTCGCGTCATGGGAGGCCACGCAAGCTAGTTTTGGACACCTACCCAGATGCGCAGGATTCTTCTTCCCTCCCTATTCCTGGCCGGTTCGGCACTCGTCGGATGCGACTCCAAGTCGTCGGTTCCGCGCGATACCACGCCCGCCCCTCCCCCTCCCCCGCCGGGGCGTGTGGAAGCGCGCTTTTCCCAGGGCCAAGTGGTCGACTTCTGGATGTCCGACACCCTGGCCTGGACGCTGAATTCCCAGGAGCTGCGCCAGGACCAATCGGGCGAAAAGGTGTGGGCCAAACCCGTCGACCTGATCGCCTTCGGCAAGTCGGGCAAGGTGAATGCCCATGTGGTCGCCGACTCCGGCTCCATGGACCGCAACATGCGGTTCTTCCGGGCCTGGGGCCACGTGGTGGCCTCCAACAAAGGCGGCATGGAACTGCGCGCCGACAGCATCGTCTTCGACAAGGAAGCCAACCGGATCCATACCGCCTCCAAGGTGCGCGTGAAGACCGAAAGCGGAGACGTCCTGACCGGCCGCGGCTTCCGATCGGACGCCAACCTGAACAGTTGGGAAATCCTCTCCGACGTGCGCGGCACCATCCGCGACCTCAATTCCCTCCCCTTCGGCCTGAAATGATCGGCCTGACCCTCGCGCTCCTGCTGGCGACCCCTTCCACTCCAGCAGCCCGCCCCGCCCCAACACCTCCTCCCGAACCCCTGGTGCTCGACGGCGCTCGCAGTTTCCAGGTCCAGGGTCGCGGAGCCCTGGTCGAGCTGATCGGCGACGTGCGCTTCCACCGCGGCGACGTGCGCTTCCGCTCCGACCGCGCCGTCTGGGACCGCGCCTCCGACGCCGTGCGATTCGAAGGGGCCTTCAAGCTCGAGCACCCTTCCGGCTCCATCACCTCCGACCGCGGACGCTATGAACGCTCCTCCGGTTCGGCCTGGGCCGAAGGCAACGCGAAATTGCGCGACTCGTCGGCCACCGTGGCCGTGGATGCCGGCATCATCCGCTACGACCGTCGAGCCCGCCTGGCCGAAGCGCGCCGCGACCCCGTCTTCCAGCGCATGTCGCGCCCCGACAGCACCTCGCCCTGGGACACTCTGGAAATCCGCGCCGACGTGCTGTCCTACCGCGAACTCGACACCGTCGCCGAGGCCCTGGGCAACGTGAGGCTGCGCCGGGGCGATCTTTCCGCCACCTGCGGCGCCGCCACCCTCGACCAGCGCAAACGACAGCTTTCGCTGCGCGAAGCCCCCCACGCTGCCCTCAAGGGTCGGAAACTGTCGGGCCGCTCCATGGTCCTGGACCTGGACATCAAACGCGAGGAGATCCGGCGGGTGTCGGTCTACCGCGACGCCGAAGGCCTGATCGCCGGGGATCCCGACAGCGCCGGTGTCGTGTCCACCTCGCGTGTGCGGGGAGACACCCTGGTGGCCGACGTCCAGGGGTCGCGCCTGTCAGGCCTGGTGGTCACCCGCAAAGCCCGCGGTGAAAGCTGGACCAGCAACGATTCCACCCGCGTCGATCGCCTGGACGGCGACAGCCTGCGCCTGGCCTTCCGCGAGGGGCGCATCGACACCGCCTGGGTGCGAGGCAACGCCAAGAGCCACTACCACTGGCTCGACAAGGGCACCCTCAAGGGCATCAACGAAGCCAAGGGCAAATCCATCCGCATCGCCTTCGCCGAGGGGCGCATCCGCCGCATCCGCGTGGAAGGCGCCGCCCAGGGAGTCTACAATGGAACCGAACCGGCCAAACCCCGACGCTGAGCCCCTCGAAGAGGTCTTTCCCGCCGTCGCACCCGACAGCGTTTCGGCCGGTGCGTTCGATGACGAGGTCCGCGACGACGAACCGTCCTCGGAGTGCGACGAACCACCGGCACCGGTGTTCGACGGGCCACGGCGACGCATCGAAGCCCAGGACCTGCGCAAGACCTACGGGGGCCGCCGCGTGGTCGACGGTGTGCATGTCTCGGTGGAACAAGGCGAGATCGTGGGACTGCTGGGTCCCAACGGCGCCGGCAAGACCACCACGTTCTACATGATCACCGGCATGGTGCGCCCCGACCGCGGCAAGGTCATCCTGGACGGCAAGGACATCTCGGGCAAACCCATGTACCGCCGCTCGCGGCTGGGCTTGGGGTATCTGGCCCAGGAGCCGTCCATCTTCCGCGCCTTGACGGTGCGCCAGAACATCGAGGCCGTGCTGGAAGTGCGCGGCGTGGGTTGGCGCAAGCGCAAGCAGCGCTGCGACGAACTGATGGAAGAACTGCGCATCTCGCACCTGCACAAGTCGGTTTCCATCACGCTTTCCGGCGGCGAGCGCCGACGCCTGGAGATCGCGCGCTCCCTGGCCTGCGATCCCGCCTTCCTGCTGCTGGACGAACCCTTCGCCGGCGTGGATCCCATCGCCATCGAAGACATCCAGTCCATCGTCGCGGGGCTGCGCAAGAAGGGCCTGGGCATCCTGATCACCGACCACAACGTGCGCGAAACACTGGCCATCACCGACCGCGCCTACATCCTCTTCGGCGGACGGATTCTGACCGAAGGCTCGGCGGAATTCCTGGCCAACGACGAACAGGCCCGCAAGTCGTACCTGGGCGAACGGTTCTCGCTGGGCTGAAATCCCGACCAACGGCGCCCCGTGGTCCAGGGACACCTCGGTGGTCGAGCTTGTCGAGACCAGCGCGGTGGGTCTCGACAAGCCCGACCACCAGCCCCAGGCTCGTCACCCGTTTTTCCCGACGCGACGGACCACCTTTCCCTCCGGCTCGCGTACGGACATCACACCCGAGGCTCCGCGATGTGAGTGCCATCACGACCCGGCTTCCAGCGGTCGGCGGGCGCGAGTATCGTCAAGGGCATGACCACACTCTTCCTGGCCGCCTGCATCGCCCTGGCTCTGCTGCTTTGCCTTTGCCCGCTGCCCGCGCCCCGCAAAGCCGAGATCCCCGTGGACGGTGCGAACGTTCGTCCGAGACGTTCCTCGCACGACAGCACCTGACTCATGGCGCTCCGAAATGCTCCTTCAGCGCGAATTCCATCTCCTCGGACCGCCCCTCGTTGGGAATCACCAAGGTCGCACACGACAACAACACGTCCTCGGACTCCTGCCGGTTGAGTCTCGTCAGCGCCTCGGCCCGCGACAACCCGTTGCGAGCCATCAAGCGCTCCTGCCGCAACTCCCGCGCCGCCGAAATCCCCACCACCTGATCGAGCCGAGCGACCATTTCGGGCCAACGATGGAGCAAGGCCATTTCGAGCACCACGCGCTCCCCCCGCTCCAGCCGTGAGGAAAGATCTCGATCGAGCTCCTCTCGCAGCGCCGGATGCACCAGCGCTTCGAGCTGCTTGAGCTTCTGCCCGTCGGAAAACACCACGGCCCCCAGGGCCTTGCGGTCGATGGCTCCGTCGGAGGTTCGCACGAAGGCCCCGAAGACCTCCACGATGCATTCGTTGAGTGCCGTGCCGGGGGCGTAGAGCCCGTGGGCGATCAAATCGGCGTCGAGCACCGTCCAGCCTTGGTTGGCGAACCAGCGCGAAGCCAGGCTCTTGCCCGAGGCGATGCCCCCGACCAGCCCGACCGATCGCACCGGCTCGGGAATCACTTGCCGACCTGGAGGAAGGGAAGCGGTCCGTTTCCAGTGTAGGTTGGCAACACGCCATTCCACTTCTCGATGGCCTTCAACTGCACGTAGCCTTCGCCGCCCTGGGCCTTGATCGCCTCCGATTGGATGCGGATGGCCTCGGCCTCGGCCTGCGCCGTGGCGATCTTCTGCTCGGCCTCGACCTTGATGCGCTCCAGGTCGTTTTTCGCCTTCTGGGCGTTCTGTTCGGCGGTCTGCTTGGCCTCGATGGCCGCTTCGTACTGCTCGGAGAAGGTGAAATTGGTGATCTGCACCGCCTCGACGATCACGAAGTACGGAGCCAGCGACACCTTGAGCATCTGCTCGATGTCGGCTTTCACGACTTCGCGTTGCAGCAGGAGTTTGTCGGCTTGGAACTTGGCCGTCACGGCCTTGACCACTTCCTGGATGCGCGGATCGATGAGCGTGGCCTCGATGTCCAGACCCGAGCGCGTGTAGATCTCGGTGAGTTTGTCCGGATCGAGGTGGTAGTTCAGGGCGACGTCGGTCTGGACGCGCTGCATGTCGGCCGAGGCCGCCTGGGCGGGCGAGTGCGCCTTGCGCGTACGCACGTCGACGATCTTGACGGCCTGGATGTACGGGAGCTTGATGTGCAAGCCGTCGTCGACCACCGAAGTCACCGATCCCCAGGTGAGCACGATCGCCCGCTCGCCGGCATCGACGGTGTAGACGATCCCTCGCAAGGTCAGCAGAAGGAACAGGCCCACGAGCCCCAAGCCGATGTTGCGGAACAGTCCGGTGGGAGGCTTGAGGGGAACGGGACCGGCCATGGGGGAACTCCTGGGTGCGAGGGTTGGAAAGGCCGGCCTCCAGGCCACGCCGCAGAAGATGATACCTAAACCGAGCGCGTCCGACACAAGTGCGCTATGCTTGGAACACATCCTGGCCCGCCGCTCCGTCGGCGCGGGCAGTCGCAAAAGGATCCTGCATGACAGATTTTGTTCGACGGAAGGCCGGTTTGCCCTCGGAGCCGCAATGGGGCTCTCTACGTCCGGAACCAGGCAGCCACAAACCGGCCGGTTCCGGTCTGTGGTGGATGCGCCTTCCCGTTCTGGCTTGGGGCCTGTGGACCTGGATCCACCACATGGGCGACCGCTCCTACCAGGGCATCGCCAAAGGGTTGAATCTGGCCTTGCACGAGATGGGGCACGCCATCTTCGGGTGGTTCGGTGAATTCATCGGCATCCTGGGCGGGAGCGTCTTCCAGTGCCTGTGCCCCGCCATCGCCTTCGAGGTCTTCCGCCGCCAGGGCGACCGTTTCGGCCTGGCCTTCTGCTTCGCCTGGCTTGCCACCAACGTCTTCGACGTGGCCATCTACGTGGCGGATGCCCGCACCATGGAACTGCCCCTGGTCTCGCCTTTCGCGGGCGACGAAATCATCCACGACTGGAACTGGCTTCTCACCGAGATGAACCTGCTCGCCTACGACCAATCCCTCGCGGCCCTGGTGCGGGCCTTGGGCCACCTGTCGTTCCTGGTCTTCCTGGTCTGGGGCGCCATCGAGGTGAATCGCCTGCGCAAGGGCTGACCCCGATCTCAGTGCGCCTCGCCCCAGGTCTTGCCGATCCCCGTCTCGACCACCAGGGGCACGGACAGGGCCATGGCGCTTTCCATACAGGCCTTGACCTTCGATGCCACCTCTTGGGCATGGCCGGCCTCGACCTCCAGGACCAGTTCGTCGTGCACCTGCAGAAGCTGGCGAGCGGGGAGAGACTCCTCGCGCAGCAGGCGATCCACACCGAGCATCGCGATCTTGACCAGGTCGGCGGCGCTGCCCTGCACCGGGGTGTTGACCGCTTCGCGTTCGGCGCGTTCGCGGATGGGGCGGTTGCGGTCGTTGATCTCGCGGATCCAGCGCTTGCGTCCCGCCAAGGTGCGCACCCAACCGGTGGAGCGGGCCTCTTCCAGCAATGCGTCCATCCAGGGCTGCACCTTCGGGTAGGCGGCGAAGAATCCTTCGATGAAGGCTTTGGCCTCGGCGAAAGGAACCCCGATCTGTTGGGACAGCGCGTGCGGCCCCATCCCGTACATGACGCCGAAATTCACCACCTTGGCGGCCCGGCGCTGGTCGGGAGTCACCTGCTCGGGGGGCACTCCCGCCACTTGCGCGGCGGTGCGGGCATGGATGTCCTGTCCGCGCTGGTAGACCTCGCGCAGGTTCTCGTCTCCCGACAGATGCGCCAGCAGCCGCAATTCGATCTGGCTGTAGTCGGCGGAGATGAGCATGTGCCCCGGTGCGGCCACGAAACCTTCCCGAAGCCTTCGCCCCGTCTCGCCCCGGATGGGGATGTTCTGCAGGTTGGGATCGATGCTGGAGAGTCTTCCCGTGGCGGCGATGGTCTGCTGGAAACGCGTATGCACGCGCCCCTGGGCGTCGGCCAGCAGCGGGAGCGGATCCACATAGGTGCCCTTGAGCTTGGCCAGTTCGCGGTGCTCCAGGACGATGCCCGGAAGCGCGTGTTCCTCCCGCAACGCCTCCAGGGTGTCGGAATCCGTCGAGCGCTGGCCGGTGGCGGTCTTGCCGCGGCTCTTGAGCGCCAGATGGTCGAACAGCACGTCGGCCAACTGCTTGGGCGAGGCCACGTTGAACGGTTTGCCCGCGGCTTCCTGGGCCCGCGCCTCGAGGGCGGCGAGTTGTTCGCCCATCCCCACGGACAATTCGCGGAAAAGCCCCGCATCCAAGGCGATGCCGGCTTCTTCCATGGGGCGCAGGACGTCCTGCAGCGGGAGTTCGAGGTCGTGGTAGAGCGCCCACAGCTCTTCACCACGCAGCTTGGCCTCCAGCAGAGGCCACAGGCGCAAACAAAGATCCGCCCGTTCGCAGGCCCACGCGGAGGCGTTTTCCAGCGAGAGGTCACCGAATCCCTTGGCCGACCGGCCGCTTCCCAGGACGGATTCCGTCGTGGTGGCGCGCAGGCCCAGGCGCGCTTCGGCCTGGCGTTCCAGGGCCAGGTGGCGCTCGCCGGGGGCCAGCAGGTAGGCGGCCAACTGGCCGTCGTCGATGCGCCCCTGCGGCGCCAACCCCAGCGGACCCAGGAGGGTGCGCAGGGCCTTGGCATCCCAGGCCGTCCAACGACGCGCGGTGTCCGACAACAGCGGCGCCAGGGCCGAAGCGACCTCGGGTGCCGGGAGGGCTCCGGCCGCCTTGCCCAGCGCGACATGGCGCGCCAGTCCGTCGTTCCACGAAAGCGAAAGCCCGAGCACCTCGGCTTCGCGAGGGGTGTCGGACGACAACAACACGTGCAGGGAGATGCGTTCGGCGCCCCGCGCCATACCGACCAGGAACGACACGTCGTCGAGGGTTTCCAGAGGCTGGTGGTTGACCGCCCACGACGCCCCCGCGGCCTCGGAGGCGAACAGGGGCAGGGTGCTGCCCGCCGCGGCAGGTGCGGCAACCGCCTCGGGCTGGGTCGCGAACAGGTCTCCGGCCGGTACGAACGGAGCCCCGGGGCCGGGCGCGAAGGAAGGCGCGAACGCGGCCCGCTCGGTTTCCTGGCGCGGGAAGCCGGCGAGTTTCTCGACCTGCGGCAACAAGGCCCGGATGCCCAGATCGGACAGGAATTGACGGATTCCGGCGTAGTCCAGTCCGGTGAAGGCGAGTTCGTCCAGGGTGGCGGGGGGCGCCACGTCGTCGCGCAGGGTCACGAGCGTACGCGAGAGTTCCATGCTTTCGCGCCCCGCCTCCAGATGCCCTCGCAGGGCCTTCTTCTTGGCGCCGATCTCTTCCAGATGCGCGTACACGGCATCGATGTCGGGGTACTGCCGCAGCAGTTCGACGGCGGTCTTTTCTCCCACCCGCGGCACTCCGGGCACGTTGTCGGAGGCGTCCCCCACCAAGGCCAGAAAATCGCGGACCTGGTGCGGCGGCACGCCCATCTTGCCTTCCACCCAGGCGGCATCGATGACCTCGGGCCGCTCGCCGCCGCGCCCCGGATCGAACAGGCGCGTGCCGTCGTCGACCAGGGCCATGAGGTCCTTGTCGCGGGTCATGAGATAGACTTCCAGGCCTTCGGCGCGGGCCAGGCGTGCATAGGTGGCCATGATGTCGTCGGCCTCGAAGCCTTCGGCCGACAGCACCGGCAGACCGCAGGCCGAGGCGAGTTTTTCCACCAGCGGGATCTGGAGTTTGAGGTCGTCGGGCATGGGGCTGCGCTGGGCCTTGTAGGCCGGATACATCAGATGCCGGAACGTGGGTCCGGGCAGATCGCGCGCGATGGCCATGTGGGTGGGTTGGCGCGTCTCGACCACGCGCAGCAGGGCCTGGGCGAATCCATAGATGGCGGTGGTAGGGGTGCCGTCGGGTGCGCGCATCCCGGTGCGCATGAGGGCGTAGAAGGAGCGGTACGCGAGAGCCATCGCGTCGACGAGATAGAGTCCGGACATGGGATGCAACCTAGCCTTTTGCAGCCCCACCGACGCGGGCGAGCCGTACGGCGGCGATCAGCCCATGGACTCCAGCAGCATCTGGACGGCCTCTTCCGACGACACCGGAAGATGATCGACCTTGACGACCCCCTTGTCGCGCAGCAGGCGGACCAGTTCGGCGCCCGGGGGCAGCGGCAGACCCGCGCCGTGCAACGTGGCGACATCGGCCATCATGCGGCCCGGAGGTCCATCGAGGACGATGGTGCCTTGGTCCAGCACGACCAGGCGATCGGCCAGAGACACGGCCGGATCGAGGTGGTGGCTGGAGAAGACGATGGCCAGGCCACGGCGTGTCAGGTCGTGGAGGATCTTGCCGACCACGCGTACGCCCTGGGCGTCGAGATCGCTGAGGGGATCATCGAGGACCACGATGCGGGGGCGTCCGATCAGGGCGACGGCCAGCGCGATGCGGCGCCTCTCGCCCATGGACATTTCGTCCAGATACCACTGGCGCGCGCTGGACAATTGCACGGCGGCCAGCGCCTGGCCGACACGCTCGGGGATGGCGGCTCCGGAAAGGCCGTTCATGCGGCAGGCACGGGCGAGCTCGTCTTCCACGGTGGGGCCCACCATGGATTTTTCGCCTTCGGTGCGCACGAAGGAGACCCATTCGTCCAGACGCGATTCGGGAATGTCGGCGACATCCGTCCCGTCGAACAGGATCTGGCCTTCCGAGGCGACCAGAAAGCCGCCGATCAGCTTCAACAGAGAGGTCTTGCCGGCGCCGTTGGCACCGGCAACCAGGAGGATTTCTCCCGACCGCAGGGTAAGATCGACCCCGAAGACCGCGGTGTTGCCGGCCTCGTAGGCGTATCCGACCTGTTGGAGCTTGAGCAGAACGTCGTTGGTGCTCATCGTGGCGAATCCCCCTTCGGGACCGCGCATGGCGCGGAGACTCCTAAATTAGGACACTCTAGCCTGCAACAGGAGGGTCCCACGCTTCGAGTCAAAGTCTGCGGCATCACCACACCCGAGGGAATCGAAGCCTGCCTGCAGGCCAAGATCGACCAGATCGGCCTCAATTTCGTTCCTGGCTCGCCGCGATGCGTCGACGTCCCGTTCGCCGCGCGCCTTGCGGAAATGGCCCGGGGCCGGATGCAGATCGTGGGTGTGTTCCGCAACCAGCCTCTCGAAAAGATCATCGAGATCGCCCGCAAGGTGCGCCTGGACGCCGTGCAGCTTCACGGCGACGAATCCCCGCAGGAGTGCGCCCAGGTCCCCTACCCGCTGTGGAAAGCCTTCGGAATCTCCCTGGGCTGGGATCCTTCCGTCCTGACCCGTTACAAGGGCCTGGCCGTGCGCCTGTTCGACACCGCCTCCGGTGGGCACAGCGGAGGCACCGGAAAGACCTTCGACTGGGGACTTCTACCCCTGCGCCCGCCCAGCCCGTGGTACCTGGCCGGCGGACTGAATCTCGAGAACCTCGAATCGGCGCTCCAGCAGTGCCATCCCGACGGTCTTGACCTCAACTCCGGCCTGGAGACCGCTCCCGGCGTCAAATCCCCCGAGCTGATCCTGCGCGCCATGGAGATCCTCGCGCCCTGGCGCCAGCCTCCGGTCGGCAAACCCGGCCACGCCCGCGACCCCATGGTGATCGACGACCAGACCTGGCCCGTGTGGGAGCTGCCGGCCATACGCACCGCCGGAGACCAGGAAGCCATGTGGGTCATGGAGCTTCTCCAGCACCAGGGCGGCCGCCTGGTGCTGGACGTGCGCAGCCGGGTCGGCGATTCCTCCGAGATCATCTCGTCGCTGATGGGACTGCAGATGGCCGCTCGAGCCCGCGGTGGACGCATCAAGCTGCGCCTCTCGCCTCCGGTGATGGAAGCGATGCTTTCGGCGTCCCTCGCCTCGGTGCTGGACGTCATCGACTGACAACGGGTGCCCGGAGGCGCTGGCATCCCTTCTCACCCCACTCGGCGTACCGAATCGCGTACGCTGTCGGGGGTTCGGGCGGGCGCCAGCATCCTCCGCTCGCCCGTTGGACCAGATAGTGCCCGGAGGCAATCGCTCCGGATCAGACCCGCTTGGCCACTCGTTCGTACACGTCTTTCAGGGCCGGGATCACCACGTCCCAGGTGAAACGTTCCCGGGTGCGGGCCTTGGCCCCTTGCACCAATCGCGCGGCGGTCTCGGGTTCGTCGGCCAGGCGGCGCAGGGCATCGGCCAGGGCACGCGGATTCCCCGGGGGAACCAGCAAGCCGGTTTGCTCGTGCACGACCACGTCGGGAATGCCTCCCACGTCCGAGGCCACCAGGGGAAGGCCCATCTCGGCGGCTTCGATGAGCACCACGCCCAGACCTTCGGTGTCGCCTTTGGAATCGACCACGGCGGGCAACACGAACACGTCGGCCTGGGCGTAGGCACCCGCGAGGTCTTCGGTGGACAGTTTGCCCGTGAACTCGATGCGGGAATCCCCCGTGCGCGACGCCCGATCCTTGAGCGCCGCGGTGCGATCCCCGTGCCCCACCACGATCAGACGGAATCGGTCTCCGTGCAGGTGGGCCATGGCGTCGATCAGGTGTTCGATGCCCTTGCGCTCGATGTGCCGGCCCACGAACAGCATGCGGAAGGGCTCGTGCGCGGCGCGCAGGGGTCGCGAGGCGGGGGGCGCGTCGGGGAGGGTGGTCCCGTAGGGCGAAATCCCGACGGGCACGTCCCGCACATCGCGGATGCGGCCCCGGGTGAACTCGCTGTTGCACAATGCCGCCTCGGACTGTCCCAGAAGCCAGTGCAGGATGGGGCGGATCCATTTCTTGCGGCGCATCAACAGCAGTTCCGCGCCGTGGAAGTTCAGCACCACCGGCAGTCGCGAGCGCAGCCGCGCCGCCTGCGCCAGAAGGCCGTGGGGGAAAGGCCAGTGGCAGTGGACCACATCGAAGCGTCCGGGGGCGCAAAGTTTCCAGCAGGAAAGGAAGCCCGACAGGATGTACGGGATGGCCAGCAACTGGAGCCAGGGCCGCCCCTTGGTCTTGGAAGGCGCACCTTCGTCGTGGGTGAGGAATTCCACGCCACGGGGAGCGTAGCGGAAGCGGTGCACAGGCACACCGTCGATTTCGTGGGAGCCCAGCCCCATCCACGACGGAGCCAGGATTTCCACATGCACGCCCGAGGCGCGCAGGCGCTTCACGGACTCGCGCATCCAGGGGACTTCGGAGTCCGCATCGTGGCGGGCGTAGACGGAGGTCAGAAAGAGGACGCGCATCGATCAAAGTTAACCGGGGCTTCAGGTTTCTACCTTGCTCTCCCCATGGTCGACTCCCTCCACGAAGAATGCGGCGTCATCGGAATCTGGGGACACCCCAACGCCAGCCGAGCGGCTGCGATGGGCCTGTTCGCCATGCAGCACCGAGGACAAGAATCATCCGGCGTCGCCGCCACCGACGGCAAGGAAATCCGCCTAGTCCGCCAGATGGGCCTGGTGGCCCGCCTGACCGAGCACATGGCCGAACACGGCGATCCGGTCGGCCACGCGGCCATCGGGCACGTGCGCTATTCCACCTCGGGCGGCTCGTCGCTGGTCAACGCCCAGCCGTTTCTGATCACCCACAAACGCGGCCCCCTGTCCATCGCGCACAACGGCAATCTCTGGAACGCCAAGCTGCTGCGCAAGCAGATGGAAGAGCTGGGGCACATCTTCCAGAGCACCTCGGACACCGAGACCATCCTGCATCTGGCGGCCCGGCACCCTTCCGAGAGCCTCGAGGAAGCGATCAAGTCGGCCCTGAACCAGGTCAAGGGCTCCTACTGCATCACCATGCTTTCGTCCGACCGCCTCCTGGTGGCCCGCGATCCCATGGGCATCCGTCCCCTGTGCCTGGGTCGCGTGGACAAGGCCTGGATCGTGGCCTCCGAAAGCTGCGCCTTCGACCTGCTGGGCGCCACCTACGTGCGCGACATCGAGCCCGGCGAGCTGCTGGTCATCGACGATTCGGGCTGCCGCAGCCTGCGCATCGCCGAATGCACCAAACGCGCCCACTGCATCTTCGAATACGTCTATTTCAGCCGCCCCGACAGCCTGATCTTCGGCCATTCCTGCGACAAGATCCGCCGTCGCTTGGGCAAGCAACTGGCCACCGAGAATCCCGCCGACGCCGACGTCGTCATCTCGGTCCCCGACAGCTCCAACACCGCGGCCCTGGGGTTTTCCCACAAGTCGGGCATCCGGTTCGAGATCGGTCTGCTGCGCAACCACTACGTGGGCCGCACCTTCATCGATCCCACGCAGGCCGGACGCGAGACCAAGGTCAAGCTCAAGTTCAACCCCATTCCCGGCGTACTCAAGGGCCGGCGCGTGGTCCTCGTCGACGATTCCATCGTCCGCGGCACCACCTTGCGCAGCCTGTGTCGCATGGTTCGCGAGGCAGGCGCCTCCGAAATCCATGTGCGCATCAGTTCGCCTCCGGTGCGCAATCCCTGCTTCTACGGCATGGACTTCCCTACCGAATCCGAGCTGTTGGCCTCGAACATGTCCGTGGAAGACATGCGCAAGTACCTGGGCGTCGAATCCCTGGGTTACCTCAGCATCGAAGGCATGGTGGCGGCCGCGCGCGAGCTCGAAGGCCAGTTCTGCACCGGCTGTTTCTCGGGCAACTACCCCGACGAAGAACTCAACAAGATCAATCGCCAGATGAATCTCGGGCTCTGAGCCCGTAGATTGTCCGGCATGACGCACCTCCCTTCCCGTTCGCGCCTGCGCCAGTGGGGCTTCGGGGTGCTCGTGGCCTTGGTCTTCGGTGGCCTGTCCGCCGACGCCGTCGTGCTCCTGGCCGGACGCCAAGGGGTCGACACGACCCCGACCGGTCCGTCTCCCCGCTGGATCGTGGTACCGGGCGCCTCGGTGCGTCGCGATGGCACGCTCTCGGGGGTCCTCAAAGCCCGCATGGAAACCGCGGTCCTGGCCGCCAAGGTTTGGCCGGAAGCCCTGCTCCTGTTGTCGGGGACGGCCATTCCCGGAGGATACTCCGAACCCGAAGCCATGCGCCGCTGGAGCCTGGAGAAGGGGATCACCCCGGAACGGATCGTGCTCGACCGCTCCGGTACCGATACCCGCGCCACCATCCGCAACCTGGGTCCCCCGTCGGGAAATGTCGTGATCGTCAGTCAGGGCTGGCATCTGCCGCGCGCCCTGTGGAGCGCCCGTCGGAAGGGATGGACCGCCACCGGACTGGTGGCCCCCACCTCCGGCTGGTCTGCCCGCATACGGCTGCGCGAACACGTGGTGCGCGCCGTGTATTTCCTGGCTCCTTGAGCAGGTGCGTCCCCCCAGACGGAATCCGTTTTCTTAATTCCTTCTCAACGCCCATGACGCCTTCTCCCTCCCGACATTCCGGCAACCGGCTCGGCCATCGATGGGCGTTCCTGGTGAATCCTGTTTCGGGAACCGGAACGGGAACCGACCTGCGCGGCCAATTGGTCACGGCCCTGGAGCGTTCGGGATTGCCGGCGGATGCCTGGACCTGTGGGTTCACCGAGGCGGGAGCCGGTCTCATCCGCCAAGTGGCGGAACTGGCGGCCAGCCACGATCGCATCGTGGTGGCCGGCGGAGACGGCACCATCGGCCTCAGCCTGCAGGGCCTCAGCCGCTCGGGCCAAACCGATTGCGCCCTGGGCGTCATCCCGCTGGGCACGGGCAACGACCTCGCCCGGGAGCTCCACCTGTTCGAGGACTTCCGGGACGGCGGGCTGGAATCCCTCCTGCAAGCGTTCCTGCTCGATCGCACCGCCCCCCTGGACTTGTGGAGCATCAACGGTGGCCAAGCCACCATGATCAACTACCTGTCCCTGGGGCTGGACGGGAAAGCCACCGAGATGTTCGCGACCCGGCGTGTGCTCGGTGGTCGCAAGAGCATCCTGGCCAACAAATTGCGTTTCGCCCAGGCGGGCATCGCCGCCCTGTTCCAACGCCTCCCCTCCGATTTCCGGATGCGCCTGCACCGCGACGGGCAGGTCGAAGACCTCGCGTTGCCACGCAGGCGCACCATCGCCATTCTCAATGTGTCGCACTACGCCGGCGGGCTATTGCGCATCGCCGAGACCCGTCCCGACGACGGCTTCCTGACCATCACCTGTCTGCCCAGCATGTGGGCCTACGCCGGGCTCGTGCTGCGCAGGCTTTGCACCCGCGGGCGCGTCGGCAGCGGGCAACTTCCCCTCTGGCGCGCCGACCGCATCGAATGCACCTGGACAGGCGACGTCGGTCTGCAGATCGATGGGGAGGGTCGCGAAGACCTCCGCGAATGTGGCCGACTCGATCTCGCCCTGGCGGGGCGGGTCAAGGTTCTGGTCGGCTCGCCCCCAGAGGCGCCATGACCACGCTCCCGGACATTTCGCGGCTGGCGTGCCGTCCCATGCACATGCGCGACCTCGCCCTGGTGAGCGCCCTGGACGCCTTGTGCCAGCCGCACCCATGGGGGCCCGCCAATTTCCAGGGGGAACTCCTGCGCGGAGCCGCCGGTTTTGCCCAGGTCCTGACCAACCCCGACGGTGGATTGGTCGGCTACGTGTGCGCCTGGACGGTTGTTGACGAACTCCACATCGGCAACATCGGCGTGGATCCCGTCTTCCGCCGCCAAGGTCTGGCCCAGGAGCTGATGTCCGATGCCCATGCCTGGGCACGCGGACGAGGCGCGACGCTGGCTCATTTGGAGGTGCGCGCGGGCAACACCCCCGCCATCGCCCTCTACGAACGCCTGGGATACCGCCGCGTGGGGGTGCGCCGCGGCTACTACGGCGACAACGGAGAGGACGCGTTCCTCCTGGTCTGCGACCTGTGATCGCCTCCCAGATCACCCTGGGAAGCGCCTCCGCCCTCGGTCTGTTCGCCGTCGGGGTCCTGGGCTGGCGTCGACTGCGCCGCATCCTGGCCAGCAAACGACATCTCGAAACCGTCTTCGACCACGTCGACCCCATGGTGGTGGTCGATCCCTCGCTGCGTGTGTTGCGGGCCAACAAGGCCTTCGCCGTCCTTCTGGGACGATCCTGGAAGGACATTCTCGGTCGACCTGTCGCCGAACTCATCGGGGGGATCCTGCCCCAGCCCGAGCAATTGGCTGGGCTCCGGGAGCGCGCCACCTTCGCCGATCTTCCTTGGCCCGGGCCCGGAGGAGACCGGGTATTCGACCTCCATGCCGTGCCGGTGGCTCCCGCGGAGGGGCTCGTGATCCATCTGCAGGAGACCACCCCGCTGGCGCTGGCCCGTCAGGAGCTCCTGGCGCGCAACGCGGCCTTGGCCCGCATGACACAAGCCTTCCAAGGCGAGATCGAGATCGCCCGCGAAATCCAGGCAAGCCTCCTGCCCCGCGCGCTCCCCCGCATGTTGGGAATGGACTTCCTGGTCCGCTACATGCCCTCGCGCCCCGTCGGAGGCGACCTCTACGATGTGCTCCCCCTGGGAGAAAATCGCCTCGGCGTCTTCATCGCCGACGTCTCGGGACACGGCCTACCGGCCGCTTTCGAGGCCGCGTTGGTGCGCATGAGTTTCCTCAATCGTGCCCACCCATCCCTGGCTCCTTCCCAGGTGCTGGGGGCCATGAACCGCGACCTCCGACTGTCCCTGGCCGTGGGGCACTACGCCACCGCCTTCTACGGCGTCCTCGAGCTCGATACCCTGCAATTCCACTACTGCCGGGCCTCCCATCCCCGGCCGGCCATCCTCAAGGCCGACGGCAAGATCGTGCGCTTGGCCTCGCAGGGACTCTTCCTGGGCATCGTCGATTCGGCCAACTACAAGGACAGCTCCATCCAACTGGAAGACGGCGACCGCCTGTGCCTGTTCACCGACGGGTATTACGAAGGCATGCGGCGGGACGGCAAACGCCTGGGATACGAAGGCTTCCTGGCTCGCCTCCGCCAAGCCGCGGAGGGTGACCTCCTGGCCGAACTCAAACGCATCGAAGACGAATTCGAACCCGGTACCGACGACGAAGCCGCCGAGGACGACCGCACCTTCCTGGGCATCGACATCCTCTCCCCCGCTCCGCGCACCTTGGCCAAGGTGCTGCACCGCTTCCCGGTCCACGCCCTCCCCGAGGTGCGCTCCTTCCGCGACGCCACCTCCGCATGGGATATGGTCGAGCGTTTTGCCGCCGATCTCCAGGCCGCCGGGTGGCCGGCGCGCGACGCCCGCAAGGCCCAACTGGCCGCCTCGGAGCTCACCATCAACGCCTCCACCCACGGCCTGCGCGATCGTCCCGGCGGCGAAGTCCGCTGTGCCTGGACCATCTTGCCATCGGAATGTCGCTTCGCCGTCGACGACGACGGCCCGGGCTTCGATCCCGACCGTCTCCCCGACCCCCGCTCTCCGGAACGCCTCACCCTGGATCACGGTCGTGGTATCTTCCTGGTTCGTCGCCTGGTGGCCGAACTGTGGTTCGACCATGGCGGATCCACTGCGTCCTTCCTGTTCCGGACCGCTGCAGGGGCCGGTACCACACCCTCCCAGGAATCCTGAGCTCCTTCCCTTATGCCTGTCCACGGAAATCCCCCCCGCCGCTCCGATCGCACCTCCAAACGCACGGCACTCTCGCGCCCCGCGCCCCAGCGGCGCAAAATCCCGGTCCACATCCTGATCGCGCTTCTCCTTCCCGCTGTGCTGGTCGGCGTTCTGGTGTTCGGCATCGGGTTCGGGTGGACCGGATCCATGACTCGCGACGACTCCGCGGCCCCCCACGCCCGCTGGACCCTGGTGCTCGACGGCTGGGTGCCCCGCGGCGAACGCGCTTCCCGCGGACTCGAACTGGCCCGCACCCGACGGACGGATTCCGTCCTGATCTCGGGATCCCAGGTGGCGCCGGGTGTGTGGGCTTCGCTGTTCCAGCTCCGCGCCCTGCCCCCCGACTCGTCCGTGAACGGGCGCATCGGCGAACTGCGCCACGACGCCACATCCACTTCCGAGGAAGTCCGAGCCGCCACCGCGTTCTTCCGCTCCCGCGGGGTGGACACGGTCTTCCTGGTCACGTCCGACTACCACACCGACCGCGCCGCCTCGATCGCCGAACGCGTCGCGCAGGGCAAACCCGTCTACCTGGCTGTGCCGGCCTACGAGGCCCGGTTCTCCAAAGGATGGACCCGGGAGCGCCTGAAGACCTGGCTGCTGGAATCGACCAAACGCCTGACCTGGTTCGGCTACGAACGCTGGCTGACCGAGCCCTTGACGACGGGCGACTCGCTGCCCACAACCTGGTCCACCGCCCTGGGCGGTGAAGCCGGGCGTTCGAGCCTCTTCGCCCCCCCGCCGCCCCCGCCCCCCGCCTGTCCCCCACCGGTGGTCTGTCCGGCCTGCCCTGCCCCCGAACCTGTCGCGGAGCGGCCGGCGGCTGTCGCGCCAGCGGCCCCCAAGCCCGCCGCGCCACGCAAACCCGAGGTTGCCCCCAAGGCCACGGCCAAGGCCGAGGCGAAGAAGCCGGCCCCCAAGGCCAACACGAAGCCCAAGACGGAGAAGAAGCCCGCGAAGAAGTGATCGCAAACGAACCTTCGCAGCGGCCACGGCCTTCCGTTCGTCCAGCGGAGCGAGGCTGTGGCGCGCGTCTCAAAGGCAGGGGATATCGTCTCGGCAGAGGCTCCAGCCCAGCATCATGACGAGAATTGCCATCCATCTTCTCCACACGCCCTTCGAGACGCGCCTTCGGCGCTCCTCAGGGCGAGCGGACAGGTACGCCCGAGGTGCCGTCAGTCGACCGCGATCCCTCGGGCATCGAGGGCCTTGCGGGCGGCGGCTTGTTCGGCGTCCTTCTTGGACAAACCCGCCCCGCGTCCCCAGACCTCACCCTGCAGCAACACGCGGACGTGGTACTTCTTGCCGTGTTCGGGCCCCGAAGTCTTTTCGACTTCGTACCGAGGCGCTCCGAACCCCTTGGACTGGGCGTGCTCCAGGAGGGCGCTCTTGTAGTTGGCCAACGCGGCATCACCCATGAATTCGCCCAGGCGGGGCACCAAGGTGCGGTGCAGGAAGGCTTCGGCGGCTCCGTAGCCGGCATCGAGGTAGATGGCCCCGATGATGCTTTCCCAAGCGTCGGCGAGGATGCTTTCGCGATCGCCGCCGCCGGCCTTCTCCTCGCTGCGCGAGAGCAGGATGTGTTGCCCCACTCCCAACGGGCGTGCCACTTCGGCCAGCACCTTGGCCGACACGACCAGGCTCTTGATCTTGGAAAGTTTGCCCTCGTCTTCCGTGGGGCGCGTCAGGAACAAATGATCGGTGACGACCAGATCGAGCACGGCATCGCCCAGGAATTCCAGGCGCTCGTTGGACTCACTGGGGTCGCCGCCTTGGGCGTTGATCCAGGATCTGTGGGACAGCGCCTGCACCAGCAGGGCGGGATCGGCGAAGACGTGTCCGAGTGCGTTTTCCACCGGCCTCAGGGGGTGGTTGCCCCCCGTGACCCGACGCACCAGACGCCGGAACCAGCGCACGGGAGCCCCGACCTCAGCCGTTCCAGCGGCGGAAGATCAGAGCCGCGTTGTGGCCGCCAAAGCCCAGCGTGGTCTTGAGCGCCGCGCGCACCTCGCGCTTGCGCGCGACGTTGGGCGTGATGTCCAGATCGCAGTTGGGATCGGATTCCTCGTGATTGATCGTGGGAGGAATCGTTCCGGTGAGGATGGCCTTCACACACGCGACGGATTCGATGGCCGCCGAGGCGCCCAGCAGGTGCCCCGTCATGGACTTCGTGGAGCTCACACTCACCCGACGGGCATCCGTTTCCCCCAGAGCCGACTTGAGCGCAAGCGTCTCGATCTTGTCGTTGAGAGGCGTGGAGGTGCCGTGGGCGTTCACATAGTCGAGATCGGCGGCGGTGATGCCCGCATCGCGCAGGGCCTCGCGGATGGCACGGGCCGAGCCCGAACCGTCCTCGAGAGGCGCGGTGATGTGGTAGGCGTCGCCGGTGGTGCCATAACCCGCGAATTCGGCGAGGATGGTGGCACCGCGCTTGCGAGCGTGTTCCTCAGATTCCAGGACGAAGATTCCCGCACCTTCACCCATCACGAATCCGTCGCGTCCCTTGTCGAAGGGGCGGCTGGCCTTGGTGGGTTCGTCGTTGCGGGTGGACAGGGCTTGCGCGGAGTGGAAACCGGCGATGGAGACCTCGGTGACCGCCGCTTCGGTGCCGCCACAGATCATCACGTCCGCCTTGCCCAGGCGGATGAAGTTCGCGGCGTCGATGAAGGAGTGGCCGGCCGAAGCGCAAGCCGAGGCGACCGCGTAGTTGGGGCCCTGGTATCCCCACCGCATGGAGACCATGCCCGCTGCCATGTCGATGATGGACATGGGCACGAAGAACGGACTGACACGACGTGGTCCGCGCGTCATGAAGATGGTGCGATTCTCTTCGATGGTCGCGATGCCGCCGATGCCGCAACCGATCACCACGCCCACGCGCTCCTTGTTGAGCTCGGCGTAGGACTCCAGTCCCGACTGCGCCACGGCCTGCACGGAGGCGCCGATCGCGTATTGGAGGAATTTGTCGAGGCGCTTGGCTTCCTTGGGCTCGACATAGTCCTCGACACGGAAGTCCTTGACCTGGCCGGCGATCTTGACCCCGAAATTCGCGGTGTCGAAGTAGGTGATGGGGCCAACGCCCGACTGGCCAGCGACGAGTGCCTCCCAGAAGGATTCGACCGTGGAGCCCACGGGGCTGACCACGCCCATTCCGGTGATGACGACGCGCTGCGACATGCGGTTCACTCCTTGGAGAGCGCGGAATTCCACGATCCGCGCGAGACAAGCAAAGATGCGAACATTTCCCAGAGTCGCGTATGGACGCGCGGGAAATGAAAAGACCCGCCCAGGAGTTGATCCGGAGCGGGTCTCGGTCAGACCAGGAAGATCAGGCCTGCTTGCTCTTCACGTAGTTGAGCACTTCGATGACGCTCTTGAGCTTCTCGGCGTCTTCGTCGGGGATCTCGAGATTGAACTCGTCTTCGAGAGCCATCACGAGCTCGACCTGATCGAGGCTGTCGGCGCCGAGATCTTCGACGAACTTGGCCTCGGGCACGACCTTGTCGGCGGTGACGCCGAGCTTCTCGACGATGACCTTGGTGATCTTCTCTTCCAGTTCGGTAGCCATGGTAGGACTCCTTCTTGGGTGGTGTTGGGTGGGAAAGCTAACTACATCGCGATGCCGCCATCCACACTCAGGACCTGGCCTGTGATGTAGGATGCGGCAGGGGAGCAGAGGAAGGCGACCGCGGCGGCGATCTCGTCGGCGTTGCCCATGCGGCCCATGGGAATGGACTTCACGGCGGCTTCGCGCTGGGCATCGTTGAGATGCCCGGTCATGTCGGATTCGACGAAGCCCGGGGCCACCACGTTGGCGGTGAGGGACTTGGCGGCGTATTCCTTGGCCACGGCCTTGGTGAAGCCGATGAGGCCGGCCTTGGAGGCGGCGTAGTTGGCCTGGCCGGGATTGCCGATCACGCCGACAACGGAGCTGATGTTGACCAGGCGACCCGAAGGGCTCTTGAGCAAGAGGCGCAGGGCGGCCTTGGAGACCAGGAAAGCGGACTTCAGGTTGATGGACAGGACATCGTCCCAGTCGGCTTCCTTCATGCGCAGAAGCAGACCGTCGCGGGTGATGCCCGCGTTGTTGACGACCACGTCCAGTCGGCCCCAGGCCTCCTGCACGCCCTTGAGCATGGATTCGACCTGGGCCGCATCCGACACGTCGCAGACGAACGCACGGGCTTCGATTCCCTCGGACGTCAACGCCTCGACAAACGCTTCGAGAGGGCCTTGGGAACGGGCGCAGACCGCCACGGCGAAGCCGTCACGGCCGAGTTTGCGAGCGATGGCCGCGCCGATGCCGCGGTGGGCGCCACTGACGAGGGCGACGGGCTTGTCGGAAGACATCTCAGGCTCCCTTCAGCGCAGTGGCGGCGTCGACCGACTCCACGGGAGAGACCGTGACGGCGCGGTCGATCTGGCGCATGAGTCCCATCAGAACCTTGCCAGCGCCAACTTCGACGGCGCGCAAGGGGCCCTGGGCCACGGCGAAACGCATGGAGTCTTCCCAGCGGACAGGGCTGACCAACTGACGCGCCAGAAGCTCGGGGAATTCGGAGGGGGTGTCGTGGCCCAGAGCATCCACGTTGGCGATGATCGGGCAGACGGGCTTGCGGAACGTGGCCTGGGCCAGACCTTCGCGCAACCCCTCGAGTGCGTATTCCATGAGCGGCGAGTGGAACGCGCCGGACACCGGCAGACGAACCACCTTCTTGGCGCCGGCGGCCGTGCAGGCTTCCATGGCCGCTTCGACGGAGGCGACTTCGCCGGAGACCACGATCTGGCCCGGGCTGTTGTAGTTGGCCGAAACCACGCACCCGGCCACACCCTTGAGGACGTCGTCGAGGGGGCCCGCATCGAGTCCCAGCACCGCGGCCATGGCACCAGGGCGGCGCACACCGGCTTCGGCCATGAGGTTGCCGCGCAGACGAACCAGACGCAGGCCGTCGGCAAAAGAAAGTGCGCCACAAGCGGCCAGGGCCGAATATTCACCCAAGGAGTGGCCGGCGGCCAAGTCCGGGACGATGCCCTGCTCCGTGAGCACGCAGGCGACCATCTGGGACACGACGTACAGGGCGGGCTGGGTGTTCTGAGTGGCCTTGAGGTCGTCTTCGGGGCCATCGGCCATCAGGGCGGAGAGCTTGAACCCGAGGACGTCGTCGGCTTCCTGCAGCAAGGCGGCCGCACCGGCATGGGATTCGGCCAGGGCCTTGCCCATGCCGACGTACTGCGAACCCTGTCCGGGGAAGAGGAAGAGAGTCTTCATGAGATCACCAGCGGATGAGGTTGGCGCCCCAGACCATGCCACCACCGACCGCCACGGTCAGGATGAGGTCGCCGGAGCGGATGCGTCCCTGGTCGAGGGCTTCGGCCAAGGCGATGGGGATCGTGGCCGACGATGTGTTTCCGTACTGCTGCACGTTGATCATCACCTTGTCGGCGGGGATCCCGAGATTTTCGGCGGTGGACTGCAGGATGCGGATGTTGGCCTGGTGGGGCACCATCAGCGAAACGTCGGCGGTGGTCAATCCGTGTTTATCCAGGACCCGGCGGGAAATGGATGGCATTTCCGTGACGGCGCACCGGTAGACGGCCTTGCCCTGCATGGTCAGCGGGGGGCAGTGGAGCAAGTGTTCCAGACGGCCGTCGCTCTTGAGGTCGGAACCGATCACACCCGAGCCGTCTTCCCGCGCTTCCAGGAGGACGACACCCGCGCCGTCGCCGAACAGAACGCAGGTGTTGCGATCGGTCATGTCGAGGACGCGGCTGTTGAGTT
This sequence comes from Fibrobacteria bacterium, assembly GCA_035913415.1. Lineage (GTDB taxonomy): Bacteria > Fibrobacterota > Fibrobacteria > UBA5070 > UBA5070 > UBA5070. The sequence goes on along the minus strand of JAMIIV010000077.1, from coordinate 14,689 downwards.
CGGCGCAAACCACCGCGACGCGGCGGCACTGCCCGCTGGAGACCAGCAAGGACGCGTTGTTGAGGGCCACGACGAACCCGGTGCAGGCCGCCAGGACATCGAAGCCGAAGGCGTTGTGCGCTCCGACCTTGCCCTGCACCAACACGGCTGTCGCCGGATAGGCGTACTCCGGGGTGGACGTGGCGCAGACGATGGCGTCCAGATCGAGGGCGTCCCATCCGGCCTTGGCCAACGCCTTGCGCAGGGCTTCGGCCCCCAGATCGGAGGTGGTGACGGAACGGTCGCGCACGAACATCCGGCGCTCGATGCCGGAGGCGTTGCGGATCCATTCGTCGCTGGTGTCCAGACCCTGGGTGACGAACCAGTCGTTTTCGATCACGTCTCCGGGAGTGTGCGCCGCCACGGCGGCAACACCGGCGCGCAGAGTCACGCCGATTGCTCCAGGCCTTCGACCGCCTGGGCGATCTGCTTGTGCACACCCTCGGACGCCATGCGCCAGGCGACGTTCAATCCCGAGACGTAGGCCTTGGGATTGGAACGGCCGTGCATGATGACCGACGCGCCATCAAGTCCCAGGAGCAGACCGCCCGCTTCGTTCTCGTAGGACCAGGTCTGGAAGAAATCCTTCCATTCGGGGCCTTGGAGGTGCTTGGCGAACGAACGGAACATGAACTCGCCCATGCCCTCGTAGAGCTTCAAGACGACGTTGCCGGTGTAGCCGGGAGTGACCAGCACGTCGAAACCGCCCTTGGGGATGTCGTTGCCTTCGACGTTGCCGACGAAGTTCAGACCCGACTTGCGCAAAAGCTGGAAGGCCTCGGCGACGGTTTCCGTCCCCTTGCCTTCTTCTTCGCCCATGTTCAGGAGCGCCACGCGCGGCGATTCCACACCGCGCACGAGTCTTGAGTAGACCGCACCGCAATGCGCGAACTGAAGAAGCTGCATCGGCTTTTCGTCGACGTTGGCACCGGAATCCACCATCACGAACTTGTTCGTGGCGGTGGGCAGCACCGTGGCGACCGTGGGTCGGCTGACCTTGCCCGCACGACCGAGGATCATGAGGCTTGCCGCCATCATGGCCCCGGTATTGCCCGGGCTCACGGAAGCATCCACCAGTCCCTTCTTCTGCAGTCCGACCGCCACCACCAGGGAGGAATCGGGTTTTTGCTTCAAAGCCACCGTGGGAGTGTCGGACATCTCCACCACTTGCGTGGTGTGGACGACCTTCACCGGCAGTTCGGAACCGCCTTTGGCTTCGATGAGGGACTTCAGCGTCGGCTCGTCGCCCGTGAGGACGACGGCCATGGGACCGGGCGCAGAGCGCAGAGCCTGGAGAGCGCCTTCGACGGCGGCCTCGGGCCCCAGATCGCCGCCCATCGCGTCAAGGGCGATGCGGACCATGGACATCTCCGTGCTTAGTACGTCTCGATCGGGGCGTGGATCTCCTTGCCCGCGTAGTATCCGCACTTGGAGCAGACACGGTGGGGCATCTTGGGCTGCCCGCAGTGGTCACACTTGCCCAGGCCCTTGGCCTTGATGACGTAGTGCGTGCGTCGCTTGTCGCGGCGCTGGGCCGAATGCTTTCTCTTGGGAACGGCCATGATGAGTCCTTTCGGAATATGAAAACAGAGAGAGGGAAAGGTAATACTCTCAACGCCTTGCGAGGGAGGGGTTTCCCTCAGATCGCGTTGCGGACCACCCTCTGGGGGAAGGGGATCTCGATCCCTTCGCGCGCGTAGGCGGCCAGGATGCGGCTCAGGAATTCATGGCGCACCAGCGCTTGGTCGCCCCATTCCCTGACCCGCAGGATCACGTTGATCTGGATCGCGGAATCTCCCAGGCCCGCCAGACGGAAGATGGGCTCGTGCTCGGGAACTCCGCCCTGGACCTCGCTCTGCACGCATTGGGCGATCTCCAGGGTGAGACGTTCCACCTTGCCCAGATCCGAATCGTAGGCCACCGTCAAGGGGACCACGAGCGCGAGCTGGGCGTCGGTGGCGTGGAAGTTCGTGACCACGGCATCGGCGAGTTTGGCGTTGGGGACCAGGATCAGGTTGTTGGCCGTGGTGCGGATGGTCGCGATGCGCCAGGAAATGTCGTGGACATACCCTTCCTCGCCGGTCCCCAACCGGATGAAGTCACCAGGCTTGATGGCGCGGGAGGCGAGGATCTGGATGCCCGAGAACAGGTTGGACAAGGTGGGCTGGAGAGCCAGAGCCGTGGCCAATCCACCAACACCCAGCGCGGTGAGTATGGGAGCGATGGAAATTCCGACCGATTGCAAAGCGATCAGCCCGCCCAGGACCAGCACGATGATGCGTGTCAGCGACAGGAAGATGCTCGTGGAGGGCACCACACCTTCCACGCCGCGGGTGTAGAGCTTGACCAGACCGGTCGCGACCCGAGCCACCAGCACGGTGGCGGCGAGAATGGCCGCGGTCGACACGCATTTGTGGAGCAGGTTCGCGAGCCCCGGTGCCAACGGCCATTGCCCCACGGCCAGATGCAGCCCCGTGAGAAGACCTCCCAGGCGCACCAGGCCGTGCAGGCCGTCGATGGCGATGTCATCACCTTCCCAGGCGGTGCGCTCGGCCAACTTGCGCAGCCGCCCCACCAACGCGGCTTCGACAAGCCAGCCCAGGAGCCAGCCTCCGGCGATCCAGGCCAAAGGAAGAGCGAGAGACAGAATGTGGGGGAGGTCGATCGGGAACATGGGCCGCCAAATCTACACAGCCACCCCGAGCACGGCGCGAACCCGGCGGCGAGGCAGTACCTTATCGCCACCATGAAATCTTTCCTTGTGGCCCTCCTGCTGGCCTCCACGTCTTGCCTGGCCGGCAAATGGACCTACGGCGCCCGAGTTGGCATGACCCAAAACGGCTCGACGTTTGTCCCCACCGCCGCCATGACCGCCGAATACACCATCAACAAATACCTGAGCTGGCGCACCGACGCGGAGGTCCGTTTCAGCAGCGTCACGCGCCTCGATTCGCTGGCCCTGAGCGTCCCCACCCAGCTTCTGTGGCATCCGCTGGGCAGCACGGCCGTCTTCGATCCCTATGTCGGACCAGGCCTGTCCGCATCGCTGGGCTTCGATCGCACCCTCACCGCAGGAGCCCACGCCGTCGGAGGTTTTTCGGTCCATCCCCGTAGAGGACAGACCTTCGGACTGGAAGCCAAATGGGGCGTTCCTGATCTGGTGCGCGACCGGAAACCCTCACTGGGGCTGGCACTCACCGGCAATTGGAACTGGAAACTCGGCAAGATGTGACCAAGCCCGGTGGTCGAGTTTGTCGAGACCAACGCGGCGGGTCTCGACAGGCTCGACCACCGAGCCAGACTCGACCACCGGACTATGAGCTCGAACAGCGGAGAGGATCCGCCAACGAGAAGCCTTTCAGCCCGATTCGAGCAGGATGGTCTCGAGGGTCTGGCGCAGGTTTGCCAGGCGGATGGGTTTGGACAGGTAGCCGTCCATGCCGGCGGCCAGGAAGGTTTCGCGATCGCCGTCCATCGCGTGGGCCGTGAGGGCGAAGATGGGCATCTTGCGTGCGGCTTCCCCCGCCTCCCCGGCGCGGATGCGCCGCACCGCCTCGAGCCCGTCCATCACGGGCATCTGGATGTCCATGAGCACGCACCGGAACTCGCCCGGTTGCTTGGACAGGATCTCCAGGGCGCGCAACCCGTTGTCGACGGCCACGGCGTCCACGCCCAGTTTGGCCAACAGACCCAGCGCCACCTTCTGGTTGACCCGGTTGTCCTCGGCCAGCAGGACCCTGCCCGAAAGGCGCGCCTGCACTCCTTCGTGACTGGTCTCTCCCTGCGGCGGCGGTACCGACCGACCGAGTTCGGCCGAGAACCGGAAGACCGTCCCCTTGACGGGCGCGGGGTCGACCGCGATGCCTCCTCCCATCCGTTCGGCCAAGTTGCGGGCGATCGCCAGCCCCAGGCCCGTGCCGCCGTGGCGTCGGGTGAACGAGCCGTCGAGCTGCTTGAAGGGTCGGAAGAGATCCTCGACTTTGTCCGACGGAATGCCGGGCCCGGAGTCTTCGACCTCCAGAAGGAGACGGAATTTGTCTGGGGAGGAGCCGTTGTCCCAGCGGGCCCGCACCACCACGCGCCCGGCGTCGGTGAATTTCACGGCGTTGCCGGCCAGGTTGATCAGGATCTGGCGCAGCCGGACGGGATCGCCCGTCGCCCCCCGGGGAAGGTCCGACGCCCGCTGGAGCTCGAAGTCCAGCCCTTTGGTGGTCGCGAGATATCCGATCATGGATCCGACCTCCCCCAGCAGGCTCCCGAGGTCGAACGCCTCTTGGCCGAGCCGGAATTCGCCGGCTTCCATGCGCGAGAGATCGAGGATGTCGTTGATCACCGCCAGAAGGCCCTGGGCCGACTGGCGCAAGGTGCGGAGAAGATCCTGCTGCTGCAAGTCCAGGTGGGTGTCGCCGAGAAGCTCCCCCATGCCCAGCACCGCGTTCAAGGGGGTGCGGATCTCGTGGCTGACGTTGGCCAGGAACCGCGCCTGGAGTCGATTGACCTCCTCGGCCCTCTGGCGCGCCTGCTCCAGCTCGTGTTCGCGTCGGTCGCGCTCCAGGAACAGCGCGTCGAAATCGGTCTTGACCACCAGAAGCGACGCGGCCACCTGGTGGAGGGGGTGATCCTCCGCGTAGGGGTTGCGCCCGCTCCCGGCGACATCCCACTGCAGCTCGCCGATGAAGCCCATCAGATCGCGGGCGATGCGCGCCTCGCGCAGGAAGAGGCGATCGCGGATCCAGGCCATGATCCCGCGACGGTAGAATGGATGGCTCCCCAACTCCTCGTACCAATGCACGCGCGTCTGGAGGTCCTGTTCCCCCGCGACTTCCTCGAGCATGGTGGTGGCCGCCAGCCAGCGGATGGCCAACCAAGCCCGCAGGTCGCGGGGAATGCCACAGACGAAACGCACCCGCAACGGGAACAGGGCATCGAGTCGTTTGAGCTCGCGCAAGACGATGAGCAGGCCGCGAAGGTCCCATCCCACCAGTCCTGCGTAGTCGATGTAACGGTACCAGCGGCCGGGAGGGGGGGACTGGGCGACCAGCCAAGCCTCGTAGGCGCGGAAGATCGCCATGGCCTCGTCGGCCCGCAAGGTGCCTTGCACGCGGATCCGCAGGATCCGCTGCGCATCGAGCGGTTGGAAGGTCACCACGATGTGGGGCGAAGACCAGGTGGTCCCCTGACCGGCATCGGGCAGGACCACGGGCTCGACATCCCACTCCAGGAGCTTGAAGGCCTGCCCCAGCGCCTGGCCGTACCCGCCGTAGACGTCGACGAGCATCTGCAGCGGGAGCATGCGTTTGGACAGGCGCATCAGCAACTTCAGGAACGGGTTCATTCCGTAGAACAAGATGCCGCTCCAGACATGCTGGTGACGCATGTGGAATTCGATGTAGGTCTGGCGGGCTCCGGCATCGGTGTCGTGGAGCTGGCCGTAGTCCTCCATCAGCACCATGCGATGGCCGGGCCGGTGGTACTCGTCGAGGATCGCGGCGAGCTGGCGGCAGTAGGCCTCGACTTCTTCGCGCCCCGTGGCGCCGAAGGTGCGGCACAGCACGATGGTGCGGTCCAGGACGTGGAACCGGAACGTCGAACGTTTTCCGGTCACCACCCATTCGGGACGGGATTCCCATCGCCTGCCCGTGACCGGACAGACGAACACGGAGGAGTCTGCGGGGCCCATCACCACTCCACGTTCGGTCGCAGCAGGAGGGCCCGGCCGCGGGGTGCCCGCGCCTGCAACGCGCCGTTGGAGCCTGTGCCGACCTCCGGTTCCACCCCGATCGCCCGCGCGAAGGCCCTAATCCCCGAGCGGCTCTGGGGCCTCTCGCCCACCAGGGCGCTCCAGCGCATCGCTCGAGGCCGCGGCAATTCGGCGCGATGGAACTCGATGCGGGCGTCTTCCCCCGTGTACGGCGCAACGCGCCGCGCCTCCCGCCCCCTGACGGGGAGGGGGGGCGCGCTGGCCTCGAGAAGGAAGTCCCGGGGGAATAGGAGCCGTTCCATGAACCACCAGTATACCCCACCTTCGACCTCGGTGTCGAGACGAGGGATGGGCTGGCGCTCCAGCACCCGCGTGGCGTTGACGTCGGTGTGGTAGGGATCCGCCCGCAGCTCGACCGGGGTGCCTCCGCGCAAATCGGGCATCCAGGGGTAGGAGGTGCCCACCACGGCGCGCACGCCGATCGCGAGCCATGTCATCCCCCGTTGGTCCGGGGAGGAGGTTCGTCGGGGGTATCGGCTTCCCGGTCGGCGTCAGGCTCGGGCTCGGCGTCGAAGGCCGATTCGGGATCGAAGGCTGGATCGGTGCCATCGAAATCGCTCTCGTCCGACCATTCCTCGTCGGGTTTGCGCCGCCACAGACGCCAGGCGCGAATCCCCAGGTTGACCGCCGCGGGCAACAACGGCAAGCTGAGACACCCCACAGCGGACAGCCATGTGGCCGGGTCGGAGCTGGACAGCCGTGGCTGGCTGAACAGGAACAGATCGCAGGCCCAGTGGGACAGGAACACCGTGAGGGCGTCCCAGCGCAAGAAGGCCAAGCCCCAGAGCGCGCCCACCAGGGTGATCGGAATGATCCGGGCCCACCAGGGCTCTCCGGGGGGCAGGAAGTCCATGCCCGCGTGGGCGGCACCGTAGATCAGCGCCGGAGCCAGCGCGGCCACCCAGGGCCCCAGCTTCAGGCGCAACAGGAGGTTCCCGGCGAAATGGCGCCAGCCCAACTCTTCGACCAGGGCGATCTGCAGGAAATACACCGCCAGCACCAGTGCGGGGAACGAGGAATTGATGCCGTGGAAGAAGAACCCGCGGGGTTGGAGATCGACGCGCGCGCCCGGCAGGAACGACAGCAACCAGGTGCTTCCGGCCAGCACGCCTCCCGCCACCAGACCCAACAGGAATCCCCGCAGGCTGGCGTGCCCCACATCGACGTGGTCCCATCGCAGGCGCAGGAAGTTGCGCAGGGCGATGCCGCGGTGGCGGGGAGCCTTGCGGTCGAGGGCGTCGGAGGCGCCCAGGAAGGCGAAGACCATGACCGCCGGGAGGAGGTCGTTCACCACGCCGGTCATGAGCACCCGGACGGTCGCCATCCAGCGATCCCCCATGGGGTCCCACACCTCCAGGATGCGCGCCGGGCGCAGGACGCGGGCCAGACCCAGGCAAAGCAGCACCAAGGCCGCTCCGATGGCCGGGACCCGCAACCCCACCATCCGCTCCCGCAAACCCTTGAGCTTGAGCAGGAACGCGGCACACCCGAGCGAAGCGAACAGCGTGAGGGCCAAGGTCCGCACGAAATCCTGGGGGGCCGCGCGGGTTCGTTGCTCGCGCAGGAAGGCCGGCGGCACCACCACCTCGCGCCGCGCGCGCACCACCTCGGAGCCGGCCACGCGCACCTCGAGCCGTTCGCGCACATCGGGCGCGTCGGGGCGGGCGCGCTCGAAGAGGAATTCGTGATCGGACCGGTTGTCCAGATCACGCCTGGCGTGACGGCGCAACCCCCATCCCCCGAGGTCTTCCGAGAGCTGCAGCAGCGTCCAGGCGCGAGCCTTGGTCCACGCGGCGACCGAATCCAACCGCACGCCGGGAACATCGTCTTCCACCGAACGATCCCAGCCGGCGAGCACGCCACCCGGCTGCATCCGGACGGAAATCGTCATGGGGTCGCCGGGACGCTTGAAGGAAACCACGTGTTCGTACACCGGCGCCCCCGAATGCAGGAGATCACGCACGCGGGAACGATCGCGCGTGGACTCCAGCCACGACAGGGCCTTCACGTCCAGATCCAGGCGCGAGGCCGCCATCCACTCGCCCGCGGGAAGCCCGGCGGCATCGCCATGCGACCGGGCGCGCGCTTCGAGCTCGGCCTCGGGGACGACCAGCTCCAGACCGGTTTCCGGCCAGAGGCGCTCGCGCGAGGCGAAGAAGAGGGTTCCCCCGACAACGGCCACGGCGAGCAGGACGAGATCGACCTTTCTCATCGTGGGCCGCCCCGGAGATGGGTTGGTGCGGTGGAACTGGGGGCGCGGTGCATCGCCCAGAGTATACCTCGAGGGAGGGTGGTCAGGAAGGCCTTCCCCGACCGAGGCCGCTCATGGAGCGAGACGAATCATTCCCCTTCGCTCACGCAGCGCACGCCGTGGCGGCTGTGCCTGGAGGCGGGCCCCGTGCTGACCTGATCACCTGCGTTGATCTGCCAGATGAAGGGGCCCATGTCGCGCCCGGGCTGGGTCACCCACAGCGAGATCGTGCGACCGTGGTCGTTCCAGCTTCCGTCGGGTCCACCCCAACCGCTGGCGACCAGGGCAACCCCGGGATCGATGTCCTCGGTGCCGACAGGCCCGGCCCGCAACAGGGAAACCGCGTCTTCGCCGACCGATCCGACCAGCCCTTCGGCCTCCTGGAGGGTCGGAAGACGCCACCCGGCGGGACACGCCTGTTCGGCGGCTTCCCAGTTGTACAGTCGTCCTTCGCGTTCGCAATCGACTCCCGGTGCGGGAAAACACCACGACGAATCCGCAACGAAGGCGATGTTGCGCCCCATCCACGGGCCCGAGGGCCCGTTCACCACACGATAGGTGCGATCATCGCGGGAATCGAGGAACGGTTCCGGCGCTTGGGCCTCGCTTTCCGAACCCGGATCATCCTCTTCACCCGAGCCCGAGGCGGAGTCGGTGGGCATCTCGAAAACCGAGGTGGTATCCGTCGTCGCCTCCGACCTGGGCGGAGGCTGCTGGTACTGGGCGACCACCAGCGCCACCGGAGCGAACAGCAACAGGACCAGAACGGAAGGGACCCACCCCTTGCGCGCCTTGGTGCCTCGCAGGGACGAGACGATCGACCACAGCCCGGAAAGCACCCCCAGGACCAAAAGGGCCTCGACCAACTGCCACGCGGCGAGACGTTCGATCTTGAGGAACTTGGCCATCTCGGGGATCGTGTGGTCCATGCCGTAGGCCAGCCGTTCCTGGAACCAGATCAGCCCACCGCCGAACAGCAGGGCCGCCAGGCCTTGCGCCCGCTCCCAGGGGAAGATCAGACACAATCCGGCGGCGAACAGGATGGACCAGAGGAAATAGGTCACGTCGCTGGTCTGTCGCGGGGTCTTCGCCTGGTCCTGCACGTCCTCCTTCGTGAGCGTATGCTCGTTGAATCCCGGCTGGACCCCCATCGTCTCGGCCATGTCCAGCATCCCGCCCAACTGCTCGCTCATGTCGGGCGAGCGGTACGACAGATCCCAGCCCGTCATGGTCTTGGTTCGCCCCATGCAGGAGACGTTGACCACCGGAGCCAGTGCGAACAGGCCGAAAGCGGCCAGGAACAGCGACGGCGAGAGGAAATAGCGCGGCCAGAAGCGGCGGGGCCGCATGGCGGGAGCGGCGGGCTCCTGGACCGGGGTATCCGAGACGCCGGGGACGGGAGCTTCACCCGGGGCTGGAGCATGCGCCGAGGAGGACTCCGGCGCAAGCGGAATGTCTGCAGCCCTTTCGGGAACAGACGCGGGGACGGATTCCGACATCGAAGGGGCGGACAGATCCGAAGGTTTCGAAGCCTTCGCCACCTTGCGCCGCCACAGGACCAGCAGCACGACCAGCAAGGCAAGCACGCCGGCCCCCAGGCCGATCGAGGTCCACGGCAGCGCCACGCGCACGACGTCGCCGTCGATCCACGTCACTTCCAGATCGGCCGTGGTCCCGACGCTGCCGTCGTTGGGCAACGTCCAGACCACGGTGTTGTCGCCTTCCGACCAGCGCGCCAGGGTGTCGGCGTGCACGATCCGCCCGGGCACCACCCAGGTCAGGATCTGTCGAAAACGGGGCATGTCCATGCCTTCGGTGGGCGTCGGCGGCAAGCGCACGGTGCGTGTCAAGAGCCAGGACTCTCCATCCTGACGCAACGCCACCCCCTGGAACATGCCCTTCAAGGGCAGGAGGGTGTCGATGGCCTGCAGCGCCGCCAGGGACGAAAAATGCAGGGACATGCCCACCCAGGTCGTGTCGCCATCGGTGGAATCGACATCACCCAGGATCTCGATGCCGTCGGTCGCGGCCACGCTGGCGCGCACCTCGGCCTGCTTCTCCTTGTCGAGTTCGCCTCCGGGGCCCATGCTGTACACCACCCGGACCTCGCCGGAGCCGTCCGTGGCGATGGTGCCGCGTTCGTCGTAGTGCAGGCAACCGGAAAGGAAGGGGAGTACGGCCAGCAGCAGCGCCGCCAGGCGGGGAATCGATCGGGGCGAGTCGGACATGGGGTGACCTTGGAACGGAGGGAAGGAGCGCGCCCAAAGGTAGAGCCTCACCGAATCCTGTCTGTGACGGGGGTCACGGGGGCGATGCAACCTCATGCGAAACCGAAGGACATCGAAGGGGGCTTGGGGGCCACGCCCCCAGGAGAAGGGGGAGCCGGAGCCCGCTCGGAGGGCGGAGGGCGGGGGGAAACCCTTCCCCCCCTCAGCCAGTAATTGTCAGCGCAGCACCTTGAGGAGGGATTCGATCTCGTGCTTGACCGAAGGCAGTTCCTTCATGGCCTTGCCGACCTTCTCGCAGGCGTGGATCACGGTGCTGTGGTCGCGGTCGCCGAAGTGGCCGCCGATGCTCTTGTAGGGCAGTTGCGTGAGCTGCTTGACCAGGTACATGGCCACCTGGCGGGCGTGGGCGACTTCCTTGGTGCCGCGCCCTTCCGAGAAGAGCGTGACGGGATCCACCCGGTAGTAGGTGGCGACTTCGGAGGCGATCTCCTGCGGGCTGAAGCGGCGCATCGAGCCCTTTTGCACCTGCGAATCGACGACTTCCTGCGCCAGCGGAAGGGTGACGTCCCCTCCACGGATGGAGGCCTGGAAGATCAGGCTGCGCACGATGCCTTCCATCTGGCGGATGTTCGTGTCGACGTTTTCGGCGATGTACGAGATGATCTCTTCCGAGAGGTCGAGGTTCTCTTCGGCGGCCTTGTTGCGCAGGATGGCTTCGCGGGTGTCGCGGTCGGGGGGCTGGATGTCCACCGAGAGGCCCCACTGGAAGCGGCTGACCAGTCGTTCTTCCAGTCCTTGCAACTCGCCGGGAGGGCAGTCGGAGGTGAGCACGATCTGGCGGTTGCTCTGGTGGAAGGCGTTGAACAGGTGGAAGAATTCCTGCTGCAGCGCGTCGCGACCCACCAGGAATTGGATGTCGTCCATGAGCAGCACGTCTACCTGCTGGCGGTAGAAGGCCGAGAACTCGTTGACCTTGTTCTTCTGGACGTGGTAGATGTACTCGTTCTTGAAGTCTTCGGTGGGCACGTAGCGCACCCGCACCTCGGGGAAACGCGAGCGCACCTGGTGGCCGATGGCCTGCAGCAGGTGGGTCTTGCCCAGCCCCGAGCCGCCGTAGATCATGAGCGGATTGAACCGCGTGCGACCGGGGGCGTCGGCGACGGCCTTGGCAGCCGAGTGCGCGAACTGGCTGTTGCCACCCACGACGAAGGTCTCGAAGGTGAACCGGGGGTTCATCTCGATGGGCGGGATGTCGGTGCCGCCGCGGTTGTCCATGGGCGGCGGTGTGGGGCGGGCCTGGCGGATCTCGATCTGCGGGGCGGCGCCGATGGTCTGCTCGGCGGCCATTTCCATGAGCCCCTGGAAGCTCTTGCGGAACGCTTCGACGGGGAACTCGGACGGCGCCTCCAGCAGAAGACGCGTCTGGCTGAACTCGAGACACCGCAGTGTCCCGAATTGGCGGGCGTAGACTTCGGGCGCGAGCATCCGTTGCAGGATGCCCGAGGCCCGATCCCACAGAAGTGCGGCGTCGGATCCGGTCATGGGCAGGGACGGGAAAGCTAGAACCTTGTGGGGGCCAAGAAGGCATTGCCGCAACAGCGAGAACGCCGATCATTTATAACACGCAAAAAGCGCAGATATGTATACTTTCTCGTATTATGAATATTGCTTCATTGGATTTACTGGAGGCGCTGGCGATCCCACAGCAGGGAGTCTTCACGACTTCAGACCTCTTGGCCATCAAGGGATGGTCCAATCGTTCGTCCCTCGCCCGTTGGATTGCGCCGTTGATGGAAAGCGGTCGCATCCAGCGCGCCCGACGCGACCTCTACCTGTGGCGAAACGCCCGCCCCGAGTCCGTCGCACGCCACCTGGCGCTGGATGCGACGCTGAGTTTCGGCTCGGCGCTGGCCCGGCATCTGTTGATCGGCTCGATCCCGGCCCGCCACGTCCGCTTCACGGCAGGATGCCGGGAAACCCATGTCGAGACCGTGCAATGGAATATGACGATTCACCATCTGGATCCCGCCATGGCATTCGGGGTGATCGAAGACGACGACGGCAGCCGGATCGCCGATCCGGAGAAAGCCGTTCTCGATTGCCTGTATTTCCAACAGCGCGGCGTGCACTTCTCCTTCGACCTCGAGTCGGACATCGAACGCCACGCGCTTCGCCGCGATGTCTTCCTGGAGTATGTGGAGCGCTACAACAATCCCCGATTTCGTTCTCGCTGCAAGAGGTGGCTCGATGCGATTTGATTCCTTGGAGGCCTTGTTGGTCTGGCTCATCGGCTTTTTCGGGGAGCGTTTTCGCAACCGCGCCATCCTGAAAGGCGGCATGACCCTGCGCCTGCTGGACAGCCCCCGATCGACCAATGACGCGGACTTCGTCTTCATTCCCCACGGAAGCAGAAAGGAGATCGCCGAAGAAGTCCGGACCGCCCTGGAAAACGAACCAGGACTGACACTGGAAGAACGCATGGATTCCCGTGCCTGGAGACTCAAGATCTCGTACGGCGGCCAGATGGCCCAGGTCGAGATCACGGTGGCGCAGGAATGTCCTTCGACTCCCGTGAGTACCGCACCTTTGGCGCGCCGGCATGGACAGGACGGGCGCGTGGTCCGCGTGATGGCCTTGCCCACGGCGCTTTCGCACAAACTCGCGGCATGGAACGAGCGCAGGCTGTGGCGCGATGTACACGACCTGTGGTTTCTCCACTCCCAACTGGGGACGGCTCTCGACTTTGCCGTCTTGGATCAACGGCTCCTGGAGGTGAGACCCAAACGCGGAAAGCCGTTTTCCATGTCGCGCCAGGAACTTGCCGAACAATTGCGGACGGCGGCCAGGAGCATCGATCGCGGTGGCGTGGTCGAGGAACTGGGCGACACCTTGCCACCATCCGACCTGGAAGGCGTGGAGCTGCGCTTGGCGGCGACCATGGCCAGACTCGCGACAGCCCTGGATCCCACGATCTAACCACAACGAAACACTTGGCGCGCCAAAAGCCCTGCATGGGACGTAGCCAAGGGGGCTTTTGGCGGCTTACCTTCCTGTTGCCATGCGCGCCCTCCTTCTGACCAACGAATATCCTCCCCGCGTCTATGGCGGGGCCGGCGTCCACATCGACCATCTGAGCAAGGAGCTCGCGAAGCTTTCGCCGGTGGAAGTTCTGTGCTTCGGCGACCAATCGGCCCAGGAAGGCCAGCTCTCCGTGACTGGCGTGGGGCTGGAACACCCCATCCGCCCGCAAGACCCGTCGCATGCCGGTGCCTACAACGCCATCCTGCGCAACCTCGAGATGTCGGGCCGTGCCCAGTCTCCCGAGGTGGTGCACTGCCACACCTGGTACGCCCACTTCGGCGGCATCCTGGTCAAGCAGACGCGCAACATCCCGCTGATTTTGACCACCCACTCGCTGGAGCCCAGCCGCCCCTGGAAGGCCGAGCAGTTGGGCGAAGGCGGGTACCGGCTCTCGTGCTGGATCGAGCGCACCGCCTACCAGAACGCCGACGGCATCATCGCCGTCTCGCAGGAGATGGCCCGCGACGTGATCGCCGCCTATGGCGTGGACCCGTCGAAGGTGAAGGTCATCCACAACGGTGTGGACCCCGACGAATTCCCCTCCGAGCCGGATCCGTCCACCCTGCGTCGCCACGGCATCGACCCCTTCCGACCCTACGCCTTGTTCGTGGGGCGTATCACCCGCCAGAAGGGCATCAAGCACTTCCTGCGCGCCGCCGAGCACCTGGAGTCCAACGCGCAGATCGTGTTGTGCGCCGCCGCACCGGACACCCCCCAGATGGCCGACGAGGTCGAGGCCGCCGTCAACAAGCTCCAGCAGAAGCGCCAGGGCGGTGTGGTCTGGGTCCGCGACGCGGTCCCCCTGTGCGACCTGCCCAGCATCTATGCCGGCGCCGCCGTCTACTGCTGCCCCAGCATTTACGAACCCTTCGGCATCACCAACCTGGAAGCCATGAGCTGCCGCACCCCCGTGGTGGCCACCCGCACCGGCGGCATCCCCGAGATCATCGTCGAAGGCGAAACGGGCTACCTGGTCGACAAGACCTCCCTTTCCCCCACCGACCCCGAAGCCCGCGACCCCGAGGCATTCGCTGTGGGCCTGGCCGAAGCCATGAACCGCATCCTGCGCTCGCCCGAACTGGGCCGCGAACTGGGCGAGAAGGCCCGCCAGCGCGTGGTCGACCACTTCTCGTGGAAGGCCATCGCCAAACAGACCCTCTCGTTCTACGAAGAGGTCTCGGCGCGGTACAAGTCGGGCCAGTAGATCGCGCGCCAGCGGTGGCTCAGGTCACCGCTTTGGCATTGCCTCAATACGGTTTAGGATCGCCGTCGAAATGTTTCGCTGATCGAGCCTGTCGCGGTGGCCTGTCGCGGGGGGGGAGGGGGGGG